>DATMPO010000155.1:0-104642 GCA_035567035.1 Verrucomicrobiia bacterium | reverse complement strand
TTCTGGCAACGCGTCCAATCAAAGTGCCGCTCGCTCGCCCATCAAATTTGAATTTCGAATGATGAAGATCATTTGAGCACAGACTGGGCTGCTCGCCGCCTGTATACTGTGAGCCGCCTTTGCCCTGTGAAGCCAGTTGTTTTGAGACTCACCCCCTCAAGGAGATGGATGTTTAACCGCAGGTTATTTTGGCCGGTATTCCGGAGCAGCCTGGCTGCCGCCTTCATGCTCTACTTGCTGGGATGCGCAAACGCTCCCATTCCTCCGCAATCCGGCGGAAACCAGAAAAAGGGTGGTGGCGGCGGACAGTCTATTCCCGTCGCCATTGCCAAAGCCGAAAGCCGTGATGTGCCTGTGTTTCTCAACGGCCTCGGTTCAGTCGAGGCTTTTAACACGGTAGTCATCAAACCCCGGCTCGATGGACAACTGGTACAGATTGCTTTTCGGGAGGGGCAAAACGTGAAGAAAGGAGACCTTCTCGCCGTAATCGATCCGCGACCCTATGAGGCGGCGCTGAGTCAGGCCCAGGCGAATCTCTTTAAAGACCAGGCAGCTCTCAAAGACGCACAGGTCAACCTGGTGAGGGACCAGGAGCTCTTCAAGGACGGCGTCATTGCCAAGCAGCAATTAGACACACAGGCCTCCCAGGCCGGGCAGCTTGAAGGCGCTGTCCGCTCCGACGAAGCACAGGTCCAGACCGCAAAGCTCAACGTGACCTACACTCATATTTACGCGCCGGTCAATGGACGAGTTGGGCTCCGCCAGGTTGACATCGGCAACATGGTGCACGCGGCCGATCCCAACGGGCTTCTGGTCCTGACACAGTTGCAGCCTATCGCCGCCACGTTCACTCTGCCGGAAGATAATCTTCAGTCCGTGTCCCAGCACATGAAGGCGACCAAGCTCCCAGTGGACGCTTACAGCCGCGACGATCAAACCAAGCTGGCCAGCGGGACGTTGCTGACCATCGACAACCAGATTGATCCGGCAACCGGCACGGGAAAACTGAAAGCGGTGTTTGAAAACCGCGACAGTTCCCTGTGGCCCAATCAATTCATCAACATTCATCTGCTTCTGGAAACGCGAAAGAACAACACGGTCATCCCGTCCGCGGCCATTCAGCGCAGCTCTCAAGGCACTTACGTTTTCACCGTCAAGCCGGACAAGACGGTAGACATGCGCACCGTTACGATCGGCTACGCGACAGCCACCCAGACTTCCGTCGATCACGGCCTGAACCCAGGGGAGATTGTCGTGACCGACGGTCAGGACAAGCTTACGCAAGGCAGTAAGGTGGATTTCCGCACCGAAACCGGCGGTAATGGTGGAAACGCGGGCGGAGACGCGGGACAGAAACCCGCGCGACCTGCGAAACCTGCACAAAAATGAGTCCTTCACGCATATTCATCCTGCGCCCGGTGGCGACTTCCCTTCTGATGATCGGGCTGCTGCTGGTCGGCATTGTGGCTTACCGTCAGTTGCCGGTCTCCGCTCTGCCCCAGGTGGATTACCCGACCATTCAGGTCACGACGTTCTATCCCGGCGCCGGACCTGAAGTGGTGGCCTCGTCCGTTACGGCGCCCATGGAACGCCAGTTTGGACAGGTGCCCGGACTGAACCAGATGACTTCCAGCAGTTCCTACGGCTGTTCGGTCATCACGCTGCAGTTCAACCTGGACCTGAATATTGACATTGCCGAGCAGGAAGTCCAGGCGGCCATCAATGCGGCCGCAACGTTTCTGCCCCGCAATCTGCCGAATCCGCCTATTTACAGCAAAGTTAACCCGGCCGATGCTCCTATCCTGACGCTGGCGCTGACATCGGACAGCCTGCCGCTGACCAAAGTGGAAGACCTGGCGGACACGGTCCTCGCGCAGAAGATCTCACAGCTTTCCGGGGTCGGTATGGTTTCCATCAGCGGCGGCCAGAAGCCGGCGGTGCGAATTCAGGCCAACCCCACCACGCTGGCCTCGTACGGCTTGAGCCTGGAAGACGTGCGGACGGCCCTGGGCCTGGCCAACGTGGACCAAGCCAAGGGGATCCTGGAAGGGCCGCGCCAGTCCTTCACCATTGCCAGCAATGACCAGTTATTGTCCAGTGCCGAGTATAAGTCCGTGGTTGTAGCCTATCGCAACAACGCGCCCGTGCACCTGTCCGACGTGGCCACAGTCATTGATGGCGCGGAAAACAGCAAGCAGGCGGCCTGGATGAACCTGTCTCCGGCGGTGATCGTAAATATTCAGCGGCAGCCGGGGGCCAACATCATTAACGTGGTGGACAGCATCAAGACGGTGTTGCCGCAGCTTCAAGGAGCGCTGCCTTCTTCGGTCAAAGTTTCCATCCTCACCGATCGCACGGAGACCATTCGCGCGTCGGTACAGGACGTCCAGTTCGAATTGATGCTTACTGTTTGCCTGGTGGTGATGGTCATCTTCGTGTTCCTGCGCAACCTTTCGGCCACGATTATTCCCAGCGTTGCCGTGCCGCTTTCCATTGTGGGCACGTTTGCGGTCATGTACCTGCTGGGCTACAGCCTGGACAACCTCTCGCTGATGGCGCTCACCATTTCCACCGGCTTTGTTGTGGATGACGCCATCGTAATGATCGAAAACATTGATCGTTTCCTGGAAGAAGGCCACACTCCGCTGGAAGCTGCCCTCAAAGGCTCGGCGCAGATCGGCTTCACGATTATTTCGTTGACGGTATCCCTCATTGCCGTGCTGATCCCGCTGCTGTTCATGGGAGACATCGTGGGCCGGCTCTTCCGGGAGTTTGCCGTGACTTTGAGCGTTACCATCCTGGTCTCAGCCGGGGTTTCACTTACCCTCACTCCCATGATGGCGTCGCGTTTGCTCAAGAACCCGGCACAGGCCAAACATGGACGTTTGTTTCAGGCTTCCGAACGGTTCTATGAACGGATCATCGAATTTTACGGCCGCACGCTGAAGTGGGTGCTTAAGCACCAACCGACCACTCTGCTCCTCACGGTTGGCGCACTGGCTTTGACGCTCTATCTCTACTTCATTGTTCCCAAGGGCCTATTTCCGGTGCAGGACACCGGCGTGATTCTCGGAATCTCCGAGGCCCCCGAGAATTCTTCGTTTGAGTCCATGGCGCAGCGCCAGCAAAAGCTGGCACAAGTGATCCTGAAGGACCCTGACGTGGCCAGCTTGTCATCGTTTATCGGCATTGATGGCACCAACACCACCGAAAACAGCGGCCGCATACAGATCAACCTGAAGGCCCACAACCAGCGCAACTCTACGGCCTCCGACGTCATCCTGCGGCTGCAGCCGCAACTGGCCGAGGTTGAAGGAATCACCCTCTACATGCAGCCGGTGCAGGACTTGACGGTGGAAGACCGCGTGAGCCGCACGCAGTATCAATACTCGCTGGAAGACGCCGATGCTGTCGAACTCAGCGACTGGGCCACGCGGATCGTGGACAAACTCAGGCAGCAGCCCGTGCTGCGCGACGTGGCCAGCGACCAGCAGGTCGGGGGACTCAAGGCCGACCTGGTCATTGACCGGGATACAGCCGCGCGCTTTGGGATCCTGCCACAAGCTATTGATGACACGCTCTACGACGCGTTCGGACAGCGCCAGGTCTCCACTATCTTCACCCAGCTCAATCAATATCACGTGGTTCTGGAAGTGGACCCGCAGTTTCGCCAGGACCCGGGCGCGCTCAAGGACATTTACATAAAGTCGAGCACGGGTACGCAGGTCCCGCTGGCCACCTTCAGCCACTTCGAATCTTCCCGGACCTCGTTGACCATCAACCACCAGGGCCAGTTCCCTGTGGTCACCGTTTCATTCAACCTGGCGCCCGGAGAATCGCTCGGTGCTGCAACCAAAGCCATCGCGCAGACGGAACAGGACCTGGGCATGCCGGCCAGCATTCATGCGAGTTTTCAGGGAACGGCCGCGGCCTTTCAAAACTCGCTGGCCTCCGAGCCGTTGCTGATTCTAGCGGCGCTGATTACCGTGTACATCGTGCTTGGCGTGCTGTATGAAAGCTACATTCATCCGCTCACGATTCTCTCCACCTTGCCGTCTGCCGGCGTCGGCGCCATCCTCGCGTTGATCCTGACACACAACGATCTCTCCGTCGTGGCGTTGATTGGCGTCATCTTGTTGATCGGTATCGTGAAGAAGAACGCCATCATGATGATTGACTTCGCCCTGGAAGCGGAGCGCGGTGAAGGCAAGCCTCCGGAAGAAGCGATTTTTCAGGCGAGCCTGCTGCGCTTCCGGCCCATCATGATGACCACTATGGCAGCGCTGCTGGGCGCGGTACCGCTCGCGCTCGGCCGGGGCACGGGTTCCGAACTGCGCCATCCGCTGGGAATCACCATCATCGGCGGACTGGTCCTGAGTCAGACATTCACGCTGTACACCACGCCCGTGATCTACCTGTGGTTCGACCGGCTGGCCGCTCGATTTGGACGCTTCAATCTTGGCAATACGATTGACCCGGTCAAAGAACCGTCCGGAGCAGACTGATGAATATTTCCGCTCCCTTCATACGGCGTCCGATCGCGACTTCTCTGCTTACGCTCGCCCTGCTGCTGGCCGGAGCTCTGGCCTACACGCAATTGCCGGTTGCGCCTCTGCCCCAGGTGGAGTATCCGGTCATTTCGGTTTCTGCCGGATTGCCTGGCGCCAGCCCGGAGACCATGGCTTCTTCCGTGGCAACGCCCCTGGAGCGCCAGTTTGGACGCATCGCGGGGGTCAACCAGATGACCTCGAGCAGCGGCCTGGGGTCCACCAGCATCTCTTTGCAGTTTGATTTGAACCGGAATATTGATGCCGCCGCCCGCGACGTGCAGGCCGCCATCAACGCCTCGCTCGGCCAGTTGCCCGCCAATCTGCCTACACGGCCGAATTGGCGCAAGAGCAACCCCGCGGACGCTCCCATCATGATTCTGGGCCTTACTTCCGATACCGTTCCGCTGCCGAAAATCTATGACGCGGCGGACTCCATTCTGTCCCAAAAGGTGGCGCAGGTCCCCGGCGTAGGCCAGGTGTTTGTGGGTGGAGGCGCGAAGCCCGCGGTACGCGCGGAAGTAAATCCCATGCTGCTGAACAAATTTGGAATTGGGATTGAACAAATAGCCACAGCCTTGAATACGGCCAATGCCAACCAGGCCAAGGGAGAAGTTTCGAACGCCTTCAACACCTGGCAAATCACCGCCAATGACCAACTGAAGCAGGCTTACCAGTACCAGACCGTGATTGTCGCTCACGACAAGAATGGAGGCATCGTCCGCCTGCAGGACGTGGCTGATGTGCAGGATTCCGTGGAAGACGTCCGCAACGCCGGTCTGGCGAATGGAAAGCCCGCCGTCCTGATGATTGTCTTTCGCCAGCCCGGCGCCAACATTATTAACGCCGTGGACCGTGTACGGGCGGTCTTGCCTCTACTGCAGGCCTCAATTCCCGCCGCGATCCACGTTGACGTGGTCCTCGATCGCACAACCACAGTCCGAGCTTCGGTCAAGGACACTCAGTTCTCGCTCTGCCTTTCCATTGCTCTGGTGGTGATGGTGGTTTTTATTTTCCTGCGCAACGGCCGGGCAACTTTCATTCCCAGCGTATCCGTGCCTTTGTCCCTGATCGGGACGTTTGGCGTGATGTATCTGGCCGGCTACAGCATTGACAACTTGTCACTGATGGCGCTGGCTATCTCCACCGGATTTGTGGTGGATGACGCCATTGTGGTCATTGAAGACATCACCCGGCATATCGAAGGGGGCATGACTCCAGTGGCTGCCGCCTTCAAAGGCGCGCGGGAAATCGGGTTCACCGTGCTTTCCATGAGCACGTCACTGGTAGCTGTATTCATTCCAATTCTCCTGATGCAAGGTATTATTGGCCGCCTGTTTCGCGAATTCGCAGTCACGCTGAGTACGGCCATCGGCGTTTCGCTGCTGATCTCGCTCACCCTGACCCCCATGATGTGCGCCAAGTTCCTGCGCCCCGTGGACCAGCAAAAACATGGAAAGGTGTACGGCGCCAGCGAAAAAGGGTTTGACTTCATCCTGAAGATATATCGCGGAAGCTTAGGCTGGGTACTGCGGCATCAAATGCTGACGTTGCTGGTCACCATCGCCACTGCTGGTCTCAGCGTATATCTCTACATCATTGCGCCCAAGGGATTCTTCCCGCAACAGGACACAGGCCGATTGGGCGGTGGAGTACAAGCCGAGCAAGACATAGCATTCCCCGCCCTGAAGGCCAAGATGGCCACGTTCGTGTCCATCGTACAAAGCGACCCTGACGTGGCGACGGTCGTTGGATTTGCCGGCGGCGGTGGCCCGGGTGGAGGCGGAGGACGCATGTTCGTGACGCTCAAGCCCATTGGCCAGCGGAAATCCACCGTGGACCAGGTGATCGCCCGCCTGCGTCCCAAGCTGGCCGTGGTGCCGGGCGCCACGCTCTTTCTGCAGGCGACACAAGACCTCCAGATCGGCGGCCGGCAGAGCAACGCCCAATTTCAATACACGCTGCAGTCGGAAAACCTGCAAGACCTCAACACGTGGGCGCCGCGGCTCCTGAACAAGTTGCGTACGCTGCCCCAACTCAAAGACGTCAACAGTGATCAACAGGACAAAGGGTTGGCCGCCCAGGTGATCGTAGACCGGGAAACCGCTTCGCGGTTGGGCGTTGCTTCCGCACAGGTAGACCAGGTCTTATATGAATCTTTTGGCCAAGCCCAGGTTTCCACGATGTACCGCCAGTTGAACCAGTACCACGTAGTCATGGAAGTTGATCCAAGGTTGCAGCCCGGCACCGACGCGCTATCGAGTGTCTATGTCCATTCCTCCAACGGATCGGAGGTCCCGCTCTCGGCCTTTACCAGGTATGCGCCGTCCAGTACCGCGCTCCAGGTAAACCACCAGGGCCAATATCCGGCGGTCACCATATCTTTCAACCTTGCTCTCGGAGGCGCTCTCGGCGATGCAACCAAAGTTCTCGAAAACGCCAAACGCGACATTGGCATGCCGGCATCGGTATCGGGCAGCTTCCAGGGCGCGGCGGCGGCCTTCCAGAGTTCGCTGAGCAACCAGCCCGTGCTGATCCTCGCGGCGCTGGTCACCGTCTACATTGTGCTCGGCATACTCTACGAGAGTTACATCCACCCCATCACTATTCTTTCGACGCTGCCCTCTGCCGGTGTAGGGGCGCTCCTGGCACTCATGCTGACTAAGAATGACCTCAACATCATCGCCTTAATCGGGATCATCTTGCTGATCGGCATTGTAAAAAAGAACGCCATCCTGATGATTGATTTTGCCATCCAGGCCGAGCGCGCGGAGAACAAGAGTCCGGAAGAGGCGATCTTCCAGTCCTGCATCCTGCGTTTCCGGCCCATCATGATGACCACCATGGCGGCGATGTTGGGCGGCGTACCCCTGGCAGTGGGAACCGGGAACGGGGCTGAACTCCGCAGGCCACTGGGCATCGCCATTGTCGGCGGGTTGATCGTGAGCCAGGCCCTCACGCTCTTCACCACTCCGGTGGTCTATCTGTACATGGACCGTTTTCGCCTGCGCGTGGCCAAATGGAAAGCGGCACACAAGCGTCCGGCACAATCCAAGCCGGCTCTGGGACCGGCGGGGGATTAGAGACCCTTATTCGTACCGCAAGGCCTCTATCGGGTCGAGCCGCGCTGCTTTGCGCGCGGGATAGTAGCCGAAAAAAACTCCGACTGCCGCGGAGAACAGTGCTGCGCTCGTCACGGCCAGCAGGGACACCGAAACGGCCGAACCGAACACATAAGGAATCAGCACCGAAACAATGACGCCCAGAATAATTCCCACTGAACCGCCGATAATACTCAGCGTGACGGCTTCCATAAGGAACTGGCGCTGTACGTCGTTTTCCGTGGCCCCGATCGCCATGCGGATGCCAATCTCCCGCGTGCGCTCGGTGACCGAGACCAGCATGATGTTCATAATTCCAATGCCGCCTACGAGCAGCGAGACGCCGGCAATGGAAGAGAGCAGCAGGGTCATAACCAGCCCGGACTCATCGGCCGCCGCGGCGATATCAGCCAGGTTGCGGACGGTAAAATCATCGCCTTGTCCCGGCGGGATCTTGTGCCGGTCGCGTAACAATACGGCAATCTGCTGCTGGGCCGCGTAAGTCTCCTCCTTGGATTTGGCCGAGACAAAGATAAAACGCAGCCAGTTCTGCCCGGTGATCTTCTTTTGCAGAGTGGTAATGGGGACAAAGATGACATCGTCCTGGTCGTCTCCCATGCCGGAAGACTGGCCCTTTGGGCTCAGCACACCCACCACATGAAAAGAAAGGTTCTTGATGCGGATGGTCTGGCCGATCGGGTCCGTGGCGCTGAACAGGTTCTTGCGCACCGTTTCGCCGATCACCGCGATGTTGGCTGAGGCTTGCACGTCGTCCATGGTAAAGCTGGCGCCTTCCACCAAGGGCCATTCGCGAATGTCAAAATACTGCGGCTCGGTCCCGGTAATTCGCGTGCCCCAATTGTCATTGCCAAAGACCACCTGGGAGCCGGTGGTGACTCCGGGAGCAGCCAGGGCCACGGCAGGACACTCCCGCTGCATGGCCAGCAGGTCTGCATACTTCAAGGTCTGCATATTGCCTGCCCCCAACTGTATGCCGCCGCGGTTGAAATTGCCGGCGCCGACGAACAGCATGTTGGACCCCATGGCCGCGATCTGCTTCTGCACCTGCTCCCGCGCTCCCTGGCCGAGCGCCACCATGGCGATCACCGCGCCCACGCCAATGATGATCCCCAGCATGGTCAGGCCGGAACGCATTTTGTTACGCGCCAGCGCGCGCAACGCAATCCGGATTGTGGCCATGGTGTCCATTACGGTCAGTCCTCGAGAACGGGCAAGGTTTTCAGAACTTCGGCGGCATGCAGCCGGCCGGTGATGGCTTCATCTTTGCGTATCTTTCCATCGCGAAAAATGACGGCGCGCTTGGCGAACTGGGCGATATCAATCTCATGTGTCACCAGGACAATGGTCAGCCCGCGCTCCTGATTGAGCTTCTGGAAAATCTCCATCACTTCCACGGAAGTGCGGCTGTCAAGATTGCCGGTAGGTTCGTCCGCCAGCAAAATGGACGGTTGGTTGACCAGGGCGCGGGCAATGGCCACGCGCTGTTGCTGTCCGCCGGAAAGCTGCGACGGAAAGTGGTCCATGCGGTCGCCCAGTCCGACCATCTCCAGAGCCACCTTGGCCCGGCGGACGCGCTCCGCTGGCGTGACCCGCGCATAGAATCCGGGAAGTTCCGCGTTTTCCAGCGCTGTGGTCCGGGCCAGAAGATTGAACCCCTGGAACACAAAGCCAATCTTCTGATTGCGAATGCCGGCAAGCTGTTTCTTGTTCAGCGTGGACACGTCAGCGCCTTCCAGCCAGTAGCTCCCGCTGGAAGGCTGGTCCAGGCAGCCCAGAATGTTCATGAAGGTTGACTTGCCGCTGCCGCTGGCGCCCATGAATGCGACGAATTCTCCGGCGCCCACCGCCAGACTGACACCGCGTAGCGCGTGCACCCGGTTGTCCCCAAGTTCGTAGTACTTGTGGACCTCCTCCACGCGGATGATCGCCCGCGTGTCCGCGTCCGGCGACATGGCTGCGGCCGGTACCGTTGTGGGTGCGCTGCCCATGCTATCTGCCCGGAGGACGGCCGCCGCCCAGCGGGCCTCCACCGGTCTTGCTGCGGCTGGAGCCGGTGAGAAGCTGATCACCAGGGCTGAGATCGCCTTTGAGCACTTGCGCCACTTCCGTGGTGGTGTGGTCGGTGATTCCCGTTCGGATTTGGACGGGTTGCAGCTTTTTGTCGGGTAACATTTTCCAGACCACGGTAATGTCGTTGGCCGCGTGCTGATCTTTGCGCTGTCCCCCTTCGGCACGTGGTCCGCTTTCGCCCTGCGCCGCTCCGATGCCATATTGGGCATAGAACTGCCGGATTTCTTCCGGCTTCAGGTCCGGCTTATATCGTAATGCCGCGTTGGGGACCTTGACTACGTCGTGCGCCGTGGCCACGGGAATGGTCACATAGGCCGTCATGCCGGGAAAGAGCTTGAGATCGGGGTTGCTGAAATCAACGATGGTGTCGTAGGTGACGACGTTTTGCACCGTCGTGGCATTCATCCTGATCTGGGAAACATTGCCGCGGAACACGTCTCCGGGAAAAGCGTCTACTTTGAAGCCGACGGGCTGGCCCGTTTTGATCTGGCCAACGTCCGATTCGTCCGTCTTGGCATAGACCTGCATCTTGGTCAGGTCCTGGGCAATGGTAAACAGCGTCGGCGCCTGGAGAGAGGCAGCCACGGTCTGGCCGATGTCCACGCTCCTGCTCACCACAGTGCCGTCAATCGGAGCGCGGATAATCGTGTAGCGCAGGTTGGTCTCGGACACCGCTACCGCTGCGTCCTTTTGGCTCACCTGCGCGTCCGCTTGCAAGACGGCCGCTTGCGCAGCTGCAGTGGCGGCCTTCGCGGCGTCCGCATTGGCCTTGGAAATATCGAGCTGCTGCGCGCTCAGTACGCCGTCGGCGACCAGCGGTTTGGTGCGTTCATAGTCCGCGTGCGCCTGCACTTCAGTCGCTCTCGCCTTTTCCAGATTGGCCTTGGCGGCAGCCGCGTTGGCCCGCGCGTTTTCCAGATCGGCCTTGGCCTGCAACAGCGCTCCCTGAAACAGCGCCGGTTCAATGCGCGCAATGATTTCGCCCTTGGTGACATGCGAGTTGAAATCAGCGTGCAATTCAGAAATGGTCCCCGACACCTGCGAACCCACCTGGACCGTGATCACCGCGTTGATCGTGCCCGTGGCTTCCACCACGTCGCGGATGTCTCCTTTGTCCACCTTCTCGGTGAAGTACTGGGCAGAGTCATGCGTGTTCAGCATAAAAGCTGCGGTCACGCTTACGATCACCACAGCAATGCCCAGGGTAATCCAGATTTTGTTTGATCGTTTCAATAGCTCTCTCAGTTATTCGGATTCATCCGGCGCCACTGCCGGATTTCCAGGGCGCAGATTCTATCCATCCTGCGCAGCGCGGGCAAATGCCGCAGGTTTGGCTTAGTAAAATAATACCTGTTTTCTCAGGCGAACAGGCGCTATTCCGGTCGCGAGTCAGGTCACTTTTGCCGGATTGTTCGCTTCCGCTTCCGCCGCTTGCAGGGCCTTCTTTTTCCGCCGGCTCAGGATAAACGGGCGGCGGCGGCGACGTTCCACGCGTTTATCGATTTTCTTCCAGAAGCCCACGAAGTAGTCCACCGCGGAGATCACCGAAACTGCAACCAAAAACCAGATGGCCATGTGGGCGATCAGGTTGACCGGGACAACAAAGTAAGGAAAATTCCATACGTCCCAGCGTATGGCAAAAATGGTCGCCACAATGGAGACAATCTGTACCACCATTTTGAACTTGCCCAGTTCGCTGGCCTCAATGGTGAAGCCTTCTGAGGCCGCAATCGACCGCAAACCGGAAACGAGAAACTCCCTGGCGATGATCACCACGGCGACCCATACGTTGACAATGCTGGGCATCAGGTGGACCAGAGTGATGTAGGCTGCGGTAATCATCAGCTTGTCGGCCAGCGGGTCCATCAGCATGCCCATGGTGGTGATCTGTCCGCGGCGGCGGGCGAGGTAGCCATCCAGTCCATCGGTGATCGAGGCCAGAATAAAAAGAGACGCGGCCAGTACCACCCGCAGGGTCTGTTGCTGGGCGCCGAAGCGGCCCGTGGTAAGGATCCAGATGATCAGCGGAATGGCTGCTATGCGCGAAAGCGTGATGTAGTTCGGCAGGTTCAAAGCAACGATTCAGAGACGAAGCCGGGAACGGCTGCACCGATTATCCTCAGAAATGCAGGCTGGCGCAATGCGCGCCAATCTACTTCTTTCCGCTTACCGTATGCAGGCAGCGGGAATAAAGCTCCAGCAGATGTCCTGCATAGTCTTCCGCTTTGTTCTCGGTCCCGCCCTGAAATCCGGCGCTGGCCACGCCAGCTTTGCCGTATCCAGTGGTGGCGGCAATGAACTTCATCATGTCCAGCGCAATGTCCTCATTGCGCCGGGGAGCCATCAGCAACGCGGGCTGGTCCATAGGTCCTCCGAAGAAATGGTGCTGAGACATTGTAGTGCAGGGCCGGAGCAATCAGCAGTCAGCACTCAGCCTTCAGCATTCAGCCCGGGAACACCTTTGAAATACAGAGGAACGGAGGAAACGGAGTATTGAAAATCATAACTCTTCTCACCTCTCTGGTTACTCATTCCCTCTGTGTTTCAAGAGTTCTTGTCGGACGAGTAGACGGGCCGGGCTGATTGCTGACTGCTGAGTGCTGACTGCTCCGGATGCTGATATCCTGAGATATCTAACCATGGAACTCACCTGGGTGACCGACCGCATCGCCATCGGCGGTGGAATTTGGAATGACGAGAACATGGCTGAACTCGCAGGTATCGGAATCAGCCACATCATTGACATGCAGACTGAGTTCGATGACCGTCCGTTGGCCAAGCCGTACGGCATCTCCGTCCTTTACAATCCGACCGACGATGATTTTCAGCCTAAACCGCCCCGCCTGTTTCGGACCGGCGTCAAGTTTGCGCTGGCGGCCTTGGATGAGCCTGGAGCGAAACTCTACGTGCATTGCGCGGCGGGCGTTCATCGCGCACCCATGATGGCGCTGGCGATTCTCTGCGCCCTGGATTGGCCGCTGGAAGATGCCATCGCGCTGATCCAGTCCAAGCGCGACGTCGCCGACTTCGCCGATGTCTACGTGGAGAGCGTGGAAGATTTTATGAAGGAGTATGCCGGCACCCGTACCTAGCACTTGGCGTTCCATGCTACGTACTAACTACTGCCTCCAATGCCTACGGAAGCAATACAACACGTCCGGCGAATGCGCGGCGGTGCGCAGGCGCATCTGATGCGGGCTGCGGACGGCCATTTCTACGTCGTCAAATTCCAGAACAATCCGCAGCATCTTAGAGTGCTGGCGAACGAGTTCCTGGCAACCCGCCTGGCGCAACATATTGGGCTTCCGGTACCGGCAACGGAAATCGTCCGCGTAAGCGAGTGGCTGATTCAAAACACGAAGGAATTGCGCATCGAAGTCAGCGGCCGGCCGGTCCTGTGCGCGGCGGGAGCGCAGTTTGGCGCGCGTTATGTGTGCGATCCCGCGGAAGCCCAGGTCTTTGACTATCTGCCTGAAACCATGCTGGCACTGGTGAGAAACCGCGAGGTATTCGCCGGCATGCTGGCGCTGGACAAATGGCTGGGCAATGCCAACGGACGACAAGCGGTGTTCTGGAAGAAGGCCCGCGAGCGAAAATACAAGGTGAGCTTCATTGACCAGGGATATTGCTTTAATGCCGGCGAATGGAACTTTCCCGATTCCGCCCTGCGAGGCGTGTATGCGCGCAATTGTGTTTATGATTTTGTCCGAGGATGGGAGTCGTTCCACCCATGGCTGTCCCTGATCGAGAACTTCAACGCGCAAACGGTCCGGGAAATCGCGGGGGGAATCCCGCCGGAATGGATCGAAAATGATTGGCCAGCCCTGGAACAACTTACAGAAAGCATTGTGGAACGTCGTTCCCAGGTGCGAGAACTGATCACGGCGTTCCGTAATTCGTCACGGCAGCCGTTCCCGGAATGGGAACGGACGCCTCAGACTTCGCTGGTTCAATGAGACGACAGGTGTGATGATATGGCAACAAGACAGCAATGTACGTTTTTTCTGCTGCGCTACGTTCCGGACGTGGTGAAGAACGAGTTCGTGAACGTCGGTGTAGTGCTCCTGCCCGCCGCGGGCGCGGCGGAGTTGCGCTTTACGCGCGACTGGTCCCGGGTCCGCTGTTTGGATCCCCAGGCGGACCTCGCGTTACTCGAAGATATAGGAAGCGAGTTGCAGGATAAGCTGCGCGATGCCGGTCCGGAGCGCGAATCGATGGTGCGCAAAATCCAGGACTCCTTCTCCAATACGGTCCAGGCGTCCGATCTTACGGCCTGCCTCGCTGAATCACCGGCGGCAGAAGCGGATGTACTGGCTCAGCTTTACCTGGAACGCCCTCTGCGTGGACCATCACGCGAGATGAGCACGCGGCAAATGGTCCTGCAAAGAATGCGCGGAGAGTTTGAGCGGGCCGGCGTCTGGGGCTTGATGACCAAGAACATTGCCGTAGCCCAGTACACCCGCAGCGGCGATCCACTAAAAATTGATTGCGGTTACTCCGCTGCCGGTATGGTAAAGATGTTTCATTCGCTGGCGCTCCAGACAGATATCAATTCTGCGAAAGTACTGGCTTTCAGCTTTCCCAGTCTGGCAGAAGGTATCCGGCGCGCCGAAGGTGGTCGCGCTCAGTTGACCGCTATCGTAGAGGACGACCTGGAACGCAATGACGATGCAGTTGGCTTTGCACTGGAGACGCTGGCGCAACAGGCGATTGTGGTCGCATCTTTGGACCAATTGCCCGGTATCGCCGCGACTGCGGCGCGCGAACTGGGCGTGATCTAGGCCTGCCGAGTGCTGTTAGCCTATGTCCTCGTTGAAGTTCTCCAGGTACTCGCGCACCGCGACCATGAACTGGTCGGCGTCGGCCCCGTCAATGACCCGGTGATCGTAACCCAGCACCAGGCGAATGATGTGCCGAACCGCAATCGAGTCATTGCCGTCCTCATCCGTAACCACGACCGGCTCTTTGAAAATGCCGCCCATACCCAGGATGGCAAGTTGAGGCTGAAGAATGATCGGCGTGCCAAACTGCGGACCATAGATTCCCGGGTTGGTGATGGTGATCGTGCCACCCTGCACGTCGTCAGGGACGAGTTTCTTATTGCGTGCCCGTTCGCCCACATCAGAAATCGCCCGCTGCAGGCCCACAAAGCTGAGATTCTCCGCCTGTTTGACTACCGGCACGATCAGCCCCCACTCGAGCGCCACGGCAATGCCGATATTGACGTTCTTGTGGTACTGAATCGCGTCACCTGCCACCGACGCGTTGGTAATGGGCTTCACGCGGATGCCATGCATGAGCGCTTTGGCGATAAACGGCATGAATGTGAGCTTGACGCCGTTGCGGGCTTCCCACTGTCTCCGCGTCTTCTCACGGAACTTTACGATGCGCGTCATGTCCACCTTGAAAATCGTGTGGACGTGGGCGCTGGTGCGGCGGGACTCCACCATGCGCTCTGCAATTTTCTTGCGCATGGGAGTCATGGGAACAAGTTCTCCGGTCAGCTCGTGCAACACGGGAGCCGGAGCGGCGGGACGTTGTGACGGGACAACTTGCGGCGCAGGCTGGGTCGCCAGACGCTGCGCAGGAGCCACTGCGCCCGCTCCGTGCTGTTGAACAAAACCCAGAATGTCGCTCTTGCTGATGCGACCGCCCAGACCAGTCCCCGGCACACTTGCCAGATCAACGCTGTTTTCGCGGGCAATGCGGCGTACCAGCGGTGACGAGCGGAGATGCTGGCCCCCATCTCCGCGACCGGGTGCAGGGAATTGCGTGACCTGTGGCGCTGCAGGACGTTCTTGCGGCCTGGCCGCGGGTGCGGCAACAGCCACCGGTTGCGGCGCCGGCTTCGCGGGAGTCGCGGCGGCAGCGGGAGCGCCTGCCCCGCCAATTACCGCGACCACGGTGTTTACCTGCACAGTGCTGCCTTCGCTGGTCTTGATTTCGCGCAGTACACCGCTGGCGGGCGCGGGGATCTCCGCGTCTACTTTGTCGGTGGAGATTTCAAACAATGGCTCGTCGCGCTGAACTTTGTCGCCAACCTTCTTGAGCCACTTGGTGATTGTGCCCTCAAAAATGGATTCGCCCATCTGCGGCATGACCACGTCCACTGCGGGACCACCGTTGGCGCTCGCGGCGGGGGCGGGAGCGGGAGCTGCCGCCGCGGGAGCAGGAACTGGGGTGGCTGGTTCCGCTGGCCTTGTGGCCTGAGCAGGCTGCGCGGCGGGAGCGGCAGCCACGACAGCGGCGCCCTCTGCATCAATCACGGCGACCACGGTGTTCACCTGGACGGTGGCGCCTTCAGCAATCTTGATCTCCTTCAGCACACCGCTGGCGGGAGCGGGAATTTCCGCGTCCACCTTGTCCGTGGAGATTTCAAACAAAGGCTCGTCACGCTGGATTTTGTCTCCCGGCTTTTTCAGCCACTTGGTGATCGTGCCTTCAAAAATGGATTCGCCCATCTGGGGCATGACTACATCAGTCGGCATTGGTTCCTTCCACAGCTGTGAATCAGAGGGTTAGAGTAACCAGAAATTATAAACGACCGAAAGGATCGCCGACATCGCACACCAGCGCCGGCGATGTGCATTACTCTCCAGTAATCCACTTCCACTGTTCGCCCGTCAGTGGAACCACAGAAAGCCGTCCCTGGCGCAGCAGCGGGGAGTCGGCAAAAAGCTTGTGGGCCTTGATCTCAGCCAGTGTCACAGGCTTGGCCAGCGGCTTGCCGGCTTTAATCTTGACTGCCGGGTTTCTGGGATCGCTCGGATCCACCGACTCGACAGTGGCCGTGCCCACGGCCTGGCGCTCGTCACCGGTATGGTAAATGACCAATCCATCGCCTTTTTGCATTCCGCGCAGATTCTTGACTGCGACGGGGTTGGTCACGCCGTCCCAGATGGTGGTTTTATCGCGCTGGAGATCGGCAAAGCTATAAACGCTGGGTTCGGTTTTAAGAAGGTAGTGCATGGACGCTCCTGAGCATTTAGCAAATAGACAGAGCACTCTACCACTGATTTACGCTGGTGACACTATTGCTACACCTCCGGCTAATTGCCAATTGCTATTTGCTGATTACTACGTCTGCAACACTCCCACCTTAAACTCCGCCACGTGCGGGTTCAGCGCCGCGGCTTCCAGCGCTATGGTGATCGCCAGACGGGTTTCGAGCGGGTCAATGATTTTGTCAATCCACAACCGGGCAGCGCCGTAGCGCGGCCCTGTCTGATTGTCGTACGTTGCTTTCACGGAATTGTAGAGTTCCTGCTTTTCCTCGTCGCCTATTTTCTTGCCGGTGCGTTCGAGCTGTTTGATCTTGATTTCCACCAGCGTATTGGCCGCCGCGGCCCCACTCATCACGGCGTAACGCGCGGTGGGCCAGGCAAAAACAAAACGCGGATCGTAGGCTTTGCCGCACATCGCATAATGTCCTGCGCCGAAGGACCCGCCGACGATTACCGCGATCTTGGGCACCACGGAATTCGATACGGCGTTCACCATCTTGGCCCCCGCCTTGATGATGCCGCTCCATTCGGCGTCGCGTCCCACCATGAACCCGTTCACGTCATGTAAAAAGACCAGAGGCACCAGGTTCTGGTTGCAATCCATAATGAAGCGCGCGGCCTTTTCCGCGCTTTCGGTGTAAATCACGCGTCCCACTTCCAGGTGCATTTCTCCGGAATGCGGATCGGTCTGCTGCATGGTCAGCGCCTGGTTGGCCACAATGCCCACGGCAAAGCCGCCGATACGGGCGTAGCCGCAGATGACCGTCTTGCCGTACTCCGCTTTGTATTCGTCGAAGCGGCTGCCGTCCACCACACGCGCGATGATCTCTTTCATATCATACGGCCGGCCCGCCTCGGCCTCGTAGATGCCATAAAGTTCTTCCGCCACGTATGCCGGACGCTCGGCCTTTATCCGATCAAACCGCGCCGTGCGCTTGCGGCCGATCTTCTCCACCAGCGACCGTATGCGCTCGATGCAGGCTTCATCATTTGGCTCTCGATAGTCCACCGTCCCCGCGATCTGCGCGTGCATGGCCGCGCCGCCCAGTTCTTCCGCCGAATATTTGGCCCCGATGGCCGCCTGCACCAACGCGGGGCCGGCAAGAAAAAGCCCGCTGCCTTCCGTCATGAGAATGGTGTCACACATGACCGGAAGATATGCGCCGCCGGCCACGCACATACCCATGATGGCGGTGATCTGGGGAATTCCCTGCGCGGACATCACGGCGTTATTGCGGAAGACCCGGCCAAAATCGTCGGTGTCCGGGAACACGTCCTCCTGCAAAGGCAGAAACACTCCGGCTGAATCCACCAGGTAGATGGTGGGAATATGGTTGTCCAGCGCGATGTTCTGTGCGCGAATGACTTTCTTGGCGGTCATGGGAAAGAACGCGCCGGCCTTCACGGTTGCGTCGTTGGCGACAATCATGAACAGCCGGCCGTGAATCCGTCCCAGACCTGTGACCACGCCGGCTGCCGGCGCTCCGCCCCATTCTTCGTACATTTCATACGCCGCATACATATTCAGCTCGAAGAGCTCGCTGTCCTGGTCGAGCAAAAGCGCAATGCGCTCCCGGGCAGTCAGCCGGTTCTTGCCATGCTGCGCCTCAATAGCCTTGGCGCCACCGCCCTGGCGAATCTGTTCCTGTTCATTGTGGACAGCCGATACCAGCGCGGCCATGGCGCGCATGTTTTTCTCAAAGCGTGTCGAGGTAGGATCAACTTTGGAAATAAGCCTGTTGAATTCGTGAGCCATGGCGTTTCGCGCAGACCAGTTAGAGTAAATGAGGGTGGGAGCGGACGCAATTCGGGGAAACGTTTGTATCCAGTTTTGGCCAGGATCTGCTAGTTCTTCTTCGACACGGGTGGCCACGCCAGTAAAACCAACAGCAACGCGCACCCGATTGCACTGAATACTAGCAGCGGCGCCAGGAACGAAACGTGCGATCCATTTGCTGCCGGCTGCGCCTGCCGCCAATTTGACATCAAGAACCCGAACAAGATCACAGCGCCTGCTGTCACCGCCACCAGCCGCATAATCACCAGCGGACGCTCAATACGCTCCTTGTCCGCTTGCCTTTTGAGAATCTGGGCCCGCCACCAGAGTATCCCCGAATTCGGGAGCTGCGGCTGATGGTCGTGGGCCATTTTTTTGATAAGCGAATCAAATTGGACGTCATCATCGTTGTTATTCATGACTACCTCTGAATCCTGCGCGCTCCAGCAGTTCCTTCGCTTTCTCCCTCGCCCGAAAGACGATGACCCGCACGCTCTTTTCTTTCACGTTGAGAATAGCACCGATCTCTCTGTGACTCATCTCCTCAACGTGCGCCAGCCAGAGGACCGCCCGCTCCTGCGCGCTCAACCTGTCGAATACCGCGGCCATATCCAGTGACAAGCTGAAATTTTGATGGACACTCGTTTCCGGCTGGCTGAGCTCAGACCATTCTCTTTCCCGCTTCTGTTTGCGCCAGCGGTCACGCAAGATGTTTGTCGCTGTCGCATAAAGATAGGCCTTGCGGTGGGCTTCTTCCATGGCAGCGGCATGGATCATGCGGATGAAAGCTTCCTGCAACACCTCATCTGCGGTGGCAGGGTCGCCGCTTAGCCGGCAGAGATAGCCATGGAGAACGCGCGCTGTGCGCAAATAGAACGCTTCAAATTCCGCCTGGCTGGCCGGCTCGTCTCTGGCTGTTTCAGTCATGGTAAGGTGCGGTGCTGTAAGGGTGGCTAACAAGTACTACACCTTCTCTCCAGACCCCATCTTCTTGACCATAAAATGAGCTACCAAAGCCGAAACGAGGAAGCCCACGCCCACGCATACTAATACGTTGCCCAGAATGAAAAATACAGAGCTAATGTGGGTCGGGCCAACGCCGGCGCCGCCAAGGACCCCTGATCCCAGGAAAATCAGAACAATCCCGGTTTTGACCGAGTTGATAATTGAGTTGCGCGGACTGCTCACGGCGTCACTAAAACTCATCACATACTTTTGTCCTGCCGGCGATTGGACAAAATCGGCGAAGTCCTTGGCCGAAGAAAATTTGTCCAACAAGTGTCTCTGCATCGCGTTCTGTTGCCTGCGCCGGATGGTTGTAGCTGCCACATACATGACCCACGCAAAGAAAGTGAACATAAAAGCGAGCGTCAACCATTCCTTGACCAGGCCTTGGAATAAAACTGGATCCATAATCTCTGATACCTCCGCCAATGAAACGAACCAGGGCCCGAAAGGTTAACGGATTCTTTGCGGATTCAGTAAAAATCGCTGCAACTCAGGAAGAACCCGCAGGTCTTGCACACCAGCTTGCAGCGTGATTCGCGCATCTGTGCGCCGCAGTTCGGGCAGAAGCCGGAGACATCAAGACGTTTTTCCGGATCTTGCTGCGTGGCATTAGCTGGCGTGAGCTTGGGCGGTTCAGGCATTTTGACCGAGCAGTGTAACGCTGTTTTGGGCTGGCCAGAACAACAAATGCGGTCAACTGCCAGCGCGCAGAATCTCCCGGATTTCGCGATTGATCCGGGCGGCGTCGCGGCCCGCCTGGTCAATCAGCTCCATCCACTTTCTTGAGTTCTCGTCGAGCTGCATCTGGGAAAGCAGGTAGGTGGCCTGCATGATCCGCTCCAGGGCGTTGCTGAGGTCGTGCGCCAACTCCCTGAGCTTGATGTTGGTTTCAGCGGGGATCTTTGGGGTGGCTTCCATTTTGCCGCACACTCACAGACGCCTTCATTGAATCAGAAAGGCCCCCCGGTTACAAACCGCTTCTTGATTCATTCACAGATAGCTGGTCTTGTGTTTTTCGCGAAGATGCTGCAAGTTCCGGTTTCAGATGCCGCCATTATCCCAAGTACCGGAGGAAGTCCCTGGGCGACGCCTTGTCGCAGCCCGGAAACACTTTGGGCAGTTCCTTGTTGCCCAGGTGTGAGTACACAGCCTCGCTCAACACCTGGCGGAAGTCGGTGGTGATCGCCAGGTCACGACCCTCGTAGAGGTGTTCCTGCTGCAGGCCGGGCCAGCGGCCGTAGATCTTTCCGCCTTTGACCGGGCCACCCAGAACGAACATGACATTGGCATGACCGTGGTCCGTGCCGCGATTGCCATTCTCGCGCGCCGTGCGGCCAAATTCCGACATGGTGACGATGACTGTCTCGCCCGCCAGGTCTCCCAGGTCGGTCCAGAACGCTGCGATAGACTGGGAAAAGTCGCGTGTGATGTTGGCGATCTGACCCTGTACGCTGCCTTCGTTCACATGATGGTCCCAACCGCCGATATCGGCAAACGCGACCTCCACCCCGAGGTTCGCCTTGATGAGCTGCGCCACCTGGCGCAGGCTGTCTCCAAAACGTCCACGGGGATAGTCCGCTCCGGGCGCAGGAGTGTATTTTTCCGGATCTGCCGACTTCAGCATTTTTACGGCTTCAAAAGTCTCATTGCCGGTGCCGTGCAGGACTGTGTCAACCGACTGCTCGTACATGGCTTCAAAGGTACTGCTGGCAACGGCCGCACCGGGACCGCGGCCGCCTACGGCAAATTCCCTGATGTTGCCCATGGCCACCGCGGGGACTGACCCAGCCAGCGTTCTCGGCAACGCTCCGCCCATCGCGACGGCGCGGAACGGCGAAGCGCCGGGTTCAGCGACTCCGCCGATCGCGCGATTGAGCCATCCATCTTCCGTCGACTTCACGCCCGGAGTGCCGGATTCCATGTAGTCCTGCGCGTCAAAGTGCGAGCGGGTGTTGTCGGGCGATCCGGCAGCATGAACAATTGCCAAATGCCCGGCGTCCCATAGCGGCTTGAACGAAGTCATCGCCGGGTGCAGGCCGAAAAAGCCGTTGAGATCAATGGCCCCTTCATTTCCCTTGGGCCGCGGAATAGCGATGCTCGGCCGCATGGAGTAGTAGGCCGACTCTCCGTGCGGTACCACGATGTTCAGCCCATCCGCGGCGCCACGCTGAAACAACACGACCAGGCGCTTTTTGCTGGTGCCTGCGCTGGCGGTTTCCGCGGCATAGACTGCGCGGGTAAGAAAGCTGGGAATCACGCTGGTGCCAACCACGGCCAGCGCGCCGCCTTTCAGGAAAACTCTGCGTGTAATCGCCATAAACTGCTCCTGCGGGGCCAGGCCCCAGAGTCCATCTTTATCGGTGTTGAAATTCCGGCGAACCCATGATCAGGCCGGCAATAGCGCCGTAATTCGGCGTGCGATCGGGATCATCGAGCTTGCGTTGCGTGACCTCAGGATCGTTCAGCCGCTTCTGCATCACGGCGTGGGTCTGGGAGGAGACATCTCCGGACAGGATTTCTTCCTCCAGCGCGGCCAGCGCCGCATCCGGGTCCTGCGGTGCAGAGCCGCGCAGCAGAAGCTGGGGATTCACGGTAGTGCCAGGAAGGCGTCCGCTGCCCAGCGTCAGCGCGAAATTCATACGGCTCAACAGGGCGGACGAATTGACCCAGGTCTCCGCTTTTGTCGAATACCCCGTGGGCGGCTGCATTCCATAGAGTGGCATGCCCATGCGATTCAAGTTCCGTACCAGGGGCAACGCATTCTGTATGTCAACGCCGGAGGCGCGCGCTGAAGAAACAACGAACTCCAGCGGCGTCTTGACCTTGGCGCGGTAAGTGTCGGGTGCCCAGAACTCGGGCGAATGGAACAGCGTGCGCAGGACTTCGCGAATGTCGCCGTCTTTCTTCATGAAGATGTCTGCCATGCGGTCCACCAGGCCCTGCGGAGGGTTGTCCGACACAAATCGCATGGCCAGCTTCCTGCAGACGAACCTGGCGGTGGATGGATGGTGGGCCAGAATGTCCAGCATCTCCAGGCCTTCGTACTGGCCTTGTTCCTTGATCTCATGACCGAGCACGTATTTGGTCCCTGGTTCGTGGGCCCGCTCGTTATATCGGGTGTCCCCGCCACGCTGGGGATCCTGAATGGTCCAGCCGGTCAGGACTTTGGCCAGTTCTGTAACGTCTTTCTGTGTGTATCCGCCGTCAACGCCCAGTGTATGCAGTTCCATGATCTCGCGAGCATAGTTTTCATTGAGTCCACTGGGACGGTTCTTAGCTTGCTGCTGCGCCCGTTGCTGCTGCCGCCGCCGGCCGAAAGGCCCCTGGAAGCCGCCCATCTGGCGCGGCCCCGCGGGCCCATACTTCGCAAGTGCGGACTTCGGTCCCACGCTTTGCCAGTTGTCCAGGTAGAAAAGCATGGCCGGGCTTTGGGCCGTAGCCACCAGCAACTCTTTGAATTTTCCGAAAACGTGAGGACGAATCACGTCCCGCTCGTAAGCGGTAATCATGTAGCGGTCCGGACCTTTGCCAATGAATACGTTGAAGTGGTTGTACCAGAAGTCGGTCATTACCTCTTCCAGTTGGCGATCACTGTAGATGGCACGCAGGAGCTTGGCTTCGGCCAGTTCGCCGCCGACTACTGCCTGGGGCTGCACGATGGCGAGCACGGTCTCGCGCTGCGGTGGACTCATGCCATCCACCAGGTCCATGACTTTTTCCCCCTTAAGGGACTGCGCCAGGTCCAGACGCTCGTTCGGGTGCATCTTCAGGATCTTCTGGTAGCGCTCCTCGGGCGGGATTTCCAGTAACTGCACCGCGCCGACTTCCGCGTACATCGCCGCTTCCTGTTCTTTCTGGCGTTTGTCGCGTTGCTCCTGCGTCATCTGCGCGTCACTCTGGCCATCGACTTTCATGTCGGCCTTTGTGTCCTTCGCATCGGCGGCCGGCGCATCATTTTTCCTCGCCTGCTGCTGCTTATAAGCTGCTATCCGTGATTCATAGATCGCCCGTTCGCCAGGATCAGAAGGCATGGACATGCGTCCGTTTTCGACCATCCGGGCAACTTGCGGCGGCGGAAAACTCTCCACCATTTGCCTGGTACTCATTTTCAGGGTGCGAAAAGGCGCAAGACGACCTTCCATGGCCGCGTTGTCAATCTTCTCGGGATAGAGCTGCTGTTCGAACCACGGGTCAAGGCCCAGGGCCCGGACCTTTTCCGCGTCTCCCGGACGCGGACCAAAAGTAAAGCGGTTTAAGGCCTGGAGGACCCTCTTGTTCTCGTCCATCTGCGTTTGCGGGGACGCCGTCTTCACGGGATCGTCACCCGCCATCAGCAGTCCGGCGGGAACGAAAAAGGCAATGGCCAAAACTAGAAACCACAGTTTGCGGGCGGCTGACATAAGCAGGGTCCTCGCGCTCTCGTAAGACGATAGTAACCCTAACGCGAACCTAAAGTTGTGGAATCAGCAGGGCTTAGGCCGAATAGGTGCGGCCATGATTGACACGGCGGTTCAGTTCGGAAACCAGGTGGTCAATGTCTGTCGGCGAGATGTTACAGGGAACGGAGGAATCAAGAAAAGGTCTTCGAGGCCGCTCATCCACTGATCCCCAGGGACGTTGCGGAGCTATCAGCCGCGCAGCATCGCGGCGAAGTTGGACGAGAAGAGCGTGAACAACGTCCGCATCCATCTTGGCGGGCGCCAGCCAGCTTAACTCGGCTGCAGTTTCGCCCAGCGTCCGTTTCTTGCGGTAGGGACGCTCGCTCAGCATGGCGTCAAAACAATCCGCAACGGCGACAACCTTGACGGGGACCGAGACCTCGTCGCTGTGCAAATGGTCGGGATACCCCGAGCCGTCTGCGCGCTCATGGTGCGAGCGCACGACCTCGGGAATGTTCGGCCACGGAAACTGCACAGTCGAAACAATGCGGTGGCCTTCGACGGTGTGGTCCGCCATCTCCTGGAACTCGGCCGGCGCCAGCGCGCCCGGTTTGGTGAAGATGTGTTTGTCCACGGTCACTTTTCCAATATCGTGCAGGTAGCCCGCGGCGCGCAGCTCGGTGATTTCAGAAACGTTCATGCCCAGGGTTTCCGCCATGCCTGCAGAGTAGCGGCCGACGCGCAGGGAGTGCCCGTGCATGTTGACATGCTTGACGTCAATGGTCGCGGCAAAGGCCAGGAGCGCATCCTCCCAGAACGAATGGACGGAGGCGATCAAGCGCAGATTCTCTTTGGTGCGCTCTTCCAGTGAAGTTATAAGCTGGTGGTTGAAGATGGCCAGCGCTATGTAGGGCGCCAGCTGGCCGATCTGCGCCAGCAGGTCGGCCGAATATTCCGCTCCGCCTTCGCGTTCTCCCAGCAACAAAGCGCCAATCAACTTGCCGCGCACGCGCAACGGGGCGATGCAATGAAACCAGACGCCGGAAACGTTCCCGGTGGAGCTGAGAAAAGTATCGCAACGATCTTTGCACAATCTCTGCGCGCCGGAGGCGTGGTTCAGCGCGTGGATGTGTTTGGGCAGCAGCGGAAAAACCGCCGTCTGCGGAAACAAGGCGAAGCCGGAGTGCGCGATGGAAGCCAACATGGCTGGCTTGTCTTGAAAACGGAAAAGAGCGCCCGAAGACGCGTGGGCCGCGGACAACACCATCTGCAGCGCCGCAATAGCCGTACTACGCAGGTCGCGTTCACCGGTCAATACCGGTCCAAGATCGGCAAGGACCTGGGTGACGACGTTGGAAGAGCCGTTTGTAAGAGCGTCCGCCATTGGTGGATGGCGAGAACTCCAGAGCCATTTCAGCGTAGCAGCTTAGAAACATCTAACAAAGGCGCAGTACCGTAATGGTTAACAGTCAGGCGGGGCTCATCGGCGGATGGGCGGAATCCTGGCTGATTCCACGAGTGTGCACTAGCAACGCCAAGTCTCTGCGCGGGAGAACTAAGTCTTCAGTGACCTCTTGCCTGCCCGCTTGGCGCTGGCCCAGCGCGCTCTGGCCGAGTCAGAAATCTTCTTCCTTGCTTCCGCCGACAATCTGGTCCCCGGACGCCGGCCTTTCCGTCCCGACCTCTTGAGGCCACCGCCATACGTGGCTCGCAGGGTCTTAATAGCCGCATCAATGCGGTTGCGCTGGTTCTCCAGTTGCTCAAGGATATGGTCTATATTCATGCGGCGATTATAGTGGCTGCAAAGAAGCGTTGAAGAAACATAATCGCGAAAACTACTTGAAGTCGAACCGAATTACTTCGTCCTGATCCACCGCCTGGCCGTTGACCATGGCCGGTTTGAATTGCCATTGCTTGACCGCCTCAAACGCCGCATCCCTGAAAATTGGGATTCCGGAAACCATCTCGAGATTCGATACGTGTCCGTCCTTACCCACATGCGCCCGCACCACAATATCTCCCTTGATCCCGCGCGCTTTGGCCATGCTCGGGTAAAGCGGGGAAACTCTCTTGAGCACTTGGATTGGTTCCACGGATTGCGACATGGCGGAAGGCTTGGACGGGGCGCTGGCACTCGGCAAGGCAGTAAGCTTTCCCAACGCCGGACCGACGGCGATGGTCAGGGCGGGCGTTGCGTTCGTGTCTTGTGGTGCGCTGTCCGCCGCCGTTGCGGGGACGATCCTGGATGGGCCGGCCGCCAAAGCGATGGTCTCCAACGCCGGCTTTTCTGCCGGAGAAGGGCCGTTGGGCTTAGCTTGGGTTTGGGCCTGCGTTTGGGGCTGCGTTTGGGTCTTGTCTGACTTCCTGGCGGTGTCCACCGAACTATTCTTCACGGTGCTGTTGGGAGCTGCGCTGTTGGCGGAAGGCACAACAGGAGCCGCCGAAGGTTGAGCATTGTTCGTGTTCCCCGCCGACGTAGTGCTTGGCGGGATCCCTCCTGACGAGGCAGGTTGGGTGTTGCTCGCATTCTGCACTGGTGGAGTCTGGACTGCCAGCGTATTGGGAGCCTCTTGAGGATGCTGTAACGCCTCGGGTGGCTCCGCGCGGTTCCACTTGCGCACCGCGAATGTGGAGCCAAGGCCAATCAGGACAACTGCGGCAAGGCCCATCAGGACCAGACCCGTGTGCGACTTCTTTTTCGGCTCGGCCGAAGAATCAAGGACACCCACGCTGGCGTGGTCGTGCTTCGGTCGCCAATGCCGGTCCTCTCTCGCGGGCAGAGATATGGCTGGCGCGACGTCTTCGGCGAGCGCAATGGCTGCAAGCGGTTGCGTTTTGGGAGTTGTCGCAAATTCTGCATGCGTCGGGGCTGCCGGCGTAGCCGTCTTGGTGAGGACCGGAGACGCAGTCACCGGCGCCGGAGCTGCCACGGCCGCGATGGGCACAGCCTTCTTGACGGGCATCGGAGCCGAGCTCGCCGGTACAGCCGATGCCACGGGCATGGCAGTTACCTGCGGCTTGGCAACCGCCGGGGCCGGACTCGCGAACCCAATGGACGCGGCCGGAACCGCAGCAGTATCCGGATGGATGACTGCAGGCGCGGCCTGCTGCCCCGCGGAAGAAACGGGAGGTTTGTTGGCGTGGACTGGAGCGGGAGACCACTGTGCTGCAGGCTCCTGGCCTTCGTCCCGCGCGCGACGCTCCCTCTGCAGGAGCGCGGAAATCTGGTCGGCCGTGGTTTTCACCACTGCCAGATGAATACCTGTGAACGCGTTAGCGAAAGGCGACAAAACCGCCAGGACTCCAACCACACGATTGTCTTCCTTGATTGGTGTCACGGCAATGGAGCGGACGCCCAGGGACCGCACGGCGTTCGCATCCAGGCGCGGGTCCGCTTCGGTGTCGTCGCAGAGTAGCCCTTTGCCGCTCTGGATGCACAATCCGGCAAAGGAGCCGGCCACGCCCATGATGGTGCTAACGTCCCGGGCGCTGGGACCGCTGCGGGCACAGCAGACGATGTCTTCGGTGTCGCCAATTCTCAGCCCAATGGCCGCCCCGGACGCATTTGTAAACGTTTGCACGCGCTGGGCCATGGATGTCAGTTCGTCAAACGAGGACTGACCTATCGTTTTGCCGCCCATCGCCGAAACCTGCGTTGCCATGAGTGTGCCCTCCCTGAATAACCGTACAAAACATGCGAGAACTCCCGCGCAACTTCATGAGAGCCAACCCTGTGTATATTTTTCGTCTTTAGCTTCCGGCAGTTCTGGTGGCTCGTCAAATTGCGATTTGAGGGACAATCGCTGAAACGCTTCCCGCACGCCTGGCTCCTGCAACCAGTCGCTACCTACATTAGTGTTTTCGTAGCTCTAAATGCAGGTTCCCTTAGTGCATGCACTAACGGGGTGGGAGGAGGCGGAACGAAGTGAAAACGCCGAAACAACCGGACAAACAACGGTAGAAACACGTATGATTTACGTAAGAAATCGGGGCCCTTTGACCCTGCGGTAAGAGACTCTTTCTTGTTACTATCGTGTGACACTCACGTGAGACTTAAAACGACCACCGAACGTTTTCCGGTTGTTCGAGCGAATTCCTGAAGCGGGGCGTGGTTACTAGAAATGCCTTCGCAAATCTCCGAACGTCTCCACCTGAAGCAATTTAAGGCCGTCCGGCGCCGGACCAACAGTTTCGTGCTCCAGTACCCAGGTCATGTCGTGCGGGACAAACACCGCGTTTATGCCTGCAGCCAGCGCTGAATTGATGTCCGACCTGGGGCTGTTACCAACCATCCAGGTGTCCCCGGCACGCAGTTCGTGTTTCGCCAATACATCCCGGTAAGCGCCGGCGTGTTTTTCCGCCACGATTTCTACCGCGGCAAAATACTCCTTCAGCCCGGAGCGCGCGATCTTGCCGGATTGCTCGGTGAAGCTCCCCTTCGTGACCAGAATCAGGTGGTGCCTACGCTCTTGCAGGTAGGCGAGCGTTTCCGGCACGCCGTCAATCAGTTCGATGGGGTATTCAGAAATGCGATGGGCAAAGTTCCAGATGGTCTGGTGCAGCTCCGGCGTGAGAGGTTCGGCAGAAAGGCGCTCGAAGGTCGTGACCAGGGAATGGGCAAAGCTGTGCAGGCCGTAACCTCGCTCCAGGATCGTCTCGCGCTCCACTTCGTTGAGCACTTCTCGCATCTGTTCCCGCGTCATCTCCTTGTGGTTTAGAAAAGACAGAAACTCGACAATGGACTGTTCGAAATAGACGTTGTTCTCCCACAGCGTGTCATCGGCGTCAATCATCAAGACTTGGGGCGTGGGAAAGGGGCTCGGCATCTTTAGCTCTCCTATCATAAATCCCGCCGGGATTCGAAGGGACGTGACTCGCGGTCAAGTCAAGCCGTACTTTTGTTAGAATCGGCTCAATCATGCGAAGACGATACTTGCTGGTTGCGCATTTCCTGCTGCTTCTGTCCCTCTCCCTCTTCGTTTCCGGACAGGGAAAAAATACTCCGATGGGCGCCAACGCCGCGCGACATTGCGTCATTAACGCGCCGGTCAATGAGGACCTGGACGCTCAATTGGCCAAGTTCAGACAGGTCAGGATGCAATTCACTGTAACCGGCCTGCAGCCGCAGGAAATCAAGATGGTCTTCGAGCTGGTGGAGGCCTCGCGCGATCTGGAAAACATCTACTGGCGCCAGAGCGACCCTAAAGGACTGGAACTGGTGAGTTGGCTGGCCACCTGCAACGAAGCACACGGCATGAAAGTGCGGCGCTTCCTGATGATCAACGGCAGTCGATACGACCTTCTCGAAGCCAACAAGACTTTTGCCGGCACGGACACTTACTTCCCGGGCCGCGGACTCTACCCTCCAGGTATGACCCGCGAAGAGATTGACGGTTACATCGCGAAGCATCCGGAAAAGAAGGCGGAACTCTATAGCCCCTTTACCGTGGTCAAACGCCGGGGCAGCGACCTCATCGGCGTGCCGTACCACGTGGAATACAAAGTCTGGCTGGATCGGGCGGCCACTGCGCTTAGGGCCGCGGCGGCGTTGAGTCCGGACAAATCCTTCGCCAGTTTTCTGCGTCTGCGGGCGGACGCCCTGTTGACTGACGATTATTACAAGAGCGACTTGGCCTGGCTGGACCTGGAGAGCCCCAAGGTCGACGTCATCTTTGCACCCTACGAAACCTATTTGGACGACCTGCTGGGCGTGAAGACCTCCTATGGGGCCGCCGTAATGATTCGCAACGAAGCCGAGAGCGCCAAGCTTGCAACGTACAAAAAGTACATCCCTGACATACAGGATGCGTTGCCGTTGGCATCGGAAGACAGGCCCTCCAAGCAAGGCCACAGCACGCCGATGGAAGTGATGGATGCGCCGTTCCGCGCCGGCGACTTGCGCCACGGTTATCAGGCGGTGGCCGACAACCTGCCCAATGACGCCCGCATTCACCAGGAAAAAGGGACAAAGAAAATCTTCTTCAAGAACTTCATGGACGCGCGCGTGAATTACGTGGTCCTGCCCATCGGCAAGCTGCTCCTGCGGGAAGACCAGGCCGCGCTGGCATCCATGGATGGCTATCTGGCCGCAGTGCTCATGCACGAGATTTCCCACGGTCTCGGCCCGAATTTTGCCCGTACCAGCGCCGGACAGGTCGATATTCGCGAAGCCATCGGACCCGTCTTCGGTGGACTGGAAGAAGCCAAAGCGGACGTAGTAGGAATGTTCGCACTGAACTGGCTGATGGACAAAGGCGTCCTGCGCAAAGAGCGCGCCCAGGAATACTACGCTTCTTACGTTGCCGGAATCTTCCGCACGGTCCGCTTTGGCGTAGCGGAGGCGCACGGCCGCGCCGAGATGATGGAATTCAATTATCTCTCGGAGCAAGGCGCCATCACCCGCGATCCTGTTACCGGACGCTACGCGATTGACTACGCCAAGATGCCAGGCGCGCTCGCCAGTCTGGCGAAAGAACTCCTGGAGATAGAAGCCACGGGAGATCGCGCCCGCGCCGAAGCCTGGTTTAGGAAGTATGAAGTCATGCCGGCTGCCCTAAAATCTGCATTGGCAAAAATCAAAGACGTTCCGGTGGACCTGGATCCGATCAGCCCATTTAAGGAACAAGTCCAATGAGCGGACACCAAATTCGCGACGACGGTCCCGGCGAGCGGCGCCGGTTTGAGAGGATTGATATTCCGCCCACTAAACAAGTGCTGGTCCTGGATAGCAAAGGGAAAAAAGCCGGACTGCTTCGGCAACTGGGTCGCGGCGGGTTCCTGATGGAACCGAAAAAGATTTATCCCCGAGACAGCAAGGTCCATCATTTCATCATTCACGAACAGGAAGAAGACATCCGCATCCGGATAAGTGCGCGCGTGCGCTATACAGATCCCCGTTCTGCTGGATTTGAGTTTGTGAATCTCGACGCGGAATCGGCGGTGGACGTGGGGATCATCATTGGCAAGTATTATGAGGCGGGGCAATCCCGCCGTTGAGCCTGTAAGTGTCCCCGCAGGGTTCCCTTGCCCCGCTCGGGATAAAGAAAAGAGCCTAAACAAACTCCACTTCAGGCTTGTGAGGAATAATTCCCGCCCGGTAGCCCATGCCCAGGAGCCGCTCCACGGCTTCTTTTCCGTCCGGCCCGTAGTCGAGCGTGCGTTCGTTGACATACATGCCAACGAACTTGTCCGCGGATGGGGTGTCGAGGTCCCGGGCAAATTGCATGGCGTAGGCGAGTGCCTCTTCGCGGTGATCGAGCGCGTACTGGATGCTGTCTTTCAGGGCACGGCTTACGGCGGCGATCAGTTCCGGTCCCAGCTCCCGCCGAATCGCATTGCCACCTAGCGGCAGCGGCAGTCCGGTCAGGTCGAACCACCATTTTCCCAGGTCCAGAACCTTCTGCAGGCCTGAGCTCTCATAGGTAAGCTGCCCTTCGTGAATGATCAAGCCCGCTTCATGCTTACCGGCAAGGATTTCCGGGATAATCTTGTCAAACGGCGCCGTGACGGTCTCGATCTTAGGAGCAAAGAGCTTCAGCGCCAGATATGCCGTGGTGAGCGTGCCCGGGACGGCCACTTTCGTCCGCTTCAGTTCTTCCAGGCCCAGCGCGCGCGGCGAAACGACCATGGGGCCGTACTTGTCGCCCACACTTCCGCCGCATGACATCAGCGCGTACCGGTTCTGCACGTACGGATATGCATGGAAGGAAATAGCGCTGACATCGTAGTGGCCTTCCATGGCTTTGCGGTTCAGGGTTTCAATGTCGGTGAGAGTGTGGCTGAACTTCAGTCCGGGAACGCGGACCTTGCTGGTCGCCAGACCATAGAACATGAACGCGTCGTCCGAGTCGGGACTGTGGGCGACACTGATCTCGCGAGTTCCTGAGGAAACTGAGGACGGCATGGTATAAATCCTAGAATAAGCTTTCTGGGGCTCGGGTCATGAATTCTGCTTGACCGATTCCCTTTCCGCCTGGATTTCCCCAAGGGCGTTCTTGAGCGCCCGGTCGGAACGGCGCAGGTGCCGGGAGAAACGCCACCACATGGCGCCGGCAGCCGCCAGAACAGCTGTCAGAGAGACCGCCAGCAGAACAAACAAGAATTTCATCAGCACCTTTATAGGATACCAAACCCTGCTCTCGGGGCAGGGATGAAAATATGACTCTACACGCCCACGGGGAAAGGCTTGCTGTGCGGCTCCCGCCCGAGAGATATTCGGTCGAACCGCCCCTGCAAGAGGGACATCAGGCCCGTACACCAGTACCCGATCACGAACAGAAGGAGAAAAGGAACCGTCCAGTAGTTTCCGCTGCTAACGGCGTAGAAGCACATCATGGCAAAGTAGCAGCCCACCAGAAGTTCCAGCCAGGGCACCAGACCAAGCCGCCGGCGGTATTTCTGTCCCTGGATCTTGTCGGTTTTAGTTTGCACGCTGTACTTGGGCGTCCGCTTGAACGCGGACTTGATCCCAAACAGCGCTTCCAGCACGGCCCTGGTATTGGTGAGGGTCAGGCCAATGCCCATAGCCATCAGAAACGGCAGATAGAGAAACGTTCTCGGCCATGTTTTGGGGAACAGTTCCTTTTGCGACACCAGATAGAAGCTGGAAATCGAAAAAGTCGAAGCCATGAAGAGCGGAAGATCAATGAGCAGCATCTGGAACCAGCCACCGAAGGAGCGGATGATCATCGCCGGCATCAGCAGCGTGGAAAGAATGATCATGAGCGGATAGCTCAAGTTGGCGCTCAGATGGTACCAGGCTTCAACTTTCACGCGGAACGGCACCTTGCTGCTGAATACTCTAGGCAGGATTTTCTTGCCTGTCTGGACCAGGCCCTTGGCCCATCGTGCCTGCTGGGTCTTGAAGGCCGTCATTTCAATGGGCAGCTCGGCCGGGCACTCGATGTCCTGAAGGTATGCAAACTTCCACCCTTTTAGCTGGGCGCGATAGGAGAGGTCAGTGTCCTCCGTGAGCGTATCGTGCTGCCAGCCGCCGGCCTCTTCAATGGCTTGCCGACGCCACATGCCGGCCGTGCCGTTGAAGTTGAAGAACACGCCGCTGCGGGCGCGACCGCCGTGCTCCAGGATGAAATGGCCGTCCAGCAAGATGGCCTCTACTTCGGTGAGAAACGAGTAATTGCGGTTGAGGTGCGTCCAGCGCGTCTGAACCATGCCTATTTTTGGATCGGAGAAATGGTGGACCACGCGCAACAACCAGTCCGCCGGCGGGACGAAATCGGCGTCGAAAATTGCGATGAACTCTCCTCGGGCCGTGAACATGCCATTCTGCAAAGCCCCGGCCTTGAAGCCTTCGCGATTAGCGCGGTGAATAAAACAGATAGGATGACCGAGCGCGGCATAGCGCTCCACCGCTGCCTGCGCCACTTCAGTAGTCTCATCGGTTGAGTCGTCGAGCAACTGAATGTCGAGCTTGTCTTTCGGATAATCCAGCTTGCAGATCGCTTCCACCAGGCGGTCCACGACGAACTGCTCATTGAAGATCGGCAATTGCACGGTCACCCGCGGCAGCTCTGCAAACTGCGACGGGGCTTCAGCGCGGTGGTTCTTGCGGTTCTTGTAGTACATATAGACCAGCGCGTAGCGATGCAAACCATACGCCGCCAGAATGATCATGACGGTGAAATACGGAATCAGCAGCATCAGGTCAAACGCGTTGGGCGAGTAGAGCCCCTTGAAAGCCTTGAAGTTCTCATTGCTGAACTGCGAGCGCAGATAGTGCACCAAACCTCTCTGGGAGAAGTCCATGAGAAAAAACGCGATATTGGATCCGAGGACGTGCAGCTGGAACTCCTGACGAGGCAGATAGATTGTACTTTGGGTCCGGTCCTTTTCTGAAATCTGGAGCGTAGCGAGAATGCCTGGCGTCGCGAAAATTATTGGCGTGCGAATTTGTTCTCGATCCTACGAATCCACCAAGATCAGAAGAAAGCTCAGTTCAGGAAGTACTGCCGATACAGCGTGTCTCTCTGCGCCGGCCGGAAGCCCGCGTCGCGGATCATGCGGCGCAGCTCTTCTTCCGTTGTGCAGTTGGTCACGCCGGCGGACCGAACGACATTCTCTTCCAGCATCACGGAGCCAACGTCATTGCCGCCAAAGCGCAAACCAACCTGGCAGACTTTTAGTCCCTGCGTCACCCAGCTCGATTGCACGTTGAGAAAGTTCGTCAGATACAACCGGGAGATGGCCAGTACCTTGAGATACTCGACCGCCGTGGCTTCGTCCCAGTGCCGTCCGCCGAGGGCCGTGTTCTTGGGCTGAAAACTCCACGGAATAAACGCCGTAAAACCTCCGGTCTCTTCCTGCAAATCATAGAGGCGCTGGAAATGGTTAATGCGGTGTTCTTCGGTCTCGCCGACGCCGAACATCATCGTTGCCGTCGTGCGCATGCCCAGTTTGTGGGCCGTGCGATGGACATTCAACCAGTCGTCCGTCAGACACTTGAGCCGGGCAATCTTGTAGCGGACTTCGTCGTCCAGGATTTCCGCGCCGCCGCCTGGGATGGAATCAAGCCCGGCGTCCCGCAAACGCCGGATGGTGTCTTCAATGGTCAGGCCGCTGACGCCGGCAAAGTGGATGATCTCGGAAGCGGAAAAGCAGTGCAAATGGACCTTGGGAAAGCGCTGCTTGATGCCGCGCATCATTTCTTCGTACCACTCGATCTTTAAATCAGGATGCAGTCCGCCTTGCATGAGTACGCCAGTGCCTCCGAGCTCAACCGTCTCCCGGATCTTTTCGTAAATAGTTTCAAAATCCAGGACGTAGCCCTTGGAGCGGCCTGGTCCTTTGACCGGGGCATAAAACGCGCAGAACGTGCAGTACTCCGTGCAGAAATTCGTGTAGTTGATGTTGCGGTCAATGATGTAGGTAGCTACTCCCTCCGGATGGAGCTTGCGGCGCACTGCGTCCGCCTCCATGCCGATGCCAATCAAGTCATCGGAGCGGAACAGGTCAAGGGCTTGTGCTTTGGATAAGGACATGAGACTCCTGATTTTATAGCATCCGGTGCATGAGAGCTCAGCAGCCTGTCCATAGCCTGCCCCAAGGCAAGTTCGTATTCCGGCCTCACCACCGGATTGAATGGGTCTAAGCACTCTACGGCTACTGATACTAAAGTAGAAAGTCGAGAATTGGCGAAGACGACAATACAGTACAAAAGCAACCTTGATGTTCATCAGCATCCAGTGCACACTTTGGAGCAATCACGACTCAGCCCTAAGGGGACCCAGTGAAAATTAACGACTCTAGAGATCGCGCAGCAAACTCAGTACCGCCGCCGAAAACCGGCCGCCGGTTCCTGGGCCGGCCGGATATCCTGCGCCTGGTCCTGGCAGCTTTGCTGGTGGTTCCCGTTTTCGCTGGTGCGGGAGAAACCCGCAGACTCAGGAGCGGCGACCCTCCGGAGTATCCGGAGCTTGCCAAGAAACTCAGAATTCGAGGAATCGCTCGAGTGCAATTGACTGTGGCGCCGGATGGTTCGGTCAAAGCAGTCAAGGAATTGGGCGGTAACCCAGTCCTGATTGACGCACTTCTCCGCGCGGTCAAGAAATGGAAATATGAGGCCGCCAACGAGACGAGCAACGTTGAAGTGAAGTTTGTCTTCCCAACGGAGTGAGCCTTGAGGCGCCGTTGATCCTCTGTGCAATGAGTGGCCAGCCTCTAACCTCTACAGCAGAAATCTGATCTCCGGTGCCGCCGGCAGGACATTGCATTCCGCGGCGTAGCGGAAAAAGAGCTTGAGCCCCCGTAGATTCTCGCTGTCGAGGGAATAATCAATGTTGTTGGTCAGATACTCGCGCAGCACAGCCTTCCCCAGTTTCAGGCGCGGAGCCCAGGTTGCGGCGATCTCATCAAGGTGCAACAAGCCGTGGTCGCGCGATTGCTGAAAAGCCTTCGACAGATCAAGACCTGGCGAGACTTCCCCCAACGCCGCTTTCCGCACCGCCCAAAAGGCAAACACAAATGGATGGCCTGTCCAGCGATGCCATTGCTCCGCCAGGTCATAGACGTAACACCCGGCGGCCGACGCTTGCAGGGCCGGATCGCCGATCAGCAGGCACGCATCGTGCCAGCGCAGCATTTCCTCAAGGTCCGGCGTCTGGGGCGTAAATCCTGGCGTAATCCCCACGAATTTGCCCAGGAATATCTCCAGCAGCGCAGCGGAAGTGCGGGAGGAGTTATCAGTGGCCACGTTGCGGATTTTCTCCAGCGGTACTTTGCTGATCAGCAGGATCGAACGCACCGGGCCTTTGGACGCAATGGCAACCTCCGGGATCACCACCAGATCGGGAATTGAGGTATAGGCGGCGACGGGAATGATCCCGATATCGGCGGTGCCGGCCTTCAGTTGTTCGGCGCATTGCGCGGGAACGGTGTAACTAAGATCAAAGTACTCGCTGAGTTCACCGGCAGTCTTGCCTTGTTCGAAATCCCACATCAGCGGAGCGGTGTTCAGGAAACTGATGGCAGAGATACGGAGCCGTGGCATGAATCGTTGATTTTATCAGGCGGTGAAATTTGCGCGTTGCGCCCGATGCCGGCACGCGCGGCCGCCGCTGCTCAGGGACCTTGATTTATTATGTTATATATGTAACATACATGAAATGGTTGTATCAGACGCCAAGACGGCTCCCTGGCTGCTCCTGGTATTCAGCCTGCCTTCGCGACAGGCCGGCCCGCGAGTGCAGGTATGGCGCAGGTTGCGCCGGTCAGGCGCCCTGCCGTTACGTTCCGCCGGATACACGCTTCCGGGCACGCCTGGTAACGAAGAGAAGTTCCAGTGGATTGCCGCCCTGGTTCGCAAGCACAAAGGACAAGCGTCCGTGGCGCAGGTGCAATCGTTTGACGACCTTCCCGACAAGGAACTCAAGCAGCTCTTCATAGCGGCACGCAGCCGGGACTATCAGGCCTTGCTGCTGGATTTGAGCAAGATTGTGGTCTTGTCCCATGCCCGGCGCCCCGCGGGGCGGCTGGCCCGATTGCTGCGGCGATTTCAGGAGATCGCGGCGATTGATTTTTATGACAACCCGCTCCGCACTCGCGCCGAGGCGCTTCTGGTCCAGGCTGACCGGCCCGAAGAAACCGGCCTGCGCCGCAAAGGCATGGCCTCGCGGTATGTGAGGAGGCAGTGGGTAACGCGGCCGCGGCCGGGCATTGACCGCGTATCGTCGGCGTGGCTGGTGCGCCGGTTCATTGATCCTCACGCACGTTTTGTTTTTGCCGATGATCCCGCAGCCTGTCCCGAGGCCGTTCCCTTCGACATGTTTGTCGAGCAGGGCTTCGGACACCGGGGCGAGGACTGCACCTTCGAAACCCTGGCCAAGGAATTTGGCCTGCGCGACCGGAAGGTTGGCCGCATCGCGCAGATTATCCACGACGCGGATTTGGAAGATGAAAAATTCGGACGGGACGAAGGGACCGGCCTGGATGTGGTGCTCAAGGGGTGGGCCGTCGAAGGCGTTGCCGATGAAGAGCTGCTTCGCCGCGGCATGGGATTGATTGAAGGCCTGTACCACGGCCTCTGACAAGTGGACACTATGAAGCGTCTTCTGCTGATCAGCAACTCGACCTGCTATGGATCCGGCTACCTGGACCACGCGGAAACGGAGATATCCGGTTTTCTCGGCGAGGCCCGCAGGATCGCGTTCGTTCCGTTCGCGCTCTATGATCGGCAGGCATATACCACGCGCGCCAGAGAACGCTTCGCTGCGATGGGACGCACCCTGGCATCGGTGCACGATGTTTCGAATCCCCGGCGCTCTATTGAAGAAGCAGATGCGATCTTTGTGGGCGGAGGAAATACTTTTCGTCTTCTGAAGATGCTCTATGACTTCGACCTGCTGGACACAATCCGCCGGAGAGTAACCGCCGGGACGCCGTATATCGGCTCGAGCGCAGGCGCCATCGTTGCTGGTCCATCGCTGAAGACGACCAAGGACATGCCCGTGGTGCAGCCGCCCTCGTTTGATGCGCTTGGGCTGGTGGATTTCCAGATCAGCCCGCACTATCTCGATCCCGAGCGCGCCTCCGCACACATGGGCGAAACGCAGGAGGAACGCATTCTGCAGTTTCTTGAAGAAAACAGCGCGCCGGTCGTTGGTTTGCGGGAAGGGGGAATTCTGCGGGTCGAGGAGCAATCGGTAACGCTTAAGGGATCGAGCGGCGCGAGAATCTTCCGACGCGACCGGTCGCCGGTGGAGACCGTACCGGTACAGAAGCTGAATGCACTGATAGAAGCCAGTTTCCACGGGACGCAATAGTGTGCTGATGCTGACAGGTCGAGATGTCCGTGAATTGTTGACGATCCAGGATTGCATTACGGCCGTCGAAGATGCTTTTCGCCGGCACGGCGACGGCAGCGCCGCAAAACCCGGGGTTCTGGGTGTTCCTGCCCATGGTGGCGGGTTTCATATCAAAGCCGGGCTGCTGGAACTTGCGCGTCCGTATTTTGCGGCGAAGGTGAACGGAAATTTCCCCGAGAGCGCTGCCAGGTTTGGCCTGCCTACGATTCAGGGGGTGATCGTGCTGTGCAACAGCGCGAGTGGAGAACTGCTGGCCGTCATGGACTCTATCGAGATTACTTCCCAGCGCACCGCCGCAGCGACCGCTGTGGCGGCGAAATACCTGGCGCGCCGAAATTCCCGGACAGCAACCATCTGTGGTTGCGGCGTTCAAGGCCGCGCGCAACTGGAGGCGCTGGCCTGCGTTCTCGCCCTCGAGAAAGCTTACGCCTACGACCAGGACGCCGAGACAACGCGGTCCTTTGCCGGTGAACTCTCTTCGCGGCTGGGAATTGAAGTCCAAGTAGTTGACGATCTGCGGGCCGCGACGTTGCGTAGCGACGTCTGCGTTACCTGCACGCCGTCCCAGCAGGCTCTCCTGGGACCGAACGACGTTGCCATGGGCACCTTTGTGGCCGCGGTCGGCGCCGACAGTCCGGTGAAGCAAGAGATCGCGCCTGACTTGCTGGCTTCCGCAAAAATCATAGTGGACGTACTGGAACAAAGTCTCACCATCGGCGATCTACACCACGCAGTGGAGGCCGGCGTTGTTACAGCGAGCGATGTATACGCGGAGCTGGGTGCAATCGTTGCAGGCAAGAAGCCGGGGAGGACCTCAGAAGAAGAAACTTTCATTTTTGACAGCACAGGCATGGCTTTGCAGGATGTAGCCGCCGCCGCGGCTGTGTACGAAAATGCACTGCGTGCCAAAGCCGGCCTTGTGCTGGATCTGGCCCTTGCCGCGAAGAGGCCCGCGTGAACGGTGAACATCTCGACTCGCCTGCGCCGGTCTCTCCCGTACCAGTTTCTCTTCCCCGATTTGCCGGCTATTTTCTTTGGCTCGGTACCATTGGCTTCGGCGGACCTATCGCCCTTGCCGGATACATGCAGCAAGACCTTGTCGAAAAGCGTGGGTGGATTCGCAAGGAAGACTACGTCTCAGGATTGGCCCTGGCCCAGCTGGCTCCGGGGCCGCTGGCGGCACAACTCGCCATGTATCTGGGATACGTGCGCGCGGGTATCGCTGGAGCCACGCTGGTCGGCGTGGCGTTTATATTGCCTTCGTGGCTGATGGTGGTGGCCCTGGCCGCTGCCTATACGCGCTTCGGCGGACTGAGTTGGATGCAAGGCATGTTCTATGGGATTGGCGCTGCGGTGATCGGGATCATCGCGCGCTCCGCTTTCAAACTGACCAGGCTCACTCTCGGCAGAGATAAGTTGCTTTGGGCAATTTTTCTGGTCCTTGCGGCATCAACCGCTTGGACATCCCGGGAGATTGTCTGGCTCTTCCTGCTCGGCGGGCTGGTCTCTCTGGTCGTTAAGGCCTGGCCCCTGCGAGCGCCCGCAAGCGGAATCGCCAACCTGGTGCTCGCCGGATTCTCACTGCCGTTGAGCGGGCCCTTGTGGGAGATCTTCGGATACTTCGCCAAGGCCGGACTGTTTGTGTTTGGCAGCGGCCTGGCGATCGTCCCATTTCTCTACGGCGGAGTCGTGCAGGAACATCACTGGCTCAACGATCGCCAGTTCGTAGATGCCGTGGCGGTGGCCATGATTACTCCCGGCCCTGTCGTAATCACTGTGGCGTTCATCGGATACCTGGTAGCCGGAGTGGGCGGCGCAGTCGCAGCGGCCCTGGGTGTTTTCCTGCCCGTGTATTTCGTAGTGATCTTGCTGGCGCCGGCATACAAGAAATGGGCGAAGAACCCTCACCTCAATGCGTTCGTGCGCGGAGTAACAGCAGCGGCAACAGGAGCGATCGCGGGAGCCGTGATCGTGCTGGCGAGGCGTTCGATCCTCGATTTGCCAACCGCAGTCATCGGCGGTTTGACCCTGCTGGTGCTCATAAAATGGAAAGTGCCGGAGCCAGTGCTGATTGCTTTAGCGGCGGCAGCAGGCCTGGCGCTGAAGCACTAAGACCCCGGAAACACCCCCACCAGGACCTTCAACAGCTTGACAGCGTTTTTGCAATCCGTGTACAGTCCGCCAAGTTTCTATCCTGACTGACGATAGGTATTCATGGCTGGGTCACGTCCCGCAGTTTCAAATTCTTTGTATTGGCTTGCGCTGTTGCTGACGCCCGGACTAGGGCCGACTCGCGGACGCAAGCTGGTGGAGCAATTTGCCTCCATTGAAGATGTGTTCCAGGCATCGCTCACCGAACTGGAAGCGCGAAACCTTCACGCGCAGTCCGCCCAGCACGTCGCCCTGGGAAAGTCGCTGGAGTTGGCACACGAGGAATTCGCTAAAGCCACCGCAGCCGGCGTAAAAATCCTGTCGCGAGACGATGCCGGCTGGCCCGCGCGCCTGAGCGAAATTTACGATCCGCCTTTAGTGCTGTACGTCCGCGGCAACAGTGACGCGCTCGCCAAGCCGGGAATTGCGATCGTCGGCACGCGCCATCCAACTCCCTACGGCATGGGCATGGCAGAACGGCTGGCTTGTGACCTGGCGACGCGCGGGCTGATCATCTTCAGCGGAATGGCCCGCGGCGTGGACACCTTTGGCCACAAAGGCGCCGTCAAAGCCAAGGGCAAAACAGTCGCCGTCTTCGGCACCGGGGTGGACGTAATTTATCCACGCGAAAACAAGAAGATTGCGGAAGCAATCCTGGAATCCGATGGCGCGCTGATCAGCGAATTCCCTCTCGCCACGTTTGCCGCACCGCAGAATTTTCCGATTCGCAACCGCATCATCAGCGGGCTCGCGCTGGGTGTGCTGGTCGTGGAAGCGGGCGAATACAGCGGCACGCGCATCACCGCCCGGTGCGCGCTGGAGCAAGGCCGCGAACTCTTTGCGGTCCCGGGAAATGTGACCTCGCGCAACTCCTGGGGACCCAACACGCTGATCAAGCAGGGCGCCAAGTTGAGCGCCACCTGGGAAGACATCTGGGAAGAACTTCCGGCTGAAGTCCGGGAGGAGCTTGAATCCGAATACAAAGTCGCTGCATCGGATGGAAAGCCAGAGACGGAGACCAAGACCGCCAGCCTGTTCGGCGACACCCAGATTTCGCCGCGTGAGAAAAAGGTGCTGTCCCTTCTGAAGCAGGACGAGTCCACCCATATTGACGAGATCGTGGAAAAACTGGAAAAGCAGCTTTCGTCGTCCGAAATATTCGCGGCGCTGTTTGAGCTGGAGCTGGCCGGGCGGATACGGCAGATGCCGGGGAAACGGTTTGTAAAAAGCTTCTAGCTGCTGGCTGTTAGCCAGACTGGGAGGCGATTTGAAGGACTTCAAGGAACTGAAGGTATGGCAAAAAGCGCATGTCTTGGCGCCTGGGATTTACGGGGAAACAAAAAAGTTTCCGAAAGAGGAGATTTACGGTCTGACAAGCCAGATGCGACGCGCCTCAGTTTCGATAGGTGCTAACATCGCGGAGGGTTGCGGCCGTAGGTCCGATGGAGAATTTGTCGGGTTTCTTCAAATTGCCCGCGGCTCTGCATCCGAATTGGAACAACACTTGTTACTGGCCAGAGATCTGGAAATTATGTCTGACCATCAGCATAAAATCTTGGAATCGCAGGTTCTTGAAGTGCAACGAATGATGTCGTCGCTTGTGAATTCCATCGAAGAAACCTCTGGACGCCGGACGAAAGGGCGGGTCGAACAATCTGGCTAGGAGCCAGAAGCTAGCGGCCAGCAGCTTTGGCGTGTTTGTCCGCCAACGCCAGTTCGTGGTAGTTTCAAAATCACCAAAGCGGGAAAAACAAACGTTGTCAAAATCACTCGTCATCGTCGAATCGCCGGCCAAGGCAAAAACCATCAACAAGTACCTGGGAAAGGACTTTGAAGTCGAAGCCTCGCTCGGGCACATCAAAGATCTGCCGAAAAGCAGACTGGGCGTCGATATTGAAGGCGATTTCACCACGGACTACGTGGTCATTCCGGGAAAAGAGAAAGTCGTCGCCAAACTCAAGAAGATGGCCAAGGGCGCGTCCGCCATTTACCTGGCGCCTGACCCTGACCGCGAAGGTGAAGCCATTGCCGCGCATCTGGCCGAGGAACTGGGCGGCGGTGGCAAAAAGAAAAAGGGCGGCATTCCGCTGCACCGCGTGACTTTCAATGAAATCACCAAAAAAGCGGTCCAGGAGGCCTTCCAGCACCCGCGCGCGATCAATCAGAACCTGGTGGACGCGCAGCAGACCCGCCGTGTGCTCGACCGCATTGTGGGATATCAGGTCTCTCCGCTGCTGTGGGACAAAGTCCGCCGCGGTCTTTCCGCGGGGCGCGTGCAGACCGTTGCGCTGCGTCTGATTGTGGAACGCGAACGCGAAATCAAGGCGTTCATTACCAAGGAATACTGGACCCTTGACGCGCATCTCGCGGGACCCAGGCCCCCGACGTTTGACGCCCGGTTCGTTGGCCGCGGTGACGAGAAAACTGAAATCACCAATGGTGAGGATGCGGGAAAGATCCGGGCCGCGCTGGAAACGGCGCAATGGTCAGTCCGCGCCGTCGAGAAGAAAGAGCGCCGCCGCAGTCCAGCGCCGCCTTTCACCACCAGCAAGCTCCAGCAGGACGTTTCCCGAAAACTGCGTTTCAGCGTCAAGCGCGCCATGATGATCGCGCAGCGACTCTACGAAGGCGTGGAACTGGGCGACGAAGGCTCGGTCGGCCTCATTACTTACATGCGCACGGACTCCGTGCAAGTCTCCAACGATGCACTGGTTGAAGTGCGCCATATGATTGGCTCGGAATTCGGAAAAGATTTCCTTCCGGAACAGCCTAACGTCTACAAATCGAGGAAGGCCGCGCAGGAAGCGCATGAGGCCATACGCCCCACTTCGGTGGACCGCCATCCGGACAAGATCAAGCGCTATCTCCAGGAGGACGAATACAAAGTCTACAAACTGATCTGGCAGCGCTTTGTCGCTTCGCAGATGACGCCTGCGGTCTTCGACCAGACCGGAGTGGATATTGAAGCCAAAGCCGCCAGCGAGTCGTTTACTTTCAGGGTGACCGGCTCCGTGCTCAAGTTTGAAGGCTTCCTTAAAGTCTACGAAGAGTCGAAGGAAGGCAAGGACGAAGAAGACGAGGCGCTCAAGCACAAGCTGCCGCCGCTGGAAGCCGGACAGAAGCTGGAACTGAAGGAACTGAAACCAGAACAGCATTTTACGGAACCTCCTCCGCGTTTCAACGAGGCTTCTCTGGTCAAGGAACTGGAAGAGCGCGGCATCGGACGGCCGTCCACCTACGCCACTATCCTTTCCACCATCCAGGAACGCCAGTACGTCCAGAAACTAGGCGGGAAGTTCAGTCCCACGGAAACGGGCCTGGTCGTGACCGATCTGCTGGTGGCGAACTTCGCGGAAATCTTCGATCCGGCTTACACCGCGCGTCTGGAAGAAGAACTGGACGAAATCGAAGAAGGAAAGGAAACGTGGCAGCATTCCCTTGCCGGCTTCTACAAGAAGTTCGAGAAAGACCTCCGCTATGCCGAAAAGCACATGGAAAACATCAAGCGGATGGAAAAGCCCACGGAGGAAAAGTGCGAGCGCTGCGGCTCTCCGCTGGTGATCAAGTGGGGCAAACACGGGTCGTTCTACGCGTGCAGCGCCTACAAGAAAGATGACCCCACGAGCTGCACTTTTACCAAGGAAAATCCCATTAACCTGCCGGACCTGGATTCCGCGGAGATGCCGGAAACCGCGCAGGAGGAATATTGCGACAACTGCGGCCGGGTAATGGTCCTGAAGCGCGGACGCTTTGGCCAGTTCATGGCCTGTACGGGGTATCCCGACTGCAAAACCACGCGCCGGCTGGACCAGGGCAAGCGGGTACCGGACGTTGCGCTCGACGAAACCTGCCCTAAATGCAGCCGCAACCTGGTGCTGCGTCATGGGCGCTATGGTGAGTTCGTCTCGTGCAGCGGCTACCCGGAGTGCAAGTACATCAAGCAGAATTTCATCGGCGTGAAATGTCCGCAATGCAAGGACGGCGACCTGGTCGAAAAGAAGGCACGCCGCCGCGGCAACACGTTCTACGGCTGTTCGAATTATCCCGACTGCGAATTTACTTCCGCGCACAAGCCCGTGGCGGAGCCGTGTCCGGAGTGCGGCAGCCCGTATCTGCTGGAAAAGTACTTGAAGTCGGGCAGCGTGCTGATGTGTCCGAACAACAACCGCAAAGCCGCGGATGAGGAAGAACAGCCAAAGAGAAAACCACGCAGCAAGAAAGCTGCCGTTGCCGCTGAAGCCGCGGCAAAAACCCCAGCGGTGAAATGCGAGTATTCACGCCCTCTGCCTCCTCCAGAGGCCGTGGCGTAAAAACAGGAGCGATCTATGGCCAAAAAAAACAAAAAGAACCCCGCCAAGGACGCGCAGGTCCTGCTACACCTCTACGAACTGCGGCGCGAACCTACCATGCGGAAGGCGCGCAGCTTCATGACCGGCGAGTTCTGGCCGCAAAGTTACGATGAATTCAAGACGGTACTGTTTGACTTTGGCAGCGAGCGCAATGCCTGGGCCCGCCAGACCCTCACCTTTTGGGACATGGCCGCCGCCCTGGTGCTGAGCGGCGCGGTGGATGAAGACCTGTTCTTCGAAACCAACGGCGAACTTTACTTCCTCTACGCCAAGTTCAAAAACTTTCTGCCGCAGTTCAGAAAAGAATTCATTGACCCGGAATTTGCCACCCGCATAGAGAGGCTGGCCAACAAGTCAGTCAAAGGTAAAGAACGGGTCAAGCGCATGGAAGCCTTTCTAAAAGCGCGCGCGGCGCAGCAGGCTGCGGCAGCCAAGGCCGGAAGTTAGAACGTTGCCGTCGCAAACGCAGCCGGCGCCATGATAATCGCCAAATATGGCTGTGACCTTTGAGAACGTCCGTAAGCTTGCGTTGTCTCTTGGCAACGTGGAAGAAGGCACGTCCTACGGCACGCCGGCGTTCAAGACGGCCGGCGTGCTGTTCGTCCGGCTGCGCGACGACATTGACGCACTGGTGGTGCGCGTCAATCTCGACCAGCGGGAAGAAATGATGGCTGCCGATCCCGAGACGTATTTCATTACGGACCATTACCTCGACTGTCCATGGATCCTCGTGCGTTTGTCACGGGTCCGTCCGGACGCGCTACCGGACCTGCTCCGGATGGCGTGGCAGTTGGCTGCGAAGCGACCGTCGCCCGGGAAGAAACCGCGCGCCAGCAGGCGGTAGCGGCCATGGCAATATGAACAGCCCGCCACGGCTGGCTCCGGCAGCGGTGCCGGCGATATAATCGCGGACTCAATGAAACTAATACCTCGCGGTTCCTCCCTGACTTTGCTTGCGCTGCTGCTGGGCGCGCCCGTCCTCTCTAAACCATTGGCCGCTCAAACCGCTCCGGCACAATACCCTAACTTTCCCAGCGAGACGCCTGCCAAGCTCACGCAAGCCACGGATGGCTTCGATTACACGCGGAGCGACGTGATGATTCCCATGCGGGACGGAGTCAGGCTGCACACCGTCATCCTGGTGCCCAGGAGCGCCACCAAAGCCAAGCCCGCGCCCATCCTTCTGACCCGTACACCCTACAACGCCACAGAGCTGACCAGCCACGCTTCCAGTTCCCACCTCGGACCAATCCTGACCGGCTACGACAACGCCACTGAGGTCATCGTGGAGGGCAGGTACATCCGCGTGGTGCAGGATGTCCGCGGCAAGTACGACTCCGAGGGCGACTACGTAATGAACCGTCCGTTGCACGGGCCGCAGAACCCGACGCCGGTGGACCATGCAACCGACACCTATGACACGATCGACTGGCTGGTGAAGAACGTCCCGGAGAGTAACGGCAAAGTCGGCATTCTCGGCATTTCCTATGACGGCTTCCTTCCCCTGATGGCGCTGGTCAATCCTCACCCGGCGCTCAAGGTCGCCGTGCCCATGAACCCCATGGTGGACGGGTGGATGGGTGACGATTGGTTTCACAACGGGGCTTTTCGCCAGCAGAACATGCCTTACATCTACGACCAGGAAGCCACGCGCAAGTCGGAAGCGAAATGGTGGACGAGTCACTTTGACGACTATGACATGTTCATGGAAGCAGGCTCGGCCGGTGAGCTCGGCCGTCGCCGCGGCCTGGACCAGGTTGGCTTCTGGCGCAAGATTCTTGAACACCCCAGCTATGACGCTTTCTGGCGCGACCAGGCGGTGGACAAGATACTCGCGGCCCAACCGCTGAATGTCCCCGTCATGCTGGTGGACAGCCTCTGGGACCAGGAAGATATTTACGGCGCCATCGCGGTCTATAAAGCCATCAAGCCGAAAGATGTCAATCATGACAAAGTGTTTCTGGTCCTTGGTCCGTGGCATCATGGCCAGGAGATTGGCGATGGCAGCACGCTCGGCGCTTTGAAATTCGACAGCGACACAGGGCTGTACTTTCGCCGGGAGATTCTGCGTCCGTTCCTCGACCATTATCTGAAAGACGATGCGCCCAAGTCTGATGTCGCGCCAGTTACCGCCTTTGAAACGGGCAGAAACCGGTGGCAGCGCTTCTCTGCCTGGCCGCCGGTCGATATACCGGGCTGCAACAATTGTGCTGTCCAGCAAACGCCACTCTATCTGGCCGCAGGTCTCAAGCTGACTTTCACCGCGCCGAAAACCGGAGACGCTGCGTTCGACGAATACGTTTCTGATCCGGCCAAGCCCGTACCGTTTCGCAAGCGCCCCACACGTCCGGTGGGCTACGACCCTGAGAAGGGCCTCACCTGGCCACTATGGCTGGTGGATGATCAGCGTGAAGCCTCTGGCCGCCCGGACGTTGTAGCGTTCACGTCTGACGTGTTGACTGCGGCGGTCAAGATCAGCGGACAGCCCGTGGCCAACCTGGTTGCCTCCACCAGCGGCACTGATTCAGATTGGGTGGTCAAGCTGATTGATGTTTATCCTGACGAGGTCGCTGGCCAGCCGCAGATGGGTGGCTATCAACTCATGGTTTCAGCGGACATCTTCCGTGGCCGCTATCGTGAGAGTCTGGAAAACCCCAGAGCGATCACGCCGGACAAGCCTTTGCTCTATCGTTACGAGCTGCCCACGGCAAACCATGTTTTCCTGCCCGGCCATCGGATCATGGTGCAGATCCAGTCAAGCTGGTTTCCTTTGTATGACCGCAACCCGCAGACGTTCGTGCCCAGCATCTTCTGGGCCAAGCCTGGAGATTACCGCAAGGCCGTGCAGCGTATTTTTCATGCGCCCACACCCGGCGAGGAAAGTTTCATTGAGCTGCCTCTGGTCACAGGACACTAGATGCACGGCGGAACATGCGCGCTGACGTCAAAAAGCACTTCAGGAAGGGAGACTTTCAAAATATGAAAAAACTCATTCTTCTGCTCTTTCTTGCGCTCGCGCCAGCACTCGGCGCTCAGAACGCGGCCGGTAAGGCAGACGCCGCCGAGCGCCATGAGTTCGTAATTGCGAACTTCAAGACGGAAAGTGGCGTGACGCTGCCGCAGGCGCGCGTGGTGTACGGAACCTATGGCCACCTGAACGAAGCAAAAGACAACGTGGTGCTTCTGCCCTCGCATTACATGGCGGACTTCCACGGCTATGAGTGGCTGATCGGATCGGACCGCGCTTTGGACACCTCCAGGCTCTTCTTAGTCGCGACTGAGTTGTTCGGAAATGGCCGTTCATCCTCACCCAGCAACACGCCCGAGCCGTACCATGGTCCGCGCTTCCCGGTGATGACCATCCGCCACAACGTGGAAGCCGTGCACCGTCTCCTCACGGAAGAACTCAAAGTCACGCACGTTCGCGCGATCGCTGGATTTTCCATGGGTGCCGAGCAGGCATTCCAGTGGGCGGTCAGCTACCCGGCGTTCGCTGACCGCATCGTCGCAACCTCGGGCACGGCCAAATGCTACCCGCACGGAGTGGTGCGCCTGGAAGGACAGATTGCCGCAATTACCACGGATGCTGCGTTTCAAAACGGCGACTATACCGCGCCCCCCACCAAAGGACTGGAAGCCTTTGCCACGGTGTGGCTGGGTTGGCTTTTCTCCCAGGAATGGTGGCGCAAAGAATTGTGGCGGGAGCGGGCAGAACCCGGCACCACGTTTGAGCAGTTCTTTCAGTACCGCCGCACACACTTCATCTCCGGCGCGGATGCCAACGACTTGATTCTCCAAATGCGCACGTGGGAGCGGCACGATGTAGGCGCGACGCCAAGCTTCAACGGCGACGTGGGAAAGGCGCTCCACTCCATCAAAGTCCCGGTGTTATACATGCCCTCGGAGACCGACCTCTATTTTCCCGTAGGCGACGCACGTTATGAAGCGGGGTTCATCTCCGGCGTCACGTTGGCGCCTATCCCGTCGCTCTGGGGACACACCGCAGGCGCGGCCAGTAACCCTGCGGACGCAAAATTTCTGAACGAAACCATTGGGAGATTCCTCAGCGCCGGCAAGTAAGTCTTCGTTAGAGAAAAGCGTTCCCTATGTCACGGGTGCCAATCACCTGGACTCGCAACCGCTGATTCGGCGTTTCGCGACTCACAAAGCAGTTGATTGCGTTGTTGGCCCCGCGTCCCTCCTAGATCCAGCCAACTCATTGAAAACACAGGGGCTTTGGTAGTACATACAACGGCAGCGCATCTGCATCTGAAACCTGAACAGGACGAATGAGCTATTTGAGGCAGTCTTTCAAGCCGCTTCCGCTTACATTGTGTGATGTTCAACTGGATGATTTACTGACTAAAAACCAAGGGAGACCATGAGGCTTTTAAGCGTCCGCCTGATTGTTTCTTTGCTCCTGAGCGTCGCCGTTGTTTCACTTATATTCTCGTATTACGACGTACGCTCCGAGAGAAACAACCTGCGCGGCGAATTGGTGAGGCGGGCTGACGTGCTGGCCGAAAGTCTGGCTGGCAACGTTGCGCCGCACCTCGGCCGCCCGTCGTCTTCCCGTGAACTGCAACTTATCGCGAACCGGTTCAGCAATCGTGAACACCTGGCCGGCGTGGCCGTTTATGACCCGCAAGGAGTGCAGGTGTCGCACTCCGCAGGTTTGCCAACGCTGGATATTCCAGTGTCGCTGGTCGCCAGCGCCCTCGCCGAGGACAAAGGACAAGGCCAATTCCTCCGGCAAGGTGATTCTTATCTGCACGTCTACGTGCTCCCCGTCCATAGGAACGACGACACCGTTGGCGCGCTGGCCATCGTGCACGACGCAAAATACATTGACGCGCAGAGTTCCAGCATCTGGAGGAAAAGCTTTCTGCGGATTCTGGCGCAGGTTTTTCTGGTCACAGCGGCGATTCTGCTGGTCGTCCACTGGAGTATTGCCGGGCCCATTGCCCGGGCAGCACAATGGATGCGCGCCATGCGCACCGGTACCAGTGCCGGTCTACGCACCGGCTTTCCCGACCTGGACATGCTCAAGCCGCTCGCCCGTGAAGTAACAACGTTTGCTGAGAGCCTGAACGCTGCGCGTACCGCAGCGGAAAAGGAAGCCCAATTGCGCGAGGCGGGCGAATCTCTTTGGACCTCCGAACGCTTGTCAGTCCATGTGCGCGGCAAGCTGGGTGAGAGTCGCTTGTTCGTGGTGTCCAATCGTGAACCGTACACTCATGTCCGCGAAGGCAAGTCGGTGCAGGTCGTGGTGCCGCCCAGCGGCCTGGTCACCGCGCTGGAGCCGGTGTTGCGCGCGTGTGACGGCGAATGGATCGCGCACGGCAACGGCAATGCCGACCGCGAGACAGTGGACCACCATGACCGCCTCCGCGTGCCTCCGGAAGCGCCTAAATATTCTCTGCGCCGTGTATGGCTGACCAAAGAAGAAGAAGAGGGATATTACTACGGCTTTGCCAACGAAGGACTGTGGCCCCTTTGCCATATCGCCCATACACGGCCCATCTTCCGCGGCGGGGACTGGGAGTTTTACCGGCAGGTCAATCATAAATTTGCCGCGACCGTACTCAAGGAGATGGCCGGCAGGGAGCAGCCGGTGCTTCTTGCACAGGATTATCACTTCGCGCTTCTGCCTCGACTGGTGAAAAAAGAACGCCCGGACGCGCGGATCGCCATCTTCTGGCACATCCCCTGGCCAAATCCGGAAGCCTTCGCCATCTGTCCCTGGCAGCGCGAACTGCTGGATGGACTGCTGGGCGCCGACCTGATCGGCTTTCACATCCAGTCTCACTGCACCAATTTCCTTCAAACCGTAGACCGCGCCCTGGAGTGCCGAATTGACTGGGAGCGGCACACCGTCACCCGCGAAGACCATGAGACCGTGGTAAAGGCCTTTCCCATCAGCGTTGAATTTACTGAACCGGAGAACGGACCGGCGACTCGGGAAGTCCTGGACGCCGAGCAGGCCGCTCTGCTGCGCGATCTGGGCGTTGAAGCATCCCTGATGGGAATTGGCGTCGACCGCGTGGATTACACCAAAGGGATTCCCGAACGCTTCCTGGCAATTGAGCGCTTTCTGGAAAGGCACCCGTCCTATCAGGGCCGGTTCACCTTTGTGCAGATTGGCGCTCCCAGCCGAACGCACATCAGGCGTTACCACGACCTGCAGGCGGAAGTAGAATCTGAGGCCGACCGGATCAACTGGCGATTTCAGAGCGGCAAGTGGCGGCCCATCGTGTTCCTTAAGCGGCAGCACAGCCATGCCGAGATCCAGCTTTACTACCGCGCGGCTGACTTGTGCATGGTCACTTCCCTGCATGACGGCATGAACCTGGTGGCCAAGGAGTTCGTGGCCGCCCGCCACGATGAGCAAGGCGTGCTGATTCTGAGCCGTTTCACCGGCGCCGCCCGTGAGCTGCGGGACGCGTTGCTGGTGAATCCGTATGACATTGACCATACCAGTGAGGCCATTCACACCGCTCTCACCATGGGACAACGCGAACAAACGGCCCGCATGCACGCGTTGCGCAAGGTAGTCAGGGAACAGAATGTATATCGCTGGGCAGGAAACTTGCTGGCCGATTTGTGCGAGGTTCGCCTGGAGACGGCGGGCGAACCGGAAGTGATCGCCAGGAGTTCCGTTGCCTAGCAGATCAGCCGCTTAGCGGACCACCAACGGATGGGGACCCGCTGGCCAGGACTCTTGAGAAAGGAGAAGATGAACAACTTCAGCCACGCCCGCGCCGCACGCTCCGCGAGTGACGAACGTTGCGTGCTGTTGGATCTCAGGCCCGGCGTTGGCCACGGCTGCAGAGGAACCGCAGCGCTTGAAAAGCGCAACATCGTTCTCCGCGTCGCCAATGCCGAAAACGTCCTTCGGCTCCAGCCGCAGTTCCCCGAGAGCGGCGCTGAGTCCGCTGCCTTTGTCCACGCCCTTCGGCATGGCCATGAGCGATTCACGATTGCGGACCACGTGCCAGTCCAGCTGCAATTCCATGATGGCTTCTCGCATCGCGGATTCATGGGGGTCCTCAGTAGCGACGATGCATCTGCCGACGGACAGCGGTTCCACGCGCAACCGGTAAAGCCGGGCAAGGAAGCTCGCTGGAGGCGGTCCGCCAAGCAGTTTTTCTTCCGCCGTCTCGGGGCGGTACAGCACAGCCCCGTTTTCGGCGACGATGTAGTCAAACATTTCCCAATGGGAAAAGACCCGGCGCAAGTCCTCCAGCAGCCGGCCGGTAACCAGAACAAGTCTGCCGCCGGTTGTGCGCCAGCGTTGCAAAGCATTCAGTGCGTGAAGGTCAGCCCGGGCACGGCACGCGAGCGTCTCGTCGTAATCGGTGGCGATGGCAAGAAACGACAAATGCAATTATCTCTGTTGAATTGGATGCACGAAAACGGGCCACCGAGCAAACCAATGGACAGATAACAGTAAATAAGAAGATGAGAGGCAAGGGTTTATGAATTCACTCCCCGCAGACCATGCCGCGCGTCAGCCGGCGCGCGAACCATTTCATTTCAGTTCTTCCGCGAACCTTCTGCAGATCGGCAAAGAGAAGGCCGCCACCCTGGGCGAATTCCTGGAAGCACTGCGTCGCTGTCCGGATGGGTCGATTTTCCAGCACACATTTCGCACGCTGGAAGAGCACCATTTCATTCGGCAGGGCTTTTCCAACGATTTTGCGCATTGGGCCTACAACGATTGCGGCGAAATTGGCCTGGGTGAAAAACTGTCGGCAATCGACGTCCGCGAGTTTACTTCAATTGCCGATCTCCGCGGGCGCATTACCGCAACCGTGGAACAGCATCTGCAGCGTAATAAGGATGTTGCCGGTCGTCCCGCACGCAAAGCGTTTTATTTCGGTACGTCGGACACGGTTGTGCTGCCCACGGCGGAGGTCGCCCACAACCTGCCTGAATTCGTAGACGCGCTGCGCCGGATCGCCATCCACTCCATTCATCATCATTTCATCGAAGCACGGCTGCGGCTCCGGTTGCAGTCCAACGATTTCTCTTTATGGCTCGAAGCAGGTCTGGGCTTGTCCGCGTATGCGGCGCGGGTAAACCAGATTGACATCTATACTTCGACCCTGGAGGGCGTTCGCCAAAAGATAGTCAGCATTCTTGAAGGCGCTCTGCGGAAGCCGCTGGCCGCAACGCCGGTTAATGGAGCGACCCAATGAGTAACCAGAGTCCGGAACGGTTGAATGAGATGAAATCAGATGACAGTTCCCCGGTCGGCGTTTCCGCAGCGATAGCAGGAGCGACGCAACTGGGCACGCCTGGGCTCCAGGAACGCCGCCGGGTGCCGCGGAGAGTGCCCGTAATCTCTGACACGCCACCTCCGCCACCGCCTGTACCCCGGCTCGACGATTACGGACCCATCATCGGCACGGCCCAGCTTGACGAAGTCCGTTACCTCGCGGAACCGCTTCGCGGAAAATCCGTCAAGATGGTCAACTCCACAGCCGTGGGCGGAGGCGTGGCGGAGCTGTTGAACCGGCTCGTCCCTTTGCTGAACGAATTGGAGGTCCACACCGGATGGGAAGTCATGACCGGCGGCAATGATTACTTTGAAGTCACCAAGGCCTTTCACAACGCCCTGCACGGAGGCGAGTACACCCTGACGCAGGCGGCCAGGGAGATCTTTCTGGCGCAGAGTGAACTGAACCGCAAGCGCATGAATTTCGGCGAAGACTTCGTCGTGATTCACGATCCCCAGCCGGCAGCGCTGATCGAGTCCCGGAAGGAAGGTCCGGGACGCTGGATCTGGCGCTGCCATATTGATCTCTCCAATCCACATGCGGGCGTCTGGGAGTTCCTGCGGCCCATGGTGGAGCGATATGATGCCGCCATTGTCTCCGCGCCGGCCTTTGCCCAGCGACTTTCCGTTCCGCAATACCTGTTTTATCCCTGCATTGACCCGCTCTCGGAAAAGAGCAAAGAACTGGACGACGGTCTGGTCCAGAAAGTCTGTGACAATTTTGGCATTGACCGCTCACGACCCATCGTCACCCAGATATCGCGCTTTGACCGGCTCAAGGACCCGCTGGGGGTCATCCAGGCCTACAAAATGGCGCGAAAATATGTGGACTGCCAGCTGGTTCTGGCTGGCGGCGGCGCGGCTGATGATCCGGAAGGCGTAGTGGTCCTGCAGGAAGTGATGGCCGAAGCGGAAAATGACGACGACATCATCATCCTCAATCTGCCTCCCTGGTCGGCGGTGGAGATCAACGCGCTCCAGCGAGCGTCCACCATCATTGTGCAAAAATCACTCCGCGAAGGTTTTGGCCTCACCGTGACCGAGGCATTGTGGAAGAGTAAGCCCACCATAGCCGGCGACGTCGGAGGTATACCCACGCAAGTCATTCACAATCTCACCGGGGTGTTGGTGCATTCGGTCGAAGGCTGTGCCTATCAGATCAGGTATCTCCTGACCCACCCAGATCTGGCCCGGCAACTGGGAAAGAACGGCCAGGAACACGTGAAGGAAAACTTCCTTATGACCGCAAACCTGCGACGGTGGCTGCTGCTATATCGGATTCTGTTGGGATTGTCGTAGCGCGCCGGTGATGGCTGGTACCACAGCCTCTTGGAGATGGAATTGCGCGACACTCTCCGAGATACGGACGGCCGGGCGATGCACGTAACCTGATGATCTCTTTTATTGCCACCACGCGTTGATGGTGCTGGAGCGCAGATGAGCGTTTATGTTGTCGGTCAAATAACGATTACCGATCGAACTGTCTATAACCGCTATCAAGAGCGGTTCATGGCAGTGCTGGTCCGCTACAAGGGGCGGCTGCTGGCCGCCGACGAGAGCCCGGCCGTGGTCGAAGGCACGTGGGACCGCGAAAAAGTTGTCCTGTTATCGTTTCCCGACGAAGCGGCTTTTCATGAATGGGCGAACTCGCCTGACTACCGGGAGATTGCAAAGGACAGGTATGCGGGCTCAAGAGCGATTGTCCTGCTCGTGAAGGGAATCGCCAGCCGCAACCAGGACCGTATGACCGCGGGCTGACCGGTTTTCCCTGTCCGTCCTGCATTCGAGACAATCTAAGCAATGTATTCGCGGATGTAGGGATCTTCCACCTGCCCCAGATCATTTGCAGTGCCGTCAAACGCGACCTTGCCTTCTTTCAGGACCAAAAACGTGGTGTGCCAATCGCGGGACCTGGCCCCACTGGTGGTCTTCATGTGTTTGCTGTCGGGATCGTAGTAATGGCTGGCCAGCATGAAACCGTCCTGCAGGCGATGGCTGACCAGGAGCGCGCTGGTCTTATAGACGTCGCGCTGCTTCATGATGAGTTCGATGATGGTGGTGGAAGTGATGGGGTCCAGCCCGCCGGTCGGAGAATCGTAGAGCAAGATTTCCGGTTGCGTGATGATGGCGCGGGCGATGCCCACGCGTCTTCTCATGCCGCCGGAGAGTTCTGCTGGCAACATGTCCAGAGTGTGTTCCAGTTCCACAAAACGAAGGGCCTCGCGAACGCGCGCTTCGATCTCCTGCTCCGGCAGTTTTTCTTCCATCAGCCGGAAGGCCACGTTCTCACGCACGGTCATCGAGTCAAACAGAGCGCTTTCCTGGAACACGATGCCCACCTTATTGCGCAGCTCAAATAGTTGCTCTTCTGTCATCGCTGTAACGTCGTGTCCCAGCACATGGATGCTGCCCTGGTCCGGCTTGATGAGCCCCAGGCAGAGCTTGAGAATGGTGCTCTTACCGGACCCCGAAACTCCCAGCGTAACTTTGGTTTCACCCCGCCGCAGTTCGAAGCTGACTGCATCGAGCACGGTAACTCCTTCAAAGGCGATCGAGACATCTTCGAAGATGACGGTTTTGTGGACCGTGTTCCGCGCCGGGTTGTCACGAGAGTGCATACGGTTCAAGCCAGCAGGAAAAGCAGCAGTTTAGTGAGGAAGAAGTCCGTGGCGATGATCAGCACGGAAGACGCCACGACTGCCTGGGTCGTGGAACGTCCCACACCCTGCGTTCCGCCGCGGGTGGTCAATCCGTAGTAGCAGCCAACCGTCGAGATGATGAATCCAAACACAAACGGCTTGCTCAGACCCATGATTACATCATCGAATTTGAGCGACTGGTAGGCCTGGTTCCAGTATTGAGAAGTATCGAGACCCAGCAGGCTGACGGAGATAAACCAGCCGCCCACCAGTCCTACCAGATCGGAGATGATAGTCAGAAAAAACAGCATGAAGACAGTAGAGACTACGCGCGGAGTCACCAGCTTCTTGTACGGGTCCGTGCCCAGCGCCCGCATGGCGTCAATCTGCTCGGTCACTTTCATGGACCCCAGCTCGCTGGCAATGCCGGAGGCGTTGCGTCCGGACATCATTAGGCTGGTAAGCACGGGACCGAGTTCCCGCACCATGGAGACGGCGACCAATTCTCCGGTGAGGGACAAAGCCCCGAATTGCTGGAGAGTAGACGAAGTGTTGAGCGCCAGGACCGCACCGGTAAACGTGCCGGTAAGGACGACAATAGGGAGCGAGCCCACGCCGATGAGGTCAGCTTGCTGGATGGCGTCAGAAACATAACGCGGCCGCCGGAAGACATTGGTCAGCGAGCGTACGGCCAGGAGAGTGTACTCCTGCACCGCCGCCACGTTGCGCTTCAGCAAGTCCGTGGGCGAGAGCAGTTCCATTGAGTCGAAACTATAGCAGGAGCCAACCCTGCACTCCCAAAATCAGCGCCGGAAATCAGTTGACCGCTTCCCGGGATTTCTTGCGGATTTCGATATTCAGCCGCTTGATCTTCTGGTTCAGCGTTGAGAGCGGGACCCGGAAGCGTTCCGCGGCGTCGGTCTGGTTCCAGGAGCATTTTTCCAGCATGTCCAGGATGATGCGGCGTTCGCAATCTTCCACGATCTCAAAAAGTGAGGCATCCGGGCGATGTTCGAAGATGTTTCCCTTCGAGCCACGGCCCACAATATTGTCGGGCAGCAGGTCCATGCCAATGGTTGCCCCGTTGGAGAGCACGACAGCGCGTTCAATTACATTTTCCAGTTCGCGCACGTTGCCCGGCCATCCGTAATCCACGATGGGCCGCAGGGCTTCGGGTGAAATCTGGCGGACCTGTTTCCCGTTCTCGGTGGCAAATTTCACCAGGAAATGGCTGGCGAGCACCGGCACGTCGCCGGGACGGTTGCGCAAGGGCGGCAGGTCAACCGTTATGACGTTGAGACGGTAAAAAAGGTCTTCGCGGAAACGGCCCTCCCGGACCAGCGTCTTCAAATCAACGTTGGTGGCCGCGATCACGCGAACGTCAACCTGGATCTCCTGGATGCCCCCAAGATGCATAAACTTCCTGTCCTGGAGCACCCGCAGGATCTTGGATTGGGTCTCCAGACCCATGGTGCCGATTTCGTCGAGAAAAATGGTGCCGCCATCGGCAACTTCAAACAGGCCCTTCTTGGAAGCCACCGCACTGGTGAACGCGCCCTTTACGTGTCCAAAAAGCGTGGACTCGAGCAAGTCCGCGGGCATGGAGCCGGTGTTCACGGGGACAAAAGGCCGGTTCTTGCGCGGCGAGTTGCCATGGAGCGCCTTGGCAATCAACTCCTTGCCGGTGCCGCTCTCGCCCTGAATCAAGACAGTAGAGCGGCTGGGAGCAACTTGCGAGACCAGATCAAACACCCGGAGCATAGGTTCGCTCTTGCCCACGATGTTGTCGAAACTGTACTTGTGCAAGGCCCTCTTGAGTTGTTCGTTTTCCTGTTCCGCGTGGCGGCGACCCATCACCGCGCGCACGTCGGCCAGGAGCTTCTCATTGTCCCACGGCTTCTGGATGAAGTTGGCGGCGCCGTTTTGTATGACACGGACAGCATTGTCCACCGTGCCGTAGGCGGTAATCACGATCACCGCGAGTTGCGGATCGCGCTCACGGATTTCCGCCAGGACTTCCAACCCGTTGAGGTCGGGAAGGGCAAAGTCGAGCAGGACCAGATCGAAAGGATGCTCGCCGATCTTGGCCAGCCCTTGTTCGCCGGTCTCTGCCGAATCGACGGCGTATCCTTCAAACTCCAGCAGCGTTTCCAGCGATTCGCGGATGGCTGCTTCGTCATCGATGATCAGGATCGAACCGCCACTCAAAGTGCGTGCAGGAACGTGATTTAATATTGCGACTTCAGACATTGACAGCCTTCCTTATTAATGGCGCTACCGGAAAATCGATGAAAAATATGGTCCCCTGGCCGGGCCGCGAATCCACACGGATCTTGCCCGCATGTTCCTGAATGATTCCGTAGGTCACGGACAGGCCGAGCCCGGTGCCGCGCGATTGACCTTCCTTCGGCGCGGTCTTGGTTGTAAAAAACGGATCGTAGATCTTATTAATGTGCTCGGGAGCAATCCCCGTGCCGGTATCACTGATGCTGACCTGCACGCCCGGGCCGTTTGTGGTAGTCACTCGCAAGGTGCCTCCGTTGACGCCCATGGCGTCCTTGGCGTTAAGAAATAAATTGAGAAAGACCTGTTGCAGTTTGCCGGTGTTTCCGTGAATGGCAGGCAAACCCTCATACAAGCCGGTCTCGACTTTGATGTGGGACACCCGGAACTGGTGCTCCAGCAGTGCCAGAGTGTCGGCGATGGTCTTGTTGACGTCAACCGCGCCGAACTGCGTACCGCTGGTGCGGGAAAAGTTCAGCAGATTGTTGACAATTTCCGAGGCGCGGAATGTCTGCCGGGTAATGCGGTCGAGAAGTCCCATCATCTTCTCGTCGCCGCTGACTTGCTTGAGCAGCATCTGGGCGTAGCTGGAAATCACGGCCAGCGGCGTGTTGACCTCGTGGGCCACGCCCGCCGCCAGCAACCCGATGGACGACATTTTCTCCGCCTGGCTTAATTGCAATTCCAAATCCATGCGCTCGGTAATGTCATCCACAATGATCAGCCGTCCGATCACGCTGAATTTTCTGGTGACCAGCGGAGCGATGGCCACGTTGGCCACGCGGGTGTCGCCGGCCGGAGTGTGCAGCCGGAACTTGTACAGGTTGTGAATGCCGGGGTTCTGCCGTACCCGGTAGAACTCCTCCATGAAATTCGCGGGGACAACGTCACTGAGCTTCTGCCCCAGCACTTGCGAGCGCGGCATGGCATACATCACTTCCATCTGCGAGTTCCACGACTCGATGCGGTCTTCCAGGTCCACGGCCAGCACGCCGACACTGATGGATTCCACAATGTTTTCGTTGAAGTCCTTGAGGCGCTCGTACTCGCTGGCTTTCTGCTCCAGTGACGCATAGAGCCGCGCGTTCTGGATCGCAATGCCGATATACCCGGCCAGCGTTTCCAGCAGCTCCACGTCTTCGCTCGATAGAAAGTCGCCGGACGCGGTTTTGCCGAGGCCCAGTACGGCAATCGTGCGGTTCTGCACCGTGCAGGGAATGTAATAGTTGAGGTCCAGTTTGGCGATGGTTTCGCGGGCCGTCGTGCTTTCCTGCAGCGCTTTACGGGTGTTGTCGAAAAAAATGTGCCCCGCGTAGTGCTCGGGCCGTTCGACCACCAGGAAATTCAGGTCCAGCGCTCCGGCATAAGCGATACCCGCGGACTTGGCCATCACAAAGTGCTCGGGCGTGCTGCCGGTGGCCAGGAAAATCGAGATGCGGTCCACCAGCAAGGTATGGGACAGCCGGTCGATCACCGAACTGAGCATGGCGCCCAGGTCCATTTCCGAACCCAGCTCCCGCCCGAATTCGATCAGCGTGCGGCGATAATCGAAGCGTTTGCGGTAGAAGAACTTGTCCACACGGTCCTGAAACCAGTTCTTAAGCGGATCGAAGGCCAGCGCGGTAACGATAATCGCCGCGATAAAACCCGGGGTCCCGATGCTCGGCAACTTGGTATACACGCCGCCAGCCAGCGTGGCGATCACCACGAAATAGGCGCCCACGATGGCCGCCGTGGCCAGCGTGTAAGCTACGCCGCGCTTCACGATGATGTCCACGTCCATGAGCCGGTAGCGCACGATCGCGTAACCAAATGTCAGCGGCAGGAAAACCAGAGAAAAAGCTGAAAGTTTCGTCAGCGTCGTGGCGGGCGTTTCCAGGTTTCCCATCAGGAAAGGGATCGCGTAGAAAAGCGTGTACGGGGCCATGGCCAGAGTCGTACCGCCGGAGATCCATTTCATCTGCGTGCGCAGGATCGGAGTATTGCACTTGCGGTAGCTTTGCCAGAGCACAGCGGCGGCGGCGACGAAGTAAATCGTCTGGTACGCAGTATGCGCCCGGTCAAGGTTCCATTGCAGGTACGTGCTCGCCTGCCACTGCGTAATAGCAACGACTTGCAGCACCAGCAAGGCGGCGCCCGGCAGATACGCCAGGGAAACCAGCCACGGGCGCTTGACCAGCGGCTTGCGCGCCTCAGGAAACGTCAGCGCAAAATGCAGGAAGATCGCCGGTTGCAGCAGCCACGCGACTTCATTCGCCCAATAGATGATCGTGTCAAAGAGATTAAATTTGCCGGTGAAATGGAACGAGTAGAAAACGAACGAGACCAGGCAGAACAAATAGAAGTGCGTGGACTTAGGAGCGGTCCAGCGGCGGAAGAGCACGTAAAAACCGATCCCCAGATAGACTAAAGCAATCAACCGCAGCGGAAGATGCAATGAAATGTCTGCCTGGTCCAGGATCAGGGGCGCATCCACCTTCACACCGCGACGGTCGAGTGAATACGTCGGCTTGGAGTAGGGGCCATACCCTGTACTGGCGAGGCGGTGGTCCTTCTCAGCCACAGAATGGACTGGCTTGTCGTTTACCGCCAGGAGTTTGTCACCGACTTTAAAGCCGGCTTTGTCCGCGGGACCTCCGGGAGTCAGGCGCTGGGCCTGGATGGAGCCGTCCTTTTCGATCCACCATACGCCATCATCGGCGACACGGTATTGGCTTTCTTTTTGAAAATTGATGACGGCGAACACAATGCTGGCCACCGTCAGAAGGGCCAGAGGAATGGCGGAAACCCGAATTAGAAAGTCCTTCCGCATCCGGTTGCTCAAAAGACGCTCCTTGGCCCCAGTGCGGGAGGCAGGCGTCTCTAGTAAGGTCTTATGCAACTGAATTGCCATGAAAGAGGAGCCTTCAATTTCCCTGGTAGTTGTGATTTTCCAATGCTTAGCAGGGATTATAGGGAATTAGTAAAGTAAAAGATACAAAAATCAGTATATATATGTGACTTTTTGTATTTGGCTGGAGGGGTTTGCGATTGAACGACGAAAGCCAAATTCTGCCTGTAATAGAAAGCTCTACGCTTAGGTTCTCTTGCATACTGCAAAAAGATAACTCACAGAAGGGATATAAAATATTGGAATTGCGATCATCTGTGGTTTGACCTGGCTGGAACCAAAATCTCTATGGCCTCAGAAAGCCGCTGGCTTAATTTTGATGGACTCAAGATGCACTACCAGACAAGCGGCAGCGGACCTGCTGTGCTGCTTGTCCATGGCCTGGTAGGTGGGTCTTATTGCTGGCGCTCGAATCTCGCCACACTGTCAAAGCAGCACACGGTCTTTGCCGTTGACTTGCCAGGTTCCGGCATGTCGGACGCTCCAGCGGGTACAGACTGCAGCATGAAACCGCAGGTCGAGCGCCTTTCGCATTTCATACAGGAACTGAGACTTGATGACGTGGCAGTAGTGGCCTCTTCCTACGGCGGCGCAATCGCACTGTGGCTCGCGGCGCGTGAGCACCAGCTGCGGACCGAGAGGATACGGTCCCTGGTGCTGGTCGCGCCTGCGAATCCATGGTCTGAGTTTGGCCGGCGAAGAATTGATTTTCTGGGCACCGCGTTCGGCGGGGTTGTCCTGCGAATGCTTTTCCCGGTTTCCTGGCCGCTGCATTCCTGGGGCCTCCGGCGCTTATACGGCGATCCCAGCAGGATCGCGAGAGGCACCAAAGCAGGCTACGCCTCTCAGATCATGCGGCCTGCGCGAGCAAACAACGCATTGACAATGCTGCGCAGCTGGCGCGCAGACATGGAAAGGGTCCGCTGCCTCCTTCCCCAGGTGCAAGTACCGGCTCTGGTCGTCAGTGGAGAGAAGGATCTGGCTGTAGATCCACGTTCGTGCGCCATCCTGGCGCAACATCTCCCGCAAGGCGAGCAGATCACGCTTTCCGGCCTTGGCCATCTGCCGTTTGAAGAAGCGCCGGAGCAGTTTAACCAGATGGTCCTCGAATACCTTCACCAGCGCAAATTGGTCCATGCATGAGTTCTTTGTGCCAAACTAATACTCGTGCTTTCCTTCCTTAAGTCCGCTCTGGCGCGCGCCGACTCTGAAGCCTGGCTGCGTTTTTTTATAGCGGTTGGCGGGCTGGCGCTGGCCTTTGCGTTGGCGCTTTTATCGACAGTCGCGCGTGAAGCCGGGAATGCGACCAAAGCCATCGCTTTTGCTTCCATCGCGTTACTGCTAGCCGGCGCTGTAGGAGTCACAACCGTGCCTTATCTCGCGCGACGGGTGGCCATTCGCCGGGTGCGTGACGCGTTCAACTACGAAGTCACACGCGAAGGTGTGGCCTATCTGGGCGTGGCGTTAATTATCGGGATTGCGGCGATCAACACCACGAACAACCTGCTCTTCATCATTCTCGCCGCCATGCTGGCCGCCATAGCCGTGTCCGGGTTCGCGTCGGCGGCCGTGCTGCGGCGACTGGAGCTGGACGTCGCGATGCAAAAGAGCGCGTTCGCCAGCCAGCCGCTGACCGCCCGCGTCCGGCTGTCAAACCCGCGGCGCTGGATGCCTGCGTTTTCGGTAAGCGTTTCCGTGCCCGGTAAAAAGATGAAAGCCCGGAAACAGTGGAAGTGGCAGAAGTCGGTGTTTGTTTTTCCCAAAGAGAGCCAGCGGGTGCGCCTCCCGGACTACACCTTGCGACGCGTCGCGATTGACCCAAAGCCGTTTCAGATATTTTCCGCTCCGGTTTATTTCACTTTCATCCCGCCCCGCGCCGAGGCGGAAGCTCATGTGCCGCTCGAGTTTCCCCGCCGCGGCCATTACACTCAGGACAACTTTGCCCTGGCCACGCGCTTCCCTTTTTCGTTTCTGATCAAGAGCCGTCGCGTGAAGCTGGAGCGCGAACTGGTGGTGTACCCGGCCCTGCTGGAGGCAGATGATTTTCTGGACGTGCTACCCATGATCACCGGCGAATTCGCTTCTTACACCCGCGGCCGCGGGGCGGAACTGTACAGCATCCGCGAGTACGCTCCGCAGGACCCAGCCCGGTTCGTGGACTGGAAAGCTACGGCAAAAACGGGGTCGTTAAAGGTGCGCGAGTTCACGCGCGAGGATGAACGCCGCCTGCGCCTGGTCTTCGATAACCCAGCCCCGGGGACCGTGCCGGAGCCGGCTTATGAACACGCGGTCTCCATGGCTGCGTCCCTGGCATGGCACTTCAGCGGAGCGAATGTTGAACTGGGCTTTGCGGCGCCGAACTACAGCGGCGAACCACAGCTCTACGATTTCCTGCACTACCTGGCCCTGGTGCAGCCGGCAGAAGGCGAATCCGTTCTTGACTCGCTGCCCTTCTCCAACGACTACAACGTAATTCTCACCTCGCGCCCACGCGGCTCCCTGCCTACCGCGCTGTGGGCCAGTTCGTACGTGATATACATCTGAGGCGCCAATAGCGATTTACCAAAGCCGGGGCCGGAAAAGTTTTCTACGCAGCAAGGCGTGCCAAGTCCCGCTCCCCGCGTTCGCTCCGGAATTGTTACAATCACGGCAATCGGCTTTCCAGGCTCTATTTATGGACGCAGCCATCATTCGCCAGCTCAGGAAGATTGCCGGACAGGACGCGGTACTCGACCGTCCGGAAGAACTCATGCTGTATGAGTACGACGCGGGTGTCGACAAAGGACGTCCCGGCGCCGTAGTTCTGCCGCAAAACACGGACCAGGTTTCGCGGCTGATGCGCCTGGCGTGCGAAAACAAAATTCCCGTGGTCCCGAGGGGCGCAGGAACCGGACTGAGCGGCGGCGCCATAGCCCGGCAGGAATCCATCGTGCTGGGGTTTGCCCGGATGAACAAGATCCTGGAGATAGACGCGGCCAATCAGCGCGCCGTTGTGCAACCGGGAGTGGTAAACCTTGAACTGAGCAACGCGACGGCGAAATACGGTTACTACTACGCTCCTGATCCTTCGAGCCAGAAGGCCTGCACCATCGGGGGAAACGTGGCGGAGAACTCCGGCGGCCCGCACACGTTGGCTCTGGGCGTGACAGTTAATCACATCACCGGGCTGCGCGTTGTCCTTCCGAATGGACGCATCGTGGAACTGGGCGGCAAAGCGCTGGACGGTTGTGGGCTGGATCTGACCGGGTTTTTCGTCGGCTCCGAGGGCACGCTTGCCGTCACCACCGAAATCACAGTCAAGCTCACCAAACTTCCGGAGTCGGTGGCCACGCTGCTGGCCATTTTTAACACCGTGGAAGATGCCGCGAACACGGTGGTCGCCATCACGCAGAGTGGCATCACGCCCGCCGCCATGGAAATGCTGGATGGCTGGATGCTCCGCACGGTGGAAGCCGCGGTCCATGCGGGATATCCGCTGGACGCCGCCGCGGTACTTCTGATTGAGCTTGAAGGAATCAAGGAAGCGGTGGAAGAACAGGCGGTTGCAGTGGAAGCGGTCTGTCTCCAGCAACACGGCCGTGAAGTGCGCCGCGCCAAGAATGAGCAGGAGCGCCAGTTGCTCTGGCTGGGACGCAAGACGGCCTTCGGCGCCATCGGGCGGATTTCATCTTCTTATTACACGCAGGACGGCGTAATTCCGCGCACCAAGATCCCCGCCACGCTCGCCGAGATTGAGCGCATCAGCAAGGCGTATGACGTGATCATTGGCAACGTGTTCCATGCCGGCGACGGCAACCTGCATCCTCTCATTATTTTTGATGGCCGCGATCCCGTGCAGTTCGCCAACAGCCGCAAGGCCAGCAAAGAGATCATGCAATACGTGCTGAGCGTGGGCGGGTCCATCACCGGCGAACACGGCGTAGGCATGGAGAAAATGAACCTGATGCCGCTCATGTTCACCGAAGACGACCTGGACGTGATGGTGCGGTTGCGCAATTCTTTCAATCCTGATTCCATTTTGAACCCGCAGAAGATGCTGCCGGAAACGCGTACCTGCCGCGAGATCACGGGCCCGCTGCCCAAAGCCAAAGTCGAACCGGTGGCAGGAGTCCCGGTGTGAGCACCATCGCAACGTCCTCCGGATTGGAACATGAGTTGGCCGCGATTGTGGGCGACGCCCACGTCGCACACGAGGACCGCGAGATCAGTGGCGTGGCGCCGGCGCTGGCGGTCGCGCCCCGTTCAGCGGAAGAAGTTGCGGCTGTCCTGCGACTGGCAACGGCCCGCGAACTGGTGGTCGCGCCTGCGGGAGGTTTTACCAAGCAACAAACTGGCGGCGTTCCGGAACGCGTGGACCTTTTGCTTTCGACAAAGCGCCTCAATCAGATCGTGCATTATGATCCGGGCGACCTCACGGTTGTGCTGGACGCCGGCGTGCGGCTGGCGGATGCGCAAAGCAGAATGGCGGAGCACCAGCAGTGGGTCCCCTGCGATGCACCCAATCTGGATGTTGCTACGGTCGGCGGACTGCTGGCAACGGCTTCCGCCGGGCCGCTGAAGTCGGGCTTTGGTGGACTGCGCGAGTTCTGCATCGGCGTACAGTTCGTTACGGCGGATGGAAAAGTCGCCAAAGGCGGCGGACGCGTGGTAAAAAACGTTGCCGGATACGACCTGATGAAGCTGATGATCGGCAGCTACGGATCGCTGGCGGTAATCACGCAGGCGAATTTCAAGGTCTTTCCCAAGCCGCGCCAGACACGGACGTTTGTTTGCCCCTTTCAGTCACTTGAAGCCGCGCTGGAGTTTCGCAATCGCGTCCTGCAATCGCCGCTTGCGCCTCTCTGCCTGGAGATCATTTCGCCGCGCGCGCCCGAGTATCTCAGCAATCCACCCAGGGTGCAGGACCCTGAGGATTACGTTCCGGCACAGCCGGTCACCGCTCCATCGAGCGAATGGCAGATCGTGCTGCGCGCCGCCGGCAGCGACAACGTCCTGGCACGCTATCGGCGCGAACTTGGTCCAGAGGTTGCCAGGGAACTGGAAGGAGCAGCAGAAGCCCAGCTGTGGTCGTGGATTTCGCACTTCGCGGACAACGTGCTGGCACGCCACCAGAACGCGATGGTCGTGCAGACACACCTGACAATCCAGAACGTGGGCGCCGCGCTCCGGGCGCTGGAACGCGCCGCCACGGACCACAACTTCCTTCCCGCCGTGGTGGGCCGCGCCGCCACGGGAAACCTGGTCCTGGCGTTTGTTCCTCTGGCCGTGGACCCGCCATCGGCCATGCAGTATGCCAGCTGCGTTTCGGCGTTTCGCGCGCTGCTGCCGGCGGGATCTTCCGCCGTGGTGGTGCGTTGTCCCAAAGAAGCCAAAGCGCATTTTGATGTCTGGGGAAGTTCGCCGACTGACGTCGAGATGATGCGTACGGTCAAACGGGCGCTCGATCCCAGGAATATTCTGAACAGGGGCCGGTTCATTGTCTGAAGCGGCACAAACCGTTGATACGGTGCGCGGCACCGGCGTCATGGCCCCCGAACTTCGCGGCCCCGACCAGCCGAGTTGGGAGCTGCTCTCAACTTGCGTTCATTGCGGGCTGTGCCTGAACCATTGTCCGACGTACAAGACCCTGGGATTGGAGATGGACTCTCCGCGCGGGCGCATCTACCAGATCCTGCAGGTAAACGAAGGGAAACTGCCTCTGGCCGAAAGTTTCGTCACGCACATTGACCGCTGCCTCGGGTGTCTCGCCTGCGAGACCGCCTGCCCTTCCGGCGTGCAGTACGGAAAGATCGTGGAGCGCGCGCGGGCGCAGATTGAGCAACACTACCGGCGGCCGTTTTTTACCCGGACACTGCGCGGATTTTTCTACGGCAACGTCTTGCGCAATTTCGGACTGCTCCGGTTTCTTGCCGGCGCAACGCGCTTCTATCAACGTTCCGGAATGCAGACAGTGCTGCGCAAAGTCGGGTTGCTGAAATTAATGGGAGTGGAGGACCTGGACCGGCTGGCGCCGCGCATTGATTCCAGGTTTTTCTTCAGTGAAATCGGCAAAGTCTTTCCCGCCGCCGGCCAACGGCGCGGCAAAGCGGCTTTCCTTGCCGGATGCATCAATAACGTGGCGTTCTCTCATCTGAACCGCGCCACGGTACACGTGCTCACGCAAAACGGAATTGAAGTCCACATTCCCGCCGGCCAGGGCTGCTGCGGCGCCCTTCACGCCCACGCTGGCTTTCGCGAAGCCGCTCGCGAGCTGGCACGCAAGAACATCGAGGTCTTTCTGGCGGGCGACTACGACGCTATCATCACCAACGCCGCCGGCTGCGGATCAACTCTGAAGGAATATCACGATCTGTTGGAACATGATCCCGAGTTCGCCGAGCGCGCAAAACAGTTCGTAGCCAAAGCAAGAGATGTGACTGAATATCTGGCCGAGATCGGCTTGCGCGATGCGCCGAACAAGCTACAACAGAGAGTCGCGTATCAAGACGCCTGCCATCTGGCGCACGCGCAACACGTGCGCTCCGCGCCGCGGGAACTGCTCAAGGCCATCGGCTGCGAGGTGGTCGAACTGCCTCACGCCGACCAATGCTGCGGCAGCGCCGGCGTGTACAACATCGCGCAGAATGAGCTGTCCATGAAGATTCTGGAAGCCAAGATGGATGACGTTGCGTCCGTCGTGGACTCCGCTCAGATGGTGGCAACGGCAAACGTCGGCTGCCTGATTCAGCTTCGCGCCGGCGTGGCCAAACGCGGCATGACGCTTCCGGTAAAGCACATTGTGGAGTTGCTGGATGAAGCGTTCACCCAAAGTCCCGCTTGCTAGCAAGATTCTTCGGCGCAGTCCAATACAATAGATCGCGTGCCCTTGCCGATTGACAAACTGTTCTCGCTCATTGATTTCCTGGGCGTGTTTGCCGGCGCCGTTGGCGGCGCTCTGGCAGCGGTACGCAATACAAGCTACAAATTCGATCTGGTGGGTGTGACGGGACTGGCGCTGGTTGCCGCCGTGGGCGGCGGCATTACCCGCGATATTATTCTTCAGAACGGACCGCCGTTGGCTTTTCAAGATGTGCGCTACCTGATCATCGCGCTCGCCGGCGCTGCTGTTGGAATGCTGTTTGTTTCACGTATCGGCAAAAGGGCGGAGCAGACCCTGGTTGTTGTGGACGCCATGGCCCTGGGCCTGTTCGCCGTGGCGGGCAGCACGCGCGCCATTGATGCCGGCCTCAAATGGCTTCCCGCGCTGCTCCTGGGAGGCGTGACGGCCGTGGGCGGCGGTTGCTTGCGCGACGTCCTTAGCGGACGGACACCCAAGATTTTCGAGCGAGGCGAACTATACGCCATTGCGGCAATCTTTGGCGCATCCATGTTTCTGCTTTGCATCGCTGCAGGCCTTTCTCGCGAGATCTCCACCATCGCGGGCACGCTGAGTGCCTTTGCCTTGCGTCTTCTCGCCCGGCGCTTCCAGTGGCACACGCGGCAGGTGCGCCGCGGAGATTAATGATTCCCGTAGCAAGTCCCGCTTCGTCGCCACCGTAACCGCTCGACCAGGCATCGATCTAAGAGAACTCTGTTTTGGAAGGCCGGAAAAGCTATTTGGACTGCTTTCGAAAGTGCGCCAGAGAAGCACCGGGCAGAAATAAGCTCAATATTCGATGAATTTCTACGTTACGAGTGTAACCTTGTTCCCTTTCCCATTCTGACATTAAATGTCAATTACCATGAACGGTTGGGTGAAAAACTCGTGTCTCGTGCTCGTGTGCCTGTTTCTGTGGCAGGCGCGGGTAGAAGCCAAACAACTCGCGGTGGTAGTTGCCAAGACCAACGCCACGTCCGCGTTGACCGCCGCCGACCTTGCCAAGCTTTTCAAATTGGACGGCGCCAAGTGGCCTGACGGCAAGAACGTCACGCTCGTGTTCTTCGACCCTTCCTCGGCGGACATGCAGATTGCGCTGCAGAAGATTTACAAAATGCAGCCTGACGAATTTAAGACCTGGATGGCATCCCACCGCGCCTCAATTCTCTTTGTGCACTCGGAAGAGGAGCTGCTGAAAGCCGTTGAGTCCGTTCCGGGGGCCGTGGGGTTGATTGACGTTTATTCCATCACCAACCGGATCAACGTGGTCAAGGTAGATGGGAAGCTGCCGTTGGAGCAAGGGTATCTTCTCCGCGGAAACTGAAGGAGCCTCTCTCATGAAGGGCATTCGCGCCTGCTTTTCCATTTTTCTGTTTGCGTGCGCCTTACTGGCGTGGCTGCCGGCGACCGCCAGCCAGAGCAAACGGCCCCGTACCGATATAACGGTCACGACGCGGTCAGCGAGAGCCCGGGCGCATTTTGAAACGGGCCTGGACAAATACCAGACACTGCACGTTGAAGACGCGCTTGAGAACTGGCGCAAGGCCACGCGAGAAGACCCGCATTTCGCTCTGGCGCACATTCTTCTGTCGCAGTTCGCGGAAGACCCCACCGAACAGGTTTCCGAACGCGACAAAGCGCTGGCCACCAAAAAATTTGCCGGCAAGGAAGAGCAAGTCGTCATTGACTGGCTGAGCGCCACCAGCAAGGGACAATGGGTCCCCGCCATACAGGCAATGAACTCGGCGCTACACGATTACGGCGCCCACAAAGAAGTCGTATGGCTGGCCGCAAACTGGCTGGTTGCGCAGCAACAATGGGCGCGTTCCCTACCGCTGTACGAGCGGCTCAACGCCATGGACCCCAATTTTGCGGATGCCTGGAACAGCGCGGCGTATAGTTACGCGCACACTCGGCAATTTGACAAAGCTTTTGCCGCCATGCAGCGCTACACGGAACTGTTGCCGGGCGAACCGAACCCGCATGATTCCTTCGCGGAAATCTCGCGCATGGCCGGCAAGTTTGACGACGCACTGGCCCACTACCGGGCAGCGCTCAAGATTGATCCCAGTTTCATCGTATCGCAGGAGGGATTGGCCGACACCTACGCCCTGATGGGCGAGGAGTCGCGGGCGCGCACGGAATATGCCACCGCCATCGCCAAAGCGACCAACGTACAGGCTGTGACGTGGGGTTTGCAGTCCGCAGCCACATATGTCCGCGAGGGCAACGACGCGCTCGCCGATCTGGCTTTTGAAGATGTCGCCATGCAGGCCCGGTCCAGAGGTTTCGGAAATCTTGAGGCCCAGGCGTATCGCACGATGGCCATGTACCAGAGGGACGGCGCCAAGGCCCGGCAACTCCTGGACAAAGCGCTGGCCGTACTGGACGAAGAACAACAAGTATCCAAAGTGCTGCTGGACCAGGAACGCGCCGTTGTGTTGCGCAGCCGGATCTACCGCGCCATTCAGGACGGCGACCTGCCGGCCGCCACCGCAACTTTGAAGCAGTTGGAAGATCTTTCCGGCAGCAGCGCCGACGCCAGCGTGACCGCGAACTTTGACAGCGCTTCTGGCGCAGTCTTGCTGGCCAGAGGCGAGTACCTGGATGCCATCATGCATTTGGAATCCGACGAGCGTAATCCTTACTCGCTGCGTAACCTGATTGTCGCCTATGACGGAAATGGCGCGCACGACCAGGCGGAACTCGCGGCGCAGCGGCTGGCGGGATTCAACGAGCCGACGATTGAGCAGGCCCTGGTGGTACCGGCATTTCGCAGAAACCACGGCGCAGCACCCGTAGAGACCAAACCCGCCGGAGGGGCCATTTCCTCCGCACGGCGCATGTAGCAGACAGAAGGAGCAGACCCCAGGATGTTGACGAAGTTGAAATCGCCCTTGTTGCGATTTATGTCGCGCTTTATGTCGCGATATATGTTGCGCCCGGCATTGCTCCTGCTGGTCCTCGCGCCCGCCTGTGCCCAGCGCACAACGGCGGGCATGGAAATCACCACCAAGTCGCCCCAGGCCCGCGCCCTTTTTAAGAATGGCCTGGCGAAGATGGAAACGCTGCATTTGGATGATGGTCTGCAAAGCTGGCGCAAGGCAACGCAGCGGGACCCGGACTTCGCTCTCGCCCACATTTTCCTGGCTTACTTTGCCCAGGACCCCACCGAGCAGGTTGCGGAACGGGAAAAAGCGCTCGCCGCTCGTCCCCGCGCGGGGAAAGAAGAACAACTGATTATTGATTGGCTGGCCAACGCTAGCCAGGCGCGCTGGGTCCCGGCGATCCAGTCCATGAACGAAGCGTTGAGTTCGTATCCCCGGGACAAGCATCTCGCATGGCTGGCAGGCTGGTGGCTCCTGCTGGCGCAGGACGCGCCGGAGCGGGCCATTCCGATGTTCCGCCGGGCCATCCTGATTGATCCGAACTTCGCCGACCCCTGGAATGAGGCGGCCTACTGTTACGCCCGCACGGGAAATTTTGCCGAAGCCTTCCGCCATATCAAGCGCTATTCCGAGTTGCTGCCCTCGGAGCCCAACCCGCAGGATTCTTACGCCGAGATCTCGCGCATGGCGGGACGGTTTGACAGCGCGCTCGCGCACTATCGCCGGTCGTTGAAAATTGACCCGAAGTTTGTGGAATCGCAACTCGGACTGGGCGATACCTATGCCCTCATGGGGAAGGAACGCCGCGCCCGCGCCGAGTACGCGATCGCCATCCAGAAAGGCACGAAAGTCCAGGCCGTGCTGTGGTCTTTACAGTCCGCGACCAGCTACCTGCGCGAAGGCGACTTCGCCGGCGCGGATACGGCGTTTGTGGCAGCCGCCCATCTGGCGCATGACAACGACTTTGAGAATCTGGAAGCGGAAGCCTACCGCGACATGTCTTTTTACTCCAAAGACAGCAGCGCAGCCCTGGACGCCCTGCGTAAGGCCGAGGCTGTTTTGCGGGAAAAGAAAAATATTCCGCAGGCGCTGCTGGACCAGGAACGAGCGTCTGTATTGCGCGCCCGCGCGGAACGGGCCGCCGGCGACGGCAACATGAAACTGGCTGCGACAACCATCAGGCAGCTCGAACAAATGGTGGGTTCGTCCTCTGACCAATACATCCAGATCGCATACCACGGCGCCGCCGGGGCCGTACTGGTTGCGCAGGGCAAGTATGACGAGGCAATTGCGCACCTGGAAGAAGACGATAGAAATCCTCTGTCCATGCAGGGACTCGCCGTGGCTTATGAAAAAACCGGCGCCAGCGAGAAGGCCCAGCGCATGACCGCCCGCCTGCTGCATCTGAACGAACCAACCATCGAGCAGGCCGTGGTGGTCCCCGCATTTCGCAAAACCCACGCGGCCGGCAAGTAATTTCGGAAAAGCATCGAACGCGTGCGGTAAGGTCGCTCGTGCGGACTTAGTGTGAAACGAAGTAATCATGCCTTATGCCAGGCGATAAGCAGAGAGAATGGTTCGAGGCCGCGTGGGCTGACCGAGAAGAGCGGCTCTATGCTCTGCACTTCGGGAACATCGGCGAAGGAATCTATCCGCTGGGCCCCGACTCCTTTTCCGGCATGCCCCAGGAGAAGGGCCTTGATCCGCGCTGGTTGACGCACGGCGTATTTGAGTGTCCACCCAACGACGCCCGACCGACGTGGCTTTATGTTTCCTCGGGCCTGTCGAACGCCTGGGAAGACGATTCCCCCAACCCTGATGGTTGGTCCGGTCTGGGATGCGAGTTTGTAATAGAAACACCTCAACAGTCGCGCTGGGCATTGTTTCTCCTTCAACGAATGGTAGCGTTCCAGATTTCGCTGGCGGCGGGCCGCTTCCCGGTCAAGCCTGTCCTTGGCGTGTGGGACCGTTTGCCATTGCGTTCCTCTATTGACGGCAAGGCTTCTAAACTTACTTTTGTCCTGCTCACTCCGGCTACACGCTTTAGCGAAATCCAACACCTGGCGTCGGGCAAATTCGAATTCCTTCAGTTTGTCGGCATGACCGAGGACGAGGCTGCCTTCGCACGAGAGCGCGGGAGCGACGTACTCTACGGCATGCTGCTGGAAACAGGCGCAGCCCCGGTAACGGATGCCGGACGATGCAGCATCCTAGGCTAAGGCTGCCGGTCCTGTTGCGGCCCTTTGCCATTCGAGTCCTCTGGCCTTTGGGCGCCGAGTTGTGTAATGCTGTTTCCATGAAAAATAAGAACCAACGGGAGCTGGAAAAACGCTGGGCAACGGAAGCCGCCAAGAAGCGTAAGGCAGCCGAGACCGCCAGGAAGAGTCCCACACGACCAGAAGATGCGAACCAACCCGCTGCGGCGGCCGTCCCGAAAGCTACGGGGAAATAGTCTAATTGTGGCATCGCCAGTCTTTTCGTTTATGCCGCGACCTGTACTTCATAGTTGCCCTGCAATCCTGGCGTTTCCGTTTCTGTAAATTCAAAGCGCACAGGAGCTTTTTGCCCTACTGCGGTTGCGATATCCACAAACCCAATCCCCAGCCCGCTGGAGATGGACACTTCTTCGTGGCTGGTCTGCCATTCATCCACGGACCAGCGCAGACGGAAAGCGCCTGCATCCTGTATGCGGAGGATTTTGCCGGCGATCATACTGCGGACCCGCCTCGTGGGCTTCCATAGTTCCAGGTCCTTGCGGCCCCCGTCGCGGAGATAGCGGTCGGCTACCGGCGCGATCCGGTCAAACACTTTTCCATCAGCGAGAGACCGCAGGAGCTTGATGTATTCCGCGTGGGCCCACATCAGCGGCATGGCCGAGCCGCAGGGCTTTCCAAAAAACATGAAGGCCGAGGGAATGTCCGGCTGGTCCCAGATCTGCTCCGGAAGCAGGCCGCCGTTCGAGGAAAAATTCTCCAGAGCGGTAATGAAGTTGCGGGCGTCGCGTCCGGCGGCCAGTTCGTAGTGGGCGCGCTCGCCGGTGAGCAGCGGCCAGGCACGGCCTTCGCCCGATCCCGTGTAGGGCTTGCCTTCCTTCGTGGGACCGTAGCCGTCATGGTTATAGCGTCGCCAGCACGGGCCGAACGGGGTTGCGACCTTGAGCACGGCGTCCACCACGCGCAGAGAGTCTTCCATCAGCGCGCCGCCGGCCTTGCGAACGCCGTAGCGGACAAGTTCCAGGAACCCGGCGTCCACAATGTCCTTCGCCGGAAACTCCCACGGATCGCCCGGCGGACGGTTGGCAATCACGATGGTCCCCTGATTCGGGTCTTCCAGCGGGGCAACGTCATTCACGGCCGCGGGAAGAATCCGGATGTAATGCCGGGAAATCCCGGGGACCAGCGTGCCTTGCGTGGTGACGGTCCATTTTTCGACGTTCGATTCCAGCGTATCGGCAAAATCTTCAATGAACCGGGCGATGCCCGGCTCGGCGTTGGCGCGGGCAAAATCGGCCGCGCAGATCAGCGCCGCAATGTTGGCGGCCAGCGTCGAAGGCGAGTATCCGGAGCATTCTTCCCAGCGTTCCTGCTGGGTGCGCGGACCATGCAGGATCAGATATGCGGCTGCCGACTTGACCAGCGGCCAGGGGTCAAAATTTTCGAGCGCGCTTTCGCGCCAGAGCCGCCACGCCAGCATGATCGGGAAAGCCACTTCGTCCAGTTGCATACCTTTCCAGTAGGGAGTGCCGTCAATCCAGAAGTTCTGCGGAAAGCCGCCGTCCGGCTGTTGCGAACACGCGAGATAGATCAGCGCGCGAAGCGGCGTCGTACGGTCGCCAATGGCCATGAGCGCGGTAGCGCTGCTGACCATGTCCCGCGTCCAGACCAGGTGATATCCGCCCAGGTCTTCATCGCCCATGGCATCGCCCCAGGGAATGCTGGAGGAAGCGATTAACGCTCCGGCAAACGTCTTGTCCTCATGCGCCAGCAGCAGGTTGCCGCTGGTGCGGCACAAGTGTCCGCCGTCGGTTGCGGCGCTTTCCAGCGGGTGCAGTTTGCCGCGGACACGCTGCCACTGCTCCACAAACCTTCTGCGGTTGTTGGCGAAAGACGTGGCCAGAGACTGGTTCAGGACGGCGACGGCGGCGTGGCGCCCGTCGCCGAAAGCGATGCCCAGCGTAAACTCATGGCCCTGGCTCAGATCAATTTCGCCCATCACGGCCACGTTGCCATTTTCCGCGCGATCAAATTCCCAGTCCATTTTGAAGTTGTCATGCAGGTCCTGCCATCCGTCACTGGCGCCGACAAACCCGCAGGAAGTGCGCAGAAAGCCGCGATCGCAGCCCAGCGCCAGGAACGTGCTGTTCTTCCACGCCAGCAGAGTTGTGTGGCCGGCAACCTCGAGCTTCTGCGCCGAGTTGCCCGCTCCGCCGACTTCCAGATGCGGCGCCAGCAGAACATAAAGATGCAGCTTGCCCTGCCATGCCTTGGTGACGGCAAAGTTCGTGCGCACCAGCACGCAAGGCTGATGCGGATCGGAGATTACTTCTTTGATGAGAGTGTAGCGGCCCTTGGGATCGGAACTGGTAATGCGATAGCCCAGCGCTTCCGCCTCAATCCGTTCGACGTGCGCCGTGAGATCACGCTTTTCCTCGTGGAAAAACGTTTCGCCGTCGGTGATAAGAAACTGGCAATCGCGAATCTGCGGACGGTCAATGGTGGGATAGTAAATCTCCGTCAGGATCCCCATGGCCAGGGTGAACCATACGCGGCTGGCCTGGTTGTACGCGGTGCCGACCCCGTCCTTGTTCCCGGGTGACCAGGTGCCAGGTATTCCGGGATGGCCGAAAGCGACACCGTTGGCGGAAGACGAATTGTTTTGCATTCTTTCACCTGCTGCTAAGCGAGCCAATCATAAGCGCAGGGACCGCGGATGGAGTTGGCGTCTTTGCATTTGACTGTTTCTTGACTTAATCATCGGCTAAACGAAGTCCTGGAAACAAATCTTAGATGTCCCAACCTGTTTTTTGGTTCCTTAAGCGCACTCCTGAATGAGGTTCCATGCCTCCTGGACATCTTTCCAGGTCGTTGCCAGGTTGCCGATTGCCAGCCGCAACACGACTTTTCCGTTGAGCACCGTGTGGGCGAGAAAGAATCTTTCTGAAGCATTCACCTTGTCGAGAATCGCCTTGTTCTGGTCGTCCGTGCCTTTGAATCGGAAGCACACAACGGAAAGGGGCGTGGGCGCCACGCGCTCGAAGCGCGGATCGGCGTCCACCAGGGCGGCCAGTTTCTGCGCCCACTGGATGTGAGAGCGCAGCATGGCTTCGATTCTCTCGCGTCCGAAGTAGCGCATGACGTACCAGAGCTTCAGCGCGCGGAAGCGATGACCGAGCGGCACGCCGTAATCCATCAGGTCGTGCGCGCGGGGGTCGCCTTGCGGCTGCAGGTACTCCGCGGCAAGAGAGAAAGCCCGGCGCAGGATGTCCGGCCGTCGCGTATAGAAAGCGCTCAGGTCAATCGGAGTGAGCAGCCACTTGTGCGCATTGACCACCAGCGAGTGGGCGCGGTCGACGCCCGCGAAAATGTGGCGGTGTTCGGGCACAATCGCCGCCGCGCCGGCATAAGCAGCGTCCACGTGGAGCCACAGGCCGTGCTTCTCCGCAATGTCGGCGATCTGCGGCACCGGATCAATGCTGGTCGTGGAAGTGGTCCCCACGGTGGCCACCACGCAGAAAGGCCGATTCCCTGCGGCTTTGTCCTGCTCGATCATCATGGCGAGCGCTTCAGGCCGGAGACGAAACGCGGAATCTACGGGAACTTTGCGCACATTGTTCTGGCCAATGCCAACGGCGATCGCGCCTTTCTCAATCGAGGAGTGCGACTGCTCGGACGTATACAGCACCAGTCCCGGAGGATTGCCTTCCCGGCGAGCTTGGGGCACGGCCATTTCGCGCGCACAGACAATGGCGTGCAGGCTGGTGGTGGAAGCCGTGTCATACACGATGCCGAACCAGCCTTCCGGCATGCCCATCCATTGCCGCAACCAGTCCAGGGTGCGCTGCTCCAGCTCCGCCACGGCCGGCGAAGTCTTCCAGTGCAGCCCGTTGGTGTTCAGCGCCGCCGCCAGCATTTCCCCCAGCACAGCGGGAGTGGAACCGGTGCAGGCAAAGTAGGCAAAGAACCGCGGATGGTTCCACTGCGTGACCGCCGGCATGATCAGCCGGTCAAAGTCGCTGAGAATGGCCGCGTAAGACTCGCCCCGCTCCGGCGCGGAAGCAGGTAACGAATCCAGCAACTCGCCCGGCTTGACCTTCGCCTGCACCGGCAGTTCGGCAACGGTAGCTAGATAACGGGCGACCCAATCCACGGTATCGTGTCCGGCGTGGCGGAAGTCTTCCACATAGTTGTTCCAGGCGGTTTCCTGCGCCGGGGTACCGCTGCGGTTTACGGTTTTGATGGCTTCTTTCATAAAGCTATTAAGGTATCACTTCAGTCTGTTCTGCCGAGGACGTGTCCCGGTCTGTAACCACCCACTAGGGAGGATCGCCGACATCGCCGTGATCGCGCGTGATCGCCGTGATCGGAAAACCAGAGCTGCTTTTCCTCCCAGCTCCTGATATCTATAAGGACTTAGATAAGAATTGCCCTTCCGATGACGGCGATCACGCGCGATCACGGCGACTTTCTAATTCCCTGCTAACAGGGAAAAAAACAGGGGAGAACGCGAGCGCTTGGATACTCCAGACATGCAAAACCTCGATTCCACGGGCCTTTCGTGAAGCTTTTTCCCGGACAGAGTCAATTCGTAACAGGGAGCGAACAGGGGAAGAACAGGGGAGGAACAGGGGGCCATCGCACGGATGCTAATTTTCAAATATCGCTTCCGGGGTCCGCCTGGGCGGGCCGGTTTTTTATCTCTAGGTCTGCCAAAACCCTCTACTACAGAGGTCACAGGGGACCACGGAGGCCAAAAAAACAGAATTCCTGCCCCTGCCCGATCCTCCTCTGTGTTCCTCAGTGTTCTCTGTGGTAAGGGCTTTGGCGATTTACGACCCTCTGCACGCTGTGGAAATCTTCCCCTTGGATCGGCAGTGGGTCACTAACCGGCTCCGCAACAAGCTTTTCCGGCGCGGTTTCTGTTAGTTCTTTGCTGATTTTGTGCTGCCAACCGTCATTTTTCTGGAAGTGCTTTCTTTCCGCTAACTTGCCCCGGCGGGCCTCGCGGACGGTCCCAAGAAACACGAAACGCCACGACCCGGCGACCCGGCTGTGGCGAACTAACACTAAGACTATAGCAAACAAATAGCGAAATGTCAAGAGAATTCTGAAAATGGAAAATGGGAACCAGTGCTAGCTGATACCGTTTGCCAATCCAAGTACAATGTCCAACGCGTACTTCCGTCAAAGGAGACCATTATGCGGGCCCGCTTCCTCTTGTTGCTCCTGACTATCGTCCTCTTTGTGCAAGGCGTGAATTTCGCGCAGGACCACGTCCACGCTGCAACGCAGAACGCCGGCCGCGAAAATCTCGGGACGGTGGAATTCAGTTCTTCGTGCAGCGCCGCGGCGCAGCCGCAGTTGAACCGCGCGGTGGCCCTGATGCACTCGTTTCAATTTGCGCGGGCCATTGCTGCCCTCAATGGCACGCTGGCCACCGATCCCTCCTGTGCGATCGCCTACTGGGGCATTGCGCTGAGCAATTGGGGCAACCCGTTCGCCGCCGGCCTAAAGTCCCCGGGGCAACTGGAGCTGGGGCGCAAAGCCTGGGAGCAGGCGGGGACGGCCGGAGCGAAGACCGAGCGCGAGCGCGCCTACATCGAGGCCGTCGCGCATCTCTACACCGACACGGCGAAAATCGACCAGCGTTCCCGCGTGGTGGCGTACGAAAGCGCCATGGCCGCCGTGAGTGCGCGTTATCCTGCGGACATCGAAGCTTCCATCTTCTACGCGCTGGCCATCGCCGGGGCCGCCGACCCGGCCGATAAGACTTACGCCCGGCAGCTTAAGGCTGGAGCGATCCTGGAGGACCTGTTCGCGCGGTATCCGGACCATCCGGGGCTGGCCCACTACATCATTCATGCCTACGACGTTCCACCGCTGGCGCCGCGCGCGGTCGGAGCGGCACGGCGCTATAGTGACATTGCGCCTTCGGCGCCGCACGCGTTGCACATGCCGTCGCATACCTTCACGCGGGTCGGCTACTGGCAGGATTCCATCGACGCCAACACCGCCGCCGCGGCCGCCGCGCGAAGCGAAGGCCAGACAGCCGAAGAGTTACACGCCACCGATTACATGGTCTATGCCTACTTGCAGACCGCCCAGGACCGCGCCGCCCGGACGCTGGTGGAATCGTCCGTCCAGACATTTTCGCGTTTCGATCCGAAGGTGCAACTGAGCGGAGCGGCCCCTCCCGCCGCGGGATACTTTGCGCGCGCGGCGATGCCCGCGCGCTACTGCCTGGAACGGCAGGCCTGGGCCGATGCGGCAAAGCTGGAGCCCCAGCCCAGTCCATTTCCCTACACGGATGCGATCACCTACTTTGCCCGAGGCCTGGGGGCCGCGCATGTGAAAGATGGCGTCGGGGCGCGCGCGGCCATCGCGTCTTTAGAACAGATGCGCGACAAACTCACCGCCATGAAAGAGGGCTATTGGGCCAGCCAGGTGGAAATCCAGCGGCGGGAAGTCTCCGCGTGGCTCGAGTTTTCTGAAGGCGACCGCGAGGGAGCCCTCGCCGCCATGCGCGCCGTGGCCGAACTGGAAGACGGGACGGAAAAGAGCGCGGTCACGCCGGGACCTCTCACCCCGGCGCGCGAACTGCTGGGAGAACTGCTGCTGGAACTGAAGCGGCCCGCGGAAGCGCTCAAGGAATTTGAAGCGACCCTGACCAAAGAGCCAAACCGCTTCCGGGCGCTGTACGGAGCAGCCGAGGCGGCGAAGCTGGCCGGAGATCGCAAGGCGGAGCAGACATACTTCCGGCAACTGCTCAAAGTCGCGGAGCGCGCCGATAAGCCCGCACGCCAGGAAGTCGCCGAAGCGCGCAGCGAAACACGCTTGGAATAGCGGATGCAACCAGAGGGTGTCGCCCGCTCCGCAATACCTCTCATACACAGGTAGGGGAATGGTATTTATCCGGGACGTTTTTTTCTTTTAAAAGCCCTGACATGTTCCGAGGTTGGCCCGGGAGCGAGACGTAAACGACATACCAGCCCCGGAGGGGCGAAAAAGCCTAGCCCAGCGGCGTAAGCCCTGGGTAAAGGGGTGATATAAATTTGCGCAAGCCCCGGAGGGGCGACACTTCGATGGGTCATAGCTACTCTCAAAACCACATCCACCTGGTTTTCAGCACCAAACACCGCGAAAAGCTCATCGTTCCTGAAATGCAAAAACGGCTCTGGCCTTACATGGCGGGAATCTGCAAAAACCATGAGATGCTGACGTTCGCCATCGGCGGTATGCCGGACCATATCCACCTTCTTTTTCGGTTGCCTCCCAGACTGGCGTTGGTCAGGGCAGTCACGCTCATCAAATCCAATTCTTCAACATGGATGAACGAGCATGGGAAACGGTTTGCATGGCAAGAAGGATACGGGGCGTTCAGCGTGAGTTCTTCGAACATCTCTACGGTCATTCAATATATTGATGGACAAGAGGCGCGTCACCGCAAGCGTAGCTTTTGAGACGGAGTTCATCGCCCTGCTCAAAAAACACAATGTGAAATTCGACCCGAAATATGTTCTCGACTAATTGTGTCGCCCCTCCGGGGCTGGAATTTCTTCGCACGCTTACTTACCTTACCCAGGGCTTACGCCGCTGGGCTAGGCTTTTTCGCCCCTCCGGGGCTGATCTATTCTTACCTCTGACGCGTAGCCAACCCCGGATTGTGATAATGGCCATCGAAAAATTCACCATCGACGAGCCGGAGGCGGTCCTCACGGACCTCCGGAAATTCTTCCGCCCGCTGCGTTAGACCACCCTGACGATTATTGAATTATTTTCTCTCGCTCCAGCGCGGCGCGGGGATGACCGGCTTGGCGTCGGCTGCGTCGGGTGGATAGACGATACGGTATTGTCCGCCCTGGACCTGGGTCACCATGACCGGATGCCGGTTCTGGCCGGTGGCGTCAAACTTGACCGGCCCGAAGGGAGTCATGGCGAGGTTCAGGTTCCTGAGGGCGTCGCGAATCCTGACGCTGTCCAGTGACTTGGCGTCATTGATGGCGCGGGCCGCGACTTGCAACGTTTCGTATCCAAACATGCCGTGATGCGTGGGATGGGAGTTGTAGCGTCTGAAATACTCCGCGTCGAATTCTTTAGAGCCTGCCCATTTCGCCGTGGCCACCCACTGCGCGACGGAAAACGTGTATTCCGCGTTCTTACCCGCGCCTTTGGCGGTGGGAAACTCGGCGCTGGCAAATCCGGTGCCGGCAGAAGTGTAATACCTGGGATTCAAGTCAATCTCCTGCGACTGCCGCATCAGCGTGGTGGCGTCCAGCAGGTAAGAGCAGAAATAGATGACGTCGGGATTGGCCTGTTTGACCCGCTGCAATACGGACCGGTAGTCCGGCGCCTTGGCTTCGTAGGATTCCACCGCCACTATCTTGATTCCAGCGGCGGCCGCTGCCGCGGACATGGCCTTCATGCCGGCTTGCCCGAAATTGGTGTTCTCATACACGATGGCTATGGTCTTGGGAGCGCCGTTGGCCTTAAGGAACGCGAGCGTAGCGTTCGCGTAATCGGCGGCGCCGGAGCAGATGCGGAAAACCCACGGCGATTTGGTTTCCATGACGTTATCGGCGTTGGCCGCGGGAATGATCAACGGGACCTCCCGCTGCGTAACCGAGGGAATCATCGCTTTGGTGCTCTCGCTCGAGAATGAGCCGAGCAGCAGGGGAACGCGGTCCTGGTCCACCAGTTTGGAAACGCCTTGCACCGCCTGGTCGGGTTTGCTCTGATCGTCGTAAAAATCCAATTCCAGTTTTTTGCCCAGCACGCCGCCTTTGGCGTTGATCTCGTCGAGGGCGATCAAATAGCCATTCTTGAGCGCCTCGCCAAAAGCCGCCTGGCTGCCGGTCAGCGGCGCGATGACGCCGATCTTAGTTGTATTTTGGGTGGTGTTCTGGCAAAGTCCCGCCGGCGATGCCGAGACACAGACCGCGGCCAAAACAGCGAGTCTCCGGAGACCCATTCTCTCCTCCTCAACGCAGAAACCGATTGCCGAGCCACCGCATTATACCCCTGGCCATCACGGGCGCAGGCTTGCAAAAATCAACGCGCTGGACTACTATTCGGGTTCCATCATGCACGCCTATCGATTTAGCTTCGCGTTTACCTACCGCTACTTCCTGAGTAGCGGCGAAGCGGACGGTGTGTCGAGTGCATAGCTAAGAACCACATCAGAATCTGCAAAAGCCGCGACTCCAAGGGTCGCGGCTTTTACTTTTTAGGCCGCAACGGGAGCTGAGAACCGGGAGTTGAGAATAATGAAACAGGAAACCAATACGAGTGGAAAGACGCTGGCCGGCTGGCGAAGCGAAATAGACGCGATTGACACCGAATTGCTCCGGCTGCTCGGCCAGCGGGCAAATATCGCCCGGGAGGTCGCGCTCATCAAGGTAGCTACCCACCTACCCGCGTACGACGGGCAGCGGGAGCGCCGGGTCCTGGACCAACTGGGCGCGCGGAACCCAGGCCCTTTCCCGTCCGAGAGCGTGGTCCGCATCTTTCGTTCCATTATTCGCGAGACCCGGCGGCTGGGTACTCGGGCCATGCAGGAACAACGCCGCAAACAGAAAAGCGAGAGCCTGACGTCAGGTAAATCGATCAAGGAGAATCGCAATGGTCATCAACATGGGAAGTAGCGCGACAGAAGATCAGATCCAGCACGTCATTGACCGCGTCAAGGAATGCGGCTTCCAGCCGCACGTGACGCGGGGATCGGAACGGACAATCATCGCGGCCGTCGGCTCCGGAGGCTCGCGCGCCGCGCTGGAAGCGCTCAAAGCCGCTCCCGGCGTGGAAGACGTTGTGCCCATCGCGCATCCTTTCAAGCTGGTAAGCCGCCAGACCAGGCGCGAGCGAACGCGCGTCCAGGTGGGCGAAGTCTGCATTGGCGGCGACGAAGTCGTGGTGATCGCCGGCCCGTGCTCGGTGGAATCACGCGAGCAGTTGTTCAGCACGGCGCGCGCCATCAAGGCCGCGGGAGCGACCATGCTGCGCGGTGGAGCGTACAAGCCGCGTACGTCGCCGTACGACTTCCAGGGCCTGGGAACGGAAGCGCTGCATTTGCTGCGCGAAGTACGGCTGGCAACAGGGCTTCCCGTAGTGACCGAAGTGATGAGCACCGACGATATTGAGGTGATCAGCGCGCACGCCGATATGCTGCAGGTAGGCGCGCGCAACATGCAGAACTTTTCCCTGCTGCGCCAGTTGGCCAAGGTAGAGAAGCCCATTCTGCTCAAGCGCGGTCCTTCCGCCAGCGTGAAGGAATGGTTGCTGGCAGCCGAGTACCTGCTCGCTGGAGGAAATCAAAACGTGGTCCTGTGCGAACGGGGCATCAGGACTTTTGAGACCGAAATGCGCAACACGCTCGACCTGGCGGCCGTGGCGCTGGCCCGCGAGCTCTCCCACCTGCCGGTGATCGTAGACCCCTCGCACGGGACCGGAAGACGCGATCTGATTGGCCCGGCAAGCCGCGCCGCGCTCGCCATCGGCGCCGACGGGCTCATCATCGAAGTCCATCCCTGCCCTGAACGCGCCTTGTCGGACGGCGCACAATCACTGAATCTGGAAGAATTTGCGACGATGATACGCGGCCTAAGCGCGCCGCTGCGTCCGTTAGCTACGGCGAACGCCGTCGGCGCCTGAGGTGACGCCCCGGGGAACCAATGAACTGCCATTCAGTGTATTCTAGTGGGAGCAAATCAGGCATTCTTCGATGGGGGGAACCATGAGCAGCAGCGTTTTGCCCGCGCAGGCGGCAACCAGACTGAGCGGAGCCACCGTGTCCCAGGTCAGCCGGATTCCCTGGTATATCTGGTCCTGCCTCACCGCTTCCGTCTGCATCATGACGGGGCTGTATTGGGACATTTCCTGGCATGAAACCATTGGCCGTGACAGTTTCTGGACACCGGCCCATCTGCTGATCCAGTTTGCGGCGGTTCTTACCGCGGTCTCTTGTTCTTACCTGATTTTCGGGACTACGTTCGCGCGCAATCCGGCGGCGCGGCAGTCGTCGGTGAACGTGCTGGGGTTTCGCGGCCCGCTGGGAGCATTCATATGCGCCTGGGGCGGGGCCACCATGCTCACTTCGGCTCCCTTCGACAATTGGTGGCATGACGCTTATGGGCTGGACGTAAAGATCATCAGCCCGCCGCATGCCATGCTGGCCCTGGGAATCGCCGGCATCATGTGGGGAGGCGTGATCCTGATTCTGGGCCAGATGAACCGCGTGGAAGGCGCGCAGCACCGGCACCTGCAATGGATGCTCCTGCTCTCCGGCGGATTCATGGTGATTCTGGATATGGTGTTCAAGCTGGAGTACACCAACCGCATCCTGATGCATAGCGCCATCATGTATCTGGCCGTCAGCATCTGGCTTCCGGTCCTGCTGGAATCGATCGCCCGCGCGTCCGGCTGGCGCTGGGCACGGACCGCCATGACCGGAGTGTACACACTCTTCTTCCTGCTGGCGCTCTGGATCTTCCCGCTGTTCCCCGGAGAACCCAAGCTGGGGCCGGTGTATCAGCACGTCACGCACTTTATTCCTTTGCACTTCCCGATTCTGCTGATCGCGCCGGCCTTTGCGCTGGACCTTCTCTGGCCGAGAATCGCGGCGAAGAACTGGAACAAGTGGCTCCAGGCGGCCATCGTGGGATCGGCATTCGTGATCGTGTTCGTGGTCGTGCAATGGCCCTTCGGGACTTTCCTGAATTCTCCCGGCTCGCGCAACGCCTTTTTCGGCACGCAATACTTTTACTATGCCGAACCGTCGTCCGCTCCGGAGATACGCAATGTCTTCGTGCAATTTGAAACGGGGACGCGATTCGCCGTTAACCTGGCCCTGGCATTCGTGGCCGCAATCTTGAGCACGCGTCTGGGTATTACCCTGGGCGATTGGATGCGCCGGGTACGCCGTTAGAAATCATGACCATAAAACTCCGCGCGACAATCCTGTTGCTCGTCCTGGTCTCGCTGCCGCTGGCCGCGTTGGCCCACGTTGGCAGCCCGGATATCTACTATCAAGGCCCGGCAGGACCGTATTCCCTGATGGTCACCATCCGCCCGCCCGCGGTGATTCCCGGCGTAGCCGAAATTGAAGTCCACAGCGTCTCGCCGGGAGTAACGCGGGTGGAAATTCTGCCCATGCAGATGGGCGGTCCGGGAGCCAATCTGGCGCCCAGGCCCGATACGGCGTTGCCCCTGGCCAATGATCCCTCCACGTTTTCCGGCAAATTGTGGATCATGGCCCGCGGATCGTGGAAAGTGCAGATCAACGCCGACGGCGACAAAGGAAAAGGGACCATGGCGGTCCCCGTCGCGGCCGTTGCCACAACTTCTTTTCGCATGCAGAAGACCCTGGGCATACTGCTGAGCGTCCTGGGATTGTTGCTGGTGCTGGGACTGGTTGGCATCATCGGCGCCGCCAACCGCGATGCGGACCTCGGTCCGGACCAGCCGCCATCCCCGGCGCAAATCCGGCGCGCGCGCTGGCGTATGGGAACTGCCGCCGTCCTTGTAGTCACGGCATTGTTTCTCGCAAATTGGTGGTGGGGAACAGAGGCTGAGGCCAACGCGCAAACTATTTACAAGCTTCCTCATGTCACGGCGTTATTGCAGCCGGGCAGTTTGCTCCAGTTGACTCTGGACAACCCTAACGTGTCCCCGGTAAACCAGTTTCGAATGGAACGCTGGGACCGCTTGCGGCTCGACGATCTGGTCCCCGACCATGGGCATCTGGTGCATCTTTTCCTCGTGCGCATGCCGGACATGCAGAGTTTCTGGCACCTGCATCCCGCCGAAGCCGGGACAGGAGAATTCTTTCAAGCTCTTCCGGCAATGCCCGCTGGACACTACCAGATTTACGCGGACATCGTGCACCAAAGCGGGTTCCCGGAAACTCAGGTAGGCACAATTGATCTGGGTAACGTCGCCGGCAGGCCGCTCATGGGAGACGATTCCGGCCAGAGCAGCCTGGCGCCCGCCGAAAAAGTTGCCCAGCTCGCGGACGGCTATCGCATGGTCTGGGAACGGGACACGTCGCCGCTCAAAGCAAAACAGCCGATGTGGTTTCGCTTCCGTATCGAAGACCAGAACGGCGCCCCGGCCAAGGGCGTCGAGCAATATATGGGCATGGCGGGACACGCGGTCTTCATGAGCAACGATGGCAAGGCCTTTGCGCACATACATCCTTCCGGGTCGGTGTCCATGGCGGCGCTGAATGTGGCGCAGGGCGTCGCGCCGGACGCGAGCATGAGCAGCATGGCGGGAATGGGCAACGATGCCAGGACCCCGGAGGTTTCGTTCCTCTACGGATTTCCGCAAGCCGGCGACTACCGCATATTTGTCCAGGTAAAACGCGCTGGAACCATCGAGACCGGCTCTTTCCTGGCGCATGTGGAAAACTAAGTCGGCCGCTCCCCGGCGAACAAAAAGCGGGATAGCGGCGCTTTCTTTACAATATTTCTCTTCCAATATTCGCGACTTTCGATTAATGTTTTGGGGACTTTCGCGAGACATTCAGAGCCGGGTTCAGTATCAAAGACAACAAAGCAGTCAAACGTAACCAACAAGCCTCGAATGACATTTAGGTAATCAAGTGGGAATCAGTCGAAACAAGGAGAGCAGCGTAATGAGATTGCTACATAAAATGAGTTTTCTGGTGCTGGCCTCGGGCCTGGCCTTTGGCCAGGCGGCCAATCCGCCAGCCGACGATCCAAATTCCGTAGCGGCACAAATCAAGGCCATGCGCGAAGCGCTAGCCGCTCAACAGCAACAAATTGCCCAGCAGCAACAGCAAATTGAGAGACTGCAGAAGCAGGTTGCTGATAAACCAGAGACGGTCGCCGCGTCCGATTCCACTTCCGCGCGCGTGGTGGATGCCTCGCTGCGCACAGCCGGCCCGGTCAACGTGGCCGCCCGTCCCCTTCAGGACGACAAGAAAGAATCTCCTCTCTCGTTCCGCATCGGCGCAGCGGAATTCACTCCCGGCGGCTTTGTGGACTTTGAGAACGTTTTCCGCAGCACCAATACCGGCAACGTGACCGCGACCAACTTCTGGGCCATCCCGTTCAGCAACACGGTGCAGGGACATCTCACCGAATACCGCTCAACCGGGCAGTACTCCCGGTTCAACATAAAGACCCACGCCAAATACGGCGAGAATGACATTACCGGCTACGTGGAGTTCGACTTTAACGGCAACGATGCGGCCAACGTGTTTGTCACTTCCAATCCCCACACCGACCGTCTGCGCCTCTACTGGCTGGACCTGAAGCGGGGCAAGTGGGAGTTCCTGGGCGGACAAACCTGGGGCCTGCAATCGCCAAACCGGGCGGGACTTTCACCCAATCCCAGCGATATCTTCACCACTCTTGGCGAAGATGCGCAGACCCACGTAGGCGTCAACTATACGCGTGCGGCTGAGTTCCGGGCCACTTATCACATCAACGATAACTTCCAGTGGGCCGCGGCCATCCAGAACCCGCAACAGTTTGGAGGCCAGGGAGCGGAAGTGGTTTTCCCCAGTGGCTTCAACGCCGCGCTGACGGGGGGGGTCGGACAAGTTGACCAGGGCGCCTCTCCCGGGGCACCCAACGTTGCGCCCGACTTCCTTACGAAGTTTGCGTATGACAAGAGTTATGGCGGCAGACAATTCCACGTCGAAGCCGGCGGTTTAATGACGACGGCTAAAGTTACCGTTATTCCTGGGGCCACCGGAGTATTCACTTCGCATTCAACGGTCGGTGGAGGATTTAATGGCGGTATTAACGTGGAGCTGTGGAAAGGCTCCGGCAACAAAAATATCAACTTTGTCGGATACGGCATGTGGGGCTACGGAATAGGCCGGTATCTGATCGGCATGGGCCCACAGTTTGTGGTGGCTCCAGTACAAACCGGTACCGCTCCCAACACGTTCGACGTACGCACGTCGGGCGTTCACGCCGGCGATGTCGTCACCGGTTTCGAGTTCCGGCCTCAGCCCAAGAGTCAGTTCGGGGTGTATTACGGAGGGGCTTATTTCCAGCGTAACTTCTTCCCCGATATCACGTCAGCGGCGGTTACCAAGCCCTTCATTGGCTTCGGCGGACCGAACTCGGCTAACATCGCCAACCGCTCCATTCAGGAAGGGACCATCGACTGGACCCAAACCTTCTGGAAAAACCCGCAATACGGCGCCGTATTGCTGGTCACCCAGGCGTCTTACGTGACCCGCAGTCCGTGGTTTGTGGCCGCGGGCGCGCCTAAGAATGCTCACCTTGGCATGGGCTACCTCAGCCTGCGCTACGTTCTGCCATAGGGCTTAACATACATAGACCTCAGAGCGCCGGTCCGCCGGCGCTCTTTTTTTCGCCCATAGAGCGCAGTAGAATCTCCCCTCAGATGGAGTCGTTTCGAGAAATGCCTTTTCGCCGCGTGATGTCCTGTTTTTTCCTGCTTGCCTGCTGCAATGTCTCTTGGTCCGAAAAGATCGCGGCCAAACATACCCAACTCGAACTGCTGGCGCAGCAGACAGCCGCCAGCCCGGGGCAACAGGTCTGGCTCGGCGTTCACTTCGTACTGGAAAAAGGCTGGCACATCTACTGGGTGAATCCCGGAGACTCCGGCCAGCCGCCGGTCTTGCAATGGCAGCTTCCTCCGGGATTCAGCGCCGGCGAAATCCAGTGGCCGCGTCCGGAGAAGATGCAGACCGCGCACCTCGCCGACTATGGCTACCACGACGACGTCCTGTTGCTGGTCCCCGTCCAAGCGTCCAAGAGTCTCAGCGCCAACTCGCGCGCGGAAATTGGACTCGACGCCAAATGGCTGGTTTGCCGCGAAGTCTGCCTTCCCGACCACGCCCAGCTTCATCTTGCGCTGTCTGTTTCATCGAGCCCCAAGGATGATCCCAGCGTCGCTCCTCTGTTTACCAACGCGCACAAACTCGTACCCCAGCCGCTTCCGCGCCACTGGAAAGCCAGGGCCGAGTCCCGCAAAGGGAGCTTCGTGTTGATCGTTGACGCGGGCCGTCCGCTCCGCCAGGCGGAGTTCTTCCCGTTGCACGCGGACCAGGTGGAGAACGTTGCTCCGCAAAAGCTTTCTGTCCTCGCCCGGGGCGCGCAGATCGCGTTGCAGAAATCAGACCAGCTTCTGAAGCCGGTTCCCCACCTGCAAGGCGTTCTGGTATTGCCCGGCGAGACCGCATACACAATTGACGTTCCGGCGGCTGAACGGTAGAAGCCGGGCGCAGTCAGGAATAAAATAAGCAAGGAAATGGAAAGGAGACTTCATCCATGAGAAATCTGGTTCGTTCGGCCCTTTATCTTTTCGCTCTTTTCATTCTGCTCGTCACCGCGCTGGCCGCCAGAGTCGGCGAAGCGGCGCCTGACTTCACGGCGAGCGACAGCAACGGCAAGACGCATCACCTGTCCGATTACAAAGGCAAGTACGTGGTGCTGGAGTGGCACAACCAGGGTTGCCCTTATACCAGGAAGCATTATGACAGCGGCAATATGCAGCATTTGCAGAAGGAATGGACGGCCAAGGGCGTGGTGTGGTTCACGGTGATCTCTTCCGCGCCAGGCACGCAGGGATACGTGACCGCCGGGGAGGAGAACGAATACGTCCGGAAAACCAAAGCCTCTCCTACCGCCGTGCTGCTCGATCCCGATGGCAACCTGGGGCACCTCTATGCCGCCAGGACCACGCCGCACATGTATATCATCGATCCTCGGGGAACTTTGATCTACAACGGCGCGATTGACGACCACCCGACTTCGGACGCGGCGGACATTGCGAATTCAAGAAACTATGTCTCCTCCGCGCTGCAGGCGGCGATGGCAGGCAAGCCAGTCACCGATCCGGCCACGCGTCCGTATGGATGCTCGGTGAAGTATAAAGACTGACTTCATCCCGGCGGCGGGCCCGCGGGCGCGCTGAGCGTTCATCATGCGCCTTCCTCAGAAACTGCGAGACGCGATTCAGCAGCAGACCGAAGGCCTCGACCGGACTTCGCTGGCGCAGGCTTCCGCCGAGCTTACGCGGCACTACAAAACCGCCGGCGTCAAGTTGCCGGCGCTGACCACCTCCGCACAGCGGGCCGCCTATCTTGCGGTCCGCCTGCCGGCAACCTACGCGGCCAATTGGCGCGTCTTTTCTGAACTGCGAAAGCTGGCTCCGGAATCGGACATCATCAGCGTGCTCGATCTGGGCTCTGGACCGGGGACCTCTTTGTTTGCCGCGGCAGAAGTGTTTCCGTCCATCCAGCAGGCTACGGCGATAGAAAACGATGCCGCGCTCATCGGGATCGCGCGAAAGCTCGCCGCACAAAGCGCCGTTCCGGGCAATGCCGGGTGGGTGCGACAGGACCTGCGTAGGGGGCTGACTTGCGTCCCGCACGACCTGGTGGTGATTTCCTACGCCCTGGGTGAACTTCCGCCTTCTGCCGCGGCAACGCTGGTTCGCCAGGCTTGGAACTGCGCCCGGCAGTTCCTGGTGATTCTTGAGCCGGGCACAACGCCTGGTTTTGGCGTTATCACAGTCGCGCGCTCTTTGCTGATTGCCGTGGACGCGCACATTCTGGCTCCCTGCCCGCACGCTGCTGCATGCCCGTTGGCGTCCACGGACGACTGGTGCCATTTCGCCCAGCGCCTGGAACGAACGTCGCAGCACAGGCAGCTCAAAGGAGGCGCATTGGGCTACGAAGACGAGAAGTTTTCTTACCTTGTGGCCTGCCGGCAAAATTTGACTCCGGCCGGGGCGCGCATTCTGCGCCATCCGCAAAAACGCGGAGGCCACGTGGAGCTTACCCTGTGCTCGCCCGGTGGCATTGAGTCGCGTACGGTCGCCCGGTCGCAGAAGCAGGACTACAGGAGCGCGCGCAAGGCCGAATGGGGCGATGCGTGGGAACCGGGAAAATCAGAGCGGTCATAGCATTGGTTACCAAAGATGAGAATTCCGCTCTTTGCTGCAAAACTTTACCAAAGTCACATTCGGTCAGGACGTACACTAACTTAAGCCAATTCCTATCACACATCAGGGGGCGCAAGCTCAGCCATGGCTGCCGGTGGAGACTCTATTCAGAAAGACGAACAGAACCTGGAGTTTCTGGTGGTTTGTGACGACTATCCGGTGTTTAAGACCATGGCCAGTTCCATCCAGAGGCTTCAGGGACGTTTAAACTGCGCCCCAAGCGCGATGTCGGCCAGGGACTACATTGCGCGTCGCAAGATTGACGGCATCATCGTGGACATGAGCGTGGAAGGCACGGTGGAATTGCTGGAGGGCCTGCGCCGCGGCACTTCCAACAAATTCAGTGTGGTGTTTGCATACGTGCAGACGACGAAAGAAGCCGGCAGCGCTCTTCATGCAGGGGCCAATTTCATCGTGCATGGGCCGATGACCGAAGAAAAAATGTTCCACACGTTACGCACCGCGGCCCCCATGATGGCGGCGGAAAGAAAACGCTACTTCCGCCATCCGCTGACAGCGCCCGTGGTCTTGAAGGTGGACGGCAAGGAAGCAAAAGCCACCATTTCCAACCTCAGCGAAGGCGGCATGGCGGTCTGGTGTTTGAGCGGTTGTCCTTCCGGTTCCGCCGTCCAGTTCGCTTTTGAACTGCCCTTCGGAGGCTCCATTGAGGGCAAAGGCGAGGTTGCCTGGGTCAGCAGTGAAGGCCTGATCGGCATTCAATTCCACGTATTGCAGGGTAACGCTCAGGCCTGTCTTAGCGAGTGGCTCGACCGGCGCGACATCGATACCGCTACGCCGTGAGCGTAGATTCCGATCAATCTGCGCCCCTGGATTGTTCATTTTTCGCCGTCTTTTACCAGTGGCGCTCCACTGAGCCAGCGGAACAATGCGGTCGCAGCCAGCGCTCCCGCAAACTGCATGGCGACGAAACCAAGCGCGTCCGCGGGACGAATGCCGGTAAAAGTATTGGTGAAGAGGCGCGCCAGCGTGACCGCGGGGTTGGCAAAGCAAGTGGAGGCCGTAAACCAGCAGGCCGCCGTAATGTAAGCCCCCACGGCAAATGGGACAGCGCCCGGACGCGACCGGGCGCATCCCCAGACCACCATGAGCAACCCAAATGTGGCTATGAACTCGCTCAACAATTGCGTCGCTCCGCTGCGCGGATGAGTCGAGACCTGGACCACCGCTTTCCCGAACATCGCGTGGGCAAGCGCCACTCCGGCCAGCGCCCCGCCGCACTGGGCCACGATGTAAACCGGAACAGCACTCCACCGAATTTCACGCTGTGTGGCCAGGGCAACAGTCACGGCCGGATTGAAGTGGGCGCCGGAAATCGGCTGGAAGGTCAGTATCAACGCCACCAGCACCGTGCCAGTTGCAAGAATGACGGCCAGCAAGGCCAGTGCGACGTTGCCGCCGGCGAGCGCTTCGGCCATCATGCCCGACCCCACCACGGCCATCAGTAGAAACGCCGTTCCCAGGAATTCTGCGGTAGCGTTGCGCGCGGTAGAGGTCATTGGGCTCCAACGCGATCAATCGCATTTTGAATAGCAAGCTGGCTTAAGGTTGCGAAAGGCAGTGAGATGAAAAGACCAATACGCCGGTCCAGCATCACAAAAGCGTTCCGAAAAGCGCGGCTGATCTCCTCCGGCGGGCCTTCGACCGCGGCAGGATCAGGCACGCCCCAGTGCGCGGTCATCGGCTGGCCCGGCCAAATGGGACACGCTTCCCTGGCGGCTGAATCGCACACGGTAAATACAAAGTCCATACGCGGCGCTCCGGGACGGCTGAATTCTTCCCATCCTTTGCTGCGTAATCCGTCTGTGGGAAGGTGCGCGGCTTCCAATTGACGCAACGCCTCCGCGCGGACGGCCCCCGCCGGATGGCTGCCCGCGCTGTATGCCGAAAAGCCCGGGGACCCTTTCTGACGCAGGATGGCTTCAGCCATGATCGAGCGCGCCGAATTGCCGGTGCACAAGAAGAGGACATTGTAGCGTCTTTTCATGTTATTCGACTTTCCTGTTTCTGAACACAGCAAAACTTTAACCACAGAGGACGCAAAGGAACACAGAGGAAGAAGACAAAGCCTTTCACTGAAACGAGCAAAGAGGACAAGGACAATTTTGCAATCAACAACCGCTTTTTGATTTTGTTTTCCTCCGTGTTCCTTTGTGTCCTCTGTGGTTAAGGCTCTTTCGTCGCGGCTCAGTGGCAGCAACCCGGCCCGCAACCGCAGTCGGGTTTCCGGGCACGGACAAAAGCGCTCATAAACTTTCCTTGCACCTGGGGAGCCATGGCATCCACATCCACGCCCTCCGCAGCCAGAAAAGCACGGGCATCCTCGATGGTGTAAACACGCGTGGGTTCCATCTCGATGGATTCAAAACCGGCAGCGGCAAGCTTTGTCCTGTAATCGGACTCTTCCAGCGCACCGGCAATGCAGCCCACCCAGAGCAGCATGTTCTTGCGGACTTCCGCGGGAACGGTACCGCGCACCACCACGTCGGAGACCGCGAAGCGCCCGCCCGGTTTCAGGACGCGGAACGCCTCACGCAGCACCCGGTCCTTGTCGGCGGAAAGATTGATGACACAGTTCGAGATAATCACGTCTGCCGTGCAATCGGGCAGAGGAATGTTCTCCATTTCGCCTTTCAGGAATTCGACGTTGCCGATTCCCGCTTTGCGCTGATTCTCGCGGGCCAGCGCCAGCATGTCATCCGTCATGTCCAGGCCGTAGGCTTTGCCCTCGGGGCCCACGCGCCTGGCGGACAACAAGACGTCAATCCCGCCGCCTGAGCCAAGGTCCAACACCGTTTCGCCGGGATGAAGCTGGGCGAGGGCCGTAGGATTCCCGCAGCCAAGCGAAGCTTTGACCGCGTTCTCCGGCAGGCCGGTCAATTGAGCAGCATCGTAGAGGTCCCGGGTGACAGGATCGGGGTCTGTGCCGCAACAGGAAGGAGGCTCACAACATCCGGTTGTCGTCCCGGCGGCAACGCGCCGCGCTGCTTCACCGTATTTTTCCTTGACTGTGTCAGGGACAGCGTTGGCGGCTTGGCTTACAGCTTGATCTGCTTCTGGAATGCTCATGGATCGTCTCCTTGCTTCTCATTGCTTCTAGCGGCAGCAGAGGATCTTCTGGGGTTCAACGGCTTTGCTGCGCGTGCAACACTCGGCAAACAAAAAGCCCAGCAATTCTTCCAGCGCGGAAGTGTTGGCCGTGTAGCGAAGAAACGTGCCCTCGCGCCGCATGGCGATCAAGTCTTCATTCCGCAGCTTATCCAGATGATGCGAGAGCGTGGAACCTGGAATCTCCAGTTCCTCGCCGATTTCGCCCGCAACCAGACCATCCGGATGTGCCGCCAGCAGCAGCCGCACAATGCGCAGCCGCGGTTCGGTTCCCATGGCGGAAAACATGTCGGCGTAGCGGGCAACCTGGGCTGTATCGAGTTTGGTCATTTTGTTATTCCAATAATTCCAGAATAATCGAAATATAGCATCAAACTAGCGCCCTTGGCAAGGCCCTGAAGCCCGCCAAATCCTGGAATTGGCGAGACTGGTGGTTTGCTAAACTCTTACGGCTAAAATGCCGAACTTACCAATGTGGGGTCGACACGGGACATCCAACCGTAGGCCCATCACAGACACATGTAGGGGTCCCTGGATTGTGGGAGATTGGAAGCCCCGGGCTTGGCAAAAAGCGCAGGTCATCGGGGTATTCCCTTCTCACGAAGATCGCAGGGGACGATTTCTCTTTCAGAGTTCGCAGGCCAACACATGCCGGTGGTGTTTTTCATTTACGGGCTGTCGTTCTTCCTGTTTGGGACAGCTATTCTGCTCAAGCAGGACAAGCGCAGCGCTCTCAGGCTGCGAAGTCTTCTGTTGCTTCTGGCCGGCTTTGGGTTCCTTCATGCAGCGAGTGAGTGGTCAGATATGTTTCGTTTGCTTGGAGAAACCTATTGGGGCCCGTTACCGTTTCGACTGATCACGATAATGGGGTTCTACTGCGGCTTGAGTTCGTATCTCTTTCTTCTGGCTTTTGGCATCAGGTCCGTTGCCCCGGACAACTCCAGGTTCAAGTGGCTGGAGCGCGCGTCGCTCATTGCGTCGTTACTGTTTGCGGCCGGGGTGAGCTTCTACGGGCTTCGAACCGGCCTGAGTCATCCATGGCATGTAACAAGCGACGTTCTTACGCGTTATTGCCTGGCATTTCCGGCCTCACTTTTAGCCGCGGCGGGGCTCTTCCGGCAGAGTCAATCCCGCGAAATCAAAGAGCTGAATTCTGCGGCGACCATTCGCAACCTGCGGCTCATGGCGGCCGTTTTTGTCGTCTATGCGTTCTTCGCCGGCGTCATTGTTCCCCAAGCATCTTTTCCGCCCGCGACCTGGATGAATTACATCTGGTTCGAAAATGTTGTTGGCCTGCCCGTCCAGATTTTTCGCGCAGCCTGCAGCGTGCTGGCGGCATTGTTCGTCGCCAGAATTTTGAATGCGTTTTCCATCGAATCCTACGGGCAGCTGGAGAAACAGGTCCAGAGCCGGACCGCGGAGTTGGAGCATGTCAATGAAACTTTGCTGGCGGACATAGCCGTACGGAAACGCATGGAAACCGAGCTGGAGCAGTCGCGTGACGCGGCATTGGAGTCTTCGCGAGTGAAGTCGGAGTTCCTGGCCAACATCAGCCATGAAATTCGCACGCCCATGAATGGAATCATGGGAATGACGGACCTGGTCCTCGATACAGAACTGGACACCGAACAACGCGAGTATTTAAACATGGCGAAGTCGTCCGCCGATTCCCTGCTTCTTCTCATCAATGAAATCCTGGATTACTCCAAGATCGAGGCCGGCAAGCTGGAGATGGAAGCGATTGACTTCAATCTTGGAGACACCATTGGCACCATGATGAAAGCTCTAAGTATCCGCGCACATGAAAAGCGGCTGGAGCTTGCCTACGATGTCCAGCCCGACGTTCCGCAAGCGCTGGTGGGAGACCCGGGGCGGTTGCGACAGGTGATCGTGAATCTAGTCGGCAACGCCATCAAGTTCACCGAACAAGGCGAAGTGGTCCTTTCCCTCCAGACTGAGACGAGAACGAGCGAGGATATCCTGCTCCATTTCACAGTTTCCGATACCGGCATCGGAATTCCTGTGGAGAAGCAAGCCGCAATCTTTGAGGCCTTTACGCAAGCTGACGGGTCCATGAGCCGCACCTATGGCGGCACGGGATTGGGTCTTACCATTTCGTCCCGGTTGGTCGAACTCATGCACGGACAAATCTGGGTGGAAAGTGACATGAACAAGGGCAGCCGTTTCCATTTCACGGCCCGCTTTGGCCTGCAAAAGGTGTCCACAAGGACCATCGTCCCAAGGGACCCTTCGACTTTGCGTGACATGCGAGTGCTGGTCGTGGACGACAACGCGACAAACCGGCAAATCCTGCTGAAAATACTTGCCGGCTGGCACACAAGGGCGCTGGCCGTGGAAAGCGGAGCCCAGGCGATAGCCGCCTTGAGAGAGGCCCGCGAGTCAGGAAAAAATTTCCCGCTCATTCTTGTCGATGCTCAAATGCCGGAAATGGACGGATTCGCATTGGCTAAGCGCATCCAAGAGTCCATGAAGAGGCACCCGGAGTGGGGAGCGGCCACCATCATGATGCTAAGCTCCAACGGCGAGCGTGGCGACGCCAAACGCTGCCGGGAAGTAGGCATCGCCGCTTATCTGACCAAGCCCATTGGACAGACAGAACTATTAAACGCTGTTTTGGTTGCGCTGGGGACAACACCAACGAGAGACGCCGCGCCTGACCTGGTTACGCGGCACTCTCTCCGCGAGAATGGCCATCACCTGCGCATCCTCTTGGTCGAGGATAACGCCGTAAACCGGGTGCTCGCCGTCCGTTTACTGGAGAAGCAGGGGCACAAGCCGACGGTTGCAGGGAACGGCAAACAAGCGTTGGCGGCCCTGGAAAAAGACTCATTTGACCTGGTGCTCATGGACGTTCAGATGCCCGAGATGGACGGCTTGGAAGCGACCGCGCTGCTTCGGAAGAGAGAGAAAATGTCCGGGAACCGCATTCCTGTCATTGCCATGACCGCTCACGCCATGGTGGGGGACAAAGAACGCTGTCTCGCGGCTGGAATGGATGACTACATTACAAAGCCGATTGCGCCGGAGGAGTTGAAGGATTTACTCAATCGCTATTCAAGCTCTATCAGGACCATGGTTGAGATCTAGGATCAGTCAGGATTGGCGACAGTATCCCGGCCAGAACGATCATTGTGCCATCCGGCTGCGCGCGTTCTTTACCAGCTTGATGAACCTGCGGGCCAGCTCCAGGATGCGTTCCGCCTGCCTTTGTTGTACAGCTTCTTTCGGAATCAACTCTCCGCCGATGCCCAGCGCTGCCGCGCCCGCCAGAATGAAATTCAACGCCGTCTGCTGGTTCACGCCTCCCGAGGCAATTAACGGCACGTGCGGCAGGGGCGCTTTCAGCGCGCGGATGTAACTGTCACCGCCTACCGGGGCGCACGGGAAAATCTTGACCAGGTCGGCGCCGGCCTTCCATGCTGTAATGACTTCGGTTGCGGTCATCGCGCCGGGAAAAACGGCGACTTCGTGCTTTGCCGCAAACTCCACGACTTCCAGAACAAGTCCCGGGCTGGTCAGGAATTTTGCCCCGGAATCCAAACACTGCCTCGCCGTCTCGATATCCAAGACCGTTCCGGCGCCCACGACCATCTCCGGAATCCGGCGGGCCAGATCTGAGATTACGTCCATGGCTCCGGGCACCGTCACGGTGATTTCCGCGACCGCAATGCCGCCACGGTTGACCGTTTCCGCGGCAAAAATGGCCTCCTCGGCGGAAGACACGCGGACTGCGGGAATGATGCCCACGTCCTCGATGCGAGCGCGAACTTCCTGCTTGGTCACCGATCTGACTCCTTTGTGCGTCCCTGGACTGCTTATCCTAACTTGATTCGCCACTCGCGTACGGATTGCTACGCATTCTCTTCGAAGCCCGCTTCCGGCTCGGGGAGTCTATCGCCTTCCTTCGCGAACCACACATACAGGGTCGGGAGCAGGAAGATGCTCATGACCAGGTCCGCCACCAGGCCTCCGACAATGACGATGGCGAAAGGACGCTGCGAGTCGGAGCCGATGCCATGGGACAGCGCGGCCGGCAGCAAGCCGAAGGTCGCCACCAGCATGGTCATAATGATGGGGCGAAGTCTGAGCACCGCGCCCTCGATCGCGGAGTCTTCAATGGTATGTCCTCGCGCGCGGAGCTGATTGATGTACTCGAGCATGATTACGCCGACCTGGACGGAGACGCCAAACAACGCCAGAAATCCGATTCCCGAAGAAACACTGAAATGGGTGCCGCTGAATTGCAGGGCCAGCAACCCTCCAACCGGAGCGACAGCCAGGTTCAGCAGGACCAACAGCGCCCATTTGAACGAGCGAAACATGGTGTAAAGAATCACAAAAATGAGAAGCAGGGTAAGCGGCACGATGATCAGCAGCCGCGCCTCGGCGCGCTTTTCGCTTTCGTATTCGCCTTCCCAATCGATGTGGTACCCGCGCGGCAACTGGACCTGTGCATCCACCTTTTGAATAGCGTCCTCCACAGCGCCGCCAAGGTCCCGTCCGCGCACGCTGTACTTGATGGCGATATAGCGCTGGTTGCCTTCGCGGTAGATTTCGGAACCACCGTCCCGTTCGACGATCGTGCAAAGCTGCGACAGTGCGACCCGTTCCCCCGACGGCGACAACAGGCGGATGTTCTCGATGGCCTCTTTCGTGTTGCGGTATTGCGGAAGATAGCGCATCACCAGGTCATAGCGCTGCTCACCCTGCAACACCTGAGTGAAGGCGGTTCCTCCAACGGCGGTCTGTACGGCATCCTGAACATCCGCGACATTGATCTGGTGGCGCGAGGCCTGCAGGCGGTCCACCTGGAACTCGAGGTTCGGCTGCCCCAGGACCCGCAAGACACCAAGGTCCTCAACCCCCTTGATCTGGCGCATGACGTTCATGACCTGGTCGGCTTTTTCCTCGAGGACCTTCAGGTCGTCGCCATAGATTTTGGTGGCGAGCTGGCCTTTGACGCCGCTTACCGCCTCTTCCATGTTGTCGGCAATGGGCTGGGAGAAGTTCCACAGGACTCCGGGGATCTTTTCCAATTCGCGGTCCATGGCCGCGATCAGTCTTTCCTTGTTCTGGTGGAAGACAGGACGCCACGCCTCTTTAGGCTTCAAGCCGACGTAGTACTCGGTATTGAAGAAGCCCGTGCTGTCGGTGCCGTCATCCGGGCGTCCCACCTGACTGGTACATTCGGTGGCCTCGGGAAAAGAGCACAGTACGATGCGGGCCTGGTTCGCAAGCCGGATGCCTTCCGTCGGTCCGGTGCTGGGAGCAAGCGTGCCGCGCACCCACAGCGCGCCTTCGTCGAGGTGAGGAAGAAACTCGGAACCGATCACTCCGCCCAAGACGAGATACGCAGTGAGACAAAGGACCAGCCCCGCTCCGCCCACCGTAACCAGCCGCTGTTCAATGGCCCATTTGACGGACCGGCGAAATTGCGTTTTCAGAAATTCCATGACCGGATTACGCCATTCGCGCACACCCTTCCTGAACAGCACGCTCGCCAGGACCGGCGCGACAATGATCGAGAACAGAAGCGCGCCGAGGAGCGCGAAAGCCACCGTCCATGCCATGGGATGAAACAAACGGCCTTCCACGCGCTGCAGAGTGAATATCGGCAGGTACGCGGTGATGATGATTCCGATAGCGTAGAAGACCGGGCGCTGTACTTCATGCGCCGCGTCACGGATGCGCTCGGTCGGCGTCTTGTAGTTGTTTTCGCCATGGCTCATGTGGCGGACGATGTTCTCCACCATCACGACGGCGCCGTCCACAACCATCCCGAAATCCAGCGCGCCGAGGGACAGCAGATTGGCCGGAATGCCCTTCAACTTGAGGCAGGTCGCCGCAAACAACAACGAGAAAGGGACGGTAAGGGCGACAATCAACGCCCCGCGGGCGTTTCCGAGAAACAGAAATAAAATGACCACGACCAGAATGATGCCTTCAGTAAGGTTTTTCAGCACCGTGTGGGTGGTGAATTGGACCAGGTCACTGCGATCGATGAACGGCACGACTTTTACGCCCGCGGGTAAAATACGTTCATTCAGTTCCTTGACCTTGGCGTGGATACCGGCGAGCACCTCGTCCGCATCGGCGCCTTTGCGCAGGAGCACGATGCCCGACACCACGTCATCGTTGTCGACGATTTTCCCGTCCTCGCGATGAATGGCCCGGGCAAACTGACCGAGCCGGATTTTGGGGCCTTGCGCAACGACAGCAACATCTTTCAATCGCAACGGCGTGCCGGTCTTGGTCAGAATCACGGTGTTTTCGATATCGTGTATGTTCCTGACCAGTCCCACTTCACGGATGTTGATCTGCTGCAAGCCCGCTTCGATGAAGCTTCCACCCGCGTTGGCATTGTTGTTGGTAAGCTGCTGCTCCACCTGGGCCAGGCTGAGACCGTAGGCGACCAGTTTGCCGGGATCAATGCGCACCTGATATTCGCGGGTCGGACCGCCAAAGCTGGCAACGTCAACCACGTTGGGAACGGTCTTGAAGTTTTTTTCGACGACCCAATCTTCGATGGACTTTAATTCCATCACGTCATAGTTGGGATTCGTGCTTCTCAGGGTGAAGAAATATATCTGGCCTACAGGACTCCAGTCGGTCCCCATCTGGGGAACCACGCCCGGAGGCAATGCGACCTGCGAGAGCCGCTCCAGCACGCGCTCTCGGTTCCAGGCGTTCTCTTCTTCGTCATCGAAAACCAGTTTCACGTCCGAGAGCCCGAACAGGGAAAACGAGCGCAGATGCACCACATGGGGAATGCCGTTCATCGCGACTTCCAGCGGGACGGTGACCTGCTGTTCGATTTGCTCCGCGGAAATCCCCGGCCACTGGGTGATGATCTCCACATAATTGTTGGCCACGTCGGGATACGCTTCCACGGGGAGTTGATGGAAGGAAATCGCGCCCCAGCCCAGCAGCAGAACGACCCCTGCCAGCACAAGCAGGCGGTTCTCCATCGAAAAATCGACGATTTTGCGAATCATCTGTTTATTGCTCCACCGTTACTGTTCCACCGTGTTCTGGAACACCAGGGCGTTCCTGACAACCTGCTGGCCGGGCTGCACGCCGGAAATAATCTCCTGCATGTTGTTTTCTATGGTCTGACCGACAATGGTTTGACCAACAATGACCTCGGCCCGCCGAAACTTCTTGCCGCCCGTGGGAATGTAGACCCAATTGCGATCGTGCAAATGCAAAATGGCCGTGGCCGGAACCAGGGTATGAGGTTCTTTCTTCGTTCCGTGAAAGGTTGCGGTAACGAACATGCCCACGCGCATCAGTCCCGGATTGTGGACCTCAATCCGCACTTTGGCTGTGCGCAGCGTTGGATCGAGGACCGGCAGGACGTTGCTGATGCGGCCGTTGAACGTCCGGTCAGGGTAGGCGTTCAGGCGGATTTCCGCAGTTTCTCCGATATGCACATTGGGTAGATCATTTTCATAGACATCGCAGAGAATCCACACATTGCTCAAATCGGAGATGGTGAAGGGATTGGGCGAACCGAGCCCCGCTACGCCCGCCGAATTGGTGACCTGCTGGTCGGTGATCACGCCGGAGACCGGAGCGCGAATCTCCACAATCGCGGCTGGATGGTCGAGGTTACCGCCGAGCAGGCGAAGCCGCTCCGTGGTGTTCTCCACATCCACCCTGGCCTTGTGTGCGATGTCTTGTGATACCTGCAGATCATTCAGCGAGATAGCCCCCTTGCCGTACAGAAGCTGCGAACGCTCCAGTTGGGTACGCGCCAGTTGCTCGTCGGCCACTGCTTTTCGATAGTCGGAAAACGCTCCGGACATGTCCGAGCTTTGCACCCGCAGGAGCACCTGGCCCTTCTTCACAACGTCGCCGAGGCGGGCGTGTATCTCTACTACGCGGCCGGTGGCAATCGAAATGACCGGGACGCTGCGCGAGATGTCAGGACTGACGGTTCCCGTCACGCTCAACTGCGCGGCGGACTCATGCGTGACCGCCGGGGCCAGCGGAAATTGCTCCGGATGGTCCACCTCGATGGCGTTGAAGTCCTGTTCGTGCTCGACCACCGCGGGCGCCGGCGCTTCCGCCTTGGGATCAGACTTGGCATCGCGGCAGCCGGCCAGAAACAGGCCTGATGCCAGGAGCAGCGAGATGACAAACAGCTTCAACACCGGACACTTCATGGGATCACCTCACGCCCTACGGCGAGATTCAATTGACCGGCTGCGTTCAGGTAGGAAGCGACCAGGTTCAGGTAGCTGACCTGCACGGCACGGTAATCGGACTGGGCGCTGAGAAAATCGAGGAGCGACGCCGCGCCGTGTTCGTAAGAAAACGCAATCGTGTCACGCACGCGCGAGGCCTGGTCCAGATAGCGGTCCTTGTACGGCTGCAGCCGGACCACGGTGCTGGTGACGGTGGCGTGGGCGGAGTCCACGTCGCTGAAGACCTGCGCCCGCGCCGCGTCCAGCAGCTTCTGGTCGCGGTCAATGTCCAGCAGCGTGCGCCGCTTTTCCCCCTGGTTGCGGTCGAAGATGCGAAGAGGAATGCTGACGCTGGCGCCGACGGTTTGATGGGCAAACGGGTTGTTGAACGATGGGTTGTACGTGTACCAGCCGCCGAAGGTCGGATCAGTTGAGCCGTTGGCAATGGCCAGCCGGTGGTCGGTCTGGGCCTTGTCGACAGACTGGAGAGCGGCGCGCAAGTCCGGCCGCGAGTCCAGTGCCGATTGTCGCACTTCGTCCAGCGGCGGGATTTGCGGCGAGAAGTCAAAGGGGCCGGTGACGTCGAATTGTTCCACCGGCGTACGGTCGTTCAAAAGAGTCAGCAGCTGGATTTTTGCCGTCCGCAGGTTCACCTCCGCCGTCTGCAAGTCGGATTCATACCCGACGCGCTGAAGCTCGAGACGGTCGAGGTCCACCTGGGCAATGGCCCCAGCTTTGTAGCGCTCGCGATTCACGTCCAGGACATGGTCGTAATAGGTAAGATTTTCCTTGGCGAGTTGCAGGATGGCTTTTTCCTGAAGGGTCTGCACAAAAGCTATCCGCAGAGTAAAGATCAGGGTCCGTTCCATGTCAGCCTGACCGGAGACAGCGATTCCCGTGGCTTTCCGGGCGCTTTCCTGGCGCAGTTCCCGTTTGTGTTGCCGTTCGTGCAGATAGCTCAAGTTCGGTGAATACTGCGTGCCGGAAAGCGGTCGCCATACGCCCTGGAAGGGGGCCACCTGAGTCCCATCTGTCGACAAAGTCAAACTCGGGTTAGGGCGCAGGAACGCCGTGATTTCCTGAGCTTTTGCTTCATCGACGCCGATCTGCGCCGCCCGCAAGGTGGGATTTGCGGCCTCGAATTTATCCCGGACTTCCTGCCACGTCAGCGGTTTTTGCGCAAGTCCGCCTTCCGCCAGCACCAGCGCCAGAAACGGTCCCCAACACAGACGAATCAACCAAGCCCGCATATCGTTTTTCCTTTTACTTTCCCTCTCCGGTCGCGCCGCGAGGTCGTGCTCGAAAGTCCTTCGCTGGACGCTCCGCCAGATCGTGACGGAATCAGCCTTCGTGTCTATATGTTGTTCTGGGGAACGACCAGAAAGATCAGTTCATCTTCAATCCAGCGCCTTCCCAATGAACACGGCATTGGGCCGCCGTCGGCGAGTACAAACCGCCCTCGCCTGTCCTTACCAGATGGCTATCACCGCGAATTTGTCGACCCTTTAGTATCTGTGCAATCGAAGTTCCTGTGAACCTTATCTTTCGGCCAAATCTTACTGGGCGATAACTGCGTCGGGTCATCAGGTATTCCCCTTGGGAAGGCTCGAAAAAGAAGATTACGTCCGACGCGCGCTGAAAGCTCGCGCTGTGCCGGGACGCTCGTCTAGACTAGTGAGGAAACGGACCGTGACTTGATGCTGGACATTTCTGTCATCTATTCCGAATCGAACCGCCGGAAGAACCTGCTCATCGCCGCGGTGCTCATCGCGGTGATCGCGATTGTGGACTGGCGGACCAAGCCCTACCTCTCGCTCGGCTTTTTGTACCTGTTCCCGATCATGCTGGTGGCTGGATTTCTGCGGCGCTGGCAGATTGTCGTAGTCTCGTTATTCTGTTCCGGCTTGCAGGAAGTATTCAGCAACCTCCCGACCAGCGCCGCCGTTCCGCGCCTGGCCATGGTTACCGTGGGTTATATCGGCACAGGTTTCTTCATTTCAGAACTGGTGTCAAAACGGCGGCTGGTCACGCAGCACGTGGAGGACCTGGAAAGCCAGGTCCGTTTTCGGCGGGACGCCGAGGAGCAACTGGAGGCGCTCATCGAAAGCAGCCCCGCGGCCATTGTTACCGTTGACTCCAAGGGCGGTATCGAGCGCGCGAATTATGCCGCGCAGCAATTGCTGGCGCCCGACGCCGCTCCTTCCTTGCGCGGACAATCAATTTCGCGTTTCCTGCCCGCATTGCAATCCATTGTGCAAACGTATCAATCGCGGGTCTTTCGCACCACGTTGCAATGCCAGGGCCACCGCCAGGACGGCGAAGTGTTCATGGCGGGCGTCTGGTTTTCAACCTACGCCACCATCTCGGGACCCCGGCTGGCGGCCATCATCGTTGACCTGTCAGAGGACATACGCGAACGCGAGCAACTGAGCCTGCATCATCTTTTGAAGAACGCGCGCATTGTGATGGGCGCCGTCTCCCACGAGATCCGCAATCTCTGCGGGGCCATTTCCGTGGTCCACAGAAATCTGTCTCACGTTTCCCGCCTCAGCGAGAACCGCGATTTTCAGGCGCTCGGC
>DATMPO010000154.1:0-21417 GCA_035567035.1 Verrucomicrobiia bacterium | reverse complement strand
GTGCACCATCCGAATGAGCCTTACATCGTCTTTAATGATCTCCCCAAGCTCACACATTTACGTGAGCAGTTTCCCGAATTCTACGTAGGGAAATAAGAAGATCAAGACGTAGAGACGTGGCATGCCACGTCTCACTCGTGGCCTTACGAGAATGATTGTTTTCAAATAGATTCTCAATGCATGTTCATCTCGAGCCGCAGGAATTGTCCCGGCGGGAACAGTTAGACGCGGCAGTGCCGCGTCTCTAGGATGGGTGTGTCTCCTAGTCCGTGTCATCCTCTTTGCGTCCGCGCTTCTCCACATACCGCACCATTTCTTCGACGGCCTTGGCTACGCGCCGTCCGCGTGATTTCGGGTTGCGGTAATAGAAGATGCCCAGCAAATGTCCCCGGCGGGCCGCTGGCGGCATGAGCTGCCATCCCGCGCGCCCTTTCGGGTTGTGCGCGAACGCTACTTGCAGCACGGGAGGCAGTTCATGTTCGGCTTCCATGGTCAGCATGAGTCGCTCGGCGAGCTGTTCGGCGCGCCGTTTGCGTGTTTCGCTTTGCTTGCCTCCACCAATCCATTTGCTGATCTCATGGCGCATGGAGTAGCTCAACGACGCGTGATATTTCTGCAGCCGCTTGGACTCCCGCAGAACGCGGACCAATTCCGCCGGCGGGGCAACTTCACGCGGGGTGGTGTCGGGTTCCAGACGGAAGCGCGCCTTTCTCCCGACCGCCGCTCCGCCGCCGGCCAACATTTTCTTGTTGACCAGCATGCAGTGAGCGCCCTTGCCGTCGGGAAAGAGCGAGGTGCGGAAAGCAAAACTGTTGATCTCGCCCTTCACGCGGAGCTGGCCGCGCTTGCCCCAGAGTCTTGTGGAATCAAACGGCAAGCGGATGATCACCCAATTCAGGCGGTCCCCGGTGCGCTCCGGTATGGCATCGAATGTTTTGGTGCTGGCCGCAGGCATGGCGATAGTCTAGCCGGAACGTGTGCCTGGTGCGCGTGAAATCGACAGGATCGCGCGGCCGCTTCATGCGCCGCGTTTTTTCGCCAGCCAATACGCCACGCTCAGCACCAGCAAGTAAGGCCCGGCACACTCGACCGTCACGCGCGATTCGTCCACCCAGGCGGTGGCGATGATCGCTGCCGTGATGGAGATAAATCCGAGCACCGACCCGGCGGCGCCCATCGGCGCTCGCAGGGGGAGAGAAGCAATCTGTTCCCGCGAAGTGACTTGGCGAAAGCGAACGTGCGCGGCTAGAGAGACCAGCCAGGCCAGCATGCCGCCTACCAGCGCCGTATTGATGATGTAGACATAGGCCCTTTCGGGCGCTTTGAGCTGGACCAGGATGGCCGCCACAATTCCGGTCAAAGAGACAAGCAAAGCGGACATAGGGACACCATGGGTATTCAGCTTTCCCAACCCTGCGGGTGCGTAGCCGGACCGGGCCAGCGAGAACAGCATACGGGATGCCACGTAGAGAGTGGCGTTCGCGCCGGAGAGCGCGGCGGAGAGGACTACCAGGTTCATGATCGCTCCGGCCGCTGGAATTCCGGCTACGTTGAAGACCGTTACAAACGGGCTCTCCGCGCCACCGGCGTGACGCCAGGGCATGACGCCTACCAGCACCGCCATGGCGCCCACATAGAGGAACGCCAGCATGGTGAAAGCAAGGCGCGTGGCTTTGGCGACCTCGGCGCCGGAGCGGGCTTCGCCGGACGAGATGGCGACCATCTCAATACCCAGAAAGCTGTACAAACCGAACGACGCGGCCAGAAGCGCCGCGCTCCAGCCGTTGGGAAAGAAGCCGCCATCGGTGACATATTGCCGCGGGACTTTCCCGCTGAAGAGGAGAGATCCTCCGATCACGATAAATAAGAAGATGGTAATGACTTTGATGAAGGCAAACCAGTATTCAAAAGTGCCGTAGTTTCCGACGGGAAAGAAATTAACAGCCAACAGGAGAAAGCCGAACACAACCATCCATATCACCACGGGCACATGTGGGAACCACGCCCGCATGTAAGTGCCTGCCGCCACCAGCTCCGAGCCAATCGCGATCACTACGGAAAACCAATACCCGTAACGCGCCACGAACCCGGCCCACGGGTTCAAGTAGAGTTCCGCGTAAACGCCAAACGATCCGGCGGCCGGATGCACGCTCGACATTTCACCCATGGCCAGGGCCACGGTCCAGCACATGAGAGCGCTGATGACGTAGGAAACAATAACCCCCGGGCCCGCCACCTTGATGGCGAAGCCGGAGCCCAGGAGAAGTCCCGTACCAATCGAGCCGCCCACGGCCACCATGGCCATTTGTCGGGCAGAAAGCTCGCGTTTGAGTCCGTGTTCCTCCTGGTCCATTCGCACAGTTATAGCGGTTGCCGGCTCACATTGCCAGGCGTAGGGCCATTCCGGACGAAATCTCCGTCTGTTGGGCGGGATTGAGCCGGAAGAGTTTTCCGCATAGAATGGGCATACTTCACCCTCAAGCGCGGCTTCGGTTTCCCCTCGCCGAGCGCGCACCGAGGAATTTAGCTGATGCCCGACATCTCCAAGCGACTGGAAAAAGCGGAGAGATACCTGCAAAAGAGCAAGCCTGAGGCTGCTCTGGACGAGTATCTCGGAATTCTGGAAGAGGACGCCGGCAACGAGCAGGTCCGGCAAGCGGCCGCCGATCTTTGCCTGGCCCTGGGACGTGACCGTGAGGCTAGTGCTTTACTCAGCTACCTGTTTGAAGCGGAGGTCGCGGCCGGCGACGGCGTTAAAGGAATCACTACCTACAAGAAGCTGGCCAAGGTCGTCACTCCGACCGCGCTACAAACGTTCCATTTCGCCCAGTTCGTAGAAAAGCGGGACAAGAAAGAAGCCCTCGAAGCCTACGAGACAGCGCTGAAAGGATTTGACGCTCAGCATCGCCCCAAAGAGGCCCTCGCGGCCGCGAAAAGGATTGTGGACCTGGTCCCGACCGCGAAAAACCTGCGGCGTGCCGGTGAGAAGGCAGCGTCTCTTGGCGAAAGCAAAGCCGCCGCGTTGTATTTCGGGCAACTGGGAGTCCTCAAGGACACTGAATCAGCCGGGACCGGTTTCGAATGGTTCGAGAGGGCCTACCATCTCGACCCGCAGAACCTTCATCTGGCGCTGCCGTATGCGCGCGGCTTCTTCGCCCGCAATGCGTTTCCGGAGTGCATTGCCGTGCTGACACCCGCTGTGGCCGAGCGGGGAAGCAGTCCCGAATTACATGACTTGCTGGTGCGCGCGTTAGTCGCCTGCAAACAACCGTCATCGGCGGAACCCTACGCCTGGGCGCTGTTCGAGAATGATCCCAAACGTCTGGATGAAATGTGTTCCCTGGTCGGCGCGTATCTGGATGGAGGCTTCACTGCCAAAGCGCTGGCGCTGGTGCAAAAGCTGGACCAGCATGAGACCAGAGCGGGAAGGCAGCGGGACTTCATCTCCCGTTTGCATGAAGTCTCGGAGAAGGCAACTCCGGCGATAGAGTTCCTGGAGTATCTGGTCCGACTGTTCAACGCCACGAACCGGGAGCAGGAGTATTGCGGTACGCTGGGCAAGCTGTTCCAGCTTTACTACGCTTCAGGGGATTACGCTAAGGCCGGGGAAGCCCTGGATCGGGTGGTGGAAGTTGACCCTTACGAGCCGGGCCAACGTCAAAAACTGGCGATGCTGCGGGGCAAGATAGATCCCAACCTGTACAACAGTATTGCTAACCGTTTTCAGTCGGGCGCCGCTACGGAAGAACCCTTACCGCCGTCCAACGTCAGCACGCCGTCTGATCCACATGATCCGCAGCCTACGGTTCTGGAAGATATCATTCTTCAGGCGGAAATCTATCTGCAATATGGAATGCGCGCCAAAGCGTTGGAACGTCTGGAACGCGTCAGCAGGCTTTTCCCCGGCGAAGAGGGTAAGAACCAAAAGCTGCGTGAACTTTACATCACAGCTGGGATGGTTCCCAAGCAAAGCGCCCCTTCGAGTCCGCCCGCCAAAGCGGCGCGTCCCGCCAACCCGCCCAAGAATACTCCCGCCGCCAGTCCACCTCCTCCGCCTGAAGTGGCGGCCGTGGATGATTTTGCCAGAGTAACCGAGATCACGCGCAACATCCATCGCCAGGTCAACGTCAAGAGCGTGCTGTTCAGCGCGGTCAATGAAATCGGCCGTCATTTTGGCGCCAGCCGCTGCGTGGCCGGGCTATGCACTCCGGGAAAGCCGCCCTCAGCCGCATTGGAGTACTGCGCGCCAGGAGTCACCCAGTCCGAAGTGCTGGCCATCGTCAAATTGATTGGTGTGGTCCAGCAGCTCGCGGTCAACGGCGCTGTTTCCATCGCCGACGTCCGCAAAGTGGGTGCATTCGAAGCCATGCGGGAACATATTGCCGCACTGAAAATTGAATCCTTGCTGGCCATGCCATTGATTGATGCGGGCGAGCAATCCGGCATCCTGATCCTGCAGCAGTGCACTCCACGGCAATGGCGGCAGGCTGACATCGTCGTGTTGAAGACCCTAGCCGAGCAGGTAGTCCTGGGTGTGAGCAATGCCCGGCTGCGCAGCCTGATGAAGAGTCTGGCGGTTACGGAAGAAAAATCAGGATTGCTGAAACGGTCTTCCTATCTTGACGTCTTTCTTTCGGAAGTGCGCCGTGCCGTACAGCAACAGACGCCTCTGACTGTGCTGCTGTTCCATTTCGGCAAGGCCTCAGCGCTCAGCAAGGAGGTTGGCGAGTCGCAAGTGGAAAATATGATGCAACAGGCGGGACAGACCATTTGTTCCCACGTCCGTCAAAATGACGTTGCCTTGCGCTATGACCTCACTACCATTGCCCTGTTGCTCTCGGACACGGGCGAAAAGAACGGCTTTCTGGTAGTGGAAAAAATGAAGAAGGTGCTGGCCTCCATCCAGGTTCCGGGTACCGACCGCATGCCGGTATTGAGTGTTGGCCTTGCCGAAACGGCCCTGCAGCCCAAGTTCGATCCCGTGGACATTGTCACCGAAGCGATCAACCGCGTGGAGGCCGCCCTGGAAATGGCCCGGGCGGACGGCAGTAACAAGACCCGCGCCCTGCGGCCCAGTCTCGAGCCGAATCCGGTTGCGTAGATTTCGCGGCGGGTTGAAGCGTCCGCCAGAAGGCAGAACCGCCCGACCAAAGTAGTGATCTGGTCAGTGTCCGTGATGATGCTGTACGGAACGGCAACCGCCATGGTGGTGTTGTCTACCACCGTGACCGGCGCCGCGCGAGTAGTACATCAGCAGGGATAGGAGCTTGGTCATTCGGGCGAACCAGGCGCCGGAACCAGATCTATGAACACAAAGGGATCACGGACCACAGTTTCTCCGATGGAGACGGACAGCGGACACCCGAACATGGGGCCCTCATAAACGAACGAATGAAATTCGCCGCGTTCACCACAGGGATCAACCCCGCTGGGGAAGGCCGCTAAGAGCGCGTTATCGAAGTCACGGCCGGCGAATGAGGGATCGAGTTTTGTGGTATCAACGCAGGTCAGCTTCGCGCGTAAGCCGGATGCGATCATTTCCTGCGCCAATGCCCGCGTGGGCAAGCCCCATATTGGGAATATCGGTTCCAGCCCGGTCCCCGTCAATTGTCGCTGGCGGTAGGCGCGCACGTCTTCCAGGAAAAGGTCGCCAAACGCCATTCCCTCAATTCCTTCCGACCCTGCCTGCGCGCAGGTTTGGGCCATGATCGTTTCGTATTGTTCGTTGGAACACGGCCAGGGCAGCGGGACGCTCCAAAGAGGAATGCCGGCAGCTTGTGCCTGCTGCTCTACTAGACTGCGGCGAACCGCATGCATCGCAACCCTGTCGGCTGCTTCATTGAAAGTAGTCAGCAGGCCGACGACTTCGTACTCCCCGCGCTGTCGGAGAACCTGAAGCGTCCAGGCGCTGTCTTTGCCACTGCTCCAGGACAGCAGAATGGGTTTCACGCTTTACCTGTTCGCCAGCCCGCTCGCAACTTCTGCTGTCTGCGTGCGCCGAGATTCATAAAAACGATAAGTGCCAAACAATATTCCCGCGAATAGCACTGTGCTGCCCAGTGTGTAGCCATAAAAAGGAAGAGCGGCGACATAGCACGCCACCAACCCCGCCAAGGTTGGCGGATACGTGTGCCATCCCAGCCAGACACCAAAGTTGCTAATCAGGTAGAACGCAGTAGCCCCAGCCAGGCAAGCAAAAGAGAACCGGCGCAACGAGCTCCTCTCACGGAGCGCCCATCCGATCATTGCAATCGAGGCGAATGCCGCTATCTGGATGAGTTCTTGCCAGCCCAGGTTCAGGTGGTACATCAGATTGGTCAGGACATAATCGCTGGCCGCCAGCAGGACCAGGGGAAACCAAAGGGAATCCCGTTTTTTCAATTGGGCGCCGCCAAACAATAGCGCTCCATAGACCGGGGAAAAGTTCCAGACATGCGGCAGGAACCGTGCCAGAACAGCGAGCAACACCATCAGGTAAACCATCGTGGACTCCTTCGCAACGGAATTGTGAGGAGCCTTAGAGGGCGGAGACACGGGCCAGATCCGTTCTCACGGACCAGACCAGCACGCAGAAGGACTATTTTGAAGCCGGACTCCACTGCTCACCTTCCCTCGAAGGCTCAAGTCATGCGCTTCTGGCAGGTCTCCTGACTCTCGCTTCACCAGACTGGCCGCCTTCCCAACTCTTGCAAGAGTCAGTGGCATTCTGGCCAGTCCTCCGCGATCACAGTGACGGGGTCGTGCCGGGTTCTCACCGGCTTCCCTATTGAGCTTTTAAAAGCACCAAAAGCAAACTGCTTACAAACCGATTACAACAACTACCAGCATCAGGCTGGCACATTCGCAATCCTGGTGCCGGGAGGGGGGGTCGAACCCCCATGACCCGAAGGTCGACGGATTTTGAGTCCGTTGCGTCTGCCAGTTCCGCCATCCCGGCCAGTCTTTTCATTTAAGCACATCCCATCTTTTTCGGCCACAGCCGCGAACAGTGCGATTTTCCGTACAGGAATCGTACTATCACCGATGGTACAAAAGCCTGCGCTGACATCTAATCGGTAGCGACGTTTGAGATTAATCGCCGTTCACCATCGAGATCCTGGACGGCCTGGCGTAGTATGATTCTGTTCCTGGAGCGTCCTTACGAATGTGGTGGGTTAAAGGTCAAAGCGAGAGTCTTCACGTGGCCCTGACGCCATTAGGCACGCTGGAGTCGCAATTAATGGAGCGGATATGGAGGCGCGGAGAGGCAAGCGTCCGCGACCTGCATTCCGAGTTTGCCCACCGTCTGGCCTATACCACGGTGATGACTACGCTTGACCGGCTCTACAAAAAAGGACTGCTCCGGCGTCGCAAAGCCGGCAAGGCCTATTGCTACGCTGCTGTCTTCGGCGAAAAAGAATACCGCGAGCACCTGGCCCGGCACTTGATTGGAATGGCGCTGCACGATAACAGGAGCACCAGCACCGTGCTTTCTTGCTTCGTGGATACAGTGAGCAAGGCCGATCAGGAAATGCTGGACCGGCTTGATGAGCTGGTCAAGGCGAAACGGCGCGCGCTGCGGCGGCGGGAGTAACCGGCCATGTTTTACATGCTTGGAGTCGCGATTTGCCTCGCCGTCTTGTTCCTACTGATAGCCGGGACGCTGCTGTTTCTCGTGCCGGCGTGTCGGCTCGTAAGCAAATCAGCAAACTCCGCGTCACCAGACAGGGTGGCGCGCTGGTTTTTCACAGTCCGCATGGCTCCCTTGCTTGTGTCCTGTGTTGTTACTTTCGGATTTGTTCTTCCGGCATTCTTTAAGTTCGAACCTCGTTCCACCGGCGAGACCATGGGCCTAAGGCTTTCTGGATTGGCAGCGTGCGGCTTGGTGGTGGTTATTGCCATGGCAGTTCGTTCGGTGTGCATTGCGCTGGCAACGGCGCGGACACAGGCGCAGTGGCGGCGGTCTTCCCGGAAACTGTACATAGAAGGCTTCCGTTTTCCTCTCTATTGCGTGGACAGTCCAAACGCATTGCTGGCAGTAACAGGGATTTTTCGGCCCAAAATTTTCGTAACTCGGAAGGTCGTCGAGGCCCTTTCCCCGGGAGAACTGTCCGCCGCGCTGGCGCACGAATGGGCGCATGTGCGGGCCTTCGATAATCTCAAGCAAACGCTTCTGAAGATCACGCGCCCTCCCCTCTGGCTGGCGGACATAGCTTGGACCAACGCGTCGGAAATTGCCGCGGACGAAGCCGCATTGGCTACCGGAGCGTCTGTTCTGGATTTGTCTTCAGCCTTAGTCAAAGTGGGGCGGCTGGGATGTCAATCGGGAGTGGCGCCGGGCGTTGCAGCTTCTCATCTATTGCCGGCTTCGCCCGGGTCTGCCGTGGAAATGCGTGTGAAGCACCTGGAGACGATTCTTGACGGTAAAGGTGGCGTGCCTGTCCTCCATCAGGGGGGGCGCAGGACCTACAGGTTTCTGGTTCCGGGCTTACTGGGCATTGCAGTCTATGCAGCCTGCTTCTATCTCGTTCTTCCGTGGGTCCATGAAGCAATGGAGCTTCTGGTCCGCTAAGCTGACCTTTTTATTTGATTTGCTGGACCCCGTCAGAGAACGAATCGTCAGCGAGCTCTCTGCGGTGCAGCGCCTGGAGCGTGGCGCGGCGCGCATTCTCGTTTAGCCGCGAATCATAAGCAAGGTTTTCAAGAATTTCCGCCGCAGCATCTCCCGGGATTGCCGCGATTGCCTGAATGACCTTCAACGCCATTCTGGTGTTGGAAGCTCCGGGACCATCGAGATAGGACTCCAAACCGGGCAGGCACGACTGATCCTTGTGGTAAGACAGCTCGTCGAGAGCTTCCTCCAGCACTGCGGGAGCAAAACCGGGAAGGACCCAGGCAATCACGGCCGCGCTCCCTGGCATACGGCTTTCCATCACCGTTTTCATGGCCGCCTTCTGGACACGGGGGTCTTTGTGATGCAAGGCCGGTTCAATTTGCTGCAGCAGTTCGGGGTCTTTGAGCTCCCCCAGCACCTTGCAGGCGTTGCGCACCACGTACCATTCCGGATGCACCAGACGCTGCCGTGCAGGCACCAGACTGGCATCGCCCAGGCGCGCCAGCAGACGGACGAGCACTAACCTGTTGGCAGTTGACGACTCCGATTCCAGCTTTGCGAATAGCCGGTCCACGCCCCGTGGGCCCGACCAACGCAATAGTGCAACGACTATACGCGCCCAGACAGGGTCGGTTCTCCGTTGGATGAATAGCTCGCCGATGCGGTCCACCGCCGACGCCGGAAGCAAACTGGCCAGGGTAGCCGTACAGCATTTTGCATGGACTTCGAGGTCGCGCGCGGCGCTCAGTTCCAAAGCAGCGCCAATCCTGTGCGTGGCGGCAAAGTCTTCGTAAAGAGCAGTCGTGGTCGCCAAAGCGGCAAGCGCGTTCACGACCTGAATATGAATGATCCGGTTAAGTCTGTCGGAGGTGAGGGCGGTTGTCAGACATTCGGCGGCCACAAGGCGGAACTCGTTGCTTACTCCCGCAAGCGTCCTTAACAGATCAGGGACGCGCCCCACCTCTTCAATTTTGATTTCATCGTAGTTTTGGAAGATCGCGAAATAATGCGTTCCCAACGCGACAGCATCTTCCATCTTGCCCCGGCTGATAAGGTCTTTCATGAGTTCAATCAACCGGCGGAATTCCGCAAGACTGTAGTGCCCTATGGCAAGAAGGTCCCGTAGCTTTTGCGGCGGCGCCAGCGTCATCCAGCGGATTTCCTGCTGCATGCGATCAACGGTTTGGCGCGGCAACGCGTATTCCACTGCCAATTCCGTCAGACGGTGCGCCAGACGCGACGCAGTCTGCGTGGCTTGCAGGCTGCGCAGAAGCACGCGAAATACCTGCTCTTCCACAATCACTGCTTCCTCGCCGGTGGGCGCCGCAGCCAGACGCTGGCTCGCCCAACGGAGCGCTGCATCTTCAAAGAGCTCGCTCGTCACTTGTTCGCTGGGCGCTTTCGTGGAGCTGCTGGATCCCGCCGGTGCTGCCGACATTGCGGACAATACGTAGTCAGGACGAAGTCCCCTGATGAGACTGGCCAGTTGTTCATAGGCTTTCTTGGGATCGTCATCTGGATTCCTGAGAAACGACTCGAACTTCTGGTCAACCGCCTGCTGGATCGCGCCAAAACTGCCCCCGATCGTGTCGCCGCCGGGACCTGCCACACTGTTGCCGGCGACCCTAACCAAGCCACCGCTCAGACCACCGCTCGGGCCCTGGCCGTTCTTCTCCACATTGCCGTCACCGTGGCCCTGACCTCCCATAACGTTCAGGCGTTCCACGCGGTTCAGTACAGCGTCCATTCCATGGGAAAAATCGGGTTTTATCTCCGAAAGGGCTTTCGAGATCAGAAACTCTTCGGATCCCACCTCAAGGATGGTGTCGCCGTGTTTGTTTCGTACTTCATTCTTATTCGCAGGGAAAATCCGGACAAATGCCAGCTGTCGCTGGTCCAGCAGCGGCATTAAGCCACCACATTCCTCAATTGTTTGGGCGCTGGCCGCCAGCACGGCCACGGCGTCCCTGTAGGCAGCCAACGTGATGCCGGCGTCAAAAGTTACAGCGCCAATTCCTCTCTTCAGGAATTCGTTTTCAAGCGGTTTGAGGTTCGGTTCGGATGTGAGGATGCTGTTGAGCAGGACGCGCTCGTTCACAAACCCGACGGTAAGATAGCGGGTTTGCTTCACGATGTCGTTGAGTAAATCGTAGCTCACCTGCACTGGACGCAGCGAGTTCGTATGCTCCACGGAGAACATATTCACCATCTTTATGACGCTTTGCAGAGAGCGCGCATAACGGAGGCCGCGAACCTTAAACTGGGCTGTGTCCAACATAACGACTTAAAGACCGACTTACTCGCTTATAACACGGCTGGAGCAGCTTACAAAGCCCTCAGATTAAAGACTTATAACGAAGGTAACCCGCTGTTTTGGCTTATGTTGCACCTGTATTTCTTGGGCAGCGAACGAAAAAAGAGAAAGTTGTGGCTTTGAATCGCGGACCCGTGAAATGTAATCTATTCTTGAAATCTACCAATTAGAAGAACGGAGCGGGAAAATGAAGATCGGGATTCTGGGCGCAGGAAATATAGGAGCCGCGGCTGCGCGTTTGTTCCTGGAAGCGGGGCATGAAGTCGCGGTAAGCAACTCGCGGGGTCCGGAGTCATTACAGGAACTGGTCTCGAGCCTCGGCCCCAACGCCAAGATCCATGCCATGACCATTGCGGACGCCGCGCGGTTCGGCGACGTTGTTTTGCTGGCCGTGCCATGGCGCAGCCCGGAAGCCTTGCCCGCGCCCGAATTCCTGCGGGGTAAAATCGTGATTGATGCCATGAATCCGTATCGTGCCGACAGCGGCTTCTACGATCTGGGCGGTTCCACCTCCAGCGAAGAAGTCCTCAAGCGGCTTCCTGGTGCGCGACTGGTGAAGGCATTCAACACCATCTACTATCAGCACCTTGCTACCCGGGGACGCAAAGACCTGTCCGTGGAAGACCGCCACGCCATCTATGTTGCTGGTGACGATCTTCACGCCAAACAGGTGGTCTGTTACTTGATCGAGCAGATCGGATTTGGCCCGGTGGATACCGGAGGCCTGCGTGAAGGCGGCCGGAAGCAGGAGCCGGAAACAACTATCTACAATAAGATCCTCACGGCGCGTGAGGCCCGCGCGTTTCTTGAAAGCCAGACAGCAGCACAAACTCTTTAGCGGACCTGTTCGTCTGGGCATCCGCTCCTGCTCTGCGAGACGCTGTTTTCAAATCTTCGCGGCAAAACTCTGATCGGCCAAATTCAGATCTACTCGTATCACGGAAGTTCCAAAGCCAAGGCGAACGCGCACTCGGCAGGTCAACGTGGCGCTACAAGAGGCTCCGTCTGGGTTCGGCCCCTGCTCCCAACGTCTGCTGCACGTTGAAATTTTCGACTGCTGCCGCTTAACAAATCTTTTCGAGGTAATTTGCTTTCTTCGGCCCGGATGCGGCGGTCTTTTGAGATGATTAATATTAATCAGGTTCGGAATTGTCAGCTTGGAGAAAGACAAAAGATTGGGTATGCAGCGACTTGGGACGCTGTACATGTCTATTGGGCACAGGCGAACGCCCCTAATCCGTTTAAGAAACCGGGCCTGAGTAGAGTCCTATAATGATGAAGAGCATGAAAAAGTCAGGAGTCCAGTTTGTCTTCGCCGCAGTATTGGCCTTCGCCGTGTCCATCCATGCGCAGGACCCCTCACAGCAGGTGAGCAAAGTAGGTACGGTGAAGTCAATCAGCGGTGACACGCTGAACTTGAAGGCCGATTCCGGCATGGACCTCAGTGTTTCCGTTCCCGAGGGAACGCGCATCCGGCGGCTGGCGCCGGGGCAAACGGACCTGAAAACCGCCACCCCTATGCAACTGCAGGACGTGCAGGTGGGCGACCGCATGCTGGTCCGCGGCAGGCCGGGCGACAAAACAGATTCCCTGGTGGCGCTTTCCATCGTGGTGATGAAGCAAGGAGACGTAACGCAAAAGCAACAACAGGAAATGCAGGACTGGCAGAAGCGCGGGGCAGGAGGAATCGTGACTGCGCTTGATCCGGCCAGTGGCCTGATCACGGCATCCGTCACGCCGACAGTCAGCATCGCCGTCACGACTTCCAAGGACACCGGGTTCCTCCGCTACGCGCCGAACTCCGTGAGATTCTCCGATGCCGTGAAAGGGACATTCGACGATATCAAAGTAGGCGACCAGCTCCGCGCGCGCGGCACCCGCAGCGCAGACGGCAAGGCATTGGCAGCGGAACAAGTCATCTCGGGAGCGTTCCGCAACATCGCCGGTACGGTCAGTTCCATTGATGCCGGCGCGGGCACCATCACAGTGAAGGACATTCTGGCCAAAAAGTCAGTGCTAGTGAGACTCACACCGGAATCCGTGATGCGCAAACTGCCTCCGCAGCTTGCTCAGAGAATTGCTTCTGCTTTGAAGGCCCCTGCCGGAACAACTTCTGGCGCTCAAGGCGCTGCAACGGGCGGAAACGCGCCCGCAGGAGGCGCTCCTGCAACTCACGAACCTGGAGCTAATGGCCCCGTAGCCGGCGGTCCACGACCGGGTGGCGGCGGTGCGCCGGATTTTCAGCAGATGATCACCCGACTGCCGGCTGTTGCGCTGGCGGATTTGCAAAAAGACGAGGCGGTGATGATTGTCTCAACCCCGGGAACAACCGGGTCTGAAGTCATGGCAATCACGTTGCTCAGTGGCGTGGAACCTATTCTTACCGCCGCGCCCAATGGCATGAGCGCAGCCGCCCTGCTATCCGGATGGAACCTTTCGTCCCCGGGCGGAGGCGATGCGGGACCGCAGTAACGCAACAGTACGATTCAGTCGAGGAGACAAAATTCTCATGGGTTTCGGGCGGATAGGCAGACGCATTCGTGTAGTTGTCCTGAGCGTAACTCTTTTGTCCGTTACCAGTCCGTTGGCGGCGCAAGCACCCGTGAGCAGACTACACGGACAAGTCGCCGATCCCTCCGGCGCGGTCATTCCTGGAGCCGATATTTCTCTCAAGAACCCAGGTGGGCTGGTTGTCACGGCCAAGTCGGATGGCCTGGGATCGTATGCGATTAAGGACCTGGCTCCGGGCAAGTACACCCTTACGGTGACCGAGCAGGGTTTTGCTCCGTTCACAAAGCAGATCACCGTTGCCGCCGGGCAGGACAACAAACTGGATATCAAGATGGAAATTGCCGTCCAGGAGCAGAAGGTTGATGTTCAGAGTGATGCCGCCAAGGTCAATGTAAATCCGGAGAACAACGCGAGCAGCGTGGTCATCAGCGGTAAGGACCTGGATGCGCTCTCTGATGATCCCGATGAATTGCAGTCCGAACTGCAAGCGCTGGCTGGGCCTTCTGCCGGCCCCAACGGCGGCCAGATTTACATTGACGGATTTACCGGCGGCCAGCTTCCGCCGAAGTCTTCCATCCGGGAAATCCGTATCAACCAGAACCCTTTTTCCGCGCAATATGACCGCATGGGTTTCGGGCGGATTGAAATCCTTACCAAGCCGGGAACCGACAAACTCCATGGCCAGGTTTCCTTCAACGACAACCACTCCACCTTTGATGCCCACAATCCCTTCGCGGCTGGCGAGCCGGACTTCAGTTCGCAAATCGTCAATGGCAACATCGGCGGACCGTTGACCAAGAAGGCATCCTTCTTTTTCAATTTCGAGCGCCGCGACATTCATGACGCCGCCGTAATCGCGCCGGGGGCGTTCAGCCTGGCGGGAGTGCCGGTCACTCCTCTGCTTAATCCGCGCGTCCGGACCGCCATCAATACGAGGCTTGACTATCAGGCGTCCACTAACAACACGCTTATGGTCCGGTACCAATACACGCAAAACAACGAGCAAAATGATGGAGTACAGCAGTTGGCCTTGCCCTCTCTGGCCTACAACCAGACCAGCGATGAACACAGCATTCAGGTCAGTGACACTCAAGTGTTGAGTCCCAGGGCCGTGAATGAGACCCGCTTTGAATGGGAGCGCGGCACGACCATCCAGAATTCCTTGAGTTCGGCCCGGACCATCAGCGTGCTCGGCTCGTTTACTGAGGGCGGCAATCCGCTCGGCATGACCAACAGTAAGTCAGACCATTACGAACTTCAGAATTACACCTCTTATAACAGAGGCAATCATTTCATGCGCTTCGGTGGACGCTTGCGGGCAACGGCAATGTCCAACCTGTCCACGCAAAATTTCAACGGGTCCTATACATTTGCGTCAACGCTGGATCCGCTCAATCCCGGGACAAAACTTTCCTCAGTGCAGGCCTTTCAGAGAGGCATACCCAGCCAGTTGGTCCTTACTTTCGGGAACCCGCTGATCCAGGATACGTTCGTGGATGCCGGAGTCTACGCGGAAGACGACTGGAAAATCCGGCCCAACATGACGCTGAGTTATGGACTGCGCTTTGAGACGCAGAACGGCATCAACGATCATGGTGACTGGGTACCGCGCGTAGGTTTTGCCTGGGGTCTGGGAGGCAAGAAGGACAAACCGCCCAAGACCGTGATCCGGACGGGCTTCGGTCTCTTTTACGACCGGTTCGGTCAGAACCTCATCGTTCAGGCAGAACGCCTCAACAATCGTAACCAGGAGCAATTCACGATTACAGCCGAGGCCAACAATCCTGCCGGGCCTCATCAAACGGCGTTGAACACCTTCTATATGCAGGGCCTTCCTACGCTCAGCCAGGTACAAGGTGTCGCTTCCCTGGGCGCAAGCTACCAGATCGCTCCCAATCTCCGTGCGCCGTACACCGAGCAAGCGGCAATATCCGTGGAGCGCCAGCTGTCGAAGGCATCAACTTTGTCGGTGACGTATCTGCATTCGTACGGCGTGCATCAGTTTTTTGCAATCAACCTTACGCCCAACTCAACGCCTGCCTATCAATACGAATCCGAAGGCGTGTTCAAGCAGAACCAGATGATCGTGAGCTATAACATCCGTGCCGGAGCCAGGCTCAGTTTGTTCAGCTACTATTCGCTGAGTTTTGCCAACAGTGATACCGCGGGCACCGGGAGCTTTCCCTCGAATCCGGCCCTGGGGATTACCACCGATTACGGGCGCGCGGCGTTTGACGTTCGGAACCGCCTCTTTTTTGGCGGGACCGTCGGCCTGCCGCGCGGTTTTCGCGTGAGTCCCTTCATTGTCGCCAACTCCGGGCCACCGTTTAACATCACCCTGGGCCAGGACCTGAACGGCGATTCCATCTTCAACGATCGTCCGGCGTTCGCAACCAGTGCCACGGCTGCGGCCAACCTGCGCGCGACGGAGTTTGGCAGTTTTGATATTGCGCCTGCGCCTGGGGCGGCCCGCATCCCAGTGAACTTCGGCACCGAGCCCTCGCAGTTCACCTTTAACGTACGGCTGAGCAAAACGTTCGGCATTGGGCCCAAGCTCGAAGGCACTCCTGACAACAACCAGCGACAGCGGGGCGGCGGACAGCGCGGCGGTCCTGGAGGAGATCGCGGCGGGCAAGGCGGACGCGGTCCCGCGCCGATGGGCGGCATCTTCGGAGGAGAGCGGTCAACCCAGCGGTACAGCCTTACCTTCAGCGCGAACGCCCGCAATCTCTTCAACAAGGTGAATGCCGGGCCGCCCATCGGAAATCTGAGTTCGCCCCTGTTTGGTACGGCAACGTCTTTGGCGGGTGGCGTGTTTAACACGCAGTCGGCCAACCGCAGAGTGGATATGCAAGTCGTGTTTGCCTTCTAACGGCGCCTCAATCAAGTCAACGGAAAAAGATCAATTCGGGACTTCAGCCACTCCCAACCGCGTCATGATTTTGCCGGGGGCAAAAGCGTCGGCACCAGGATAATCAGGGGGCTGGCTAGGCAAGTCGGGGCCTAGACCGCTAGTTTAAGGGCTCGTCCTCGCCCAGCGGCCTTTCAAAGCCATCATAGTTGCCGCCAAATTCTGCCGCGAGTTCCGTGAGTTCCTCCCAGAGCGGCCACATCTCTTCATCACCGCGCGCGGGTTGTGTCGCTAATGCGAGCCAGTCCGTTCCATCGGCCCCCGGTTTGACAGTGACGCTCCATCCTCGCGCAAGCAATGGCTTCGCCGCTTCGTCAGCCGCAGACTGCGTTGGAAAGTAAAAATAGTGCTCGACATACTCAGGGTATTCTTTCGTGCCCCGGTAGCCATTCTCAAATACTCGCTGGTTGCTCATGGCGGACTTATTTTTTCACTCCTTGGCTGCTACCCCACTCTTATACACCTTGCCGCGCAGCGCGGTGCACAATCGTGAAGTGTTTGGGCGCGTCGCCCGCATAATTCTCATTAGCGTGCCCATCTGCCCCCCGGACAAGCCTGGTTTCCCAACTCGGACAGTCGCAATAAAGTACAATGTAAACAGAGAAGGTTCACTCTTCTCGCCAATTTTTGGCCCCAAGGAGTGCTCATGGCCGGTAGTTCAAGAACGACTTTTGCCAAGAGACAAAAGGAACGCGCCCGCCAGGAGAAGGCGGCGGAAAAGGCGCAACGCAGAGCCCAGCGCAAGCTGGAGCAGGAAAACGTCGCTCCGTCTGAAAAGCCCAAAGAACTGGCCGTAACTTACGACGAAGAAGGCCGGCCGGAAGGCCTGGGTTTCCACGATTTTTAATGCTTTCCGGGAGCGCATCGCTTTTAGGTGTAGTATTGAGTTCGAAGGTTCAGTTGTCCTCGACATCGGATAGACACGTTTCCACTTTTTGTCTTCCTGCCTATTTCTGCTGAGAACAGCCAAATCCAAGCAACAATTACAAACAAAGGAAGTGGCCCGTGAAAAAGATTTACGTTGGTAATTTCTCTTTTAGCATGACAGAGTCGGAACTTCGGTCGCTGTTTGAGCCATACGGCAGCATTGAGGGCGTTTCGGTGGCCACAGATCGTGACACCGGGCGATCACGCGGTTTCGGGTTTGTCTCCATGCCCAATGATGACGAAGCTGAAAAAGCAATGGCCGGGTTGAACGGCAAGGACTCAGGCGGACGGGCGTTGACTGTCAATGAAGCGAAGCCCCAGACTCCGCGGAGCGGGTCCCGCGACGGCGGGCGCGGCGGTCCCCGCCAGAGTCGAGAGCCACGCTGGTGAGGCTGAACGGAGTTGCCAGACGTCTGCGCGCAACGGCGGAGCCCAACGTCTCCAGCACCTTGATGGAGACCGTTGTCTGCGGCAACTGCGGCCAACGGTTTGTCATCCATAATGGTCCGGCTTTTCAGGATGTGGAACTCGCCAGAAAGCAGGCATCCTGGGTAGCTGATCAGCTTGTCTGGGACCATATCCAGGAACGCAAGCACCATGGCACGATCGAGCTGCCGAGCCTGGCATAAGACCGAATACTGTGATATATTGAAGATGCTTTAGATCCGCGGTTGCAGGGTTCCTTTTGATCGAGATCTGGTCCTGGTTCCCATCTTTTGTACCTCCGATTTCTACGGCGAAAATTAAAAAATATCGGCATGAGATCACTCTGCCTTGACGTTTTTGGAACGTCCTGCCAGCACCCGCCGCCGACCCAAAGAAAGCAAAAAAACAACAACTGTGTCTACGTTTACTGAACTCCCAATATCTCCCTATCTACAAGACCGCCTGAAGGCGGCTGAATTCCTCATCCCGACTGAAGTCCAGGCTGCGGCCATTCCGCACGCCGCGAGCGGCAAGGATGTTGTCGCCACCGCCCAAACCGGTACCGGCAAGACGCTGGCCTTCCTGGTACCCATAATGGACAAGCTAATCCTGCAGCCGGAATCCCGGCCCGGAGCGCTGGTCCTGGTTCCCACGCGTGAGCTGGCACTGCAAATCGGCAGGCAATACGAGCAGCTGCGGGGCAAGAAACTTCCCGCTGCGGCGATGCTGATCGGCGGCGTGCCCGAGCGGACACAAGTGCAGGCCATGCGCGCCGGGGCAAAGCTGGTCATCGCGACTCCCGGCCGGTTCGAAGACCTGCTGGAAAGAAGGCTTATTTCGCTGGATGGCGTGAAAACGCTGGTCCTGGACGAAGTGGACAGAATGCTCGACATGGGGTTTATCCCCGCTATCCGCAGGATTGTCGGCAGACTGCCCAAGTCCCGACAGACCTTGTGCTTCTCGGCCACGCTTGAAACCTCTGTAGCCCATTTGATCCACGATTACGTGCGCCAGCCTGTTCGTCTCGCTTTTGGTTCGACCCAGAAAACCTCGGATGCGGTCCACTTGACGGCTTACGAAGTCCAGCCTGACCAAAAGGTTGCGCTCCTGAAACGGCTCCTCGAAGACGAAAGCGGACGAAGCCTGGTTTTTGTCCGGACGAAGAGAGCAACCGAGCGGCTCGCCGACAAGCTGAAACGGCACGGGATCAATGTGGGTGTCATCCACGGCGACCGCAGCCAGTCGCAAAGAAACAGCGCTTTGGCCGCCTTTCAGCAAGGGACATCGCGCGTGCTCGTGGCGACCGATGTGGCTTCGCGGGGCATTCACGTGGACGACATCGCGCAGGTTGTCAACTACGATCTGCCGGCCATACCTGAAGACTTTATCCACCGCGTAGGACGTACGGGAAGGGCCGGCGCCAAAGGCACGGCGGCAACTTTCTTTTCCGGCGTTGAGCGCTCTGATTTAGCCAGGCTGGAACGCACTCTGCAGCTCAAAATGCTTCGCGGACACGTTGAGGGTGACCTTATCCGGGAAGAGCGCGTTCAAGCAGTGGATGTCTCTTCCCTGGTGCCCGTGCCGGTCAAGCCGGGATCGCGAGTAGTTCGGCTGCCGGGAGAAGTCCTGCAGCGATACACTGTGTGAAACGTCTGAAATACGCGGAAAACGACCCCCGCGGAGCGCGCTAAATTGGCCGGGTCGCGGAGAGGGAGTCTCCTGTTAAAATATGAATATGTCCAATCCAAATGACCAGAAGGCCGAGTTGCTCGGCAAGACTGCCGATTTTTACCGGCGTTCTATTGCGAACTACGGGCAATTTACAAAAACAGAACGGAAACCGCGGACGAAGAAGCAGTTGGAGCAGCGACTCGCTACTGTTCTTCAAGAGATCGAAGCCTTAAAACTCAAGCCCGTTCTGTAGCCCGACTCCTCCCTCAGACCGCGGCAGAGCAGTGTGGATCGACCCGCATGGGAACCCGAAACAGGCTGTTAGAGTAAGTGCGATTATTTCCTCTAACGGCGAGGAAGGTAGCTTTTGGCTGTCTACGATAAATACGCCCGTGTTGAAGAACTCGTTAGCAGTACCGGCGAGAGCAAAGGTTACCTCCCTGGCGACGATCTGATTGCGGAGGGGCCGTCCGCTGGGGACGACATCGACGACTTGGCCACCATGCTGGACAGGCGAGGCATTGATATGGCTCCCGAACGGGAGTTGACTTCACAGCGCCGAACCAAGGCAGGGGCGGAACTTGAGGCTGGCGAGGAAGTGGAGGTCAAGCTGACTCCGGAAGTCCTGGACAAGACCAGTGATCCCGTCCGTCTGTATCTGCGAGAAATGGGTACGGTCCCCCTTCTCACCCGCCAGGGGGAGATTGAGATTGCCCAGCGGTTCGAACACGGCCATCTCCGGGTGCTCAAGGCCATTTCACGTTCCCCACTTGTGGTCCGGGAAGTGATGGCGATTGCCAAGGACCTGGAGCGCGGCGTTCGTTCCATCAAAGAAATAGTGATCTTTGACGATGAAGAAGTGACCCCCGAGATTGCCGCCGCGCGCCTCAAGGCCACGGTTCGCCAGATTCATGAAATGGCAGCGCACCATACCGCGGCCCGGGCGCTTGAAGAAAAACTCGAGGGCATCAACCGCAAGGGAAACCCCAAACAGTATCGCCGTTATCGGTGGAAGCTGGGTCGCCGGAAGATATTGATTTCTCGTCTGGTTCGCGGGCTCAAGTATACCCATGCCGAGCGCAAACGCCTGATCGGGCTGGTAACCAGCACTACGGACACCATGCGTTCTCTGGACCGCCAGTTCAACTATCTGAAAAAGAAGTATGAAAGCGCGCGCACCGACCAGCTTCGCGCTAACTATAAGCAGCAGCAGCGGAATTGCGCGGCGGACCTTAAAAAGCTTGAGCAGGAAGCCGGCGCCAGTTTTCAGGAGCTCAACCGCACGCAACGGGAAATCATCCAGGGCAACGTGGATGCTGAGTACGCGAAACGCGAACTGGTCGAAGCCAATCTTCGGTTGGTGGTTTCGATTGCCAAGAAATATACAAACCGCGGCATGCAATTTCTGGACCTGATCCAGGAAGGCAACATGGGACTGATGAAGGCGGTGGACAAGTTTGAATATCGCCGTGGCTACAAGTTCTCAACATACGCAACCTGGTGGATCCGGCAGGCTGTGACTCGGGCAATTTCCGACCAGGCGAGGACAATTCGCGTCCCCGTACACATGGTCGAAATCATCAATAAGCTCGTTCGTGCTTCGCGCCAACTGGTCCAGGAACTGGGCCATGAGCCGACCTCGGAAGAAGTCGCACAGCGTATGGATATCCCAGTGGCCAAGGTTCGCAAAGCACTGAAGATCGCGCAGCAACCTATCTCGCTGGAGAGCCCAATTGGAGAAGACGAGGGGTCACGTTTGGGCGACTTTCTCCAGGACACGGCGGGAGTCTCGCCCGCTGAAGCCATGGTCCGCGTGAACCTGCAAGAGCAGACCGCCAACGTTCTGCGCACGCTCAATCCGCGGGAAGAGCGCATTATTAGAATGCGGTTCGGACTGGAAGACGGTTCCGAACACACGCTTGAGGAAGTGGGCCAGAACTTCCAGGTCACAAGGGAGCGAATCCGCCAGATTGAAGCCAAGGCATTGCGCAAGCTGCGTCACTCATCGCGTTCCCATAAGCTCAAAGCATTTGTGGAAGCGTAGGACCAACCGTTGTAACGACG
>DATMPO010000153.1:0-3758 GCA_035567035.1 Verrucomicrobiia bacterium | reverse complement strand
CTCGGCGAACACCGCGCGGCCGGGCGCCAACTCATGCTTCAGACGCAGCATGGATTCGGCGATGCGTCGCGCTTCCGCGCCGGAGAGCCGCACAACGCCAATGCCGCCCCTGCCGGGCGGAGTAGCGATGGCGACGATGGTGTCGTCAAGGTTCATGTGCACGGAAGATACCGATTCATTTTAGGCGAGAGACGGCGGGCTCAGGCATTTCACACCCGCAAATTCCTTCTCTTTGCACGTTCTACTTCCAGGGGTTGCGAGGAGACTTTATGCGAAAAGCGTGTGTTTTGCGGATTGAGTCAGTTCTGATGTTTTTGCTGCTGGGGCTTTTAGGGCTTGACGGGCAAACGAACTCCGGTGTCGCCATAGGCTCAATTGCAGGCGTTGCTGCCGACCAAACAGGCGCCGCAATTGCGGGGACGGCCATCACGGCCACGGACGAGTCAAACGGAAAGCACTACGAAACCACCACCGATCAGGCCGGTCGCTACAAACTTCCGACGGTCGCCGCGGGCAGCTATACCGTAAAGTTCGCAGCCCAGGCATTCAAGACGGAGACTAAAAGCAACGTCGCGGTCACCGCGTCTAAGGTCACGAAGCTGGATGTTCGTTTATCTGTGGGAACGTGTTGTAGTGGTCCGCAGATTACGGTCACTGGTTCGATTGTCGGTAAGGTCACTGACCGTACGGGAGCTGCAGCTGCCAACACGCGAGTTACGGCCACGAACGACTCAACGGGAGGGTCCTTTACGACCAGCACTGACGCCAGGGGCTCCTACCAGTTCGCCGACATCGATACGGGAAGCTACACGCTGCGCTTTGAAGCCAGGGGATTCAAGCCCGCGACCAGGCAATCCGTCCATGTACGCCCGACCGCCACTACTCACTTGAACATAAAGCTGGTAATCGGAGACACCGGAGGAAACGTGATTGTGATTCAAAAGGATTAACTTACCGCCAGCAGTGGCCTAAGGTTTTGTTCGCTACCGGTGCGGTGCCGGCCGCGGCTGCTTGTAGTCCTTGGGATAGAGCACCACATAGCGCCTTCCGCCTTCGCCTTCGCTCTGGGTCACCAGGGACGCGTGTTCGTGGAAAGCCAGATGGATCATGCGGCGTTCGCGCGATGACATCGGCGCAAACGAATATGGGACTCCGCTCTTGAGGACTTTCTCGGCGGCGACCTCGGCGGCCAGCTTGAGTTCCTGGTGCCGGGCGGCGCGGTATCCGCGGCAGTCAAAACTGATTCTGTCGTAGTCTTCCGGATGAAGGTGCAGCGTTTCCAGGGTCAGGATTTCCAGCGATCGCAGCAGTTCGGCGCCGCGTTCCAGCACCAGGTCGCTGTCCGGTCCGGCCAATTCCACCAGGATTTCCGCCGTCCCCTGGCCCGTGGCAGCGGGAGGATTCACCGTGATCCGGTATTTGAGCCGGAAGGCGCCTGAAGCGATGATGTTCTTCAGGAGCGAATCAATTTTTTTTGCCGCCGCAACTTTGTCTTCAAGCATGGTGGAAGTCCAAACCGCGGATTATACAACTCCGGACTAGCGTTTTCTCTTGGCCCGGCGTTCTACAGTCTTGCGCACCTGCCGCCCGAACGACGAGCGGTTGATGACCGTCTGCTGTATGAAGGCAATGATGTTGCCGATGGCCCAGTAGATGCCCAGCCCAGACGGCAAATACCAGGTCATGCCGCCGATCATCAGCGGGGTCATGTATTTCATCATTTTCTGCTGCGCCGGGTCCATGCCGCCGGAGGGCGTGCTCTGCTGCGTAAAGAACATCGTTACGATCACGATGACCGGCAGGATGTGCCACGGATCGGCCGCGGAGAGATCGTGGATCCACACCCAGCTGGCATGCCGCATCTCAAATGAGTTGCTGATCATGGAATAGAACGCAATCAGAAAAGGCATCTGCAGCAGCATGGGGAAACAGCCGCCCAGCGGGTTCACGCCCTCCTGCTTGTACAGCGCCTGCATCTCTTTCTGCATTTCCGCGCGGCGCGGATCGGTGATGCCGTAGCGCTTGTATTTCTCCTGGATGGTCTTCATCTGCGGCTGGATCTTCTGCATCTTCAGCGCGGACTTGATGCTGGTGACGCGCAGTGGCAGCAAAACCAGGTTGATGATCACCGTGAGCACGCCAATGGACCATCCCCAGTTCGGCGTCCAGTGGTCGTGGGTCCAGACGAGCCAGGCATAGAGCGGCCGCGAGATGAACCCGAACCAGCCGAGGTCCAGCATGCCGCGCAGGTCCGGCCCGAGAGGCTGCGTCCGTATGCTTTCCAGAAGCTCCACGGCCTTGGGGCCCACGAAGAGGCGCTCGTGCGTTGTTCCGCGAACGTCGCCGGCCGCCACGCCGAGGACGTCGGCTTTGACTTTTTCCTCGTTCGGTTTGTCCGGATCCTTGGCTACGTCAATCTGGTTGTGCAGGGTGACCAGGGCGGTGTTTTCCGGAGAAGCCGGCATGAACGCGGCGGCAAAATACTGGTCCGCGGTGGCCGCCCACTGCAGCGGACCGCGCACCGTCTCCCCGTTCGCAATCCATTTCTTGCCGGTGAGAAAGAACCCCGACTGCGCCGCCTTACGTTCAATGTCCTTGTCCTGCTGCCAGAGCACTTTTTCGTTGGCGTACGCGCCGGCGTTGGTCAAATCGCCAAACCCGCTGGGCCACTGCGGATACGCCTGCACCTTTTGTCCGTTGTTGATGACCTCGGTGTCCACGGAGATCACAAAGGACTCATCGAAAGTAAACTTCTTGGTTGCCTGGACGCTGCCGGTGGAGTAATCGAACTTCAGGACGAACGGGGGCTTTTGCGGACCCGTGGCGCTGGACACCCACAGCGCTTCATTCAGTTTCTTTTCCAGGTCCTTGTCGTAGGTAAAGAATGACAGCGGATATCCCAGGCCCGGCGCCGCGGCGGGGTTCACCAGTTCCACGTCAGCGTCCGGCAGGTAACTGCCTTTTTTCAGGACCCAGCTCTTGACCTGTCCGCCGCGGTTGGTGAAGACCACGCGGTACAGTTTGGTTTCAATCGTGGTCTCGGTTTCGGCTTCCGCTTGCCTGGTGGGAAAACTCTGAACCGGAGCCGCCGTGGTCTTGCCTGTCGCAGCAGCAGATGCTGCCGAAGGGGACGGCGCCTGTTGCGGTTGTTGTGGTTGCTGCTGTTGTTGGGTTTCTTGTTTTTGCGGGGCCGGCGCTGGCGGCTGCGGCTTGGGCGTGAAGTACTGCATCACCAGAAAGCCAACAGCAAAGAGGACAATGGCGATCAGAACACGATTCTGGGAGTTGGGGTCGTCTTGCGGTTTGTGATATTCAGCCAAATGGAATCTCAATCAGTCTTTGGACACAGGGTCATAACCGCCGCGGGCCAGCGGATTGCAGCGCAACACGCGCCATGCCGCCATAAGAGAACCGCGGAAGAACCCGCGCCGCGCCACCGCTTCCGCCGCGTACTCCGAGCAGCTGGGAACGAACCTGCACGATGCCGGCAGGAGCGGCGAAATCCAGCTCTTATAGAACTTCAACAAGTTTTCGGCCACGCCGACGTTCGTCATGTTTTGGTCTTCTTCGGCCGCCGCAGGGCCGCGAAAATCTGCTCTACTTCGGAATCCAGCCGCCCGAACTCCATCTCCAGTACGGATTTCCGGGGATGCAACACTACATCCAGCGGTCGCGTCAATTGCGCCAGGTGCCGCTGCACGGCCGCCCGCAGGCGCCTCCGGATGCGATTACGCTGCACCGCGCCGCCCAGCACTTTG
>DATMPO010000152.1:0-9326 GCA_035567035.1 Verrucomicrobiia bacterium | reverse complement strand
TCCCACGTTCATCGTGGACCACATGCCGCAAGGGATCTCCGGCCTGCTGATCGCGGCCATTCTCGCGGCGGCCATGTCCAACTTGAGCGCGGCGCTCAATTCCCTTTCGTCCACTTCGATGATGGATTTTTATCTCCGCATGCGGCCGGAGACGCCGGAACGCAGAAAGCTCGTTCTTTCCCGCGCCGCGACATTTGTCTGGGGCATTGTGCTCTTCGCGCTGGCCTTGGCCGCGCGCGGCAAAGGCGCGGTGCTTGAGTTGGGACTCAGCATCGCCTCAGTCGCCTACGGAGGATTGCTGGGCGTTTTCCTCCTGGGCGTGCTGACCAAACGCGCGAAGCAGACCGGAGCGATCATTGGCATGCTTTGCGGGCTGGCCCTCAATATCTATATCTGGAAGTGGACCAAAGTTCCCTTCACCTGGTACGTAACGCTAGGGTCAATCACCACGTTTGTTGTAGGCTATCTCGCAAGCCTCATGGAGACGGATGGCAACGGCCCAACAAACCCGTCCTGAACTGGTGCGTGACCTGAACGTCTGGCACGCAACTGCCATCGTTGCGGGCACCATCATCGGCAGCGGCATCTTCCGCGTGCCCGGCGTGATGATGAGAGAAGTGGGCTCTGCCGGCCTCGTCTATCTGGTCTGGACCGTGGGTGGCCTGCTCTCGTTTGCCGGCGCGCTGACTTATGCCGAATTAGGCGCCATGAAGCCGTGGGCAGGGGGTGAGTACGTTTACGTACGTGATGCATACGGTCCCCTTCCCGGATTCCTTTACGCCTGGACGTGGTTCCTCATCGCTAAACCAGGATCGATAGCCACGGTCACCACCGGGATCGTAGACGTGCTTGGCACCTTCCACCGACTGACATTCCTGTCGAACTCGTTAGTGACCTGGCATGTCACCGCCACGCGGACTCTCGAAATCACTTACGGCCATTTGGTCGCCATCGCCGCCACGGTTCTGATTTCCGCGCTGAACTACGTCGGAGTCCGGAAGGCGGGAAGCTTCCAACTGGTCTTCACCGCGCTCAAGATCGCGATGATCGCGGCCATCATATTCATAGGGTTCGCCGCAACCTCCGGCGGATGGGGCAATTTCCATACAACATTTCCCGGAGCACGGGGCGGAATGGCGGGCTTCACTCTGGCGCTGGTCGCGGCCCTCTGGGCGTATGACGGATGGAATGACCTCAACATGGTCAGCGGAGAAATCCGAAGTCCGGAACGCACCATTCCCGTTGCGCTGATTGTTGGCGTCGCGATCGTGGCCGTGCTGTACATGGGGATCAACGCCGCTGTTCAATACGTGATGCCGGCCAGCGCCATCGCCGGATCAAAGGTCCCGGCATCGCTGGCCATTCAGATCGCTATTGGACCCTGGGGTGCGGCTCTGGTTTCCATCGGCATGGCCTTCTCCATGTTCGTAACCCTCAACGGCACCATCATGAGCGGCGGACGCGTGCCGTTTGCCGTGGCGCGCGATGGATATTTCTTCAAGGCACTGGCGGAAGTACACCCGCGCTTTCACACCCCGCACCTGGCGATTGTGGTCCAGGCCGTTGTGGCGATTATTCTGCTGCTGGTAGGCGGAGCGTTCCAGGAGCTGCTAAACCTGACCATCTCCGCCGAATGGCTGTTCTACATGATCGCCGCCAGTACGATTTTTGTTTTCCGCTGGCGTGAACCGGACACGCCACGCTCCTACCGCACCTGGGGATATCCGGTGGTCCCGGCAGTGTTTATCGTCGTGGCCGCGGTCCTGCTGGTTATTACGTTCAAAGCGAATCTTCGAGATTCGACCATTGGAAGCCTGGTGATTCTGGCCGGCATCCCCGTGTTTCTGTATTTCGCCAAACAGCGGACAGCGAGCGCCGCCTGAAAGGAAATACCAGTGGGGACTAAGAGCCAGAGGACTTCGCCGCCACGAGGCGTTCGTATATCTTGAGATACTCCTTGGCGGAAGTGTTCCAGGAAAAATCTTTGCTCATGCCGTTGACCATCAACTTGTTCCAGGCGGCCTTGTCTTTGAAAGCTTTGAGGGCCTCTCGAATCGAACCTAACAACGCGGTGCCGGAATACGCGATGAACTTGAACCCGGTGCCTGTGCCGGCCTTGGGGTCCCATTCTTCAACACTGTCATCGAGCCCGCCGGTTGCGCGCACCACCGGCACGGTGCCGTATTTCAGGCTGTACATCTGATTCAGGCCGCAGGGTTCGTAGCGCGACGGCATCAGGAGCATGTCCGCGCCGGCTTCAATCTTGTGGGCCAGCGCATTGTCATAAGCGACCTTGGCGGCGAATTTCTCCGGAAACTCGCGACTCAGCCGCAGGAATAAATCTTCATACGTCTTTTCACCATTCCCCAGGACGGTAAACACCACCGCCATCCTGGAAAGTTCGTCGGCCACGCCGGCAATCAGGTCAAAGCCTTTCTGCGCGGCGAAGCGGGAGACAATTCCCATCACCGGCAGGGCCGTGCCCGCATCGGCAATCCCGAACTGTTGCAGAAGATCTCGTTTACATTCCAGCTTCCCGGCAAGATTGTCGCGCGAATATTGCTGCGCGACGAATTTGTCTTTCTGCGGGTCCCATTCGTTATAGTCCACGCCATTCAGGATTCCCGCGACGGCGCCGGAGCGGCTGCGCACCACACCTTCCAGGCCAAACCCGAACTCCGGCTCCTGGATTTCCCGGCTGTATTTTCTGCTGACTGTGGTGATCTGGTCGGAAAAGACCAGACCGCCTTTCATGAAGTTCACCTTGTCCCAGAACTCCAGCTTGTCTACGGTGAACAGCTCGGGCGAAAGCATCAGGAGCGGCAGCGTGTCCGGCGGGAAGATGCCTTGATAACCCAGGTTGTGAATCGTGAAAACGGTCTTCGTGTCGCGAAAAGCGGGGTCCTGTGCATAGCTGGTGCGCAAGAGAACAGGAATGAGCGCCGACTGCCAGTCGTGGCAATGAAGTACCTGCGGCGCGCCGAGGACCTTTGAAGCCTCCAGCACCGCACGCGAGTAGAGCGCGAAACGTTCAGCGTTGTCGTCGTAGTCTCCCGCAGAAGTGCCGTAGAGTCCGTCGCGATCGAAGAACGGCGGGTAATCAATGAAGTAGAATTGCACCCCCGCGCGCTTACCACCATCCAGAACCGAGCAAAAACGGTTCTGGTCGGCGAAGGGGACAGTCACACTGGGAAGGAGCACCTTGGCGTCAGTGAGTTTCGTTTGCCGGTATCGCGGAAGGTACACTGACACAGACTGGCCGAGTCCGACCAAAGCGGAGGGAAGCGCGCCGACAACATCAGCCAGGCCACCGGTCTTGGAAAACGGCACGCATTCCGAAGCAGCAAAGACAACGTTCACCCAGGCCTCCAGGAACTAACCGCCACGATCGGCTGACAAAGTCTAAATGGCGGCAAGAAGCAGGGTCAATTTGCGCGAAACGAGAAAACCAAGACTCGGACAGAATTTCCTCACCGACGCTGGCGCGGCAGAAAAGATTGTTGACGCCCTCGGCGATATCTCGCGTTCGCTCGTAGTGGAGGTTGGCCCCGGCAAGGGAGCGCTCACCAGGATCCTCGCCCGTCGCGCCGGACGCTTAATCGCCATTGAACTCGACCGCATGATGGCCGCGGAGCTGCGGTTCTTGTATTCGGGCAATCCCCAGGTTGAGATTCTGGAAGGCGACGTCCTCAGCATTGACTTCCGCACGGTCCTGCACCGGACGATCGGCCCGCTGGGCGATCTCCGCCCCCAGAAACCCGATCCGGCCCGCCTGGTGGGCAACCTGCCGTATTACATAACGTCGGACATTCTGCTACGCCTCTTTGAGTTTCACGACCAGTTTGACGTGATCGTGATCCTGGTGCAACGGGAAGTGGCCGACCGGATCGCCGCTCGGCCGGGCTCGCGCGACTACGGGCTGCTTTCCGCCACCGCGCAGCTTTACGCACAGGTCGAAAACCTGTTCACCTTGCCGCCGGAAGCGTTCTCGCCACGGCCCAAGGTCCATTCCAGCGCACTGCGGCTGAAGATCATGCCCCGCTTTGAAGAATTGGGGATCACGCCCGCGCGGTTCATTCCCTTTCTGAAAACCGCGTTCGCCATGAAACGGAAGACGCTGGCCAATAATCTGAAGACGGTCTATCCGGAAGAGAAGCTGCGCGTCGCGCTGAAACAAGCCACAATTCGCGCGGACGTTCGTGCTGAGGCGCTGTCTCTCGAGAAAACGGCAGAGCTGTTCAGGGCTTTGCCAGCCCCGGCTGCCCACGCTACCGGACGCAAAACCAGCCTGGCCGCGAAGTGACGGGAAAGACGCGAATTACCGGAGTCTGCCTTTCATTCAAGCAATTCGCGCCTGTTCGCGGCGTGCCACTCTTGTCTTTATCGCTTTGGCTTTCCCGCTCCACTTGACGAATCCGCGTGCGAATCGGAACGCGTCTCCGTATGCGCAGGCGGAGAAGAGTGTACCGGCTCAGTGTGCGTCTGGGCCGGAGGTGATGGCGGCGGACTGTAGCTTCTCACCGGCGGCGGTGATGGCGGCGGACTATAGCTTTTCGCCGGCGGTGGTGTTGCCGGCGGGCTGTAGCTCCTCGCCGTCGAGTCCGTCTGCGGCGGACGTTCATACCGCTGCGACGAAGATTTATCCGGCACGCTTGCTGGCGGGTTTGCAGCCTTCTGATCGTCCTGCGGACCCAGGTACCGCGGCCGCGGCGTTCTGGCCGGCGGAGTAGATGGGTTTCTAACCGCGCCCTGGTCATCCTGCGATGGCGGCGGCAGCCTGCCCGGCACAACCGGCGGCTGCTTAGTCGCGGTCTGGTCCTCCTGCGGCGGCCCCATGTACCGCGGTGGCGCCGTTGGTTGCTTTACCACTTTCGGGTCGTCCTGTGGCGGACCCAGATACCCCGGCGATACAGATGGTTTCCTCACTACGCCCTGGCCATCTTCCGGCGGCCCCATGTATCGCGGTGGCGCAGTCGGTTGCTTTACAACCTTCGGGTCGTCCTGCGGCGGACCCACGTACCGCGGCGGCGCAGTTGGTTGCCTTACCACCTTCGCCCCATCCTCCGGCGGTCCTAGATACCGCGGCGGCGGCATCCTGACAGGCGGCTTGACCGGGCCAGGCACACCAGTGATCTTCGGCGGCCTCACACCCTCAGGCGGAGGACCCGGTGGGTGGAAGTGCGGCGGCCGATGTTCAAACTCCGGCACACGATGCCAGCGATGCCATAATCCCGGCTCCCAAAACCATCCCCGGCCCGCGATAAACACCCAGTGACCATACCGGTACGGAAGCCATCCCCAGCGATAAGCGGAAATCCAAACGTAGCCATCCGGCGTGGAACACCAGGAGCCGTTCTCGTACGGGTCCCAGTCCAGGCTCACTCCGTACGGCTGCCACATTTGCCCATACCCAGGGACGTCTTCGTACTGGCCGTAGCGGTCCAGATCGCCAACTCCGTACTCATAGGGAGATCGCGCGCCCTGGTTGCCGGCATACCTGCTCAGATATTCATCGCGCTGGTTGCTCCATTGGTCCAGGTCATCAGCTTCAGCGGCGGTTTCCAGGTCATACCGTCTGACGTCCTGCGGGTCCAGTGCGAACGTTTCATTTTGCCGGACGGCAACTTCCTCGCCGGAGTCAGGGTCGCGCACCGTTACTTCGCCCCTCCATACCGTCAGGGCCAGGGGATCGGAATTGGAGGTGAGCACGCGGAAGCGGCCCGACTGGCGTACTAAAATCGCTTTCTGCCGCACATTGACTTGAAATGAACTGTACTCATGGCGGGCGATGTTGAACTCCGCTTCACCCTGGTTCAGGTCCACGGCCGTGATGGTTCCACCGTCACCGGCCAGCTTCAGTTCAGAGAAAACAATTTCCGTTTCCGGGGCCAGACGGAGAGTGCTGCCGTCTTCAAACTGGACTTCCACCCATCCATCCCCGCGGGTGCGGATCCAGTTGCCTTCCGTGATGGGAATATTGAGCATGGCGTCGTCATAACCGTGTCCGTTGTCAAAGTCTACCTGCCCTTCGACGTCGGAGATGCGCACAATGCGGGCACTCGACTGGCTCCATGCCGCTGACGCCAGCATGGCCAGAAGAAACATCAGAGCAACGAATAGCCTGCGATGGCACTGCATATCGTACTCCTTCACACTACCGTGGTTCGATTACTGATAGTTAGATGCCCTAACCGAAAACTGGTTCCAGTTTAATGTCACTCTCGGGCTCGCGCAGGATAAGTTAGTTTCAGGCGGCTTAAGATTCGCTGCGGCCGGGTTAAGAAGGGTTAAGCGCCAGCAAACGCCGCGCGCGCTGGCGGGCAATGTTCAGAACAGAAGAATCGTTCGCGATGTTCTCCAAAACAGGCGCAATGACTTGAATCTCCGCTAATTCGTTGTTTGCGGCCAGCTCTTCCATTCCCTTCAGTTCTTTCTCCAGGCCCAATTTGTCGAAGCGCCGCAGGAACTGGAGCTTGCGGCCATGCTCTACGGTGTTGGAAATCCCCTCGAAGACCCGGGTCAGCTGATCAATGTTTTTGTTCTCCGACCAGTTGTAGGTGGTCTCGAAATTCTGGCTGGTGCTGCGGTACGTCAAGGTTTTTCTGCCCGTATTGGCGATGCGATGTGCGGTGTAATCGAACTTGCCGTTGAAATAATTCGCGTCCCTGGCCAGTTGGAAGATCCTGTTACGATTAGCGCCTGACATGGCGAATTCGACTTCATAATCATCAGGGTCCCCTTGCGGCTCCTTCTGGTCGTGCGAGACATACCTGGTTCGTCCGGAGGAATCCACCGTAATGGTGAATTTTTGCGGAGTGGCCGCCTCCCAAAACAGATCGAAAGTGATTACGGAGACTCCAGGTTTGGATGCGGCGCCGGAATTCTGCGTCCGAGCAGCCACGGCACATAAAGCCATCGCGCTCATGGCAATCCCAATCACAGATAACCGCCTCATGGGGTGACTGCCTGATACCGCTTCAGCGTCGCTGCCGTATGAATGTGGCAGATGGCGATGGCCAGCGCGTCAGAAGCGTCGGAAGGCTCGGGCGCTTCGGAAAGTTTCAGCAGGCGCATGACCATCTGCTGTACTTGCACCTTCTCTGCCCGGCCATAGCCGACCACCGCCGACTTGATCGAGAGCGGAGAGTACTCCGCAACTTCCAGCCCACAGGAAGACGCAGCCAGCATGGCCACGCCGCGGACCTGCCCCAGTTTGAGCGCGGACTTCACGTTCGCGGCGTAAAACACATCTTCAATCGCCACCACTTCGGGCCGGTGCTCAGCGATGATCGCCGTAAGGTCGGCGAATATCCGTTGCAGCTTGAGCGCCATGGCATCACGCGTTCTGAGCTTGATCGCCCCACACACGCAGCAGAGCAAACGCTGGTCCTCATGCTGTTCGACTACGCCGTAACCGGTGTATTCGCTGCCGCAGTCGACGCCCAGGACCCGCATGACGGCAGTGTAACCTTTTTTACATTCCGAGCGTAGCGAGGAATCCCCATTTGGCGCGATGAATCCTGAGGACACACCGCATCCGGACGAAGAGGTTCGTATTGGCGGTAGGGATCCCTCACTTCGTTCGGGATGAAGAACTTAGCAGCACCTGGGGCACTTCGCCAGTCCGGCTTCACGTTCCCGCATGAACTCGCGATAGCTTTCGACAGAGCGCGCTTCCCGAGTGCGCTGCAAGTAACGATCATAAGCATTTTCGTCGAATATCTCGCGCAGTGTTGTTCTAACAGTCTGGAACAAAGCTGCGCACCATCGCACAACTGGCACACAGCCGAGGGCGGCTGTAGTCCACGATTCTCGCCCGACAGTGTGCGTTGATGTCCCGATCACCGGATCACCCGATCTCATAAGGCTTCCTCCGCATACTGCGTCGGCACAAACGGCGTCTCGTTGCAGGCCGCCTTCTTCCTTCCCGAGATAACGCTCACCCACTGCACCACCGACTCAATCACAATCACCGTGACCAGCACCACCAGCAGTCCGGCAACGGCGGCATCCAGCCGGTCATTGAAGATGCGGCGCTGTAAGTCCGCCGTTGCCGGGCCGCCGGCAATCTGGTGCGCGTGCGCGAGAAAGCCGATCAGCGGATTAGGATTGAAAATCTTGTGCCAGGAAGCGGTAAAAGTCACAGCCACCAGCCAGCCGAGGGGACCCAATGTGACCCACATGTACCGCGCGCGCCCCATCTTGACGATGATGGTCGTGGCCACGCACAGCGCTACCGCCGCCAGCAATTGGTTACAAATGCCGAACAGCGGCCACAGTGAGTTGATGCCGCCGAGCGGATCGCGAATGCCCTGCCACAGAAAGTATCCCCATGCCCCGACCATCAAAGCGCTGCACGCCACGATGCTGGGATACCAACTCGTCCGCCCCAAGGGTTTCCATATGTGTCCGAGCGCGTCCTGCAGCATGAACCGCCCGACGCGCGTGCCAGCGTCGAGCACCGTCAATATGAACAGCGCTTCGAACATGATGGCGAAGTGGTACCACAGCGCCATCAAAGTTTCGCCGCCCAGGCTGTGGGAGAAGATGTGCGCCATTCCTACCGCAAATGCCGGCGCTCCGCCGGTTCGGTTGTAAAGCGTCTGTTCGCCAACTGCGTGCGCCAGTGCTTGCATGTCGGCTGCGGTTACCGGAAAACCCCAGCCGGAAATGGTTGCGGCCGCCGTCGTCGGCGCTTGCCCTACAATTCCCGCCGGACTGTTGATGGCGAAATACACGCCCGGCTGCATCACGCAAGCCGCAATGATGGCCATCACCGCGACCGCCGACTCTGCCATCATTGCCCCGTAACCCACCATGCGCGTCTCGGTCTCGCGGGCAATCAGCTTCGGAGTCGTCCCGCTGGAGATCAATGCGTGAAATCCGCTGATCGCTCCGCACGCAATCGTGATGAACGCGAAAGGAAATATCTTTCCCGCAAACACCGGCCCCGTGCCGTCTACAAAGCGAGTGAGCGCCGGCATGTGGAGCATGGGATGCAGCGCCACGATCCCCACCCCTAATAGTGCGATCGTCCCCAACTTTACGAATGTGCTGAGATAGTCCCGGGGCGCGAGCAGTAACCATACCGGCAGGGCCGAGGCCGCAAACCCATAAACCATAATCAGAATCGCCAGCGTGGGTGCGCTGAATGTAAAGATCTTTGCCAGCACCTCACTCTGCGACACGTACTGTCCCCCCCAGATCGCCGCCAGCACGAGTACAAAACCCAACGCCGAAACCTCCAGCACTTTGCCCGGACGAATCCGCCGGAGATAGACGCCCATCAATAATGCGATCGGCATCGTCATCGCGATGGTAAATGT
>DATMPO010000151.1:0-18957 GCA_035567035.1 Verrucomicrobiia bacterium | reverse complement strand
CGGCTCAGCTGCGGTCTTTTCCACATCTTCCAGCACAGCGGTATAGGCGGTGTAGAGTGCATTCGATTTCGGGGCCAGTGCCAGATACGCAACTGCCTGGGCCAGGGCCAGATTGGCTTCCGGCATCCCCATGAAATCAATGGCGTCTTTTGCGGACAAGCAAAGACCGAGAGCCTCGGGGGCCGCCAAGCCGATGTCTTCCGAAGCCATGCGCACGACACGCCGGGCGATGTACAGGGGATCTTCGCCGGACTCGAGCATCCGTCCCAGCCAGTACAGCGCAGCGTCCACGTCACTGTTGCGGACGGACTTATGGAGCGCCGAAATCAGGTTGTAATGTTCTTCACCCGACTTGTCATAGAGCAGGACTCGTTTCTGCAGCGTGTCTTTGAGGACCTGCGGAGTGATTTCGTTGTTGTCGCCAGTCGCAGCCGCTGCGACTTCCAGGACGTTGTACGCCGAACGGGCATCGCCGCTGGAGTAACTGGCAATCTGTTCGAGGATTTCGCGCGACGCCGTAAGCTTCATCTTGCCCAGCCCGCGTTCGGAATCTTCCAGCGCGCGACGCAACAGGGTAACGATCTGCTCTTCCGTAAGGGGTTGCAGAATGTAAACCCGGCAACGCGAAAGCAGCGCGCCGTTGATCTCAAACGAGGGGTTTTCGGTTGTTGCGCCGATCAAACGGATGTTGCCGCGCTCCACGTGATGCAGAAAAGCGTCCTGCTGCGCCCGGTTGAAGCGATGGATTTCGTCAATGAAGAGAATGGTACGTGTTCCGTATTGGCGGGCTTTCTCCGCGTCCGCCATGACCTGCTTGATCTCTTTGATTCCCGAGAGCACCGCGGAGAATTCTATGAATTCTGCTTTGGTAACGTGGGCGATGATCTGGGCTAGCGTCGTCTTGCCCACTCCCGGCGGTCCCCAAAAGATGATAGAGCCCGGATCGTCGCGCTCGATCTGCAGACGCAACGGTTTGCCCGGAGCAAGAATTTGTTCCTGTCCGACGAACTCATCGAGCGTGAGCGGGCGCATCCGGTCCGCGAGCGGGCGGGCGCCCTTGCCTTGTTGTTCCGGAAGTGACTGAAACAGGCTCATAACATCGCCGTCATCGCCATGATCACGGCGATCCTCGCCTCTGTCTCGCCGCTTCATACAGAAGTATGGATGCCGCAATTCCAGCATTCAGGGACTCAACGCGCGAAGAATGCGGGATGGTAACGAGTTGATCGGCTTGCGCCAGGATTTCCGCCGGTAATCCCGCACCCTCATTACCCACCAGCAAGGCCAGCGGACCTCTGAGATCAGCCTGATCGAGTGGTTGGCCCTTGTGCGAAGAACTGGCCACCACGCGGATGCCATGATGCTTCAACAAGACCATGGTTTCCGTGAGCTGTATCGACACCAAAGGTTCACGGAAGACTGATCCGGCCGAAGCGCGCACGACTTTCGCGTTGCAATGAGTTACAGTTTTTTCTCCCAGCAAGACGCCGCGCGCGCCGAATGCTTCCGCCGAGCGAATAATCGTACCCAGATTGCCGGGGTCCTGTATGCCGGCGACGCCGGCCAGCAACAGGTCCGGACCAGTTTCCAATAAGTCTTCCAGTTTCACCGGCTTCAGCTTCACCAGCGCCGCGACACCTTGGGGGCTCTCGGTGCTTACAGCGCTTGCGAATACTGAATCCGGAAGCAAGAGTGTCTCAACATGCGTGGCGAGCTGTGGCAACAAGCGAGCGGCATGGTCGCGTCCGCGTTCGCTGAAGAAAACCGCCTGAAAGCGCAGGCCGCTGCGGATGGCCTCTTCCATGGTCCGCACGCCCTCTATCGCGATGTAACCTTCGCTCGTGGGAACGCCTTGTTCGAAAGCTTTACGCAGATCTTTGACCAGGACGTTCTGGCGGCTGGTGACGCTTCGCAAGCGGGTTGAGGTTTGCACGGTCATTGACTTGCCATCATACTGACAAGCAGGGTACTCGACCAAACTGCGGCGTTCCGCCCCGCGGAAACACAACCCTGCCAGGTCACTCTAGGTTTTTTGCCTCAAGCTGGTTTATTCTTAGGCGTTTGCCCTGGGTTTAGCCCGCGAGAAAAGGGGAACCCAAGCCTATCGTCCTGGGTCTTCTCCATAGCTCAACAGCAGGCAGAGGCAGAAGGAGCCGCTTTGGCCGCGGAAATTGTAAAGATCAACTCGGAAGCGCCGGACGTGCGCCTGATTTCCTACGTTGCCGACCGTATCAAGGCCGGACAGGTAGTCGGCATGCCGACGGACACTTTTTACGGGCTGGCGGCGGACCCGCTGAATCTGCGGGCCGTGGAGTTGATTTATGAAGTCAAGTCGCGTAACCGACGCAAGCCGCTTTCCCTGCTGATTGAAAGCGTGGAGCAAGCGGAGTATCTGGCGCGTCCCTTGCCGGACGTGTTCTATGACATTACTGACAAGTATTGGCCGGGGCCGCTGACCATCATCGTGAAAGCGTCTTCACGGCTTCCGCTCAAAGTGACGGCGAACACAGGGAACGTTGCGTTGCGCGTTCCGGCCTCTCGAATACCAGTGGAGGTAATCCGCGCCGCGGGTGTGCCTATCACCGCCACGTCCGCCAACATCAGCGGCGCCAGCGAGTGCACCACGGCGGAAGGCGTGCGGGTACAGCTTGGCGGGCTAATCAGCCTGATCGTGGACGGAGGCGCCAGCCCCCGCGAAGTGGCGTCCACCATCATTGATATGAGCGACCCTGGCAATTGTGCCATTCTCCGCCAGGGCGCGATTCCGGAAAGCGAACTGTCCGAGTTCCTGCACCTGCACTAATGGTTGCGCGACGTTGGAAACGATGGCTCCTGTGGGCGCTGACGCTGATTGCCGGCTACGTGGTGGTGGTCTATCTCCTTGTCGTCCGGCAGTCCGGAAAGAATGAAGCCCGGACGGCGGACGCCATCGTTGTTTTCGGGGCCGCGCAGTACGGCGGCAAACCCTCGCCGGTGTACAGAGCGCGGCTGGACCATGCAGCGCAGCTGTATCACAGCGGTCTGGCGCCAGTGGTGATCGCCACGGGCGGAGCAGGGGCTGACCCGGACTTCAGCGAAGGCGTGGTTGGCAGGGAATACCTCAAGACGCTGGGAATCCCAGATTCCCAACTCATTGCGGAAACGCAAAGTCCGGATACGGCAGAATCAGCGCGGCGCGTGGCCACCATCCTGCGCGCGAACGGAATGAAATCCTGCCTGGCGGTGAGCGACGCCTACCACATCTTTCGCATCAAGCAGATGCTGGCGCGTGAGGGAATTACCGCATATGGAGCGCCGCGTCCCAACTCCAAACCGAAATCACTTTGGAAAAGAGGTGGCGCCGTCCTTCATGAAATCCTGAGTTACACGCTGTGGCAGATGCGGATGAGCTGAACGGGCGCAAGGTTCACATCATCAGCCAAGCGAATCCCGCAGCCGATGCGGTGCCAAAGAGATTCACCAGATCGTTGTTGAGATACCCTCGTCGTTCGAACACGGCGCCAAGCAGGCTATCGACCAGCATTCCCAAGATGCCGCAATATAGGAGGATGGCAGCCTGGTGACTGGACGCCAGTCCGAGGGCCAGAGCGGTGAGGGCCACGAGCGTAGCGGCCACGATAGCGGCCAATGTCCCGTTGAGACTGATTCCGCCGTCCAATCCCGGAGGCACGGGTTTCCAGTTGGTAATCAGCACAGTCCGGCCGGGAAAAGCCTGGCCGGTTTCACTCGAGGAAGTGTCCGCCGCGACCTCGGCCAGCGCGGCCAGCGCCAGCAGACGGCAGGCTGGAGGAGCGATGGCCACGATCAGGCCCGCCACCCCCAAATTGGCCATGACCTGGGAGGCTGAACGTCCGTGTTTTGACTCGGCCAGGCGAAGCTGTTCTTTGTGCGAGCTTCCCAGCCGCGTAGCCGCGAGAGTAATCGCAAAGACCACCAGCAGCACCCATAACGTCCGCATATCGCTCGCCGCTAGGACAAAGGCAATGCTGGCCCCGGCAAACGCGCCAGAGATGGTTACGCCCCGCGCCAGCCAGCCTGCCACCGCGAAGGCCACGGTGGTCCCTAATGCCAGGGCCAGGCGGCTGCGGGAGGGAAGCGAGCCAGGCGAGCGAAGTACAAAGAGAACGGCCAGTCCGGCGGCGAAGCCCAGAGCGATGCCGTCGGCGACCGGGGATTGGCGGTCTCTTGGCAGTTGTTCTCTCCTTCACCTTGGCGACTGGCGTCGCCCCGGAATGCCGGGCTTGGCCAGTGTTCGTCGAAGCCCATGCAAAAGCGTTACAAAACAGGGCGGGCAACCAGGGTCCGCGCGCGCGGATTGCTGGCCGTTGGTTTACCCGCTACAATGTATCCTTCACGACATCTTAGCAAGTAAGTTTATAAGCTATCCTACCGGTGGATCCGGCGGAGAAATAATGATTTCAAAATCCCGGAGTTTCTGGCCGGCCTTGCTGGCCGTGCTGTGTTTGGTCGTAGTGGTCGGGTGCGGAGACACCTTTAGGCAGTTCATCACCGCAGTGCCGGGTCCGACCGGCGATCCAGGTAATCTTTCTCATGCCGTCGTTTTGTCGACGAACCCTGCTTCAGGGGCAGCCGGCAGCGATCTGCATATCAACGTTTCCGGCGACACAATTGCCGGCATTGTTCCGGTGGGACCCAACCCTCTCTTTTTCGGCGACAGCCAGGGCCGGGCAGCTATCCTGAACGGTGACAACACCGTAAGTCTCTACACCGGCCTGCTGCCGCTGACGGCGACGGTCACTACGGCTGTCCAGCTTGGTTCGGTGAGTGGTCAAGTTGCCGCCGGTTTCAGCGCCAATGGCAGCATGTATATCGCCAACAGCATAAGCAACGACGTAAGTTTCATTTCTTCAAGCGCGAACACCGTAACCCAGGCCATACCCGTTGGTTCGCATCCGGTCATGGTTGCGGGCGGTCCGGCTAGCTCCAAGGTTTATGTGGTAAACCAGGGGGACAACACGGTCACGGTGATCTCCACTCTCGACAACGCCGTCCTTAAGACGATCACTGTTGGCGCGCAGCCGATTTGGGCAGTGATGAGCACGGATGGAGAAGCCGTGTTTGTAGTGAACCAGGGCGAGAACACTCTCAGCTTTATTGATACCAACCTTGATGCGGAGTTTTGCTCAACTCCGCCGCCACAATCGTTTGTTCCCTGCGCGCCGGCCACCCGTATTCAGGTTGGCTCTTCGCCGAATTTTGCTTTTTATGACAGCCCCCGCAAGCGTGTCTATGTTACGAACACCGGCAGCAAGAATGTCTCCGTGATCAAAGCTGATGGGATTAACTTCGGAACCTCGCCACCGGTGTTGCCGGCGTTAATAAAGAATGTTCCGGTGTCGGGGTTCCCGCTTTCGGTGACTGCGCTGCAGGACGGTACGCGAGCTTATGTTGCTCTGGCGAACTGCACGGACCCGGCCACCAACCACACGAATCTCGCAGGCAGCTACCTTCCTAGCGGGCTACTCGGAGGACCAACGCATTTGTCCAACTGCAACGGCAACCTGGTCAGTGTGATTGATGCGGTGGGCCTGCTGGAATCGAAAACCATTACGGTTGGGCCCGGCGCGGTTTCCGTTGACGCCTCAGCAGATTCCTCCCGGGTCTACGTGGTCAGCGCACACGATGCGACCACGATTAAGGACAATATGCATAATCCTAGCTGCCCCATAGGTTCGCCATGCACAACCACAGGTGCCCCTTGCCTTGTGCTACCGTGCCTGGCCGGTCCGCCGCTGCCCGATAGATTATTTCCCAATACGCCTTCCGTTTCGATCATCAAGACCAGTTCGGACACCGTGCTCCGCTATACGACCGACCCGTCTGTCCCCGGTCTTGTACCGAGCTTCTTGACGCCGCCACAGGGCGCCTGTTCTACCGCGCTTGATTTGACATTTAACAAGACGTTTTCCATGCCGTGCCCGGGGCAAACGCCCTTCATCGTCAAGGTCATTCCGTAGTTCGCGCGACTTGATTGTAAAAAAGAAACAGGGCGGCTGGCGGCCGCCCTGTATCGTTGTATGAGGCTGAAGAATCCTAGCCGGGTTTGCGGTCAGCGCGCCGGCGACGCGTGTAGCGCATGGCAATATTCATGAACACATTGCCTTTTGCGGTATCGAAACACATCACCAGCGCTTCCTGCTCTTCGCTGCTTTTTTCTCCCAACTCGTCGGTATGGATGATCGGAGGATTAATTTTGAACCTGAACCCCTGGTCGTTCAGCGCAGTGACGGCGCTGCCAATCACCATGTTGGCAAGTTCGCACACGGTTTCGCGGGCCACTGCATCCGTTTCGGGCATCTGTTCTCCGGCCAGGTAAGAGGCGACCCGGGCCGCGGTGGGCGGGTCAATATCAAAGATGATTCGACCCTCGATATCTCCTTTGATGGTGACCAGAGAGGCCACGCCCTTGCGGCGATAGGCCTCTTCATCCATGGACACATCGCCGATGTGCGTCGGTCCCTGCAGGGTCTCCGCCAGTACGGCGTCCGCGGCGTTGATGAACGGCTGTATCAGTTCCATCCTCATCGGCTCAATTCTCCTGGACCGTGGCCGCGGCCACGTCCGCATCTTCCCCCATGACGTACTTAATGACCTCATAGAGGATTTCGGCTTTGACCGGCTTCTGCACAAAGTGGCGGGCGCCTTTTTGCAGCGCAGCCACGATGTTCTCCTGGTAGCCGACGGAGGACACCATTACGATGCGCGCTTCGGGATGGGCGCGGACAATGCGCTCGGCCGCTTCAATGCCTTCCATCTGCGGCATGGTAATGTCCATGAGCACCATGTCGGGTGTGGTGCGGTCATATTCGGTGATGGCGGTGCAACCATCTCCGGCCTCACCGACGATTTCGCCGCCGAACGATTCCACCATCTTGGCCACGTTTTTCCGGGCGAAGACCGAATCATCCACGACCAGGTAGCGTATCGGCTTGTGGTCCTTGCGAAGCAGTACTGGAAACTGATCCATAAAATCCTCTCCTTACAACTCCAACTAAACTCTTGTGGCCAGCGCGGCCCTTTCCAGGCCGCATTGGACGGTGATGGTGTTGGCCAACGCATCGAGCGGTACCACTCGCGTGACGTAGCCTCTTTCGATGGCCGCCTTCGGCATGCCGAAGACAACGCAAGATTCCTCACTTTGGGCAATCGTCAGCCCGCCGGCCCTCTTGATCAATCCTAAACCTTCCGCGCCGTCGTCTCCCATGCCGGTCATCAGAACGCCGATGGCCCGGCCCCCAAACTCGGTGGCTATGGAACGGAACAACACGTCCGCAGATGGGCGGTGGCCGTTCGCCAGAGCGTCGTCCGACAGCACAATGGTGTTTCCCAGCGGCATGCGGCGTACTTTCATGTGGCGGTTTCCCGGACAAATCAGTGCCCGCCCCGCGATCAAAAGGTCTCCGGAGCGCCCCTCTTTCACGTCAATCGCGGAGCATTCATCCAGACGGCGGGCGAACATCTCAGTAAAGCCTTGTGGCATGTGTTGTACGACGACGATGCTTCCGGAAAAGTCTCCGGGCAATTGCGAAAAAACGTACTGCAAAGCGTGGGGGCCGCCGGTTGAAATCCCAATGGCCACGATCTTGGTCGGTTCTTTCCGCTCGCGCGACCCAGGCTTCTTCGCCGCTTTCGGCAGCTCGCGCAAGACGGGGATTTCCGCCGACTTACTTCTGGCAGCGGCCTTGATCTTGGCGATCAAGTCCTTGGCAATCGCGTCCAGGTGCGCGGAAGCAGCATCGCGCGGCTTAGCGACAAAGTCAAATGCGCCCATGGCCAGGGCCTTGAACGTGGTGGACGCTCCTTCGGTGGTGAGCGCGCTGACTACGATGACCGGTGTGCGGAACCTACGGGTGATCTGGCGAAGCGTTTCCATGCCGTCCATACGCGGCATCTCCAGGTCCAGAGTCACGACGTGAGGACGAAGCTCCTCGATTTTCCTGAGCCCAAACTCTCCGTCCATTGCGGTGCCAACCACCTCAATGTCGCTGTCCTGGGCCAGGATCTGGGGAATAAGCTTGCGCATCAGCGCCGAATCGTCCACCACCAGCACGCGAACTCTCTCGCTCAGGCTCATGCCGTGGCCCCCATGGTGGTCCTTTGTGCCCGGCCAAGCCTGGAGACAACGCTGGCAAGATTCAAAATCAAGACCACCGTGCCGTCGCCCAGAATGGAGGCGCCACTGACCATGTCGGTAGCGACGAGCCGATCGTCCAGGGCCTTAATGACCAGCTCTTCTTCTCCTACCAGATGGTTGACGACGAGCCCGAACTTCCTCTCGGCCAGGGAAATAACCACGATAAACATTCTCGGTTGGCTCGTGGAGTTTTTTCCCAGCGCTTGCAGATGCACCAGCGGCAATACCTCGCCACGAAGTTGTATGACGTCACGACCATCTACACGGTGAATCTCTTTTTCCTTGATGCGACTGATTTCCACCACGGAAGCCAGAGGCACAGCGTAGACCTGGTTGCTTACCTGGAAGAGCAAGGCATTGATAATGGCCAAAGTCAGAGGAACTTTCAAGTAAAACGTGGTCCCTGTGCCGGCAGATGTCTTGATGTTGACCGTTCCCTTGAGCCTTTCCAGAACGGTCTTTACGACATCCATGCCGACGCCGCGGCCGGAGATGGAAGTCACCTGCTCAGCGGTGCTCAAGCCGGGATGGAAAACAAGGTTCAGGGCCTCTGTTTCACTGAGCGCGGCCGCGTCCGCCGCGGTGAGAATGCCGTTGCTGACGGCTTTGGCTACCAGGCGCTTGGCGTCAATGCCGCGCCCGTCGTCGCTGATTTCAATAACGATCTGGTTGCCCTGATGGTAAGCGTTCAGCCGGACCGTGCCTTGCGCCGGCTTGCCGGCGTTAACTCGGTCCTCTGGAAGTTCAATTCCGTGGTCCACGGCATTGCGTACCAGATGGGCCATTGGCTCAGCCAGCATGTCCAGGATGCTCTTATCCAGGTCGGTGTCTTCTCCGGACATGGCCAAAATTACATCCTTGCCGCAGGATTTGGCAATGTCCCGGACCACGCGCGGGAAGCGGCGGAAAAGCTGCTCCACGGGGACCATGCGGATCTTCATTACGGACTTTTGTAGATCATTCAGGATGCGCGCCTGGAACGCCATGGCGTCCGCAAATTTTCCCCGCAGCGGGTCCTTGGGGAAGCGCTTGTCAAACTCGCCCACGCTCTGGTGCATCATGCTCTTGCCGATGATGAGTTCTCCCACCAGGTTCAGCACAGCGTCAATACGTTCCGCGTCTACGCGCAACAGCGTCTCGTGAAGATTTGAAAGACTTGAGGGCGCCGCGGGCGCTTGCGCCGCGGGCCCCGGTTCGAGAGCATGCATGCCCAGATCAAGCAGGTCATCTTCCTGGTCCGCGGCGTGAACACGGTGTACCAGGACTTGCGAGATCACGGCGGGAATCAGGCACTTTTTTTCTATCCAGGTTTCGCTGTGCTCGCTGGAGAGCGCGGCTTCCACAACGTCCAGATTGTCAGCCGGCACGCTCTGGTCAGGGAAAATGGCCAGCAGCCGGCCGCACTCCTGTAACACGTTCGCGATGAGTTGCATGGCGGCGCCGCGCATGGGGCAATGCGGATCAATGCTGAAGGCAACGTTGTACACCGTTTCGCCCAGGTTGAGCGCATCGGCAATAACTGCTTGCTCGTACTCGGTCCAGGCAAACCGGCCCTGTAATTTCCCCGCCTTGGGTGCGACAGGCTTCTGCGAAAGCGAGAGAATCTGCCGGCGAAGCTCTTCTCCCGCCGGAGGCTGTAGATTGCCGCGATACGCCGACAGCATGGAACTGAACGTGTCGGCGGCGATCAGCACGATTTCCGCCAGCGAGCCGTTGCTGCGCGCCGCCGTCTCCTGCGAGAGCACGTCTTCGAGCTGATGGGCCAATTCGCTGAGCTCCTGATATCCGCACGCCGCGGAGTCGCCTTTGAGCGTGTGTACGGTCCGCCGCACTTCACGGAGGGTCTCATCGTCATGGGGACGCTTCTCCAGCTCCAGACCTTCTTCGTTGAGGTTCTGCAACAATTCTGCAGCGCTCTCAAAGAAGAGGTCGCGGAGTTCCGCGTTGCGATCATCGGGGAAGAAGCTCACCCAGTTACCTCGATACGCTGGTACGCTGTGCCGTTGTTCAGGTGTACCATGCGGAATTTTCCGGAAAGCCCGAACAGGCTTTCCGCGTGTCCTATGAACAGATATCCCTCGGGGTTCAGGCAGCGATAGAACTTTTCCACCAGGCGCTTCTGCTCGGCTTCATCGAAATAGATCATCACGTTACGGCAGAAGATAATGTCGTTGCGCTGGGGCAAAAACTCCGTCTTGAGGTTGTGAAAGTCGAAATGGACCATTTCTTTGAGCGCCTGTTTGACGGCGTATTTGTCGCCCGTCTTGTCGAAGTAACGGAGGCGGTAGGCGTAGTCCACGGGCTCCATGTGCGCCTCGGGATACACGGCCTCCTGCGCGGTCCGCAACACCGAGTAGTTGATGTCGGAAGCCAGAATCTCGACCTTCCACGGCGGCGGAATCAGCGGCTTGGGGCTGGGCATCTCAAAAGGCAGGGGATTGCGCAGGTAGTAGTAGGCCAAAGCATCGCAGACCTGCATGGCCATGGTGTACGGCTCCTGGCCGGTCGAGCACCCGGCGCTCCATAATTTCAAAGCCCAGTCCCGCCGCGCTTGTTTGCGGTGCAGCAACTCTTCCAGAATGGTTTTGTGGAAAAGGTCCAGCTGGGGCTTGTTGCGAAAGAAGCTGGTTTCATTCACCGTCAGATTTTCCACCAAGGACGCAAGTTCCGTCCTGCCCTGATGGCTCGTGAGCAGGCGGTAGTAGCCGTAGAACGAGTCCATGCCACATACCTTCAGCCGCCGCTGTAAACGGTCTTGAAGGAAATGGGCCCGCCGCTCGTCAAAATACATCCCACATTCCTGATAAATCAGGCTCTGCAAGAGCTTCAGTTCGGCGTCAGTAATCTGGATTTGCACGCTAGGTGTAGCCATGAGTCTCCATTGCGAAACGCTATCCGTTGTTCGTCACTCTAAGCCGAGACTGCCGCTGGCTGCGATTCCGCTACTTCACCCAGCCGGCGGAGTTCGCCCTTTTGCAATATCCTCGTCAGATCCACCAGAATGATGAGCCGCCCGTTCAACTTGCCCACTCCGGTGACGTAATTCAATTCACCTTCTTCAAAAACATTGGGTGGCTGCTCGACGTCGCCCGGCGGAATCTTCAGCACTTCCGAAGCTGAGTCCACAATCAAACCGACGATCTTCTGTTCCACCTCAGCCACCAGAATGCGGTTTTTCCTGGAGGGATTGATTTCACGTTCCCCGAAGCGTTTGCGCAAATCCACCACGGGGACAATTTTTCCCCGCAGATTGATGACGCCTTCCACGTAATCGGGCGCCTCCGGCACGGCCGTGATGTCGGGAATGCGCACGATCTCATGTACCAGCGAGATAGGCACGCCAAAGCTCTCACGGCCGATACGGAAGCCGACGATATGTAGTTCCTTGGCCATCCAGAATTCCTCCCGATACCCTAGCTGTACGACACGCCGGTCGTCGCGTACCGCGATTCCGCTGCGCGGCCGGACTGTTCTTCTCTGCGGCGGGCGATACCGTTCCGCCCGTCACCATTGCCGCTGCCCTCGAAAACGAAACGGTCCATGGCTTCCAGCATGGAGCGAGACATTCGGGACATTTGCTCCGCCGACGCCGCCAGTTCCGTGGAACCGGAAGACGAACGCTGTACCAGTTCACGCATCTTTTCCATGGCCCGGACCACGGCCTGTGCGCCGGAAGCCTGTTCTTCCACGGAAGAGTTGATCTCATGGGTGATTTCGTTCAAGCGGGTCGTTGCTTTGGCGATCTGGGACGAGCCGTGCGATTGCTCGTTGGTCGCCGCCCCGATCTCCTGCGCAAATTTGTACACCTCGGACACCACGTTGGAAATTTTCTTCAGCGCCGTGCTGAGGTCGCTGCCCAGAGTGATGCCTTCATTCACGATAGACGTGCTCTTTTCCATGTTGTCCACTGCTTTGCGCGCCTCTTTCTGGATGCTCGCGATCAGTTCGGAAATCTCGCGCGTGGACTGGGCTGATTTTTCCGCCAGCTTTCTGACTTCATCGGCAACCACGGCAAAACCCAAGCCGTGTTCGCCGGCGCGTGCCGCTTCAATGGCCGCGTTCAGCGCCAGCAGATTGGTCTGCTCGGCCAGGTCGTCAATCACTTCAACGATCTTGCCGATGTCATCGGCGCGCTGCCCCAGTACGCTGATGATTTCCGCCGACGACCCGATGGTCACGTTGATGCGGCTGAGGCCGTCCGTGGCTTTCTCCATCGTGTTAATGCCGCTATGCACTTCGTCGCGCGAGCGTTGTGAAATGTCCAGGAGCACTTTCGCCGTGTCGGCAACGCGCTGAATGGAAGCCACCATCTCGTCAATGGAAGCCGAAGTCTCGCTCACGTTGGAAGACTGCATCTGCGTACTCTTGACCATGTTCTGCACGTTGATGCTCATTTCGTGCATGGTGCTGGTGACTTCGTCAATGGCGGAAGCCGCCTGCACGCTGATCTTGGCCGACTCATCGGAAGCGCTGGCGACCTGATTAGAGCCGCTGGCTACCTGGGCCGCGCTGTCGCGGACGTTTTTCACCAGGCTACGCAGACCCAGCGTCATTTCCCGGAAGGCCTGTCCCAGCGTGTCCCGCTCCGAGCGCGGACGGATTTCCACGGAGAGATCGCCACCGGCGATGGCCGCTGAAGTGGCCGCCATCTCGCGCAGGTACTGCACCATATTGTTGAAGGTCTGCGCCAACTCGCCGATCTCGTCTTTGGAGTCAATTTCGAGCTTCTGGTCAAGGTCCCCGGAGTTCCCGATTTGACCGGCCACGGAGATCAGCTGGCCCAAAGGCTTGGTGATAGAGCGCGCCGACGCCCATGCGATTCCCAATCCCACGCCCACGACCAGGGTCAGACCGAGGATGGTGATGATCTGAGTGACCATGCGCGCTGTCTCGTCTGACTTTGCGGCATCCTTCAGTGTGGCACCCATTATCGTTGTCAGTTTGGCGATCGGTTCTTCTTCCCTATTCACGTAGTCGGACGGTTTTGCCTGGAGGTAAGCGATCTGCAGTTCCGCCACGGTCGAACTCCCGCCATCCACCTGGCGCCGCTTGTCCATCAGAGGAATGGCAAATTCCGTCATCCATCCTTTGTGTGCTGTACGCACGTCTTCCAGAAGTTGCTTTGCTCTGTCGCTGTTGGGGCCCAGGACCGCGGTGGCTGCTTCAGCTTGAGCAATGATCTGGTCAACGTCTTCGCTGCCTTTCTTGACAGCGTCTGGCTCCTGGGGGTCGCCGCCGAGCAGGAAACTCAGGAGATGCATGCGGTCATTGCTCCGGCCCTGGTCCAATTTGGAGAGGTCCTGGACCATTTCAATCGCGCTGCTGTACACGCTATTGGTGTGCTGCTCATGCTGCGCGGCGAAGATATTGGCGACGAACATTACCACTACAATCGCCAGGATGGCTCCAAAGCCCACGTAAAGTTTTTTGCCAATGCTCATGTCCAAACCTCCACATGCAGTGCTCGCGGTGTCACTGGGCAAGTGCCTTCTTTAATCAAGATCGAATCGTTCCATCCTCGTTGTCAGCCGGTTTTTCTCGCGACAGGTTCCGCTGCAGACCGGCTCTTGTCTCTGGAAGGAGGGAAAACCTAACAAGCCCAAAGTGCAATGTCAGGGCCAGTCGCCGGGCCGAGAGGATTATTGAGATGATTCCTATTTAACTATATGAAAACAAAGTAATTACAAGTGTTCTATAAGAAGCTTTCGGTATGCTTGCGGTAGGAATCTGGAGGAGTCAACGTCTCATTTGGGGTCCGAATCCTACTATTTTGTCTCACGGTGAGATTAAGGCAGGACTGATCTCTGCTAGCTCCGCAGGTTCAGGGACGTCTTCGTTGTTGACTCAAAATGAGATTGCAGGGTAACTTCAAAGGTCTAACCGCAAATCCTGACCGCAAATGAGACCTCACAGCAAACTCGGGCAGGTACATTGGCAAGCGCACCCGGACGCTTCGACGCAAACCCTGGTCCAACAGGTGCTGGAGGCGTGCGCTGAACTTCCGCTGCTGACCGGCGACCCGGCTGGCGTGCGGGAGTATGTGGCGGACGCCGCGCGTACGATCTTCAGCTTGGACATTGCGGGAATGTTGGTGCGCGAGGGGAACGACTACGTTCTGGCCACCGTTTCCGGCGAGGAAACCCGCAGAATCACCGCCTCGGCTCTGGTTACCCACGCCAAGTCATTTGCGGCCCAGGCGATCCAACTGGGGGAGACCGTGGATTTCCGTTTCCCCTGTAAATCAGGGACCGAAAGCACAACCTGTTACGGTTTGGCGCAGCCGCTGGTTACCTCGCAGTCTGCCGTTGCTCTGGTGGGCTTGCGGGCGGCTACTTTCTCGGAAGCTGAAATTGCGGGCTTCCGCATTTTGGGGAGCATCGCGCGGCTGGTACTCGACAACCGGGAGTTGGCAAGTTTTTCATCGGCGCAGCAACATCATCTGGACCAGCTTCTGGAAATCTCAAGCGAACTTGCAGCCACCTCCCGGCTGGACACCTTTCTGCAAAAGTTCGTGCCCAGGGCCGCGGAGTTCCTGGGTTTTGAGCGTTCTTTTGTGGCCGTAGCTGACGGAAACGAATGCCGCACTCGCTGGGGATCCATAAACGGTGTAGCCAAACGAGTAGAGGTGGACCTCTCAGGAGCCGGCAGCACGCAACGGATTTTCGAAACCAAAGAGCCATATGCCACTGAAGACCCGAATGAAATACCTGGGATGGAACGCGGCGAATTAGGACCGGCGCGGGGCGCCCGGCAATACATGGGCGTGCCGCTGCTGACAGGCGACGGCCGGGTTCTGGGTATTTTAGGACTGCTGAACCGGAAAAGCGCTGGGAAGATCAGCGAGGATGACGCTCATCGCGCCAAGGCCCTGGGCGCGGAAGTTGCTGTGGCCCTGGAAGCCACGCAGAACCTCCATCTTTCAGAGCAGCATCGGAAACGCGCCGAAGATCTGATGGAGATGGCTCTGGACCTCGGTTCAGCGCTGCGTCTACCGGAATTCGTGACCAACTTTACCGCCCGGGTGGCCAACATGATGCTGGCCAACACCGCGGTGCTGGCTCTGGCCCAGGGCAACAAGCTGGAATGCGTGGGGTTTTGCGGGTTGAAACCGGAAAGGGACGTCCAACGCAAGCTGAATGCGGCCCTGTCGGAATACGCCGAACGTCACCCTAGTCTGAAGATTTCCGGCAGTGGATTGCAGACCCTGAGTAAAGATGCGGCCGAGTATCTGGCCCACGAGAACCTTACCCTGGCCCGGCTTGAGGGGACGGAAGGCGACCTGCTGGGTATTCTCGGCCTGGGAGACATTGCCAGAGAGCTGCTGCCGAACGACCTCAATCTCCTGCAGGCCCTTATCGGCCATGCTTCGGTGGCCCTGGAAAACTCGCGCCTGTTCACGCGCATTGCACAATCCAGCCGCCAGTGGGCGGAGATTTTTGATTCCATATCCGACTACATCGTGGTGCATGACGACCAATACCGCGTCATGCGCGTGAACCGTTCGCTGGCGGACTTTATCGGAGTCCGGCCGGCGGAACTCATCGGGTTGAGCATGCGCGCACTGATCTCGATTAGTTCAGACAACCTCCAGCCATGCCCTTTTTGCCGCGGCGACGACTCCGACGAATACTTGCATCCGGTCCTGGAACGCACCTACCTGGTGTCCAGTTCCCGCGTCCATGGCGCCCTGAATGAAGGTTTGCAAACGGTCCATGTGTTGAAAGACATCACGGACCGCCGGGAGGCGGAGCGGCGCTACCGCGAACTTTTTGACAACGTCCAGGAAGGCGTTTTCTTTGCTTCGCATGAAGGACGCTTCATTGAAGTCAATGACGCTCTGGTGCGCATGCTGGGCTATCAATCCCGTGAGGAAGTCCTCAAGCTCGATCTTTGGTCCCAGGTGTATCTTTCATCCCAGCAGCGGGATGAGATCAACCGGCACCTGCAGGAGTACGGTGCGGTGCGGAATTTTGAAGTGACCCTGTCAAGGTGCGACGGCACGATGATCCATGCGCTGGAGAATGCTTTCGTGGTCCGCGACGCGCAAGGCCGGGTTTTGCAATACCGCGGCGTGTTCCTGGACATCACGGAAGTCAAGAATTTTCAGGCACAACTGCAACGCGAACGTGATTTTACCAGCAAGATCCTCAACAACACCCAGACCATGATCATGGTGGCGGACACGGCCGGGCTCATCAGTTACGCCAATCGGCGTTGCTATGAAGCCGGCGGATTTCACCAGCAGGCGCTGGTCGGCAACCGTCTGGACAGCATTATCCCCTTGTCCCACAAGAACGAGTTTGCCCAGGCGTTTGAGTCCAGTCTGCACGGAATGCAGGTAGACAACCTGGAACTCATGATCGTTCGCGGCAACGGCTCCCAGGGGAGATTCTCGATCAACCTCAGTCCCATGCGGGACGAGGGAAGCGACGTCAACAGTGTCGTTGTGCTGATGACTGACATCACGGACGCCGCCATGATCCAGGCGAAACTGATGCACACGGAAAAGATGGCCGCGGTCGGCCAGCTCGTTTCCGGAGTGGCGCATGAAGTGAATAACCCGCTGACTGCCATTATGGGATTCTCCGACCTGCTGATGGAAAACCCGGAGATTCCGGAAACCGCGCGCAAAGACCTGCAGGTAATCATCGACGAAGCGCAGCGTACCAAGGAGATCGTGCAGAACCTCCTGAGTTTTGCCCGTCGCCGTCCGCCGCAGCGCCAGCCGCTGCAAATCAACAGCCTGCTGCGCAAGACCATTGCTCTGCGCTCCTACGATTTTGCCAACCACGCCGTCCAGATAGTGGAGAGCTTCGACGAAAGCCTGCCTGAGATCGTGGCCGATTCTCACCAGTTGCAGCAGGTGTTTCTCAATATTCTCAACAACGCTTACGACGCGGTCCGGGAGACCGAGAGGCCCGGCTGCATCGAAATCCAGACTGTGCATGACGGAAGCTGGGTGGAAGTGCTTTTCCGCGACAACGGCGGTGGCATCAAGCATCCCGAGCGTATTTTTGATCCCTTCTTTACTACCAAACAGGTCGGCGAAGGGACCGGGCTGGGCTTAAGTATCTGTTATGGCATTGTGCGCCAACACGAAGGCGAGATCCTGTGCGCGAACAACCAGAGTATGCCGGGCGCCACCTTCAGTGTACGCCTTCCAATCACAATTCCGGCGGACACCAAGCTGGTGACCGCATCTGGAGCAAGACCATGAGCTTTGGCGCGCCTGTTGCGGATACGCTGCCCCTGTTACTCATCGAGGACGAGCGGTCGGTTATGGATTTCATTCGCATCGCGCTCGAGCGCAATGGTTACCTCTGCCGGACGGCAGACTCCGGCGTGGAGGGGCTGAGGCTTCTGCGGGAAGGCAGGTTCAGCGGAATCATCTCGGACATGCGGACGCCGGGCGGCGTCACCGGCGCCGACGTCTATTCCTGGGTACTGACGCACCGGCCGGAGCTTAGGGAACGCATCTTGTTCATCACCGGCGACACCGTGAACGAGGAAACCATGAAGGCCCTCACCGACACCGGAGTACCTTACATTGAAAAGCCGTTCCGGGTGCAACAGTTGATGAACACGGTGGAGCAGATTTTCGGTAAAGCAAAATGATGGACGATCTCAGAGCCCGTTTTCTGATCGTGGATGACCACCAGAGCATCCGCAAGCTGTGCATGACGGTGGGCGCGTCCCTCGGCTTTCACTGCATGGAAGCGGAGAACGGCGAAGCGGCACTGGCGTATCTGGAGACCGACTCGCCCGACATCATCCTCGCCGACCTGATGATGCCGCACATGACCGGACTGGAATTTCTTCCCCGGGTCAAGCAAATCCTGCCGCGGACGGAAATTGCCATCATGACCGGCCACGGATCCATTGAGACTGCTGTCCAGGCCATGAAGCTTGGGGCCTACGACTACATTACCAAGCCTTTCCGCATTGAAGAACTCAAACTTCTGTTGCAGCGCATGGAAGAAAAAGTGAAGCTCGTAGCGGAAAACCAGTTTCTCCGCGATCGCGTGAGCACGGAGATGGAACTGAACGGGATTGTGGGCTCGTCATCAAAGATCCAGGATGTTCTGCGCATGGTGGCGCGCCTGAAAGACACGCGCACCCCGGTGCTGATTACCGGGGAGAGCGGCACCGGCAAAGAGCTGGTCGCCCGGGCCATTCATTATCGCGGCTCCTTCGCCAAGCGGCCTTTTGTGGCTGTGGATTGCGGGTCTCTGGTGCCGACTTTGATTGAAAGCGAGTTGTTCGGCTACGAAAAAGGCGCGTTCACCGGCGCCAACCGTTCCAAAGAGGGGCTGTTCCAGTCCGCCGGCGGCGGCACGATCTTTCTCGACGAGATCGGCGAACTGCCGCTTGAACTGCAAGCCAAGTTGCTGCGCGTTTTACAGGAGAAAGAAGTGCGTCCGGTCGGCAGCAATCAAAAGGTCAAGGTTGACGTGCGCGTGATCGCGGCTACGAACCGCGATCTGGAGATCGAATACAAGGAAGGCAAGTTTCGCAAGGACCTTTACTTCCGGCTCAACGTGGTTACGCTCCATCTGCCGGCGTTGCGCGAACGTAAGTCCGACCTGCCCACTCTCGTGCACTACTTCCTGGACAAGTTTGCTCCGGGAAAGATGACCACCATTACTCCCGCGGCCATGAAATGCATGCTGCAGTACGAGTGGCCGGGAAATGTCCGCGAATTGGAAAACTCCATGGAACGCGCGGTGGCGCTGGGCAGCCATGAGGCAATTGATGCCCAGGACCTGCCGCCGGCGGTCCGCTCAGGGGCTGACCTTTCGGCC
>DATMPO010000150.1:0-19490 GCA_035567035.1 Verrucomicrobiia bacterium | reverse complement strand
GGCGACTCCGTGGTCCTGCTTCAGGCCGGTGATGTTGCCGATAAGCGCGCCGCTGTCGGCGTCAACTACCTTGATTTCCGTGCCGTGGGAGAGATACACGCGACGGGCCGCGGAATCGACCATGACATAGTCAAAATACTCCCGGGTGCTGCCCTCAGCGGGGCCAAAGGGATATTTTTTGAGCAGGTGATAACCACTGGTTGCCGCCGTCGCCAGAACCAAGGCACCGAGCAGGAGAAAGGAAACGCAAACCGCAATCCGTCGGAGAAGAGATGAAGTCATTTGTCAGAAACCCTCGATTGGAATTTTCACCGGTCAAATCACAGCCACACTACAGGAGAAATATTTAAATCTGGTTAATCGCCCGTCGCATGAAACACAGGCATTATACCGCCGCGCTCGCTCCACAATATTGAATGGGGCAAAGAGGATTCCCCGTCTAGACGCGGTCTCCCAGATACCAGGGAATGTTCATGACGACAATCTGGCGGTTTCCGGAAAAATAGAGTTGGGCTTTCAGTAACGCGGCCCGTTTGTTGTGAAGGAAATAGTGATACCAGTGGTTATCTACTTTTTCCGGGATGATGACGGCGATTTGCCGTTTCGGGTTCTTCCTGGCTTCCGCGTTGATGTGCTGCAGCAGCGGCAGCAGAATAAAGCGATACGGAGAAGCCACAACCGTTAAATGCGGCAGCGGAAGGCCCGCGCGTTGGGCCGGGGCTTCCACCAGTTGTTTCCACGCCTTAATAAGGTGGTCGCACTCGTCTTCTTCCGCGTGAATGTGGACCGCGCGGATGTCGGACGATATTTCAAACGCAAAACGCAGCGCTTTTTCGGCGATCTTGTTCCACCCGGTGACCGGCACGATCACGATCGGTTGCTCGAGATGGCTGAGGTCCAACGGCGTGTCCAGTTCGATTTGTTTCTCCACGGTCCCATAGTGCCGGCGCACGGCCTTCATCAAAATAAAGAGCAGCGGAATCAGCGCCAGCGTGATCCATGCTCCTTCGACAAACTTTGCCACCAGCACCACTACCACGGTGATGGCGGTGGTAACGGCGCCGAGCCCGTTGAGAAACAAGCTTAGGAAATGCCCGCCCTGAATCTTCCTCCAGTGCGCCACCATCCCCGCCTGGGACAGAGTGAACGCAAGAAACGCGCCGATGGCGTACAACGGGATCAGCCGGTCGGTAACGCCTTTGAAAACCAGGAGCAGAATGCCGGCAATGACGGTCAAAGCGACAATGCCCTGGGTATACACCAGCCTTCTTCCCCGCGTCGTAAAAGACTTGGGCAGATATCCGTTATGCGCAACCGCATGGCACAACCGCGGAAAGTCGGCAAACGCCGTGTTGGCCGATAAAGAAAGCACCAGCAGCACCGAGGCGATTGACACGTAGTAAAACACGCCCTTGCCGGTCACCGCTCCAATCAGCTGCGAGAGCACGCTCTCATATCCAGGCTGGCCGGGATCTGTCGCGCCGATGCCGTACATCCTGGCCACGTAGGCGATCCCCAGCAGCAGCAATACGAGAATGCCGATGATGATCGACAAAGTGGTCCGGGCGTTTTTTACTCTCGGCTCGCGGAAGGCCATCACGCCATTGCTTACCGCCTCAACTCCGGTCATGGCCGTGCAGCCGCTCGCGAAACTTTGCATCAGCAGCCAGGCGGTCACCGGCATGATGGCCGCACTCAGGTGGGGAGGCGTCACCACCGGGACCGGATGTCCACCGTGCGTCAAGGCACGAAACAGCCCAACGCCAATGGTGAACAACAAGCTGGCGACAAAGACCAGAGTCGGAAGCATGAACAAAGCGCCCGCTTCGCGCAGGCCGCGCAGGTTAATCAGCGCGATGAACAGCAGAATTCCGATACACAGCCAGACCGTATACGGCTGAAGTCGCGGCAGGGCGGAGACCAGCGCGCCCACGCCGGCTGAGATTCCCACCGCTGCCGTCAGAATGTAGTCGATCATCAGGGCGGCAGCGGCCAAAAGGCTGGCAGATTCGCCCAGGTTCTCATGCGCTACCGTGTACGATCCACCGCCCGCAGGGTATGCTTTGATGGTTTGAAGGTAGGAAAAATAAACGATCGCCAGAAGAACCACGATGCTGGTGCTGATGGGTACGATATAGCCAACCCCCAGAATTCCCAGGGGAAGCAATATAGTGAGGGCGGCCTCCGGCCCGTAACCGGCCGAGCTGAGCGCATCCAGGCCAAAGATAGGAATGCCCGCCGCCGGCCCAATCTGCTCCGCCCGTTCTTGCGACGTAGCCAGAGGCTTTCCGAACATGAAGTCTTTCAGTTGCATGCTGCGAGCTTTGCGGCCAGGTCTTTAGGCAAAATATAGTGCAACAAATATAGTGCAACAGCAGATGAACAGTAGAACACAGCCCGGCGGAAAAGGAGAAACAGCGCGTGAGAGTGTCTCAGTTTGAAAATGTCACACAAGCGGCATAATTTCGGCAGCACCAATGAAAGCTCTAAAAAAACTAGTCCGAATATTGAGCGGGGTGTTGGGCGGAATTGCAGCGTTGGTGTTCCTTCGCGCCCCGTTCACAGATAACGGCTGGAGGCTGATGGCAGGATCAGTCATCGTGGGCCTCGTTTGCATGGGGCCTTACATGTGGTCAGAACCCGACGAAGACGATCCGCCACTATCGACCAAAGATTCAAACTAACACCGCGCGACATTCCGTTGCCAAACCCACTCAACCCCAGTAGAATAAGTACTTCGGCTAGCCAGAAAGAAATTCCCTTTAAGGACAATAGCAGCACATGGCAAATCACTTTTCGGCGCTGAAGCGCGCCCGTCAAACCATAACGCGCACCGCGCAGAACCGCTCCAACGCATCCCGTTTCCGTACGGAACTGCGGAAGTTCCGCCAGGCATTGCAGTCCGAAGACAAGACCCAGGCCAAGGCGTTGTTCTCCAGCACCGTCTCGATGATTGACAAGGCAGTCAAGAAGGGCCTGATCCACAAGAACACCGCTGCCCGTTACAAGTCCCGCCTGAACGCACGGTTAGTGGCCGCCTCGAAGTAGAGCGGGCCACCAGACCTCGCGAGCCGGAGCTACCGACGCTGCTCTCTTCTGTTTTCCGCCTCGCTTGGGACAAGAGAAAAAAGCTACACCGGCAACTCTTCCTGCTGCCATCCTGGCACAGTCACTTTGGGCTCCTCGGCGAGTTGCATGACCAGTTGTTCGAGCACCAGGCGTTTACTAGGGGGATTGGAGCGCAGGGCGAGGTCGGCACGGGCAATCAGTTTGAGGGCTCGCGTGAGTTCGCGGCGCGACTTGTAACGCCGGGCCTGGCGGATGATGTCATCCGCCGCGAAGGGCGGCACGCGGAAGCCCTGCCACAGCGCTTGCCAGATGGCTCGCGAATCGCGGACGTTTTTTTCCAGGATCACCAGCATCTGGCGGAAGGTGCGCGCCAGCATGTAGAGGTGCCCGATGGCAGCGTCTTCGCCCTCACTCGCCGAGAGTACGCCGTCCAGAACGGCCAGCGCACGCGCTTTGTCTTTGGCGGAGATGGCGTCGGTCAGGTCATAAAGCGAACGTTGTTTTGCCGCCAGCACCATGGTCTCCACGTCGCCCAGGGTGATGCGCTTTTTTTCTCTTGTGTAGAGGACCAGTTTTTCCAGTTCCCGGCTGACGAGCATCATGTCCGCGCCCAGGGCGTCCACCAGTTCGCGTGCGGCGTCGGGCTCGATCTTCACGTCATCCTTCTGCGCCTGTTCCACGACCCAGCGCACGCCGTCGCTTTCTTCCACCCGCGCCAGTTCCACCATCCCGCAGAAATCTCCCAGGGTTTCCCGGATGCGCTCGTAGCGGTCTTTATCCTGCATGTCCATGCGCCGGACGTCGGCGGGAATGCTGATATGGTCGGCAACAAATATGATCACCGCCGCGGGGTTTGGGTCCTTCACATACTGTTCGATCGCCGCAAATTCCGCGGCGTGCGAACCGCGTCCGTAGAGGTTCTTGACACCGCGTACAAACAGCACCTGAAACGGCGCCATCAGAGACGGCGTGCGCGCGCGGTCCAGCACTTCCGCGACGCTCACTTCGGAGAGGTCGAGATCGTGCAGACTGAAATCGCGCAGGTCTTCAGGAACCAGATGAAGCAGCAGCGCCTGGCGGCAGTGGTCGCGAAAAAAAGTTTCGTCGCCAATAAAAACGTAGGCCGGGCGCAGCTTGCGGCTGGCGACTTCCGAGATGAACCTCTCCGAAGGCGCAAAACTGCGGCCGGGCATGTTAGTAGGCCTCCAGGATGTCGCTGACCAGCGTGCGGGCAAAATCCCGGGACATGCGCTGCAGCGCCGGCGTTTCCTCCTGGAAGAAGCTGGCGACTTCGCGCGACACCTGGTATTGCTCGCGGAAAGTGTAATTGGGGTTTTCAAACAGGACTTTGCCGGAACGGTCGGTCAGAGTGATTTTCACGGTGACCGTAACCACCGCGCTGGAAACACGGCCGCTCTGCGCGTCATAGGTCAACGGCGCGGCCAGGGCCGAGCGTACCGCGCCTTTCAACGTGGCATCAAAGTCGCCCGTGTCATTGGCGACGTGATAGTTGGTCCGGCTGATGAACTCACGGACAACGTCCTGCGTCAGCACCTGTTCGATACGGTATATCTGCGTCTCGTTGGTAAATGCCGGGATGGCGATGGTGCGGACGTTCTCAGGCAGGCGGCCGGAGCGTCCGCCCACGGCGTGATAACCGCAGCCGCTCAAAAACGCGCCCAACACGCTCCATCCGGCGAGCAGGAATACGGCGGTTCTTTTCACTGTACCTTCCCGTGCGGCCGGACCGCTGCCAGCGCGGTTGCACACTCCACGGCGGTGATGGCTGCCAGCCTCAAGTTGTCCACGGCCGCCCACAGCCAGAAACCGTTGGCATGAAACGTGTCGCGCCGCAGGGCCAGCAATATCTGGTCTTTGCCCGCCACGTTCACGTTGCTGGGCAAATCGTCCGCTCCGCGAGCGATCTCCACGTGTTCTCCAGCCATGGCCTGGGTGAAATCGCCAGCGGAAACATTCTTGTCCAGTTCGACGTAAACGGAAAACGTATAAGCGTGAAACACCGGCGCCTGCAGCAAAATCAAAGACGGGAGCGGCGCGCGGTCTCCCAGCAACAGGCGGAGATGCGATCCGACGCGCCGCTCGATCGCTTCGAGCGGATGCGCGGACGTTTTCCCGTAACGCCCGATAATGTTGAAGGCCACCTGTGAATCGAAGACTGCGGTCGGCATCTGCTGGAACGACAGCAGGTTCACGGTCTGCTCGTGCAGTTCGTCCATGCCGCGCCGGCCCTGCTCGGACACCGGTTCGAACACCGAGGCTGCGGCGAATCGCACGGCGCCCGCTTTCTGCGCGCGCAAGATCAGAAGCGCCAGCACCGTCGCCGCGGGATGAGCAACCACGAGCGCGGTGGATTCAAGATTGAATTGCGATGGCTGGCCCAGTTCACGCTCGATCCATGGCGCACACACGGGAATGGCGGGCTCGCTTTCCAGGCCGTAGGAAAGGTCCACAACGGAGCTTCCAGCCTCGCGGGCCATCTTCCAGTGGGCGCGTGTGAACTCCCCTTCGCCGGCAAAGAACGTGAAATCCACGTTCGTCAGTTGGTCGCGGCCCACAGGCTGTACAAAGGCGACCTCGTCCTGGACGGTGTCGAGCTGGCCGAGGGCCTCCGTATCGTCCAGCAACCGTATGTCCATGGCCGGAAAATTGCGGTCTTCCAGAATGTCCTTCAGTTCCTTGCCCTTGAGGGACGCTGCCCCGACGATGGCCACGCGAAACAGATTTGCTGTCTGGTTCTCCGTCTTCATCTGGCCTCGGGAGCTTCCCGGTATGTGGGCGCCGGCGGCCGCCGGCGGAATGTCCACGACAGACGCATCAATATCCCGCTCAGCATGTAAACAATGGCCACAGCAAACAGCACATAATGCGAGAAGTAATAAACCAGAGCAACCACCCCGCAAAGCAGAATCAAGATCTGGAACGGATGCCGGTTGCGCAGGTTCACTCCCTTCACACTGTAAAACCTCCACTTGCTTACCATCAGCATGCCGACAAAGATCAGAACGCCAAACCATGCCGGCGCCACCCACCAGATCGAGATCGGCCGGCCGGAAAACAGATGGACTGTCGAGGCAATCACGGCAGCGCCCGCCGGAATGGGCATGCCGACGAAGTACTTTCTGCCTGGCCGTCCGGGATTTGTCGGCTGCGGGTTCAACTGGATGTTAAATCGCGCCAGGCGGCTTGAGCCGGCGACCAGAAAAATAAACGTCGCGATTACCCCCAGCTGCACAAACCGCATATGAAGCTCGTGATTGCCGAAATCAGGCAACATGCGGACGCCCCACATCCAGGCGAGAACGGCGGGAGCAACACCAAATGTAATTACATCGGCAAGAGAATCGAACTCGCGGCCGAAATCGCTGGTGGTGCCGGTCAGGCGCGCAACAAAGCCATCCAGTCCGTCGGCCAGAATTGCGAAGCCAATCGCTATGGCCGCCACGTCGAAATGTCCGTATTCCGGCTTACCGTCAACGGGAATAGCGCCCTGAATGGTTTGCGCGATGGCAAAATAACCCGCGCCGATATTGGCAGCGGTAAAAACCGAGGGCAGGATATACATCCCCTTCCGCATACGGCGCTTCTGCGCTGGAGGCAGGTCCTCCCAACGACGCAATGGTATGGGCATCTTCATTGGGCTTTCCTAAAATCCCGAGCGTAGCGAGGGATCCCTCTCATCTTCAATGCACAACAGGGTTGTAACGCTTTTTCCATTAATAACGGGCCGCCACAACGATGTTCCTTCTGCGCCCTTGATTCCTCGTTATCATAGGGGCCCCTCGCTACGCTCGGGATTGCAGAATTTTTCATTGCACCAACTCCGAAGCCAGCGGGACCTTCAGGCGCTTTTCCAGAATGGCGCGGTCTTGCGAAACCGGCGCCTGGGCCAGAACGGACGATCCGCCTTTGACCCGGTCACCCACGGCGACTTTCAGCGCGGCCGGGTTGGGGAAAATAACATCGGTACGCGAGCCGAACTTGATCAGGCCGACTCGTTCCCCGCGGGCCACGGTATCGCCGGTTTTTTTCGTAAAGACAATCCGGCGCGCCAGCAGACCGGCAATCTGTTTGAATACCACCGTCACGCCGTCGCTTTCCATTGTGACAATGTTCTGCTCATTGTCTTCCGCGGATGCAGCGCTGATGGCGTTGCCGAATTTCCCGGGCTTGTACACCACGTCTTTAATTATGCCGGAGCAGGGAGCGCGGTTCACATGGACGTCAAATACGCTCAGGAAAATACTGATCCGGGTGTACGGTTTGCCGCCGAGCCGGGTGGCGGAGATGTCGGTGACCTTGCCATCGGCCGGGGAAACAATCAGTCCCGGCTCCGCGGGGACCGCGCGCTCCGGGTCGCGAAAAAACCAAAGGAAAAACATCGCCAGCAAGACCGGAACTGCCGCGAACCCCGGGGCCCGGAGCCACCATAGAACCGCAGCCACCAGCAACATGCCAAGCGCGTAATAGATTCCGTCGCGGACCATAACCAGAGATTATAGCGACTGGGAACAGAATCAACGCGGCCCACGGAGAAAACTGTTGTCTCTCATGACGCTCCCGAAATGACGCCTTCAAGCACAAAGACCTTTCCTTCCGCGGCCTGCCGCCACGGAAGGAGAGGTCTGGTTGAGACTTACCTAGGCTACCTGAAAGGGCCTGCTCCGTTGTCCCTGCTCAATCATCTGCATCTGATCTTTGATCCGCAGTTTGAGCTTTTTGAGACGCACTTCCTCGAGCTTTTCGTCTTCAGTGAGATACCTTTTGTCATTGAGGGAGCTGAGGCGTTGAGAGTACTCGGTGTGTTCCTGTGCCAGCCGACGAAACTCTTCGTGACTGGCAAGCAGCTGTTCGCGAACGGAATCTACCATCCGGAAGAACCTCCTGCTTTGTTCTTAATCGAAAATTAACATACGGCGGACGCCAGTTCAACCAAATTCCCAGGGCCTACTGTGGAAAAGAAAACCTGAAGATTAAGGCATCTTCAGAAGGGTTTTGGTAATAAGATTGCCGTCTTCCTGCCTCGGTAAAGCCCCATTTCTTGTAGAGTGCCTGGGCTTCCTGATTAGACTCGCGGACCTCCAGAAAGGCGCGTTTTGCCCCGCGAGTTTGCGCCAAATTGACGAGTTCGCCGAGCAAACGTGACCCCAACCCACGCCGCCTGGCTGCTACGGTGACAGCAACGTTTTCAATCTCCCATTCGTCCGCGATGGCGCGCGCCACGATGAAGCCGGTAACCTTGCCGTTTTCCTCGATCACCAACGTAACCCGCAGGGCGTCCGCAAAGAGCTTTTCATACTCCTTCGGGTTCCACTGCCCTGCGGTCGCGGAGTGCCGGGCAATCTCAATGATCGGGCTGATGTCTTCCGGGACTGCAGGACGCACAAAGGTCATCTTGGTTCAGTCAAGTTCAGGTCGTTTTGGAGAATAACTCAGCGTCGGAACGCCGGATGTAGTTCGCATCAAGCGCTTCAGTGGAAACGGTATCTCCAGCAAGCAGCTTCTTCAATCCGATTCGGGCGACCAGGTCGCTGCCCGGTCTGGCCACTTCGTGCGCTGCAACTTCCGCCGCCAGCGCATATTGAATGACGGCATGATCACTGGTGACAAGACTCGCAGGATGGCCCGCTTTGATCTCTTCCAGGAATTCAGACCAGGCCAGGAGAGTTTCGCGGACCGGGTCCGCTGCGCCGTCATAAACATCATAGAGGCCCAGGAATATCTGAGCGCGTCCAGCATCCAGCGCGGCTGCGATCTTTCCTTCTTTCCCGAAGGAAATCGCCAGGGCTTCCAGCAAGGAAACAGTGGCGATTGGCTTTTTCAACACTTCAGCCAGTCCCTTGACCGCGCTCAAGCCGACCCGTAGCCCTGTGAACGAGCCCGGTCCAGAGACCACGGCGAATCCGCCAATATCTTTTGCGACAGCGCCGTGCTCTTCGAGCAAAGCAGCAATGGCGGGAACGAGTTGAGCTGAGAAAGTTCCGCCTTCAATGGCCGCAGACTCTATAACGCGAAAAGATCGCTGGTCACCTTCCGCCAGGGTGATGCCGCCGGACTTTCCCGAAGTGTCAATGGCGAGGATGAGCATGGGTTTTTCTGAAACCTCGAGCGTAGCGAGAGGCCCCTATCACTGCGAAAAACCTAGCCGCGAATTCACGCGAAAGAACGCGAATCACAAAATAAATAATTTCAAATTCGCGTACATTCGCGGCCATGAAAGGTTTCGCGGCTATAGGGGTCCCTCGCTCTGCTCGGGACTGGGGACAGAAACCAACTCCAGCAGCACACCGCCGGTACTCGAGGGATGCACAAACACATAAGAGTGTCCGCCGGCACCGGTCTTGATTTCGTCGGAAATGAGGCGGGCGCCATTGGCTTTGAGCTTTTCTACCGCCACTGCCAGGTCTGGTACATGAAGCGCCACGTGATGCAGTCCTTCCCCTCGCTTGGCCACAAACTTGGCTATCACTGAATCCGGACTGGTAGCTTCCAGCAGTTCAATACGGCTGTCGCCAAGCTGAATCATGGCCACTTTGACTTTCTCGTGCGGTACAGTTTCTTCGCTCGTTACCGGAAGCCCGAGTTGTTCATAGAACTTGCGGGCCTGCGCGAGAGACTTAACCGCGATACCGAGATGATCAATGGTGTGTTTCATAGAAAGCAACTAGCAAATAGTAATTGGCAGTCAGCCAGAGTGTCTCCTTCAGTTTTCCAATCCGATTATCCAACCACCCGATTAGTCACTTACTAAATCTTCCCACAATCTCTTCCACCAGGGAATACGGATCGCGGCGATGCTCGGCGACGTCTTCCGCCAGTCGCGCCAGTTCGCCCGGCTGCATTTGTTCGTGCAGCAGGCGGTCCAGCAGGGTCTGGCGCAGCATCTCGACCAACCGTTCCTGCCAGTTGCTGATCTTCTTTCTGAGCAGAACGTTCTGCTGCTTCAGGAACTCCTCATATCCGGCGATGGTTGCGGCCAGTTCAGGGATTCCTTTGGCTTCGGTGGCCACGGTCTTCACGATAGGCGGCGTCCAATTGTCTTTACGGACGCTGAGCGTCTGCATGGCGCGGATTTCGCGCTCGACCCGGTCCGCGCCCTCGCGGTCGCTCTTATTAATCACAAAGATGTCGGCGATTTCCATGATGCCCGCTTTTATGGTCTGGACATCATCGCCCATGCCCGGCACCAGAATCACAATGGTGACGTCGGCCAGGCGGACGATATCAATTTCATCCTGGCCAACGCCCACGGTTTCGATCAGCACGATGTCTTTGCCGCTGGCGTCGAGCACCGTTGCCACATCGGCGGTGGTGCGGGCCAGCCCGCCGAGAAATCCGCGTGTGGCCATGCTGCGGATGAAAATCCCCTGGTCCGCGTGATGGGCCTGCATGCGTATGCGGTCGCCCAGAATAGCTCCGCCGGTATAAGGACTGGTGGGATCAACAGCGATGATCCCGACGGTCCGCCCGCCTTCATTCCGGCCTTCTTTGCCCTTGCGATATTCGCGCGCCAGGTGGTCCACCAGCGTGCTCTTGCCCGCTCCCGGCGGGCCGGTTATGCCTATGACCCGCGCTTTGCCACTCAACGGGAAAAGCGCCTTGAGCAATTCCAGTGATTCCGGAGTCGCGTCTTCAATCATGCTGATGGCCCGCGCCAGCGAACGTGGATCGCCAGCGCGAATCTGCTCCACCCAGGTTGAGATTCCTTTGAGCAACTTGTCTCCAAAAAGATTCAACCGCAAAGGAACATGAAGCAAGAATATCTTGGTTCTTCAGTTGCTTGTTGCTCGCAGGCACGGTTGTGGCGATTTGCCAATTGCTTCCCGTCGCGTCCTTAGCGCCCGTTGCGGTAAATGCCGTCTTAATCTTTGAGCAACTGCCGCGCGATCACCAGCCGCTGGATTTCGCTTGTGCCTTCGCCGATGGTGCAGAGCTTCACGTCGCGATAGAACTTTTCCGCGGGATAGTCCTTGATAAAGCCGTAGCCGCCGTGGATCTGCACGCCTTCATTCGCGCATCGGACCGCGACTTCCCCGGCGTAGAGTTTGGCCATGGAGGATTCCAGCGTGGTTTTCAGTCCGGCATCTTTCATGCTGGCAGCGCGCATGGTCAGCAGGCGGGCGGCGTCAAGTTCGGTGGCCATGTCGGCGAGTTTCCATTGTATGGCCTGAAATTCACTGATGGTCCTTCCGAACTGCCTGCGTTGCTTGGAGTACTTCAGCGCGGCGTCGTACGCGCCCTGGGCCATCCCCAGGCCGAGCGCGGCAATCGAGATGCGTCCGCCGTCCAGGATGCGCATGGCGTCCACAAAACCGGCTCCTTCTCTTCCCAACAGGGCTTCGTCGGGGAGCAGACAGTCTTCAAAAATCAGTTCGGACGTATCGCTGGCCCGGAGTCCCAGCTTGTTTTCCTTCCTGCCTGGACGAAAACCCTTTGTCCCCTTCTCCACGACGAAGGCGGAAAGCCCGTGCGTATGTGCCGTCTTGTCCGTAACGGCGATGACCACGACGACGTCCGCATGTGCACCATTGGTAATAAATGTCTTGGTGCCGTTCAGCAGCCAGCCGCCTTTCTTCTTATGTACGGCACTCATGCGCGCGCCGCCCGCGTCCGACCCGGACCCCGGTTCGGTCAATCCCCACGCGCCCAGCCATTCGCCGCTTGCCAGCTTGGGAACATATTTTCTCTTCTGTTCTTCATTTCCGGCCTGGAAAATATGGTTCGCGCAAAGCGAGTTGTGCGCGGCAACAATAATGCCCACCGAACCATCCACCCGCGATAGCTCCTCGATGATGACCACATATTCCACGTAGCCCAGCCCCGCGCCGCCATATTCCACGGGAAAGATCGCGCCCATCACGCCCATGGACCCCAGTTCCTTGATAACGTCCATGGGGAAGTGGCAGGCTTCATCCCACTTCATTACGTTGGGAAGGACCTCGCGCTCGGCAAAATCGCGGATCGATTGTTTAAGCTGCAACTGTTCTTCGGTAAGTTGGAAATCCAAACGAACTCCTCGAAATGCGAGCACGGCAACCATCGCCGGTACTCGATGGGGGCAAAACAGATAATTATGACATGGGAAGAGGGCGGGGAGAAAATGCGATACGGTCCACGCCGGTGCGTACGCAGGCTTCGGCTTGAAGCAGACTTCCACCTCGCTTTGATCGAGAAGACTTGGGCGACTTCTCTTGACCGATCGCCTCTTTGTATATAACCTATCAGTTATGGAACTATTACGTTATGAACCGCGCGCCCTCTGATCGCCTCGACGCGACATTTGCGGCGCTTGCCGATCCCACGCGACGGGCGATCCTGGCTCGGCTCACCTCGGGGCAGGCATCGGTCACCGAGCTGGCCGAGCCGTTCGCCATGAGCCAGCCGGCGATCTCCAAGCACCTCAAGGTCCTGGAACTGGCAGGCCTGATTTCGCGAGGCAGCGACGCACAGCGGCGGCCGCGCAGGCTCGAGGCCAAGCCACTGGCGCAAGCCAATGCCTGGCTGGAGGGCTACCGCCAGTTTTGGGAAACGTCCTTCCAGCGTCTCGACACCCTGCTCCACGATTTGAAAGCCCAGGAGTTGCATGCTCGCGGATTGAAGACCGAGGAAATGAAAACCAGACGGAAAAAGCATGTCAGAGCCAAGAGGGACCACCGATGAAGAACACTGGAACATTGAAGCTAACTACCCCCACCGACCGCGAGATCGCGCTAACCCGCGTCTTCGCCGCGCCACGCCGCCTGGTCTTCGACGCTCTCACCAAGCCTGAACTGGTCAAGCAGTGGTTGCTCGGACCACCAGGTTGGTCGATGCCGGTCTGCGAGATTAATCTGCGGGTAGGGGGCGGCTATCGCTACCTGTGGCGCGGCCCGGACGGTAAAGAGATGGGGATGCGCGGCGTTTATCGCGAGATCGTGCCGCCCGAGCGCATCGTCCAGACGGAGGTGTTTGATGACCCGTGGTACCCCGGCGAAGCCGTGGGAACGGCAGTGCTGGTCGAGCAGAACGGAAGGACCACGCTCACGACGACAATCCTCTACGAGTCACAGGCGATTCGCGACATGGTCCTCAACTCCCGTATGGAGCAAGGCGTAGCCGCGAGCTACGACCGGCTGGAGGAGTTGGTCGAATCAACCTTGTAGCAATCGGGCGCCGAGATCAAGCCTCGACTAAGACCCGGTCTCCGTGACTCAGCGGCTGGGAAATCACCAGAAACCGGACCGGCTCTGTTGACTCGCTCCTGATTTGACGGCGGACTCCGGGCGGAACGTGCAAGCCTTCACCGATGGAGAGATGGACCGCCGTGTCCCGATTTCCATCACGCACCTGCCGGACAGCACGTAAAAAAACTGCTGCGCCTGGTGATGGCAGTGCATGACCTCTGAAGTCCCCGGAGGCATTTGTTCTTCGATCACGCTGAGGTCGGCGTCCTTGAGCAGATGCCAGCCGTCACAGTTGTTTCCCCAGCCATATCGTTCCGCGGTGGCGCGGCTGACGGAATTTACCTGCATCACATCCGGCGCCGTTTGCGGGTGACATGCAAGGACCATTCTGGCTGCGAGTGGAAGGTGATCCATGTCCCACAATATTCAATTCGCGATTTAGCGTACAGATGCAGATTTGAAGAATTATAACCAGTACAGTTGTCACTCAGGAATGTGTTATGCTGCGCCCATGGGAACCGCGCCACAAACCAACTCTCCTCTTTACGTTCGTATTGCGGAAAGTCTTACCCAGCAGGTAGCGCGTGGAGCGCTGCGCACCGGAGACCGCGTACCCTCGCTGCGCCAGCTCAGCCGCCAGCGCGGCGTCAGCATTTCGACCGCGATGCAGGCGTATCTCTGGCTGGAAGACCGCGGCTACCTGGAAGCGCGCCCGCAGTCCGGCTTTTACGTTCGCGCGCCATTCTCGGCCCTCATCCCGGAACCGCAGTTTGAAGCTACGAAGACGCAGCCGGCGTCTCTGGGGACTAACGCGATCCTCGCCGGCATGATGGAATCGGCCAGCGATCCAGCCAACATTCCTTTTGCCGCGGGATCGGCCAGTCCCGAGCTGTTCCCCAATCGCAGATTGAACCTGATCCTGCGCCGCATTATCCGCCGCGATCCCTTTCACAGCATGCGCTATGACTTCCCTCCAGGCTCCGAGCCGCTGCGCCGGCAGGTTGCGCGCCGCTCGGTGGCCACCGGAGGCGGCTTTTCTCCACGCGATGTGATCATCACCTGCGGCGCGCAGGAAGGCATCAACCTGGCTTTGCGCGCGGTCGCCCAGCCGGGCGATGTGATCGCCGTGGAAAGCCCGACGTACTTCGGCATCCTGGAAACGGCGGCGTCCATGCAGGTCAAGGTGGTCGAGATACCGACGCATCCTCAGCAGGGCATGGACCTGGACGAACTGGAGCGCGCCATCCGCAAGCACCGCATCAAGGCGTGCATGGTAATGCCGAATTGCCATAACCCGTTGGGCTACGTGCTCACGGATGCCCACAAGAAGGCGCTCGTGGAGCTCACGGCGCGCCGCAACGTGGCAATCATTGAAGACGACGTTTATGGCGACCTGGCCTTTGACGGCCCGCGCCCGCGCACGCTGAAGTCGTATGACCAGAAAGGACTGGTGCTGCTGTGCTCGTCATTTTCTAAAGTCATCTCGCCGGGTTACCGCGTGGGCTGGATGGTCGCCGGCCGCTATCGCGCCGACGTGGAACGCCTCAAGTTCCTGACCACTGTGGCCAGCCCTTCGCTGTTGCAGATGGCGGTGGCCGAGTTCCTGGCGTCCGGCGGCTATGACCGCCACCTGAAGAAGATGCGCGCCACTCTGGCCGGATACGTCGAGGTGATGCGCCAGGCCATCGCCAAATATTTCCCGGACGGCACACGCATCAGCCGGCCCGCCGGCGGACACATGCTGTGGGTGGAGTTACCGCCAAAAATCAATGCTCTCAAGCTGTATCAGGCCGCGCTGTCCGAGCATATATGCATTCTGCCGGGCACAATTTTTTCCGCCACCGGCCGTTACAAAAATTATTTCCGCATCAACTGCGCGCATAAACCTTCCGAAGCGCACGATCGCGCTCTGCTGACGCTGGGCCGGCTTTGCGAAAAGGCCGGCTAAACGAACATGCCATAGGAAGTATCGGCCCGTCCTTTTGCTCTTGGCACGCCGCCGGAAACTTGCCGTGCCGCAGCCGCGTTGATGCGCGGCGCACCGGCCAGCGGCTCTTGCCGGTACAGTTGCACGGTGTGGCGGACCACGGACATCAGCAATATCAGCAGCATGCCTGCAATCCCGATTACTCCGCCAAAGTTGAACATCTGCCAGGCTTGTCCGGCAAAATGGACCATCGGCTTCATGGGCTTCAGGAAAAGCGCCAGATTCCCGACGGAAAGCAGTATCCGCAATTCGGTCGGTCCCATTTTGAAGTACGAGATCTTGAAGTCGCCCAGCGTATAGGCCGCCAGATAGACTTCAATGGACAACATCAGGTAGGCGATCAGCAATCCCAGAGCGATCGCCGGGGACATGTATCCGGAGAGCCCCAGACCAGCCAGCAGGAAGAATGCGCTGAAGGCGTCCACGACGTGGTCCACGTAGAAGCCATACCGCGGCCGCGGACAATTGCGGAAGCGGGCGAGCGTGCCGTCCAGGCTGTCGCCGAACCAGTTCAATGCCAGGCAGGCAATGACCACAATTAATCCCCAGCGGTTCGCGCTCGACCACCAGTAGCCCAGGCCAGCGCCCGCCATGGCCAGCAGGCCTAATACCGTCAAATGGTCTGAGTTGATCCGGGCAGGCATGTGCGCCGCCAGCCAGATCAAAGTCTTCTTTTCAATGGCGGCCAGAAAGCTCTGCTGGGTCCGTTTCGCTTCACGAAAGCTGGGTGGTTGGTTCTTCTGCAAGGTCATGATGTTTTCGTCTCCATGAGTGCGTCTGTCATGCGCTACTCTGCGCGTTTGAGCCACAAAGCGGCAATGCACGGGAGCGCAACTGGAGGTAAAACGAAGGTCAACAGCTAAATGATTGAAAAGGTGACAGATAGTGCGGGCTAGAGAGATCGCCGTGATCGCCGTCGGGTGATCGGAAAACCATACCACTGATGACACCGATGACGCTGATTTTCTGGATCAGTGAAGATCTGTGTCATCAGCGTGATCAGTGGTAAGGGTTTAGGTCTCCCGATCACGGCGATCTGGCTTGCCCTGTTTTCGGGCCTTGACAGCAGGCCTTCCTCAGAGAGAAACTCCTTGGCAATCCAAGCCTTCGGACGAGCTGCCGAAGCCGCCACTGAGAGCACGTTTTGGAAGAGCCTTACAGCAATAAACAGCACGTTGGCCGGGCCGAGCGTTTAGAGCTGCGCTTACCGTTGCGCTATCGTCTAAGGGGCCAGGACGATTGGTCCAGCGGCGAGACGGTCAACGTCAGTGAAACGGGGCTGTTGTTTTCTTCGGACCATGCACTGGAAGTTGACACCAGGCTGGAGATTACTTTCCAGACCGACGGCGACCTCCTGTTGCGTTCCAGCAAGCGTGATGCCCACGTCGTGCGCCGCGTTCTCAACAACTGGCCGGAAACGCGCCCCATGGCCGGCGCCAGATTCTACACCTGACGGGACAGTCAACGGTTATCTGGTTCGCCACGTCCCATCACTCCATCGAGCATTGACCCTGCCTGCTCCCAGCCGTCATAATCAAGCTCTCTGGCCATTCCCATAGTACAAATGGCTCCGATAAACAACGATGTCCGACGACACGCAAAAGACGAAGCCGTCCTTCGAGAAGGTTGGGCGCAAGCTGGACGAAGCGGCCCAGAAGCTGGACCAGGAGAGCGAAAAAGTGGTCGCCTACCTCAACGACGAGGTGGTGCCCGCCATCCGCACCCGCTCCACCAAGGCCCTGCGCACAGCCGCCGAACAACTGGCAAAGCTGGCCGACTATATGGATCGGGAACGCTCCAGCTAGCCGCCGGTATCGGTCTGCTGGCTTTCCTGATGTCCGGCTGCGGCGGCGCGCCCAAACATACGGCGCGTTCGACTAGTCCGCCGGCGCCACCCCCGACGGCGCAGCCTTCTTCCTCCAAACCTAGTCCCAACCACGCCGGTTCCACCCAACCTGGCGCCACAGGGCAGCCGGAGCCCGAAATCGTTGTCCCCAATAACATCAAGCCTCTCTACACCGAAATTGGCCGCGCCAGCTGGTACGGTCCGGGATTCCAGAACCGCCACGCCGCCAACGGCGAACTCTACGACATGAACCGCCTGACCGCGGCACATCGCACCATACCGCTGAATTCGCTCGCCCGCGTGACCAACATCAAGACCGGCGAGTCCGTGGTGTTGCGCATCACGGACCGCGGCCCGTTCGTGGGTGACCGGGTCATTGATCTCTCGAAGGCGTCGGCCAAGAGAGTCGGCGTGTACGCCCACGGCGGAGCGTATGTCAAGATTGAAGTCCTGCAGTCTCCCGCGCCCATCCGCAGCGGAGGTAAATGGTGCGTGCAGATCGGCGCCTTCTCGAGCAGCCAGGACGCCGCCAGCCTGAAAGCGCAACTCACACGTCGCTACCAGACCGCAAAGATTTTGCAATTCTCGGGCCCGGAAGGTACGTCATGGCTGCGTATCCGCGTGGAAGGTGACGACAAACACCGCGCCGAAGAGTTGATTAAAAAGACGGAAACCCAGGTTGGGGTGTTTCTGGTGAGGCTGGACTAGGGGGAATCGCCGTGATCGCGCGTGGTCGCCGACATCGCCGTGATCGGAAACCCATACCACTGATGACACTGATAACGCTGATTTTCTGGATCAGTCAGGATCAGTGTCATCAGCGTTGTCAGGGGCAAAGTCTAGGGTCTTCCGATCACGGCGATCACGCGCGATGACGGCGATCCTCCGATACCGCTTTTGTTACCATGAACGCTATGTCTGACTGCCTTTTCTGCAACATCATCGCCCGGAAAATCCCATCGAAGAAAGTCTACGAAGACGACAAAGCCTACGCCTTCGAGGACATCAATCCGCAAGCGCCAACGCATGTGCTGATCATTCCCAAAAAGCACATCGTCGGGCTCAAGGAAGCGGACGAAGCCGATGCGGAATTGCTGGGCTACTGCCAGATCGTCGCCGCTAAAATCGCGCGCGAGCGTGGAATTGAGGACGGCTATCGCACGGTCTACAACGTCGGCCCCGGCGCGGGACAGTCCGTCTTCCATCTGCACCTGCACCTGCTCGGCGGAAGAAAACTGGCCTGGCCGCCGGGGTAAGGCTGAAGTCACTGATCTGCACAGATGACTCTGATTTTTGAATCCGCAGATCAGTGTCATCAGTGTGAATCAGTGGTAAGCCGTCTGGTCGTGATTAAATAGACAGTAATGCCCACCGGTTCTGAAATTCGCGAAACCTTCCTGCGCTTTTTTGAAAGCAAAGGCCACAAGCGCGTGCATTCGTCGTCGCTTGTTCCCGCCAACGACCCGACGCTGCTCTTCACCAACGCGGGCATGAACCAGTTCAAGGACGTGTTCCTCGGCCTGGAAAAACGCGACTACAACAAGGCCGCCAGTTCACAAAAATGCGTCCGCGCCGGTGGCAAGCACAATGACCTGGAAAACGTCGGTTTCACCAAGCGTCACCATACGTTCTTTGAGATGCTCGGCAACTTCAGTTTTGGCGACTACTTCAAGAAAGAAGCCATTGCATATGCGTGGGAGTTGGTCACGTCGAAAGAGTGGTTCGGGATTGATAAGAGCAAACTCTACTTCACCATCTTCCAGGGCGAACAGGGCATTCCCCGCGATGACGAAGCGGAGAAATACTGGCTCGCAGTAGGCGCTCCCAAAGGTCGCATTTTTGCCTTGGGCATGAAGGACAATTTCTGGGCCATGGGCGATACCGGCCCTTGCGGCCCTTGCAGTGAGATCTACCACGACATGGGACCAGACGCATCTGAACAAAACCATGACGCCTGCAAGTTTCCCTGCGATTGCGGACGCTACGTCGAAATCTGGAACTTGGTCTTCATGCAGTTCGATCGCGACTCCAGCGGAACATATAACCCGTTGCCCAAACCGTCTGTTGACACTGGCATGGGGTTGGAGCGGACTGCTAGTGTCTTGCAGGGCGTGACTTCTAACTATGAGACGGATTTGTTCACACCGCTGATTGAAGAGGCAGCAAGGCTCATCAAAGCAACCGCGCTACCCGGTATTGACCTTCAGAAAAAGTTAGCCGCGGAAGAAACCGCACATTCAGCCGCTTCCCTGCGTGTGATTGCCGATCATGCTCGCGCGACGACTTTTCTTATTTCAGATGGCGTGTTGCCAGCGAATGAAGGACGCGGCTATGTGTTACGGAAGATTCTTCGCCGCGCAATTCGGCATGGAAGACTGCTCGGATCCAAAGCTCCTTTCATGTGGCA
>DATMPO010000149.1:0-5917 GCA_035567035.1 Verrucomicrobiia bacterium | reverse complement strand
GGCTTTGTGGCTCCGGCATCGGGCTTTGTGACTCCGGCGTCGAGCGCGCCTGCCGCGGAAGACTGGAGTGAATTCAGTTACCCGGAACGAGGATTTGCGGCCCGGTTCCCGATCCCTCCGAAGGCCGAGCACCAGGTCCTGGGTGAGGCGGACAATCAATACTCGCAATACCTTTTCGTCGCCGACCAGGGAAGCCACGCGTATCTGCTTGCCGTGTTTGAATACAAGCCTGGAGTCGTCCCCAGTGCGCCGGATGATGCCTATTTCGCCCGTTTGATCAACGCCTACGCGAGCGGCAGCAACAGTACGCTGCGGAAGAAGTATTCCAAGACCATCGCCGGACACGTCGGCGTCGAAGCAATCGCCGACGATGCGAACGGAGAGCATACGCACCTGCTTGGAGTGATTGCCGTTGGCGACCGTGTCTATCTCGCGGCCTCGATCGGACCCCACGGCCATGAGGCCAGCCCTGAAGCCGCTCGGTTCCGCGACTCTTTTCGCCTGTTGTAACGCTCCAAAGGAACGCGGGTCACTCAGAGGCACTGTTTGCTCTGCGTGTGCGCGGCCTTAGAGCGCGTATTTCCTGATGAATCACATTTTTCACGGCCTTGAAAACGCCGTTCTTGCACCGTTTCGTGCTGCAGCGGGAAGAAAGTTGCCAGGTTTACCAAACCAGCTTTACCAAACACTGATACGTTTTTGCGGTTCCAGACACTTCTATACAGGCCCAATAATTCAAGTTCCTCGGAAGAGGACACAAATTCACGCATGACGCCGGGAGCACGTCTGCCGGCGCGAGGAGAAGGTGCTGTGCGAAGAGAACGGAATAGGAAGATCACTTCCCTGCTGGGAATTGCCCTGGTTGCGGTGGCGGCTTGTGCGGCGAGTGCCAACGCGCAATGGACACCGCTCAATAATGCCTTTCCCGGCCATCCCGGGACTTGCCTGTTGCTCACCGACGGAACGGTGATGTGCCAGGAGTACCAGAGCCAGCATTGGCACAAGCTGACTCCCGACAATACGGGCAGCTACAAAAACGGCAGCTGGACGAACCTGCAAGACGCGCCCAACGGCACCGACAACAGCGGCGCGGGCGGGACCAGCTATACCGGCGCGTACTCGCCGCGCTATTACGCTTCCGCCGTATTGCCGGACGGCCGTGTGGTGGTCATTGGCGGCGAAGACAATTCCAACGGACAAGTGTGGACGAACATGGGGTTCATGTACGATCCGACGACGGACAAGTGGTCGGCGCAACTGACGGAGCCTTTCGGCACCGGCAACGTCGGCGACACGCAGTCGGTGATTCTGGCCAACGGAACCATGCTGATTGCCGACATCAGCAACGGCAACGTCGCCTCGTTCAATCCTTCCACTCGGACCTTCACCGCGCTCAATCCTACCGGGAAAAACGACCGCAACGACGAAGAAGGCTGGAATATTCTTCCTGACGGCAGGGTCCTCACGGTGGATTCTGGAACCGCCAACACCTCCGAGATTTACGACCCGGTGGCCAACACCTGGGGCAACTCCGCCAACACTCTGGTCGCGCTGACCGATTTGGGCGGCAACTGCAACAGCCAGGAAGTTGGGCCGGCGGTAGCGCGTCCTGACGGGACCATCGTCAACTTCACCGGCAATCCCGCGGGGCAGAACGCCGTGTACAACATCAGTACCAACACCTGGTCGCATACGGCGGCCATGGATTTCCCAGTCCTGTCCGGGGCGCAATTTGGCGCCGCCGATGCTCCCGCGTCCTTGTTGCCGAATGGCAACGTGCTGGTCATGTCCAGCCCCGTCACTTGCAACCAGACCAAGCCGGGGCCGCCGCCGGTTTACAGCATCTTCAATACGCCTGTCCACTTTTTCGAATGGGACGGCACGAACCTGAACCAAGTCGGCGACCCACCGAATGCCAGCGCGCTGATTTCCTATCAGGGGACTCTGCTGCTGCTGCCTACGGGCGAGGTGCTCTTGATGGCCTACGACCAGTCAAGCACGGATGTGGTCCAGCTCTATTCCAACGGCGGATCGCCCCAGGACGCCTGGAGGCCGGTGATTACTTCCGCGCCCACGGTGGTGGGCCCTGGCGATACCTATGTTATTTCCGGCCAGCAATTCAACGGCTTCTCGCAGGGCGCCGCCTACGGGGACGACTATCAGATGGCGACGAACTATCCTCTGGTGCGCATCACCAACACCGCCAGCGGGCACGTTTTTTATGCGCGGACCCATGATCACAGCAACATGGGGATCGAAGCCGTGGGCAGCACCGACGTCCGGTCCACGAATTTCGACGCGCCCTCGGGCCTGGAGCTGGGCGCCAGCACGCTGGTAGTAGTCACCAACAGCATTCCTTCGCAGCCGTTCAGCATCACCGTGGAGCCGGCGACCTCGCTGGCCATTACCGGCGCAACCACCTCCGAGTTCGATGATCCGGCCACGGTGCAGGCGCAGCTCACCAGCGGGGGAAGTCCGGTCGCGGGCAAGACGGTGAACTTTGCGGTGGGCAGTGCGGGTTGCTCGGGCGTGACCAACGCCAGCGGCTTCGCCAGCTGTCCGCTCATCCCCAACCAGCCGGCGGGTACGTACACTTTGACGGCGACCTTCGTGGCGGATGCGTCATTTGCCGGAAGCTCCGCATCGGCTACGTTCACAGTCACCAAAGAGGAAACGGCCCTGGCCTTCACCGCCGCCAGCGCCACCGCCGCCGACTTTAATGACCCGGCCACCTTCCAGGTGCTGCTCACCGCCGACGCAGGAGTGGACCCGGTCGCAGGCCGCGCAGTCGCGATTCACCTGGGTGCTCTCTCGTGCGCGGCGACCACCAATGCCGGCGGACTCGCTTCCTGCACGATCACGCCCAACCAGCCCGCGGGCCCCGTCGCGTTGACGGCCAGCTTCGGCGGAGATGGCTTCTATCAGGGAAGCTCTGCCCCAACCACATTCACCGTCACTCTGGAACAAACCACGCTGAAGTTTACCGCGGCCAGTCCCACGGTGATTGCCAACGGCCATCCTGCCACCTTCTCGGCAGTGCTCAAAGAAGATGGCATCACTCCGATCGCTGGACGAAGCGTGACCATTACCCTGGGGGTGCAATCCTGCACCGGCACGACCGACGCAACCGGCACGGCCAGTTGCACGATTGTGGTCAGCCAGCCGCTGGGTCCGGGTTCGGTGGCCGCCAACTTCGCGGGCGACGCGTTCTATCTGCCATCGTCTGATTCAGAGTCGGTGATCGTCTTCGCCTTCCTCGACCATGGTTCCATGATCGTTGGCGATCTCGACGCCGGCATCGGCAACGGTGTGGAGTTCTGGGGCGCGCAGTGGGCAAAGGACAACTCGCTGAGCGGCGGTGCGGCGCCGAGGGCCTTCAAGGGTTTCGCCGAAACCTCTCCGCAGAGCTGCGGTGGCGGCTGGACCAGCAGTCCGGGCAACAGCTCCGGGCCGCCGGCGACCCTGCCTTCCTACATGGGAGTAATCGCTTCCAGTTCGATCGGCAAGTCTGGCGACACGATCTCCGGTGACGTCCCGATGATCATAGTCGTCAAAACCAACCCCGGGTATGGACCGTCGCCCGGTCACGCTGGAACGGGGACCGTAGTCGCCGTTTTCTGTCACTAGGCGATTCTCGATCGGCGCCGTAAACGCCGAGGGGGCGGGTCGACCGCTCCCTCATTTTTTTTCAGCTACGTAATTCGACACAGGCCCTAGTCGTTATCGGGATGTCTGTGGCGCCAGTTCCAATAACGCTGCTGTTCGCGGCGGTGCCGCGCGACATATTCACGATGTCGTCTGTGATTCTCCGCTTCCCACCGCGCGTACGAGCGGGATTCATGTTCATTCCACTCATGGTAGTCATGGTGCTTGCGGTCGTAATATCTGTGGACCTTATGGTCCCGGTCATCGTCGTCGCCGGACCTGCCGTTGAGAGGAGTGGCCCCGAGAGCCACTGGGCCGGCCATGGCCGCCAGCAAAATAAGCGAACTGAAATATCTGCCTGCTCGCATGTCATCCTTCTTTCTTCGTTTAGAGCGAAAGCTTTCTTGGAGCGAAAGACTGCGTGCTCCTTTCTAACCTTATATGGAGGTCCAGGCGATGTCTGAGCATAAGAGACCACTTGGTTCGCGGAACCGCCGGGAACCACTCCCGGAACCAGTGCAGCGTGTTGGAATACAGCCTTACACCGTATAATCTTTAACCAGGAGTCGTTAATCAGGAGACAAGTGGCGAAAATGGCCGGCGAATCCAACCCCAACCCTGCAACCACGCAAGCTTCACCCCAGCAAGCTCCACCCCAGGCCAATGCGCGCTTTACCGGCGGCTGGCGGGCCCTTCGTTCCTGGGTAAGGGACCTGCTGCTTTGCGTGCTGACTACGTTTTTTATCATCCTGTTTGTCTACCAGCCGGTGAAAGTGGAAGGCGGCAGCATGGAGCCGGGCCTGGAAGACCAGGAGCGCATCTTCATCAACAAGTTTGTGTACCGCCTGGAGAACATCGACCGCGGCGATATCGTGGTGTTCCTGTATCCGCGGGACCAGCGCAAGAGTTTTATCAAGCGGGTGATCGGGCTGCCCGGCGACCGCATCCGCATTTATCGCGGACGCATCTTCCGCAACGGTGAAGCGGTGCCGGAACCCTATGTTCCCGAGGAGTACGCCGACAATCGTTCTTATCCGGAGACCGTGGTCCCGGCCAACAGCTATTTTGTGCTGGGAGACCACCGCAACAGCTCCAATGACAGCCGCGAGTTTGGTCCGATCCAGCGCGACTACATCTACGGAAAGGCTGTGTTTGGCTACTGGCCCATGGACAAACTGGGGCTGCTGCACTGAACTTCTTTCTTGAGGATCCATTTCTAAGGAAGGGCAAAATGTTTTCACGTCTGCTGGTCCCCGTAATACGAAGAGCCGCGCGCAAGCGGCTGGGCAGGGACATTGCTCCGCTCAATACGCTGGCCACGCATCCTGACCTGCTGGTGGCTTTTGCGCGGTTCGGTCAGGCCGAGCAAAAGACCAGACTAGTACCCAGGAAGCTGAAAGTCCTGGCGCAAGTCCGCGCGGCCAAACTGGTGGAATGCCCGTTTTGAATTGACATCAATTCTGCCGGCGGCAGAATTGCAGGCTTGACTGACGACCAGCTTCGCAACCTGAACTGGTATGCAGAGAGCGACCTTTTCAACAGCGACGAAAAACTGGTGTTAGAAATGGCGGACGCCATAACCGCCACTCCCGCGCGCGTGACGCCGGAACTCAGAACGCGGCTGCAGAAAAGGTTCACTACTCCGGAACTGGTCGAACTGGGCGCCGCCATTGCCTGGGAGAATTATCGCGCGCGCGCGAACCGGGTGTTCGGATTCGAAAGCGAAGGCTTTTACAAAGAAGGCCCACGCACGTAAGAACAAAAAGAGCGCCGCTGGCAGCGACGCTCATGAAGAGACAACTTCAACTCTCAGCTATTCGTGGCCATCCGGATCAACGGCGCAATGCTGTTCATTCCCGCCGTGGCGTTCGCAGCGTCCGTCAATGAACGTGTCGAACGGCCGCAGGAACGGCGCTGACTCAAACGGGATGAATGACGGAGGCGCAACATTGAGCGGACCCAGGATGGCGGCTTCGCCATTCAGTTTGCCCGCCTTCAGGTCCGGCCAGTGTCCTGTGTCCAGACGGTTGATAAGGTTCACCAGAGCGGTCACTGTCTCCGCCGGGGTAAAAGTGCAGTGTCCGGCGCGATGGACAAAGACCTGCCGCAGCAGTTCCCTGTCCCCGGCTCTCCGCACTGTGTTTCGATAGGCGGTCTCGTTCTGGTTGGCGACTAATCCATCGCCGGTGGTGTGCATGGTCAGTACTGGCATATCAACGTCACCGTTGAAGATGATGTTCTGCTCCAGGTAATTCACGGCGTTGGGATCGGC
>DATMPO010000148.1:0-7019 GCA_035567035.1 Verrucomicrobiia bacterium | reverse complement strand
CAGTCCAAAGTGCCAGGCACGGACAGCAAGGCCAGCCTGACAGTGAGTTGCGAAGACGCAAAAAACAGAGATGGGCTGCGGGCCTGGGTGAGTGCGGATTACTCGGTGATCGACACTTCCGCAAGCTCCATGACGAAGTGGCGATTTGACGATAATAAGGCCGGTACGCTGGGAGGCTGGGACCGTAGTGACGACGGTGACATTCTTTTTGTCCACGGCAAGGACGCCATGAAGTTCGTAGAGACGCTCGCCGTCACCCGGACCCTCCTGGTACAGGTGCCAATGTTCACGGCGGGAAGGGGAAGCGGGTACCCGGTGCTCGAGTTTAACGTCGTTGGTCTCGGCCAGAAGCTGGAGGGCCACTGTGGCTTTCACGCGCCAACCTTGACCCAGGAACAGAGCAACGCCCTGCAAATGGACAAGGCCAAGGAGAATTCCGAGGCTGCCAAATCCTCTCCGGCAGCCGCAGCCGCCCTGGCCCGGGAGGGACGCGTGCTCACCCCGCAAGAATTGGCCGAGGCAGTGAAAGCGGGACGCGCCTCCAAGTGCGCTGTGATCACCAGCCCGCCCGGTGCTGAAGTCTTCATAGATGGGAACAGGGCCGGGGTCACTCCGTTTGTCTTCATTCTGAGTAAACGCGACACCCCTCGCGTTGTCACCGTCAAGATGGACGGTTACAAAACCGTCGAGAAGCAGGTGGACCCGGACGGGACGAATGTTCCTCTGGCCTTGACGCTGGTGAAAGAGAAATAAGACGGTGGCTGAAATCGTCAGGGATTGAGAGAGGTCCTTCGCTTGAAGGGAGGCCGCCAGGTGTTTGAGGTAATTCTAAAGAGATTTGATCAGCCGGATGAAGTCCGGACGTTCGAAAAGGGCAAGTTCGAACTGGTGCATATCGCAGGCATGACCATCGGCCGCGCCACTTATCAGCCGGGGTGGAAGTGGTCCACGCACGTGGGCGAGGCGGCGGGAAAGAAAAGCTGCGAGGTGGAGCACGTGGGTATCGTCATCTCCGGCCGCGCCACCGCCGCCATGGACGACGGCCGGGTCATCGAAATGAAGCCCGGCGACATCTTCTACATTGCGCCGGGCCATGACAGCTGGGTTGTCGGCGACGAGCCTTACGTCTCGCTGCACCTGATGGGCGCCGGCGACTATGCGGCGCACAAAACCGGGGTTGTAAAGAGAGGGCCACAATAGAGTTCCGTTTACACATTCCGGCACTCACACATTCCGAGCGCAGTGAGGAATCCCCATTTTCTTGATTACTCTTCTGGGCGACACGGATCCTTCGACTCGCTCCAGAATCACTCATGTCCCCTTGTTATCCGTTGGATAAATCTGACAAGCCACGAAATCGGAATTGGGCGCTTCATATACAACACTGGACACCCATATTCCTCGCAGAGAACTGACGGCCCGTAGGACTCAAGCGCGTCTAACGTAAAGTGTGTGATATCTTCATTGCCGCCACACTTGCTCGTCCATGTTCCGTCCGGCAATTGACGCGCCATGTGCGTTGGCTCCCAGTCACTAAAGTCCTGCCACCTTTTCGGCGGCGTCAGAGGCGTTCTTGACTTGTGTATGGCGTACAGCGCTACCTTTTCGTATGCAGATTCGCGACGGGAGTGTTTGCATACTTGATAGCCAAGCCAGCGAAACGTCTTTACAAAACAGGCAACCGTTTCTTCGCGCGCTCTAAAAGGCCAATAGGCATCTGGGTGGGGCCACCACCACAAGCAATTGCGTGGATCATTCGTGGCCCAAGCAATACAATTGTATGCCCCAGGCTTGGGAGGGCGCCCCGTGGCATCGCTGGTCTTACCGTACCCGGCGGCGGCCAGTTTTGGAAAACGGGCTTCTAGGTGAAACAATCGCACTCGTCAGATGATTCCTTTCCTTTTCCCCCATTTAATCCAAGCGTCGGTCATTCTCCTGCTGTTACCGGCATCGCTCGGATCAAATGGCCGGATTCCCGTAATCGCATTCAAAGCAGTGAACCAAAATCCTCGATTTCGTTGCAGATCGCGTAACAGGAAAGGCACCACATCCCACCCCAAGGCGATGATCTCTTGATACTTAGGATGAGTGGTCATGACAGTTAGAGAAGAAATGTTTCCGACTTCGCTTGACCACTCATCGGCAAGTTTAGAAAAACGTTCCTCAGTCGTACTTTTGGCTTTCGTCCAATCCGCAGTAAGTTGCCGAACGAGAGCATCTTCAAATTGTGTTCGTGCGATCCATTCGCTGAATGTTCTGTGGTGACGCGGGGAAGCGTGGGCCCCAAATCTCAGATTTGAACCAGCCATTGGAAGCCCAAACTCATCTTTGCACTTGATTACCTTCACCGGTTTACGCACGTACGAGCTCACCCGACGAGGGCGCGGAGGGCGCTCGAGCCATACTTGAAATTGGGCTGGCATAACATCTTCCATGCCTTGACACCTTTCCTTAACGGTTATGGAGCCACTATCTTGACTTTTGCTGCTTCAAAAACCGACTCCAGGGATTTTGCTTTCATGTCTGCCCGATCCAGCAGTGCCCGTAGAGTTGTTATGTCGTCGCCATCCATCACAATATAAATCTCCCGCAGGTTTGACAAATCATCATGATAACTAATTCTGAGATTATGGAAGATGATTGCAGCCGATGGCGGGACTGACGGATCGTCACCGTAAACAGGGCGAGCATCGGTCAGGATTCGCGCACTACAGAATCTACGTTCATATTCCTGCTTCAAGGATTGCGCTTTCACAGCAACACTTACAGAGTCAATTGATAATAGTTTTTCTAGCCGCTCCTTGAAACGATTGACTTCAGCCACCGGGAACGAGTCTGCCTCTTGCAAGGCTTCCGCAATAGCCGAAGCGAACTCCGAGACACCCATATCAAAGTAGGTGCGGACACGGTAAAGCTCTGTGATGACCTGCTTAATTTGCTCCGCTTCGTCAGGTGCCAGTCCTTTCGCCGATGGAGCTGTACCAGGAGAGCGTTCCAAACCCAAAACAAAAGGCTGCAGAGATTCTTCTGGCATTGTGCGGATTTTGTTTAATGCAGACTTATGTTCGTCTGGGATTGCGAGTGCAGCCAAAACTCTCTCCTCACAGGCTCTTAAACTAAACGGTGAAGATTATCGCCTTTATCCCCGTTTCGTCAATGAATTAGCATCGAACGGCGCCAGGATGTCTTAAAGGCCCATAATCGGTGAAATCACTAAAAAAAACAAAGCACTTTAGGTTTTGCGTATCTACAAAGATAACATCTCAAGCAGAGGCATGGTGGCACATTCGCGGAGACCAGCCCTCACCGCCCCATCTGCAAAAACTGCAGCGGTGACTTGGATACAACGCGCTCATGCCGAGACTGCCGCGCGCGAGGCAGCACGTTAGAAAAGGAACGCGGATGCGGACCGGCGCAGCGGAAATCACTAGATCGTCCGGTCCGGCGAATCTTCCCGCTCTTGGCCAGCGCAAGTACAGCAAATGGGTAGGCTACAGCTGCTCGGTCCACTGGGGCGACGGCTCAGGTGTCGCCGTTGCTCCGAGCCAGATTCCCAAACAAGCACTGGCGAGTCAATCAAGTGTCATCACAGCGGTTGCTGAAAGCCAGCAGGGGGACGGCGAGCCTCAGCTAGGTTTTGTCTGGCCCCGGGGCGTCGCGCTTATTGAGCAAGCCGGGGAGATCCAGTATCTGGAGCTGGATTTGTTTGAGCTCTTTCAACAGCTCCACCCGGCCCTGGTTCTGGTGATATTTGGCAATCTCAATCGCACCAAAAAGCACCCAGAAGTATACGGAATTCATGAACCAGTTTCCTTGCGGCTTTCCGTAATTCGCCCCAGCTACGGCCAGGCACGGGAGCGAAACGGCAATCACGAAAATCCATATTCGCCGGACTGTCCATTGGTGCTGGCGAAGCGTCTTTTCGTTCTTCGCCAAAAGCGACTTCACTTCCTCCTGATACGCCGCACGATTCGCCGGCTGCGGAAGACGCGACAGCAGCAACTCGCTAACAGCTTCACTTCGATTTTCCATAACCACCTCCCGATAAAATTTCTTTCATTGCTCTCTTGGCGTAATGGATACGCGACTTGACCGTGCCTTCTGAACACTCCACGGCCATGGCAATCTCCGCCAGGGAGAAGTCTTCGAGAAAATACAAGACCAGAACTTCCCGATGTTTGGGTCCGAGTTCGTCCAGGGCCTCATGGATGGCGGCAGCGTCATCTTCGGTGAAGGAGATATCGGCCGGTTCCTGGAGTCCCACAACGTGGGCTTCCTCAGCTCTCTCCCGGAAGACGTGTTTTCGGATGCGGTCAACGGCCGTCCCGTGCGTAATGGAATAGAGCCAGGGGCGCAGGGAGCCCGGATCTTTGAGCCTTCGAATTTCGCGAAATGCCTTCATCCACACCTCCTGCAGGACATCCAGTGCGGTTTCCGGGTTGCCGGTGAGCTTGGTTGCGTAATAGAGAAGCGGCCGCTCCATCAACGCGACAAGGTCCTCGAACGCGTTCTGTTCGCCGTCCTGGCAGCGGAGTGCGATCCATTCGTCCTGCGTCCGACTCCGTCTGTTCACGGCATTCATTTCGTCTCTTATGTATGTCGAAGGAGAAGCGTCAAAGGTTCAAATCCACGAAGGTCAGAGGCCGCCGCGCGAGCATGTCAATTTACGTCATCCAACACGGGCAGCTGCTTCAAACACATTCCAAGCGCAGCGAGGAATAGCTATTCTGTTGGTTGCTCTACTGGGCGACAGAAGTCCTGCGACTCGCTCCACTCGTGACGACCAAAGATTAGCCAAGAAGGAAAAACGTTGCATCTTACCTGAAGAAGCGTCAGGGTATGGGGTCCCGGGGAGTCTCCGCAACCAGCAGCGGTGGATTTTACCTGGACCAGTCGTCCCAAACCAGCCCTGTCACTCTGGCAAACTCGGAGACATTCGCGGTGATCAGGGTCATTTTATGGCGCACGGCCTGGCCGGCGATCAGGAGATCATAAGCGCCGATCGGCTTCCCGGCGGATTCCAAGCCGGCGCGCAGTTGTCCCGCTATCCTGGCATCAGCGTCCTGAAATGGCAGCATTTCGAGCGGACCGGCGAAGAACGTCTCGCACCGCCTGGCGTTTTCCTGCTGGCGGGCGCTCTTGAAGACTCCATACCAGAGCTCAAAGGCGACGACCGACGGGACAAAGAATTTCCCGCCCTTACGGGCCGCGCGCGTAAACCGTTTTTGCACGGAGTTTGCCGTGGGAGACATCAGCGCAATACAACTGTTGGTATCGAGCAGGTAATTCACTTAAAAGATGCCCCTCTTGGGCGTGCGCGGCTGATTGCGTCGGGCCATAAAATCCGGGTCTTCGGGAATGTTCTTCAGCGCCGCCAGCCACTCTTCCGGATCGGCAATCAGCGGTTCGAGCACCACGTATTTTCCGGACCGGCGAATGCGCACCTTGTCGCCTTGGAAGCGGAATTCCCGCGGCAGGCGTACGGCCTGGCTGCTGCCGTTGCGAAACAATTTGGCAAATTGATCCATGATCATCACCTGCTAAAGTATATATTAATTGTATATACTCGGCAAGATTTGTTTCCACCACGCGATGTCCTGGCAACGGAGTGCGATCCATTCGTCCTGCGTCCGACTCCGTCTGTTCAGGGCATTCATTTCGTCTCTTATGTATGTCGAAGGAGAAGCGTCAAAGGTTCAAATCCACGAAAGTTAGAGGCAGCCGCGCGGACCAGGTAGCTGCCATCGGTGCTCCGGCAATCGTGCTTGCCCCCCACAAGCGCGGACGGTAAGATTGTCTTACCATGACGACGAAGGTTTCAACCAAAGGGCAGGTTGTTTTGCCGGGGCCACTGCGCCGGAAGCTGGGCATCCGTGCAGGCGATTCACTTGAGACAAAAATCGAAGGTGGTCGAATTGTCCTGACGCCGCAACGGCGCCGGCCGCAAAAGACCAGGATTGTGACCGACCCGGTTACCGGGCTTCCCAGTCTGAGCGCGGGTTCCGACGCGCCGGTCTTGAGCAGCAGCGAGGTCCGCGAAATTCTGGCGAATTTCCCGTGACGTACCTGCTCGATGTAAACGCGCTTGTAGCGTTAGGGTTCCTGCAGCACGAATTTCATGGCCGAGTCGCGTCATGGGTCGCGCGCGCGAAACAGCCTTTCCTTCTTGCGACCTGTTCGATTACCGAACTTGGGTTCGTCAGAGTACTGACCCAAGCTCCCGCCTACGGATTCACGATCACGCAGGCCCGGACGCTCCTGCTTCGCTTGAAAGAAGCGGACGTGCCGCGGTTTGTATTTGTCACCGATGGCCTTGACGTTTCGCACCTTCCTGCCTGGGTGAAAACTGGAAAGCAAACTACTGACGGGCACCTGTCTCAACTGGCCAAGGCCAACGGAGCCGTCCTTGCCACACTGGACGGGAAGATTCCGGACGCCTTTCTGATCCCGCATAGCTGATTGAGCAAGAAATCTTAATCTTTGTTGGCGCCTCACCGTCCCATCTGCAACAACTGCAACGGCGACTTGGACACAGACGCCGGGGCCGGCGCATCGCCCTTCAGCATCGTCCAGAGGATCTTATTGAAGACCGCGTCATTCACGCGGTCGGGCGCGCTGAAGTCCAGGTCTTCCGACTGGATTGCGGCCGCGGTCTTGGGCGCGTTTAGCTCGTTCATGTCAGCCGAGGGCGTAATGGCTTCGTAGGGAGTCAGGTCCGGTGTGGCGGCAAAAACATCGGAGAGCGGACGGCTGAAATAGTCGAATTTTGACAGGCGGTCCAGACCCAGGATGTCTTCAATTGCCGCGACAACGTCGGTGGTGTTGGCGAAGCGGTGGACAGTACCATGCCGGCTGTACGCGGAGATGGCGAAAAAAGGCGAGCGGTGGGAATCCACGTGGTCGGGACCGGCCTGCGAGTCGTCTTCCAGCACAAACACCACCGTGTCTTTCCAGAACGGAGAATGCGAAAGGGCTTCGACAATCCGGCCGAGCGCCAGGTCGTTGTCGGCCATGTACGC
>DATMPO010000147.1:0-21611 GCA_035567035.1 Verrucomicrobiia bacterium | reverse complement strand
GGGTGAGCAATTTCATCACCGGCGATATCCAATGCGACCACCTTGGTACCGTTAAAGGCCTCGAGCAGGCTCGCCGTTTGCAGGCTTTGCTCCCTCGTATAGTGCCGCAAGGTGCAGAGGATTACCCGGACTTCAATGCCGCTTGCCCGGATCTGTTTCTCTACTTCTTCATTCACCGCGGCGACCACCCGTTCCGGCGTCAAACCGCGGTCCAGATGAAGCAGCGGAGCAAAACGCACCTCGGCGTAAATGACGTGGTCCGCAGCGAGTTGGTCAAACACGTCCGCAACCACGAGTTTGAGAACGTCTTCCGATTGCATCAACGCAACGGCATTGGTAGCGCGCGTCAAGTAATCGGCGAGATTGCTGCATTTCGCAGGCGCCACGAACAGGCTGCGGAATTGCTCTTCCGTGGTTCCGGGACGCAGCTCACGAACGGCTTTGTAGCTGAGGGAACAATCCAGGTGAAGATGGAGTTCAACCTTGGGCAGGAACTGCATGGCTTATTTTAGCGCCAAAAAACCTTACCGCGGATTCGCGCGGATAAACGCGGATTTCAGAAAGTGACCTGATCCGCGAATATCCGCGTGAATCCGCGGTAAGGCTTTACTCTACAGTCACAGACTTGGCCAGGTTTCGCGGCTGGTCCACGTCGCAACCGCGGCGGACGGCAATGTGGTAGGCCAGCAGTTGCAGCGGCACGATTTCCAGGATCGGCAGCAGCAGTTCCGGCGCCTCGGGCACGTAGAGCACGTGATCCACGGACTCCCTGATCTCTTCATCGCCTTCAGTGGCCAGCGCAATGACCTGTCCGGAGCGCGCTTTGACTTCCTTCACATTGGAAATGGTCTTCTCGTAGCGGAGCACAGAATTGGGATCGTTGCGGTCCTGGGTCGCGATAATGACCACGGGAAGATTCTCATCAATCAGCGCGTTGGGGCCGTGCTTCATTTCGCCCGCGGGATAGCCCTCCGCGTGGATATAAGAGATTTCCTTCAGCTTCAGCGCGCCTTCCAGGGCAATGGGATAGTGAATGCCGCGGGCCAGGAAGAGAAAATCCTGGGCGCGGGAATATGTCCTGGCCAGGGCTTCGCATTCCGCGTCGCGGGCCAGCAGGGTTTCCAGCTTGCCGGGGAGTCTGATGAGTTCTTCAATATACTGTTTGGCTTTGTCTCTCGGAGTAACGCCGCGCACGTCGCCGAGGTAAAGCGCCAGCAGGAACAGCGCGGTCAGCTGCGCGGTAAAGGCCTTGGTGGAAGCTACGCCGATTTCCGGTCCGGCGTGCGTATAGACAGTGCCGGCGGACTCGCGGGCAATCATGGCGCCGACTACGTTGCAGATGGCCAGCGTCCTGGAACCTTTTAGTTTGGCTTCGCGTTGCGCGGCGATGGTGTCGGCCGTCTCGCCGGACTGCGTGATGAGCAACGTAACATCTTTTTCCGAGATGATCGGATCGCGGTAGCGGAATTCGCTGGCGTAGTCCACTTCCACGGGAAGCCGCGCCAGGCGCTCGATCATGAATTTGCCCGCCAGTCCCGCGTGCCAGCTTGTACCGCACGCCGCGATATGGAGCTTCTGCAGCTTGCGGAATTCCTCGGGCGTGATCTCCATCTCGTCGAGGAACACCTGGCCGGATTCCTGGGAAATGCGTCCCATGGCGGTTTCGCGCACGGCGCGCGGCTGCTCGTAGATTTCCTTGAGCATGAAATGCTTGAAGCCGCCCTTTTCCGCCATGATGGGGTCCCAGGTAATGTGCTGTGCCTTGTAAGCGGCGGCTTTGCCGTCAAAATCCATGACCTGCACACCGGTAGGCGTGACCACCGCCAGGTCGCCGTCATTCAAAAAGAAAAGGTCGCGGGTGTGGTACAGGATGGCCGGCACGTCCGAAGCGACAAAATACTCGTCTTTCCCCAAGCCAATGACCACCGGCGGGCCGTTGCGCGCGGCCACAATCTTGTTGGGCTCTTCCACGGAAATCACCGCCAGGGCAAAAACTCCCGTAAGTTCCTTTACCGTCTTGCGCACGGCTTCTTCCAGGCTGGGGCGGTGTCCGTTGGCTTTGTGGAAATGCTTTTCGATCAGGTGCGCGATGATCTCGGTATCTGTCTCGGTGGAAAACTTATGGCCTTCTTCGATCAGTTTGCGTTTCAGCGAAAGATAGTTTTCGACGATCCCGTTATGGACGACAACGATCTTGCCGGAGCAGTCACGGTGCGGATGGGCGTTCTCTTCCGTGGGCCGGCCATGCGTGGCCCAGCGCGTGTGGCCGATGCCGTAGGTACCATCCAGAGGCTTGAGGCGGATGGCTTCTTCCAGGTTGCGCAGCTTGCCTTCCGCGCGGCGTATCTGAAGCTCTCCGTGATCGCCGTTGCCCGCGACCGCGATGCCCGCGGAGTCATATCCGCGGTATTCCAGCTTCTTCAGCCCGTCAATAATGACCGGGACAACGCTCTTTTTGCCAACGTATCCTACGATTCCGCACATAGCTGCGACCTGCCCAATTCAGATTGGATGCTGGGGAACGCTGATTCGGAGCGCGTTGCTTCCAGGAATTGCCCGTTTTCAGAATCCCAAGGCCTTGAAGGTCAATTCTACTCTGAGCAGGCGGAAAAGCCGCCTTGCCGGTGCGCTATTCGTCCAGCTTGAAGCTGGACTCTTCAATGACGGGATTGGTCAGAAAGTCGCGGGCAATTTTCTCCACCTCGGCCCGCGTGGCGGCCTTGTCGAGCGAACTGTCGAACTCTAGTTCAAAGAACTTTCCCTGCCGGACCCCGGCTACGCCTTTGTGGCCGCTCTTGCGCAGCGCCCCGTGAATGGTCTTGCCCTGAGGATCAAGGACGGTGGTCTTCGGCATGACGGTAACGTAGGCTTTCATGGGAAGTTTGATTATAGCCGAGGATGCTCCGCCGCTCTCTGAACGTGACGCCAGCTAACATTTCAAGGCTCCGATGAGTCCAAGTGCCTCAGGAGTACCCATGACTGCGGCAAAACTGGAGTTTCTGCCAGTATTTCTGATGGCTGCTCTTGCGCTCTCCATCGCCGCCGGTCAAGGCGGTCAGAAGAATAGTGCTTCTGGCGATGAAGAATCGGTAGCGGGTGATTGGCGCAGTGAATCCGTGTGCCAGGTGAGGGAAAGCGCCTGCCACGATGAAGACTCGCTATAACACGTAGAGAATCTGGCCGGGAAGCCGCACTGGATTTCCATGCGGCTGGATAAGATCGTCGAGGGCAAGCCCGTGACCATGGGCGCCGTCGAGTGCCTGCACCACGCCGAAGACCACACACTCACGTGCGAGTTCCCGAGGGGCATGTTCCGCTTCACCATCGAAGGAACCAGGATGCAGGGGACCATGACCTTGCCGGACAAAACCGTGTGGAGAAAAATCAGCCTGCAACGGGCCCGAACACAGGTGGCGGTAAATTCATTCCATTTGGTTACCACATCTTGACAATCAAGATGTAACACGCTTAGGATCAGCAGGCATCCCTCAAGGAGCCTCCGTGGACGGACCGAATACTGACGTTATTCAGGGCACGCTCGACCTGCTCATCCTCAAAACACTCAGCCTCCAGCCGATGCATGGCTTCGGCATCGCGCGCCGCATCGAGGAGATCTCGCGCGGGGTCTTCAAGGTCAATCCCGGATCCCTCCTCACCGCGTTTCAGCGGCTGGAGCGTGCCGGCTGGCTGGACGCCGAGTGGCGGCAATCGGAAAACTCACGCCGCGCAAAGTACTACAAACTCACACGCGCCGGCCGAAAACAACTCGAGCTCGAGACCACGGACTGGACGCGCCGCGTCTCCGCCGTCGCGCGGCTGCTGAAAGCGGAGGGCTGACCCCATGTCTGTCTGGCGCCAGCTCACACGCGGACTTCGTGTCCTCACCAATCGCGCGGCCGCCGACCAAGACGTGGCCGATGAAGTACAGGACTACCTGGAACAGGCAACAGCCGCGAACATCGCCCGCGGGCTCGCTCCTGATGAAGCCAGGCGTGCAGCCCAACTGGACCTTGGCAACATGACCGTGGCCCGCGAGCAGGTGCGTTCTTACGGATGGGAAAACGTCGTCGGAACGCTCGTCGCTGATCTGCGGTATGCCGCCCGGCAGCTGCGCGGCAGCCCCGGGTTCTCAGCTGTCGCCATTCTCACCCTGGCGCTGGGAATCGGCGCGACCACTGCGATCTTCAGTGTCGTAGACCCCATTCTGTTCGAGCCTCTGCCCTATCCGCAGGCCAAACGAATCATGATGATCTGGGAAAAGCGGGCTAACAATGGCCCCGCACCAGTGACTTTCGCCACCTACCACGGCCTGGCAGAGCGGACCCGCTCCTTCGACGCTCTTGCCGCCCTGAAGCCATGGCAGCCGACCATGACCGGCCCGGGCGAGCCGGAACGGTTCGAAGGACAGCGCGTGAGCGCCAGCTACTTCCGCGTGTTGGGGGTGTTGCCCGCACAGGGGCGCGACTTCCAGGCGTCCGACGATCTGTATCACGGCCCCGATGTCGTGGTCCTCAGCGACAAACTGTGGCGCCGGCGCTTCGCCGGTGAACGCATGATCATCGGACGCCGGGTCACGCTCGACGACAGCACCTTTACCGTGATTGGCGTGATGCCGCGCGCTTTTGAGAATGTACTGGCGCCCTCAGCCGAGCTCTGGGCCCCTTTGCAGTACGATCCTGCACTCGCCATCGGTACCAGGGAATGGGGACATCACTTGCGTATGGTGGGGCGGCTGCAACCGGACGTTACCAGGAATGAGGCCAGGAGTGAAGCGGACGTGATCTGCGATACTCTGGCCAGGATCTACGCTAAGGGCTTCGCCACTTCCGGCGGCCCGGCCAGCGGGTTCATCGTCAGTTCGCTGCAGGATGACATCACGCGCGAAGTGAAGCCGGCCCTGCTCGCTGTCCTCGGTGCGGTCGTACTGGTACTGGTGATCGCCTGTGTGAACGTAACGAACCTGCTGCTGGGACGCAGCGCCCTGCGGCGCGGCGAATTCGCCGTGCGCGCTGCGCTGGGCGCGGGACGAACGCGCCTGGTGCGGCAATTGCTCACGGAAGGTTTGCTGCTCGCCACTCTCGGCGGTGCTCTTGGCCTGCTGGTCGCAAGGATCGGAGTACGGGTATTAGTGACGCTCAGCCCACCGGGTCTGCCGCGGTTAGGCGCCATCAGTCTGAACAGCACGGCATTCGTCTTTGCCCTTGGCATCACTACGCTGATTGGACTGCTGGTCGGGCTGGTTCCGGCGCTGCACGCGTCCCGCAGCGACCCGCAGAGCGGTCTGCAGCAAAACTCCCGCCGAACCGCCGGCGGTCACCCATGGACGCGCCGCACACTTGTGGTCGCGGAAGTCGCGCTCGCACTCGTTTTGCTGGTGAGCGCCGGTTTGCTGATGCGCAGTTTGCAACGCTTGTTCGCCATCGACCCGGGGTTCGATGCTTCACGCCTGATCACCATGCAGGTGGAGGAGTCCGGTAACCGCTACCGCAAGGACGCCGCCAGGCTCCAGTTTTTTGCGGAGGCGCTGGATGCCGTACGCCAGGTGCCCGGCGTCACCACAGCGGGCTTCACCGGCCAACTGCCGCTGAGCGGTGATTATGACGTCTATGGCATGCAGTTTGAGAAGGACGGCAAGGACCAACTTGAGGCCGGCCTTCGCTATGCCGTGACCCCGGGCTACATTGAGGCCATGCACATTCCGCTCCGCCGCGGCCGCCTGCTGAACGCGCAAGATACTGCCGGCGCACCCAAGGTCGTGCTGATCAACGCATCGTTCGCCAATCGCAAGTTTCCTGGCCAGGATCCTATTGGACAGCGCGTGTGTGTCCGCTGCGATGCCGGCCATGATGATAAGGCGTGGGCCACCATCGTCGGCGTGGTCGGCGATGTAAGACAACTATCTCTTGAGCTCGGCAACGCGGATGCTGTCTATGTCCCCACCCCGCAGTGGTACTGGGCCGACAACGTTCTCTCACTGGTGGTTCGGTCGCGCAGCGATGCCGCGTCACTGGTCCCTGCCATCCGAAAGGCGATCTGGTCGGTGGACAAGGACCAGCCGATTGTCCGGGTCGCCACCATGGACGAGCTGCTCGCCGCGTCGGCAGCTGAGCGACGTTTTGCACTGATACTGTTCGAGTCGTTCGGTATCGTGGCGCTGGTGCTCGCGGCCATCGGCATCTATGGCGTACTGTCCGGCAATGTGACAGAGCGGACCCGGGAGATCGGGGTGCGGGCCGCACTGGGCGCGTCCCGCCGTAGCATCCTGACGCTCGTCATGCGTCAGGGAATGACGCTCACTGGGACCGGTGTCGTAATTGGGCTGACAGGCGCAGTGGCGGCAACGCGCGCGCTCGTCACGCTGCTGTTCGGGATATCACTTCTGGATCCGCTTACTTACACCGGTGTTATCGCACTGCTGCTCGGCGTAGCGGGAATCGCGTGCTGGGTGCCCGCGTGGCGAGCGTCACGAGTGGATCCAGCGATCACCCTGAGGGCCGAGTAGTTCCACCGCCTCTGATGAAAAACCGCGGAGTCGAGTGGGTTCCAAAAAAGCCCCCATCGGGCAACGGGGACTTTCTGGGTGGTAGGGGGTGTTGCCCTTACGTCCGGCCAACTCCAACATATTCAAAGCCCAGCGCTCTCATGCGGGCGCCGTCCAGCATGTTTTTGGCGTCTACTACCACGGGACGGCGAATCACACGACGAATGCGGTCAAAGTCCAGGCTGCGGAACTCCGGCCAGCCGGTGCTAAGGACCAGGGCGTCCGCGCCTTCCGCTACGGAATAGGCTGAGTCGCAGTAGCGGATGTCGCCTTCCAGTTCCTGCTTCGCGTCCGGCATGGCGATAGGATCGTAGGCCCGCACGTGCGCGCCGGACAGCATGAGCTCCTTGACCAGTCGAATGGAACCTGAACTGGCCACTGAGTTGGTGTTGGGCTTGAAAGCCAGCCCGAGGATTCCCACTTCCTTGCCGTTTACCGTCTCCAGCACGGTGGAAATCTTCTGCATGATACGGGCGCAAAAATCCTGGTTCACCTGGCGGGCCGCTGTCAGGATCTTCAGTGATACGCCGGAGTTGGAGGCCAGGGTGGCAAGGGAATCCATGTCAAATTCGGCAAAGCTTCCGCCCAGCGACCCGGGCTGCAGGCAGCGGGGAGCAATCCGCTTGTCCAGACCCAGGGCCAGCCCCAGATCAACCGCGTCGGCATTGATATGCTCGCACAGCGTGGAAATCTCATTGATGAATGAAACTTTAGTCGCCAGAAACGCCGTGGACGCTTCGCGGACCAGTTCTGCCGTCTCATGATTGGTCACAATCACCGGCACTCCGCGCATGACCAGCGGACGATACAGCGTCTTGAGCGTGGTTACGGCCGCGGCGGCATCCGTTCCCAGCACGATACGGTCCGGCCAGTTGAAGTCTTCCACCGCGCATCCGGCCGAGAGGAACACGGGCTGCGTGACCAGTACGGCCGGCCGGTTCTCTTGCCGCAGGCGGTTTTCAATGCGTCGCGCCGTGCCAACGGGAGCAGGGGTGACCAGCACCAGGACCTGTCCGTGCGTGCAATAGTTGGCGATTTCGGCCGCGGCTTCTTCCAGCTTCTGGTGTGTGTCTTCCGCCAGGTAAATAACTTCCGCGCGCTGCACCATGGACTGGAGATGGGTGGAGTACATCAGCCGTCCGGCGCGGACACCCCGGCGCACGATCTCGCTCAGGTTTTTTTCATGAAAGGGCAGGACGCCGGTGGCCAGCAAGGTGGTATTCACCGCGTCGCTGCCGTACGCGGTGACTGGTACGCCAAAGTCCGCCAGACACGCAGCCACTACCGTGCCCAGATATCCGCAACCATAAACGCCAATTTGCATGATTCTTACTCCTCGCGAAGAGGGCGCGGTGCGCAACCAAACTCTTATGCGCTTCTACCGTTCTCTATACTGCGTAATGCGATTAGAAGCCCTGGCCGAAAGGACATCAACTGGGCATGAGGACATGTACGGGCAAGCGTACATGTACCACGGATTTGGCGGGCCTTGGAAAATCACCGGCGGCGGCCTCAATCCACCTTAATTTCGACCTTATTTCCATCAGGATCGCGAACAAAGATGGAGAGCCCTTTACCGGCGGCGCCATTGTTGACTTCGGCCTGCGTCGGCTCCAGCCCTTTGCGCTTGAGGGTGGCGATTACGTCGTAAATGGAGCCGGCAGCCCGCAGGCAAAAATGCTCCTCACTCAAGTTGGCCGAAGGAGCGGGATTGGTGGGCGTGGCTTCAAACAGGTCTAAAACCGCGTCGCCCGCCCGCAGAGTGGTGACGTTGTAGCCGGCCTTGGACTTGCCTTCGCTTTCCAGGGGAAGCCCGAGGCCGTCGACATAAAAACGCTTCATGGCTGCCAGGTTCCTGGTGACCAACGCAATGTGGTCAAAGCCTTTGTAGGTGAACACAAGCCGATTTTAGCGGATTTCACCGCAAAACAACGGGAATTGGCGGTTCCTTTCCAGGTACTCTGGCCGGCTAGCCCGGCCCCGCTCAGTTTCCTGGCCCTTGCCCAATAATCCGCCGGATCAACGGAGCATCGTCCGGCAGCAATCCGGCTTTGGGTAATCTTGGCGTCAGGTCTACCCAATTGCGGTCGAGGACAAAGACTTTCTTGAACAGCGGCAGACTCTCGTCCACGCGTCCCATGTTGACCAAGGCAACGGCGTGCCAGTAGATCATCTCGGCGTTGTCCGGGACCAGCTTTTCCGCTGCGCCGTACTCGCGCAGAGCGCCTTCATTGTCATGCAGCTCCACCGCTTTGTCGCCGGCATTCATGTGGTTGTAGGCGCGCTGGAGGGTGACCAGACGCCGCAGCTCTTTGAGAGGCTCGGCGCTATCGTCAACCCGAAGGTTGAAAACATAATCGGCCCACGCGCGACCGCTCGGTTTGCCGGTGACAATCACAATCGCTGCGGACTGCCTGCCCCGAACATCGCCACCGGCAGCTTGTGCTGCGTCCAGCGCGGCAAGCATGCGGTCGGCCAGGTCGCCGGTGGTCGACTCGTAGGCCCTGGACATAGCGGGCCAGATTTTGTCATTGCTCATCAGGTTGGCCTGCACGGCGTAGTTTTTTCCGCTGGCCAGCGGGCCACCCGGCTGTCCGCCGCATGTGATCTGCGCGCCGGACGCGCCAGCGCTTCCCGCAATGCCGCCGGCGGGCTGAATGTCCTTCGCGCCGGTGAATGTGGCGGCGCGGCCTTGTGCGTCAATCATTGCCACCTGGCGGACATTGCAGTTGTCGTCCGCCTGCAAGAGTCCGCGGAGCGCTTCCGGCGCCGTCTTGCCGGCGCGCATCAGGTCCAGTCCCAGCGGCCCGTAGGCGGGATCGACAAAAGACTGCGTGGCCACCGCGCCAACGCCGGCTTCCGCCCAAGGAACTTCGCTTCCCACCGCAAACCAGTGCGATTGCACCGCTACGCCCAGCTGTCCCGTGGAGGGATCATAGGCAACAATTGAAAACGTATGCACCGGGCGCAGAGGTTTGGAGTTCTGTTGGGCAAATGAAACGGAAATGAGCAATACAACCGCAAAAATGAGAAGTAGTGCGCGCTGTAACATGGAGGCCTCCCGGCGCTGCATTCTAAAACATTGGCGGTTTTCCTACCAACGAGTAGAATCCACGCACAGCGAGGACGCCATGCCGCCAGTGAATCCAATCGAAGTCGTCTTGAAGTTTGAGCGGCTCATCAACAGCCGGTCGGCCGACGCGGTTTGCTCCCTGCTGACGGACGATTCCGTCTTTATTGACTCGCTGGGCAATCAGATATCAGGCGCGGAAAAGCTGCGCGCCGCCTGGACAGGGTATTTCACGATGGTGCCTGACTACTCAATTTCACACTCCGAGATACTTGCGGACGGCGATACGGTCGCTCTGTTTGGCACGGCCCGGGGTACATTTTCGAAGGACGGCCAGATCAAGAAGGAAAACTTCTGGCAGACCCCGGCAGCATGGCGCGCCGTTGTGAAAGACGGCAAAATCGCGGTTTGGCAGGTTTATGCCGACAATGAGCCTGTTCGCGCAGTCATGCGGCGGCCGTAAATGACCCGTGAAACGTTTCCGCGCCAGAGCGCACATATTACATATTAAAGATTAGTACTTTCATAGCGGGAGCTATAGTAAGATTCTGCTGGTTTGGGGGTGTCTATGCGCCGTGTGTCCATTTCGACATTTGTCTTGTTTGCCCTGTTTGTTTCTCTCGCCTGCGGGCAGCAGCCCAAGAAAAAGCGGGTGGCCATCCTGGATTTCGACTACGGGACCGTGCGGTCTGACGTGGCTGCCATCTACGGCACGGACCAGGACGTCGGCAAGGGTATCACCGACATGCTGGTGGACCGTCTGGTGAATGACGGAACGTATTCCGTAATTGAGCGCAAAGCACTGGACAAAATACTGGCTGAGCAGAACTTTTCCAACAGCGACCGCGCCGATCCGGCAAGTGCGGCAAAAATCGGCAAGCTGCTGGGCGTGAGCGCCATCATTGTGGGGTCTATCACCCAGTTCGGGCGCGACGACAAAAGCACGACTGTCGGCGGCGGCGGGGCCGGCGTGGTGAGCCGGCACTTCGGCTTTGGCGGGGCGGGAGTGGGCAAGAAAGAAGCCAAAGCAGTCGTCCAGATCACCGCCCGCATCGTGGACGTAAATACCGGCGAGATTCTGGCCTCAGCCCAGGGGTTGGGCCAATCCAAACGCTCCGGCACTTCACTGTCTGGAGTGGGCGGCGGGTCCGGTGGCGGCGGCGGTGGCATGTTTGATTCCCACGCCTCCAACTTCGGGGCCACGCTGATCGGGGAAGCCACTAACACCGCGGTCACTGAACTGGCGACCAAACTGGATGCCAGCGGGGCCAATCTGCCCACCGTCGTCGTGGCCATTGACGGTCTGGTGGCCGACGTGAGCGGCTCCACGCTGATTCTGAACGTCGGGAAAAACCAGGGAATCAACGTCGGCGACAGCCTGAAGGTCACGCACGCAGGCCGCGAGATCAAGGACCCAGCCACCGGCAAAGTGCTGCGACGAGTCGAGACCGATATGGGTGTGGTGACCATCACCCAGGTGGATGACACGTCCGCTACCGGCACATACAGCGGCACCGCGGGGGTAAAGGTCGGTGACCACGTGAAGCGGCAATAATCAAAACGGGCCCAAGGAGGCCCCAACCATGAATATCGGCGACCGCGTTGGCGATTATGAAGTTGTCGCAGTGCTGGGAGCAGGTGGCATGGGCCAGGTTTATAAGGTCCGGAACGTGCTCTCTGAGCGTTTCGAAGCCATGAAGGTGCTGCTCCCGTCACTTGAGGGAGATACCGAACTGGCCGACCGGTTCCTCCGCGAGATCAAGGTCCAGGCCGCCCTGGACCATCCCAACATCGCGAAGCTCTACACGGCGTTGCGCGCCTCCAACCAGCTTCTGATGGTCATGGAATTCGTGGAAGGCGTGTCTCTGGAAAGGCTTCTCAAACACGCCCAGCCGCTCGTGCATGACGTCATCCTGTACACCAGTCAGGTGCTCGATGCTCTGGCCTATGCTCATGCGCACGGTGTGATACACCGGGACATCAAGCCGGCCAACATCATGCGTACGCCCTCGGGCACCATCAAGTTGCTGGATTTTGGTATTGCGCGCATCAAGAGCGACCGCAAGCTTACCCAAACCGGCGCCACGCTGGGGTCCATCTATTACATGTCGCCGGAGCAGATCAAAGGCAGCGAGCCGGACGTGCGCTCCGATCTCTATTCGCTGGGTGTGGTCCTCTACGAGATGGTCACAGGAAAAAGACCGTTCCAGGGAGACAGCAATTACTCGATCATGGCGGCCCACCTGCAGGAAATACCTCTACCCCCCATGGAGATAGTGCCGTGGGTGCAGGGGCCAATCAGCGACGTCGTCATGAAGGCCATCGCCAAGGACCCGGCGGAACGGTACCAGTCGGCCCAGGAATTCCGCGCGGCGCTCAAGAACATTGTGATCACCGAGTCCGTTCAGCCTGCCGACATGGCCGCCACCAAACTAATGACCGATCTGCCGGCGGCAACAGCGCCGGTCGCTGCGACTCCGGTCTCGCCCACCCAAGCCACCGTTGTTGCCGCAACGCCGCAAGCATCGCGGCCCGTGTCCGTACAGCCCGTGGCCACGGCGCGGACACAACCCGCGGTCGCGATACCGCCACCGCCGCCAAGTGTGGCAACCGTACAGGCACAGCCGGAGGGACAACCTGTCCCCATAGACCAGCTTCCGGCAGGACAAGCGATTCCGGCGGCCGTAGTGCAAAAGAGCGGCAGCCGCCGTGGGCTTTACATGGTACTGGGTTCGATCCTGACTCTTGGCGTGCTGGTTCTGGCAGCGATGGAAGTTCCGAAGTTTCTTCACACCAGCGCCAACCAGAGCAAGAAGGCGCAAGAAATTCCCGCGCCATCGACTCAGACGCAGACGCCGCCAGCGGCGCAAACAACGGCGCAGCCCAGTACGGGTATGCAGACCACGCCGGCGACTGGCGATAGTCAGCCAACTGCGCAAACCGCTTCAGTTGCGACGCCAGGCACGTCAGCAACACAGGGCACAGCAGCAACGCCAGGCACATCGACAACACCGGGCACATCAGCAGGAACGCCGGTTACTTCCGCGACAACGCCAACCACTCCCGCCACTGCGCAGGACACGGTCCCACAAACTCAAACACCGGCAACACAGCCGTCTCAAACGAAGCGGAAGATAACTTCTGACGCTTCAGCCGCCACGCCTCCGCCAGCTTCCGGGACCGAGATCAGGGAATTGCGGGAAAAATACAACGAAGTTTCAGTGCACGCGGCTTCGGCGAAGGACGGACTCACTTCCATCAGAAACCAGATGGCGCAACAGGGACTAGGGCTGCGCATGGATGTGACCGAAGCTGAGCATCGCATGGACTACATGCTCAAGGAAGCCAAGAGCGCCATCAAGAAAGGCGATGCGGAGAAAGCCAGACAGAGTCTCACATCCGCCGGGTATGCGCTCGAAACCATCCAGAAGTTTCTGGGCCACTGATCCACGCTCCCCGATCTACGACACCTACTGAATGGTAATCGCGGACGCTTCGCGGCGGGCTTTCTTTCCGTGCCACTCCTGCAAGGAGCGAACGCTGACTTCGCTCCTTTGTAAGGCGGCAATCCCTTCAGCGGCGGCCCAGGCAGCGGCCAGCGTAGTAATCGTCGGGATGCGATTGGTCACCGCGGCCCGGCGTATTGCCTGTTCATCGAACCACGGCTCCTGGCCGTGCGGCGTATTCACCACCAGCTGCACGCGGTCACCCTTGATCAGGTCCACCACGTTGGGCCGGCCTTCCTTTACTTTGTACACGCGATCCACCAGTAAGGCCGCCTTCTCCAGACGGTCCGCCGTGCCGTGGGTGGCGACGATGCTGAAGCCCAGCTCGATAAACCGTCGCGCCAGTTCAATCGACTCTTCCTTATAACGGTCTGTCACGCTGAGAAACACCGTTCCGCGGACGGGAAGCGTCTGGCCGGCGGAAAGCTGCGCCTTGGCAAAGGCCTCGCCGAAGGTTTCCGCCGATCCCATCACTTCTCCCGTGGATTTCATCTCCGGGCCAAGGACGGTGTCCACGCCCGGAAACTTGTTCCAGGGAAATACCGGCGACTTCACGAAATATCCGGCGCCCGGCGCCAGGTCGTTGCCCTGGGACGCATGGTCGGGAAGAAACTCGCGCAGTTTGCGTCCCGTCATGAGCCGGGCCGCGATCTTGGCCAGCGGAACACCCGTGGCCTTGGAAACATAAGGTACGGTCCGCGAGGCCCGCGGGTTGACCTCAATCACGAAGACTTTTTCATTCTGGATGGCGAACTGAATGTTCATCAATCCAATCACTTTTAACGCCCGCGCCAGTTGGAAAGTGGTTTCACGCATCGTGTTTAGCACGTTTGCCGGCAGGCTGACCGCGGGCAGCACACAGGAAGAGTCGCCGGAGTGTATCCCGGCCTCTTCGATATGCTGCATGATGCCGCCAATCACCACGTCTTCGCCGTCCGCGAGCGCGTCCACGTCCACTTCAATTGCGCCTTCGAGAAAGTGGTCAATCAGCACGGGACGCTCCTGCGAATATTCGACCGCTTCTTTCATGTAGCGGACAACGCTCTCGTCGTCGTAGGCAATGACCATGGCCCGTCCGCCAAGCACGTACGAAGGCCGCACCAGGACGGGATATTCCACGCGGCGCGCTCCAGCAACCGCTTCTTCCACGCTGGTAACGATGGCCCCCGGCGGTTGCGGAATCTTCAGTTCATCCAGCAGCCTGCCGAAACGCTTGCGGTCTTCCGCCAGATCAATGGACTCCGGCGATGTTCCGATGATCGGTACCCCGGCGGCCTTGAGTGGCAGCGCCAGGTTCAGCGGCGTCTGTCCGCCGAACTGCACGATGACTCCGATCGGCGCGCCACTCTGCGCTTCATGCCGGTAAACTGCGAGCACGTCTTCAAACGTCAGCGGTTCAAAATAAAGCCGGTCGCTGGTGTCATAGTCGGTGGAAACCGTTTCCGGATTGCAATTGACCATGATGGCTTCATAGCCGTCTTCACGCAACGCGAAGGCCGCGTGGCAGCAGCAGTAGTCAAATTCAATTCCCTGGCCGATGCGGTTGGGCCCGCTGCCCAGAATGATGACCTTCCTTTTGGCGGTGGGAGGCGCTTCGTCCTCTTCTTCATATGTCGAATACATGTACGGCGTATAGCTTTCAAATTCCGCCGCGCAGGTGTCCACCAGTTTGTACACCGGCTGGATGCCATGCCGTTCGCGCGCCAGGCGAACGCTTTCCGCCGAGGTCTTGAGACACAGCCCGGCCCGCTCGTCCGACATACCCATCCGCTTGGCTTCACGCAAAAGCTCGCGCGGAATGGATTCCACGGTGTGCTTGCCGACTTCCGTCTGCAACTCCGTGATCTGCTTGAGCTGGTAGAGGAACCAGGGATCAATGCCGGTCATCCGGTTCAACTCTTTCACCGTCATGCCCTGTTCGAGCGCGTAGCGCAGATAGGAAAGGCGTTCCGGATGCGGCGTGACCAGCCGCTGCGTCAGAATGCGCGGCTCAATCTTCTCCGTGCCCGCTTTCTTTCCGGACTCGAGCGAGCGTATGCCTTTCATCAGGGCTTCTTTGAATGTGCGGCCCATGGCCATGGCCTCGCCCACCGACTTCATCTGCGGTCCCAGGCCTTCGTCTGTCCCGGGAAATTTTTCGAATTGCCACTTAGGGATTTTGACGACGACGTAATCAATCGTCGGCTCAAAGCAGGCCGGAGTCTTTAGAGTGATGTCGTTGGGAATCTCATCGAGCGTATAGCCGACCGCCAGCTTGGCGGCAATCTTGGCGATGGGGAAACCCGTGGCCTTGGAAGCCAGCGCGGACGAGCGCGAGACGCGTGGGTTCATCTCAATGACCACCATGCGCCCGTTCGCCGGATTCACGCCGAACTGGATATTCGACCCTCCAGTTTCCACGCCGATCTCGCGAATCACTTTGATGGACGCGTCACGCATGTGCTGGTACTCGCGGTCGGTAAGCGTCTGCGCCGGCGCCACGGTAATCGAATCGCCGGTGTGCACGCCCATGGGATCAAAGTTTTCAATCGAGCAGATAATGATCACGTTGTCGGCGAGGTCGCGCATGACCTCCAGCTCATACTCTTTCCAACCCAGCACCGATTCTTCAATCAGGACTTCATGCACCGGAGAAAGGTCCAGGCCGCGCGCCAGAATTTCCAGAAGCTCTTCGCGGTTGTAGGCAAGGCCGCCGCCCGTGCCGCCCAGCGTGAACGACGGTCGAATAATCACCGGGAAACCGATCTTCGCGGAAAAATCCAGCCCGTCTTTGAGATTGTTGACCAGCGCGGAACGCGGAACATCCAGACCAATGCGGGTCATGGCGTCTTTGAACAACAGCCGGTCTTCCGCCATTTTGATGGCGCGAAGTTGCGCGCCGATCAGCTCTACACCGTATTTCTCGAGCACGCCGGAATCAGCCAGCTCCACGGCAAGGTTGAGCGCCGTCTGGCCGCCCACGGTCGGCAGCAGCGCGAATTTTCCTCCCGTGCCGGCGGCCAGGAGCATTTCCGTTTCCCGGCGGATGATCTCTTCCAGATACGCGCGGGTCAGCGGTTCGATATACGTGCGGTCGGCCATCTCCGGGTCGGTCATGATGGTGGCGGGATTGGAATTGCACAGCACCACCTCGTAACCCTCAGCCTTCAGGGCCTTGCAGGCCTGCGTGCCGGAGTAATCGAACTCAGCCGACTGGCCAATTACGATCGGCCCGGAGCCGATGATCAGGATTTTCGCGATGTCATTGCGTCTGGGCATGGTTATTCGGCAAAAAATGGCACAAAGGGCATATCGCCGTAAGTCTTGTGGACGTTGGGTTTCATCACGCCGGCCACGTCCTTCGCTTGCGCGGGCTCGCTGATGTCCTTCTCGTTTCTCGTGTCAAAAAACCGGGAAGTCTTCTCCAGCAGCTTGCCGGCCGCGTCATACTTCCGCGCTTCTTCATAGCCCCAGGCCCATATGGTCCGGAATTCAAAGTGAAAGAATTCCAGCTTGCCGGAGTCGCGGAAACAATCGTCCTGGTAGATGTCATAGTCTTCGCCCGGAGTAAGTTGCCGGACATAGAGCTTGCCGGACGAATCCGCGCGGACGGTATACAGCGATTCATCGTCGCTCAAGAGTTCCGGCGGCTTCGTGGCGTCCGTGTACTGGCTCCAGCCTTTGGCATCTGAGTTGATGAATGTTTTTTGCGAAGCCTGGTCGAAATCTATTCCGCAAGCGGTGGCGAACTTTCGCGCCGGATCTTCCAATTTCCGTTTGTCGTCTGTTTTTTTCTTTTTGGCGTCCGCTGTTTTTTCCTGTGCTTTATCGTCGGGCTTGGCGGGAGCGTCTGTCTGGACCGCTTGATCCGTTCTGACCGGTGCGTCCTTTTGCCCAAATAACGGCGCGCCGAAAACTATCGCGGCAAGAATCGCCGCGGCCACCGTGATGTTATTGCGCCGCATGTTTCTCTGGTATTCCTTCGCTGCATTCACCATTGGAGTGAGGCCGCATAATAATGGACATCGCCGGCGCGTCCGGAACGGCCGGAAGAAAATTCAACGGCTGTTCCAGAGGCGTGAATCCCAGGCTCCATAGAGTCAACTTCGCTTCCCCATGCAGGTCCGAGGGGAATCTGGCGTGACCGTCCTCATCAGTTTGCCCGCTGGCGAGCTGTTTCCGTTGCGTGTCTTCAATAAAGTATTTCGCTCTAGCTATCACCGCCCCCATCGGATCGACGACCGCGATTTGCCTGCTCCTGACATCCATGCTCATGGGCAGGGGGCAGTTGGCGTAGGCCAATCCATTGCTCGTCATGGCCAGAGGCACGGATAGGGAGTCTGGAATACCTGCGCCGTCCGGCACAACCTCCAGCGCAATGTCGCCGTCGGGCTGCCAATTCTCCGTGAGGTCCGGGCGATGGGCGTGGACCCGCACAATGTAAACGCCCGGCGGATAGTTTTCGAAATTAAACCGGCCATCGGCGCCATTCTGTGTAGCCGCGGGGGACGGGCTACTGGGCACCCACAGCTGGATCTCGACCCGGTCAAATGGCTGCAGCGGGTTGCTGCTATGCAGGTCTCCTCGCAGGGCCTTCGTCTTGACCACGCGCAGCCATGAATTCGGCCATTCAAGAGATATCTGTTCCCGCACGCCGCGGGTTTTTCTCCTGGGGACTTCTATATAAGCTGCGTGGCTTCGTCCGGGTCCCGCGGTCTGGACCTTGTACTGTCCAGGGGCAAGATCGTGCACGATCAACACCCCGTCTTGATCAGTTGGTGAAACCAGGATTTCTCGCCATTGCTCTTCCCCCAGGCTCGAACGTTCGGGTTTCTCGCTATAGATACCCACCCGCGCGCCCGGAATCGGCTTGCCCTCATGCTGGACCAGCACTCTGAAGGTTGGGGAGACCTTGATTGTGCTGGGTGGGGCGCTGGTCTGGCACGCCAGCGCAGGGCCCAGCGACACGAGCACGCTGACAGTCAACATGCAAATCCAGCTCTTCGCTGTACGTTTCAGGGCGCTTCGCATCGTTATTGTCATTTGCCCTTCCACTCTTCCATCAGCTTCATAAAATCCTTGAAGAGATAATGCGAGTCGTGCGGGCCGGGCGAAGCTTCTGGATGATACTGCACGCTGAACAGCGGCAGGGTGCGGTGCCGCAGGCCTTCCAGCGTATTGTCGTTGAGGTCAATGTGCGTCTTGATCACTTCGGATTCCTTGAGCGAATCCGGGTCTACGGCAAAATTGTGGTTGTGCGCCGTGATCTCGATTTTGCCGGACTCCAGTTGTTTCACCGGATGATTGCCGCCGTGATGCCCGAAGCGGAGCTTGTACGTCTTGCCGCCGAGCGCCAGTCCAACCAACTGGTGTCCCAGACAAATCCCGAAGATGGGCGTCCTGCCCATCAGTCGGCGGATGTTTTCGTAGGCATAGGTGCAGGGCTCCGGATCACCCGGACCGTTCGACAGAAACACGCCATCAGGATCCATCGCCAGCACGTCTTCCGCGCTGGTGGTGGCCGGGACCACTGTGACGCGGCATCCCTGGTCCACCAGCATCCGCAGAATGTTCTGCTTGATCCCGTAATCGTAGGCCACAACGTGGCGGTCCGGTGGCCGGTCTTTCCCTCCGGCCGCTTCCGTGGGGACCCGAGCCGCGTCCGTGGGATCGTGCGAACGCGTGCCGGTGTCCCACTGATAGCGTTGCTTGGTCGTGACCACCTTGGCCAGGTCGGTGCCGTCCATCTTGGGGATGGAACGCGCTTTGGCGATGAGCTTCCCCGCATCGGTTTCGAGCGATGAGATCACGCCGCGCATCACGCCTTTGGTCCGCAGGTGGCGGACCAGGGCGCGGGTGTCAATGTCCGCGATGACCGGGACTTTGAACTTTTCCAGATACTCGTCGGTCACCTGCTGTGAGCGCCAGTTGGAGCTGATAGGCGAGAACTCGCGCACCACCAGTCCTTCGATGTACGGGTGCGTGGCTTCGTCGTCCTCGGGGTTGGTGCCGTAGTTGCCGATTTGCGGGTTGGTCAGAACAACAATTTGTCCGGCATAAGAAGGGTCGGTGAAAATTTCCTGGTAGCCGGTAATGGAGGTATTAAAAACGACTTCGCCGTAACACTCGCCTTTTGCTCCGTGGCCTCTGCCGCTGAAGACCCTGCCGTCTTCTAGCGCAAGGATTGCGTTCATTCGCTCTCCCGGGGGTAGATTTTTAAGATTTTAACACCTGCGGGCAGACGCACAAAGCAATTGGCTGTGGATAATCGCGCAAGAAATGCAGGAGATGAAAGATTCTTTATGCATCCGGCAAATGCATAGCGGTTGCAGGCGCTCTTTTTGTTCAGCGTTCGCCAAGATTGTGATGATTGCCTTGGAGGTTAGTTTCGCGTATTCTGCATGGAATGGAAGTTCATTTCACGCCCGAGCAGGAAGCTCAGCTGGTACAAATCGCTACCAAGGCGGGCACTGATGCCGAACGTTTGGTCAAGGATGCCGCGTTGCGATTGCTTCAAGAAGATGCCAGCTTTCGTGCAGCCGTTCGGGAGGGCGTTGCGCAGGCCGATAGAGGCGAGTTCATTGAGGAAGAGGAAATGGACGCCCGCCTGGAGAAGATGCTCCGCTCATAAATGCGTATCCGCTGGACGCCCGCCGCAGCAGCGGATCTTGAGCACATCAGCAATTACCTCAAAGACCACCACCCCCGCTACTGGCAGCCTACCATGCGCAAGCTCTACGAGACTCTCCGGTCTCTAAAGGAATCGCCCCATCGCGGCCGCCCTGGGCGAGAGGAGGGAACGCGAGAAATCTTGTTTCCTCCGATGCCCTATGTAGCTGTGTACCGCGTACAGGAGCAGGACATCGAAGTACTGCGGATTTACCACGCCGCCCAGGACCGGAGCTGATCCTGCGCCGTCACCTTTCCTTTGGAAGCTTGATGAAACCTGCGGGCAGACGCACAAAGCCACCGCCTGTGGATAATCGCGCAAGAAATGCAGGAAGTGAAAGATTCTTTATGCATCCGGCAAATGCATTGCGGTTGCTCGCCTGCTGGCGCCGAAAACTTTGCCTGTCCACTTTTTGACAAAGCTCCTCCGCGTTAAGGATAATTCGTTCGCTTTAGCGCGGGGAACGGCAGACATCGAACAAACGCGTGTGGCCTGCGCCAAGGCCGTTCGGCTGCGCTGGTGAGTCATAAGGGAATAAACCTCTCAGTATGCAGTTTTTTTGAGCCAGCCAATGGATTGAATGACGCATCATTCGAGGCGGGTCCGGAAGATCACGCTTCGTGAAGACCCGGGAACATCCACACCTTTAATCGTTGCATTGATGAAAGAAACAGAAAGCACGGAAAGAAATTTTGCTGAAGTCACGAAAGGACATTTGCCATGACGCAAACGACACAAACGACTCGACGCACCGGTATCATTTTCGCCCTTTCGGCCGCATTGCTGCTTACCCTGGCCGCCAGCCCCAACGCCCGCGCAACCACCACGACCCGCACCGGGACCTTTGGGGACGGCGCTACTTATCTTATTGAAGTTCCTTCGCCCTGGAATGGAACTCTGCTTCTCTATAGTCACGGCTATGTTGTGCCCGGCGAGCCCAATCCCGCAAATGACGTAGGCGACCCGGGAACACGCGCCTTCCTGTTGGCCAACGGATTTGCCCTGGCCGGGTCTTCTTACGCCCACGCCGGCTGGGCCATCGAGGAGGCATTGGTTGACCAGACGGAAGTGCTGGACACATTTGCTTCCATGTTCGGCAAGCCCAAGCGGACCATTGCCTGGGGACACTCGCTCGGGGGAATCATTACCGCCGGGCTGATCCAGACGCATCCCAAGCGTTTTGACGGCGCGTTGCCGATGTGCGGCGTGCTGTCCGGCGGCGTTGCCACCTGGAACCAGGCACTGGACGGCGCGTTTGCCTTCAAGACATTGTTCGATTTCGGCGGCCCGTTACAGGTGGTACACATCACGAATCCTGGCCTCAACTTCACGATCGCCGAGACGATCCTGGCCGCGGCCCAAACCACTCCTCAGGGACGCGCGCGCCTCGCTTTGGTCGCCGCGCTCGGGGACACGCCGGGATGGTTCGACCCGGCATCACCGGAACCTGCCGCCAACGACTTTGCCTCGCAGGAAGCCAACCAGTTCCTGTGGTTCCAGCAGGTTGATTTCCCGTTCATCTTCGCTCTCCGCGCCGAGCTTGAGTTCCGCGCCGCGGGCAATCCTTCATGGAACACCAGCGTCAATTATTTCGAGCAATTTGAAAACTCGGTGAACAAGGATGAAGTCCGCGCGCTTTACCAGGCCGCAGGCCTTGATTTGGAAGATGACCTGGACACCCTCAACCACGCCGCGCGCATCGCGGCCGATCCCAACGCCGTGAATTACCTGGAGCAGAACATCATCTTCAACGGTGACGTTGATATGCCAGTACTGACCATGCACACCACCGGCGATGGATTAGTCGCCAACCAGAACGAGACCGCCTATCGAAACACAGTGCGG
>DATMPO010000146.1:0-7407 GCA_035567035.1 Verrucomicrobiia bacterium | reverse complement strand
GCAGATCCCTCGCTACGCTCGGGATGACAAAAGAAATTTATGTCGCTTACTACGCGCGTTATTTATCCGGGCCAGGCTATTCCTTGCGATAAAGCAGATCGCGCATGGCTTGCCGGCGGGCCTCGTTCGCGTCCTTCGCCGACTTGCGTTCGTCGCCGTCCATGCGGCCCTTGGTGATGGGCTCGGCGGCTTCGGAGGCGCTGCAAGCCGGGCAGCGGTTGGCGAAGCCTGGCTTATCCGGCTTCAGCTCAAACTCTTCGGAACAGACAGCGCAAACTTTGATGGGAAACGGCATGGCAGGTTCCATGATACAGCGCGGTCTATGCGGACGGGTGGGCGGAAAAACCTTACCGCTGATGACGCTGATTGGACTGATCAAACAATTCAGTGCAGATCAGCGTGATCAGTGAAATCAGCGGTAAGGTGTTGACGCTGCTTTTTCGCGAAAGGGAGGGCACCTTCGCATGTCAAAACTTATTTCGGGTTGGTGTTTCCGGTGTTGGCGCTGCCGTCAGTCTTCTTGTTTTTCTTGTGGTGTCCGCCCTTGTGATGTTTCTTGGACTTGGTTGTAGAAGGACTCTTAGTGGTGTCGGTGGTGCCGCCGCCCGCCTGGGCAAACGACAGACTGGCGCCGACCAACATTGCGAATACAAACGTGAGCAGCTTCTTCATGTAGTCTCCTTTAGTTAGTTAAAATACCGTCTCTTTATTTATTTCTGAGCTGACGTGGTCACTCCGATTACGTCGCCGGAGAGGACCATTTCCACGCGGCGGTTTTGCTGCCGGCCTTCGGCCGTATCGTTGCTGGCGACGGGCGTGCCCTTGCCCAGACCGCGGGCCACGATCGAGTCGGCGCTGATGCCCTGTTGCACCAGGTAATCGCGGACGGCGCTGGCGCGTCTCTCGGAAAGCTGCTGGTTGTAATCATCGGTGCCGACGCTGTCGGTGTGGCCTTCGATTTCCAGATGCAGTCCCGCGTGGGCCAGCACGATGCCGGAAACTTTGGCCAGACGTTCGCGCGCTTCCGGACGCAGCTCAAAACTGCCGCTGCGGAACAGCACGTCGCCCATGTTGGCGATCAGCCCGCGCGCTGTATCGCGCGTGGCGAGAATGGAGTTGAGTTGCTGCAGCAGTTGTGCGCGGAGACCCTGCTTCTCCTGCTCGGCTTCCAGACGGAGCCGTTCCGCTTCGGACGCGGCCTTGCGCGCTTTTTCCGCTTCGATGGCCAGGGCTTTCTGCTGGTCCATCGCCAATGCCGTGGCTTGCTCGGCCGCTTGTTTTTGGCGTTGAGCTTCCTGTTTTTGCCGCTCCGCTTCCTGCGTTGCCTTCTCCGCTTCCAGCTTCGCGCGTTCCGCGTCGGCTTTGGCGGTTTCCGCCTGCTTGCGCGCCTGCTCGGCGTCCAGACGGCGCTGGATTTCAGCCGCCGCATCCGCGCGGGCCTTGGCTTCGCGTTCTTCGGCTGCTTTTTTGTCCGCCAGCGCTTTGGCGTGGGCGTCTTCTTCCGCCTTTTGTTGTACCGCCATCACGCGCGCATCTTCGGCGGTCTGCACCACCTCGCGGGCCGCGGCTTCCACCGTCTTCTTGTCTCTCCCCTGGCGATAGGCGTCTTCGGCGGACCGCAGTTGCTGTTCGGCTTTGGCCGTTGCGGAAGGCGCATATTTGTCGGCCTGGGCAATGTGCGCGATGCGCACCGCGTTGCGCGCCTCAAAAAGCTCCATCGGAGTTTTACGGTCGATGCCAAAGATTGCGCTCTCGATCTTTGTATTGGATGAGGAATAAGCGCCCCGGGGAATCAGCTCAAACTTTGCGTCAATGTTCTCCATCCGGCCCGCGGTCTCGGCACTGACAACGTTCTCCAGGACCACCATACTGCTGGGCTGAGTGACGGCAAAGTAAGGCTCGGCCGTGACCACCATGCCGAAAGTCTGCATGTCCGTGATGGCCTTGGCGTGGCCTTTGCCGTCTTTCAGGACGATTTCGCCCATGTTCATCGCGCGCCCTTGCGAAGAGATTGCCCACAGCACGTAGGTCAGATATTCCAGGCCGAATTTGGTGGCCTGTTCCATGTTCTCAAAGGTGGCGTTGACCTCCATGCGGTTGCTCTTGCTCTCCACCCGCGCTTCCCCGGAGCTCTGTGGCATGAGCTCGGTGCCCTGAAAACTGATTTTGGTGGAACCGCCGGCGCGACGGTAATTCACCGCCTTGGTGGTGCGCGACACCTGATCGGCGGCAGGCGCGGCGGTGGCCGCCGTCTGGCCCCAGGCCGCGGCCGCCGAACACAACAGCAATGTTACAAACGCAAACCTTGTTTTCATGGATACCTCACATGTACTTGTCGCAGACCGGGAACGGCCCTGCCCCCGGTCGTCTTTAAGAATATGGCAAATATGACTATGCCAAATATACGAAACTTTTGGTCTGTTGGTACGGTAGTCGAGTGCACTTTAGTGCGGGGCGTTAACAAGACCTTCGGTCATGGCCCGGAGTTTGGGAGAAGCGCTGCCGTCAGGGAAGGCCGCGGTGTTCGATCGCCAGACCGGGAAGTTCGCCGGCCAGCGCGCCGATCAGCGCATCGTAGTCGCGCCGGTGCTGCCCGTCGGGATCGGGAGAGCTCTCCAGCAACGCCGTCCAGTTGGCGGGGGACGCATCGGGAAGACGCAGGCGAAATTGCCAGGTGTGCACGCCGGCAAACTTCAACACAAGGGTGTTTTTCTCAGTCTCAAAGCTTGCGCGGTTTTCCCCGGCCCACCGGAGCAGCGCGTTCAACACAGTCGCGAACGGAGGCGGCGCCGGAAGCGTGAGACGCGCCGCATAGTGGTCACGGGGCTGGGGCGCCGCCTTCGCGAACGCGTCACGCAGCCAGTCATTGACCGAGCAGTCAATCACCAGATGCACGCGGTCGACTGCGCCACGGTTGTCCACAGAGTGAGGCAGGTTGACGTTGGTGTACCAGCATTCGCCGGGCGCCATGGCCAGGCGGGCCCCGTCGAGGTAAAAATGCACCTCGTCGGTGGTGACAATCGGGATGTGCAGGCGGACCACGCCGTCTTCGAACTGCATCTCGTTGTCCCGGTGTTCGGCGATATTCGAGTGCGCGTGCAGCCGAAGCAGACGCGCCGCCTGTACCGGGCATTTGAAAACATCCAGGACCTCGCGAAAATAGGGGCAGCGCCCGAGCAATACCGTGTCCTGAAACAACGCCGAGTCGGACGCTTCCGGCAACAGATTGCCTGAGTCGCCCTCACGCGACCGCAGGGCCGCGCCGCTCCACTGCCCGCCGTAGATCGCCGAGTTGAAGTGCCCAATCCATTCGCCGGGTTCGACGCGGCGCAGATCGCCGCAAAGCCGGGCAGGCTCGAACACAAAGGGCAGCCGTACGCAGCGCATGAGAGGCCCTCTCCGTGTCCCCCTTCCACGGTGTTCCCGAAGGGGAAAATTCAGTCTTGCAATAAGACGGTGATTATACCCGTTCTCTTTATTGTTACCGGCGGCAAGCGGTGACAGGAAGGATTCTTCGAACTGACGGTTTGTATCAGGGCACCGGCTTTGGCCGTGCCGTTATAGGCGCACAAGGGTCGTCGGGCTTTAGCCCCCGCATGCTTTTGTTTTCTTCAAGTATGCTGAACAATAAGGAAACTCTTCCGGCGTGCTGGCCAATCCCGCTTCCACGGGGTTTCGGTAGATGTAGTCCCGATGCGCCAAAAAACTTGCTCGATCCTCGATCCGCACCTCAGAGAATCCACGCTGCCAGATTTCGCCCGTGTAGCCCAATTCTTTTTTCACCCGAAAGGAGAATCCGCCTTTGATCAACTGCATGGCCTTTTCAATACTCATGGTGGCGTCGAGCGTGATGAGTACATGCAAGTGGTCGGGCATGACCACAAAATCGTGGATCGTAAACTTCCCGGCTGTTACGTAGGAACGAAGAACATCAATCAACAAATTCGCATGCCGCTCGGACTGAAGGAGCGCCCTGCTCATGCTCGTCTTCGTACTGGTGAAAAAAGTGCGTGCCGAGCTCAGGATTTCTTTCGGGTTGGCATTTCGCGAAGGTTTTGCCATGTGCAGGGCTGAAGCCCGATTGTATCTGATCTTCTAACGCGTAAGCGGTGTGAGAGCAAGAGGGTTTGTATCAGGGCATCGGCTTCAGCCGTGCCGAAAAAGGCGCCGGAGGTTTCGGCCTTCAGGCCCTGCAGGTCTTAGAGTGTCACGCAAATGTCGGCCGCGAGAAGGCTGATTCGTAGGGTCGCGATGTTGCCAGTGTCCAATCTATTTGAAGGAAACAAGAGCATGCAGGGGCTAAAGCCCGACGATGTTTGTATGCCTTTCGGCACGGCTAAAGCCGATGCCCTGATACAAACCGTCACGGCAGCGCGGCCCGCGCGACGGGCGCCGGGTGGCGTTGTGTAGTCATCGTCATTATCATTGCCTCGGAGCAGAAGGGAATAAGAACCAGGCCAATGGTGCTGCCGAAGAAAGTACAGGACGCGATTGACGCCCTGCTCGGTTCGTCGGGAAAGAGCGATGCGGTGCTGCGCGCCGCTGTATTTGAAAGAACACGGACGAACGCGGGCGGGATTCCGGCGGTCCCGGGCGCTCTCGAACTGCGCGCGCTGGCGGAGAAGATTGACGAGCGTCCCTGGACGGTGAGTGACGAGGATTTCAGCAAGCTTCGTCAGGCCGGATATTCCGAGGACCAGATATTCGAACTGACAATCGCCGCGGCGGCCGGCGCCGGTGTGAGACGATTTGAGGCCGGACTGCGCGCGCTGGAAGCGGCGGGCGACGAAATCGAGGTCCGTGATGCGGATTGAGATACTGAACCACGGGCACAGTGTGTTGCAGAAGGTCCAGCTCCGGACCATGCGCGCTTTTTGCGGGCGGGCGCTGGAGCCGGTGCTGATGATGTCCTACCGGCGAAACTTTTTCGGCAAGCACCTGGCGCGCTGTCTGCAGGAGGGCCTGCGCCACGCGCGCGAGTGGTCGGTGGGAGAGTTGGAGATATTTGCCGCGTTCGTCTCGTACCTGAACCGCTGTCGCTATTGAGTCGCCAGCCACACCGCGGTCGCGGTGAAAGCTCTGGGACTGGGACACGGCGCCATGGTCCAGGCAGTGCTGGCCGACTGGCACACGGCGCCGGTGAGCGAGAAGTTGCGCGGCGCGCTCGCCTTCCTGGAAAAGCTGACGTTGACGCCCGAGACCGTCGGCGCGGAGGACGTAAGAGCGGCCCGCACCGCGGGAGTGAGCGACGCGGCCTTGCGCGAAGCCATCTATGTCTGCTTCCTGTTCTCGACCATGGACCGGCTGGCCGACGCTTTCGGCTTCGAGGTAGCAGGCGCGGAAGAACTCAATCGCGGAGAATGGATACTGAGACACTTCGGGTATCACCGTATGAGCGTGGCGGGGTAGCGGTGCTGGACAGCCCGGGGCGGGGGAAAAAACAAAAAAGGCGCCGGGACCTCCGGCGCCTTGGCAAAAAACAAAACCAGGCTTACTGCGGACAGGGCAGCGCGGAGTGCGGCAGTGTTGCCTCGTTGGGGAAACTAAAAGCGCCGTCAACGGCATTCGATGTCTTTCCCATTTCAAACCATTGCAGCAACGGTATGATCTGCGGGTGATAGACGAACACTTCGTGGCGTTCGCGCAGCGTGATGGGAATGGTTGCGGTGGGCAGCACTTCGATGGGATCGCCCTCTTCCAGATTGCTTTGACATATCTTCGCCGTGGGCGGGACACCGGGGAACTGCCACGGCGCCGTTGCGTTGTTCAGGAACGGATCGCCAAATACTTCGGAGGTTTCGTGAGAGAGGGCCGTCACATCCTGGAATCCGGAGCCGAAAAGCCCCGGTGAGATCCAGCTGGCGAATTGAGTGACCCAGCGGGGCTGCGGTATGACGCCGTTCTCGAAAAAGTACGTGTGGAACCCGAGCACGCAGCAACCCGCAAAGTGTCCTTGATTGTCGATCGAGAACAAATAGGTGTCGGGGAACAGCGTGCTGCTCAGGCCGTTGGTGGTGAAGTTGCCGGAAAGGATGTCGTTGATGGCCTGGTTCTGCCAAAGAAAATTGAAAAGCAAGTCCAGCAACTCGACAAAGTGATTGCCGTTGGGGGCCGTTCCCAGGAAGTAGGCTTGCACCGGCTTTATTGATCCATCCGGAAACCGCACGTTGACGAACCGCGGGATGGTGAAGGTGACGTCATTCACGAAACCAGGCCGTAGTTCGGTATGCCACTCTTCTCCCATGATGTGGAAAAACTGGGCGCGGTGAATGGCGTCGGCATACTGCAGATGATGGCCGGAGCGGTAATTGGTTGCCGCGAAATTGGGCGAGTCTTCGATGAGGTCGCGGAACGTGAACGGTATTGTCGCATTCACGCTTCCATCCGCCTTGAGCAATACCAGGTTGACGGTGGTAATTTGCGCGGGAATCACCGTAGTGCCGCCGAGACGAGGATTATTCCCTACCATAGTGAAGTTGAACAGCTGGCCCAGTCTGGGGCCTGCCTGATTGATGTACGCGCCGGAAAAGGTGGCCAGACTGTCGAGCCCGTCAATGGTCGAGACATCGGGGAGCCGGTCGGAATCGCCGCGCGAGTTAGTGTTGCTCGCAGCGCTGTTCGCGCCGCCGTTGCCGCCCGCGGAGTTGTTTGCCGCGTTGGCGTCTGCCGCGAAGATTGCGCCGGAAGATATTGCGTCGGCCGGAAATTCCAGGACCGTGCTGGAACTCAGTGCTTGCGGGGCCTGCGTAACGTCCAAACTCTGGGGCGCTACACGGATGTACCCGGGCTGGCCGCTGGCGGCGATGGCTGTTGCGCCATCGTTGGGTGTCTGCGCCAGGCTGGTTGTGATTAAAGCTGCGAATAACAAGACGAAGGGCGAATATCTGGGGAAAGCTCTCACAAGGCATCTCCTGATTTCATGCGATCAGAATTATGGGCGCACACACAATACACCCGTCCTGTCAGCCGGTCAACGATATGTTCTGAGGGTAGTGGCGCAGTTTGACAGCGACGAGACAACAACCGGGAACAGGTTTGTATCAGGGCATCGATCGGCTTCTTACCGCAAAGGGCGCGAAGCACGCAAAGCCGGAACGAAGCACGGCTTGATCAACCTTTGCCTCCATTGCGCCCTTTGCGGTAAATCTTTCGGCTGAAAGCCGGCGCCCTGATACGCACCCATCGCGAGAGTCAGATTCCCATCTCCCTTCGCCCACGCTGACTCTTTGTTATCAATAAGATAGTCGAGAATTGGCGACTGGCGTAGGGAATCGCGCGAGAGGTGACGAATGTCACCTATACAGGAACCGACACCCGGCGGATAATCCACCTTAGAGAGTCTTAATACTCCAGGCAGGATTTCTTTTGAGGGGATCGGAGCTGAGATGAAGATCAAGGTTGAAATGC
>DATMPO010000145.1:0-44868 GCA_035567035.1 Verrucomicrobiia bacterium | reverse complement strand
CGGAGCTCAACGTCTTCGAGGCCATGTCCCACGCGAATTATTCCGTGGACGACACGGCGCCCGAGACGCATCAGGCCTTTGGCGACATCGCCAGATTCTTTGATAAGCACCTGGACAAGTGACTATGGCCGGAGGGCCTTTCCTTCGGCTCGCTCACACCGGCGGGCCGTCCACTCGGAATCAATCTCTACGCTGTCGAAACAGTAACCCACGTGTCATTTCGAGCGCAGCGCCACGAAACCATTTCGGTCACGAGGCTCACGGGCGCGGAGTCGAGAAATCCCGAGGATGTGTGTTCCGCCATCCTGATTCAGGGAGTTTCTACGAGAATGTTTATGCTACGATTTCCGGCATGCGCGACGGCCGCTATTACAAATTCTGGGTCTACATCCTGACCAGCCGCACCGGCACGCTCTACGTCGGAGTGACAGGATTTTTCGACAAGCGCATCCATCAGCACAAGTACGACACGATTGAAGGCTTCACCAAGAAGTATCAGGTCCACCGCCTGGTCTATTACGAGAGCTTCCAGGAAGCGGTAGTGGCTATCAATCGTGAAAAGCAAATAAAGCGCTGGCGGCGGGAAAAGAAAATCTGGCTGATTGAGAAATTAAATCCGCGCTGGCAGGATCTGGCCGAGAGTTGGGGCCGGGAAATGAGGTTTCCGGGACAGTCTCTCGTAGAAACTCCCTGAATCAGCATTGTGGTGCCACCATCCTCGGGATTTCTCGACTCCGCGCCCATCAGCATGGGAAATGCCACCATCTTTGCGGCGCTCCGCTCGAAATGACACGTGGTTGGTGCGTCGACGGACCAGACAGAATCGAGCCGCGCTGTTTGAGAAAAAATCCGGGAAACGCGCGGATCGGCAAGTCGGGCGCCCGACCGAAAACCGCGGTTTTCCATCCATAAATCTTTTTCAGTTCAGCTCTGCATCTTCCGGTAGCGCGAAAGGGCTTCAAGGCAGAATCCAGTAGTGATCTCTTCCGAACCCCATGCCAGTTTCTTAGATTGACCGCTATAGTAAAAGGGAAGTGTTCGCCATCCTCCGCTTGGTTCCCTGGCGCGAAGAATTGCCTGAATCGCGTCGTCTAGAACAGTGGAATGATCTTTCCAATCCATCAGCGCGCAGGCGGCAAGCGCCGTATGCAAAATATGGCTGCCGACCACCCCATTCGGATGGGCATAGGATTTGATTCTCTCGATGATCGTGTCCCCCACCGGACCAAATCCGGGAATACCCGCGGCGTGGTTTCGTGAAAGGAAATAGTAGAAAGTGAAGCGGCTTCCATAATATTTATCGCATGTTTCTTCGGCTTGGTCCTCAATGATCCGAATGAGGGTTCGAATGATCGGGCGCGTCTCCGGCCTGTCGCCCAGATAACGGAGAACGTTGGCGTTGACCACCGGGTCGAGATCATTTGGCCGGCATTCGTTGGCTCGGAAGAACCAGTAAAGCTGCTGCAGCTTCGGAATCTGGCGTAATGCGACGCGCCAAAAAGACGCGTCGGTTGTCCACGTCGGGCGGGGAAGAATCCACGTGTAAAAAAGCCCCCGGAAAGCGCGGTTGCCAAGCATCACGCCCATATTGTCCGGCAGGGAAATGCCGTGCTGCTTCAGCAGGAAGGAAATGCAGGCTGTGTCGTCAACATCGGGAGGAAGATAATTCGGGTTAGGACTACAGGTATAACGCCATACGCCGCCGTCTTGCATTTCACCCAGAAGGAAGCGAATTGCCTTGCTTACGATCTCCCCGGCCCTTTCCGATTTTGTGAAATCGAGACAGTAAGAGATTTGAGCGGTCTGAAAAGTCGAGTGGTCCGGTTTGCAGTCTTCTTCCAGGAGCGGATGCGGCGAGCAAAATATTCGAAATGTCCCGGAAGGCAACTGCGTGGCATGGAGAAAATCGATGCCTTGCGCGATAGCCTGCTCTAAATCATTGCGACGATTTGTGAGTGCAGGCATACGGATTTCCGCGATGGTAGGCCAGTGGATCGGGGGTGGCGCGGGACAGACGGGACTCATTCTACTCTTTAGCTATGACCATCTGTTCGCTCCTGGCCGCCGTCCAGAGCGACTCAACTTCAGCTACAACCTCAGCTGGCCTCTTATTTTCGCGGACAATTGTATCCCCACGCTTCGCTAACAGCGGCGAACGCGAGGGCCACCCGGCCGAATCCTACGAGCGTTATTTGGTCCCGGCGGCGCACTGCCCTGGGATTGACGCAGTCATCTGCTTGAGGCCTTCGGTAAGACTGTTCACGGCGACTTGTGCATTCACAAGGAGCCGTATCTCGCGCTCCTCGCGTCCTTCGCGCTCTTCGCGCTCGGACGCATGGGATGTCACCAGAAGGTCGGCGATTTCCGCCTGCACCTTCGCCGCGGAGCGGTCATTAGCGTCCAGATCGGCGCACAACGAGCTGAGGTCGGCGGCGTTCAGCCTTGCTTGATCGCCAGCCTGCACTGTGTCGGTTTGCAGCTTGAGGGCGTCGTTCTGAACCCGGACGGAGCCATCACCGAGGGCGCTCAGGTCCTTAGCGAGCTGCCTCAGATGGGGAAAGTCCTCCATCGCAGCCGCCGCTTCCCGAACTTTTTGCACGGCGGGAAGCAGCAATCCGATCAGAACTGCGATGATGGCTATGACCACCAATAGTTCAATGAGCGTGAAGCCAGCCTGGCTTTTGCCTGCCATGTTTTTTTTCATCGTGTCCTTCCTCCTTACGTTTTTATTTTTTCGGGTCATTGTCCCTGACCGGTGTAATCGTCATTGAGACGGAGCAGCCTCGGGTAGCGTGAAGCACCGATCGTTTCAACAGCCGCTGCTGGAAGCTTCGCGATCCCATTCCGGCATCCTGCGCGGCCCCAAGCATACACCCAATCGCCCGCTTTGGAGCCGTTGCGCGGCCCCTCTAAAACGAATACACGGTGCGAACGATTCTCCGGCAAGAGGAAATGATATGGAATAATCGCGCACGACAGGCTATCCCCTTTTACCAATCCCCTCTTACCTAGTGAAAATGGGCTGGCTTTGGTTTCAAAACTTTCCTGCAACTTTCTCTCCTGGGACAACGTATTCTCAAATGGTAACGAGGGATATCCGTGGACTTTTATCGTCAAACCAAGCACGCGACCCGGTCTCTGCTCAAAGACAGGACTTTTGCCGTTACCGCCTTCCTGACGCTGGCGGTTTGTATTGCGGTGAATGCGGCCATTTTCGCGATTGTCAATTCGGTCCTGCTGCGGCCTTTGCCGGTGGCGGACGCCAATGCCATTCTGCTGATGTCGAACGGGTATCCCAAGGCGGGAGCGCCGGACACCCATAACAGCAGCGCGGGCGATTACTACGATCGCCGTACCGCGGTATCGGCTTTGCCGGAGCAGGCGATGTTCCGTTTTTCCGACCAAACCGTCACTACGGCCAACTCGGCACAGCAGGTTAGCGGCATGATGGTCACGCCTACGCTTTTTCCCCTGCTGCGTGTCCAGCCCGTGCTGGGCCGGAACTTTACCGACGCGGAAGGTGAAGTAGGCGCCGAGCAGGAAGTCATTCTCAGTTACGGGATGTGGCAGGAACAGTTTGGCGGCGACCGGTCCGTTGCCGGACGGACCGTGCGGCTCGGCGGCCGGCCTTTTACCGTGGTGGGAGTGATGCCGCGGAATTTTGTCTTTGTTGATCCCGAGGTCAGATTATGGACGCCTCTGGCATTTACTCCAGAGCAGAAAACGACCCACCACAGCAATAACTGGTATCACATTGGACGCCTCAAACCCGGCGCAACCATCCAGCAGGTGCGGGCGCAGATTGATGCTTTGAACGCCGCCAATCTTGAACGCTTTCCCGAAATCAAGCAACTGCTGATGAACGCAGGGTTCCATACCAAAGTCGAGCCGCTGCAGGAGATGCTGGTCCGCGATGTCAAAGGAATTTTGTATCTGCTATGGGGCGGAGCGCTTTTTGTGATGCTGATTGGCGCGCTCAACGTCACCAATCTGGCCCTGGCGCGTATGGGACTGCGCCACCGCGAGTTCGGCACGCGGCTGGCGCTGGGAGCGCAACGCGTGCATCTGGCCCGGCAAGTCATTCTGGAAAACGTGCTGCTTGCCGTGACCAGCGGAGTGGCAGGACTGGCGCTGGGATGGGGCCTGCTCCGCGGGCTGTCCAGGCTGGGACTGAATCATTTTCCCCGCGCGTCTGAAGTTGGTGTCAATTTCCAGACAGTTGTTTTTGTCCTGGCCATGGCCGCCGCTTCCGGCGTTTTGATCGCCGTGATGCCTTTGGCCGCAGTCCTGAAAAGCAGTTTGCGCAGCGTGCTTACCGAGCATGAACGTTCCGGCACCGGCAGTAAAGGCGCGCGTCGCGTGCGTCAAGCGATGGTCGTTGGACAGATCAGTCTGGCTTTCGCGCTGCTGGCGGGCGCGGGTTTGCTTCTGGCCAGCTTTCGCCAGCTCCTGAAAACCGACCCCGGATTCACAATGACCGGCGTGGTCACGGCGTCCACCAACCTGCCGCGCGCTCGCTATCCCAAGGACGAGCAGACGCGCGCGCTGCTCGACCGGTCGCTGGCGGCCATCCGGCAGTTGCCGGGCGTGATCTCCGCCGGCGCGACCGACGACATCCCTTTCAGCAACAGCCATTCCGACGGCGTGATTCTCGCGGAGGGATACCAGATGAAGCCGGGAGAGTCCATCATCTCTCCCCGCCAGCTTACAGTTGCGCCCGGATATTTTGAGACTATGCGCGTTGCGCTGCGCTATGGACGCTATTTCGAAGACCGCGACAACGCCACCGCGCCTGGCGCGGTCATTGTGGATGAACGGCTCGCGCAGCGCTTCTGGCCGGACCGCGATCCGGTAGGCCGGCGGATGTACCGGCCCAGCGATGCCAAAGACCTTCTCAAGATCGACGAACATACGCACTGGCTGCAAGTGATTGGCGTGGTGCGCTCCGTGCACCTGGACGACCTTACCGACAGCGGCAGCCCGGTGGGGGCGTATTATTTCCCGTTCGCACAAGACAGCAACGTAAGAGGCTTCACCGTGGCCGTGCGGACCGCTGGTGACCTCAACGCCACGGCCCGCGACATTCGCAAAACCATGGCCGGGATTGATCCTGAGCTGGCTTTGTTCGATATCAAAACGATGACCGAACGCGCCGATCTTTCACTCGCGAACCGCAGAATGTCGCTCACGCTGGCCGGCGTCTTCGGCATTCTGGCGTTGTTTCTGGCAGCCGTGGGAATTTATGGCGTGCTGTCCTACCTGGTCACACAACGCCGGCGCGAGATCGGGATTCGCATGGCACTGGGCAGCACGCAAGGACGCATCGTCAAGCTGGTCCTGCGCGAAGGCCTGGTTCTGGTAGCGATTGGACTGGCGCTGGGGATTGCCTGTGCAGCTGCGCTCCGTACAGCGATCGCCGGGCAAATCTACGGGGTCCACGCATTGGATCCGCTGGTGATGGGAAGTGTTATCGTTCTGTTGGGCCTGGTGGCTATGGCAGCATGCGCGGTGCCCGCTCGACGGGCGATGAAGGTGGATCCGGTGATTGTGCTGAATGAACAGCAATAATTTGGTCCCAGCTATCCGGTTCTTGCCCTCAAAATGTGTCCCATGTGATCGCAGTGCCAGGGATAGATGGCCCCACGATAAGTAATATCCAGTTCCAGCATGTTGAAAAGGTTCCTTTCAGACGCGACCCGGAGATTTTAACAACTGGAAAACTAGGACGGAAAGCTGTGACAGGCTGAACTGCGGCTTTATTTATTCTGACAGAATCGAGACGCGCTTCAAGGTGATCTGCGTTCATCAGCGTAAATCAGCGTGTCATCTGCGTAAATCTGCGGTAGGATTTTGCTTTGGCTGACTGCCAAATTGCCAAAGAAGCCTGTTTGACACGACTGGGCCGCGATAGTACGGTTGCGTCCCAGAAAACCAAAATCCAATAAGCTCAGGAGGTAGCATGAAAGCTCGATTCGTGTTTTATGTCGTCGTGGTGTGCCTCTGTCTCGTCCCAATGTTCTCAGCCCAGGACGCGGCCAAGGTTGATCCCAGGCACTACACGGTAGTGAGTGAAAACGACCAGGTACGGATTCTGCGGGTGCATTACGGCCCGCACGAGAAATCGGTCATGCACAGCCATCCCGCCGCGGTCGCGGTCTTCCTCGTTGACGGCAAGTCACAGTTCACTTTTCCCGACGGAAAAACGGAAAACTCTGACGTCAAGGCAGGCCAGGCGCAATACTCCGCGGCCACCATACACTTGCCCGAGAACACCGGTGACACCGCGCTGGATCTGATCGTGGTCGAATTGAAAGGCAAGGCGGCCAAGCCGGCGAAAGCGGAGAAGAAAAAGTAACTTCGATGCTCAAGATCAGCGGGTAAAGTTTGCCGGCGGCGGGGAAGCGCCGCCTGCGTCAGTGCTTATCTTTGGTCATGGCGATGACGTAGTTGCCGCTGGTGGGGTTGAATCCCCAGGTCGGACCGCCGTCCCAGGAGCGCTCGACCATCCGCAGGACCCACTCAAATTCGCCCGGCCTGTCGGCATTGGGCATACGAACGATGCTGAAAAAGCGGGTTACGTTTTTCTCGGTGTCGCTGCCCTTCGGGTTTTGAGTGTGCAGCCGGTCGCCATGCACCTCATAAGGGCCGTCTCCCTGCCAGCTGCGGTTTACCTCCCATACCATGCCCGGCGTAGAGGACGCCCTATATGACTGGTACACGGCAACGGTGCCAAAGCGGCCATTTTTCGCAAACGCCACGTTGTTGCCGGCGCTGCCACTCGTGCTGGACCAGCTGCCAATGATTTGTTCGCCCAACTGCGGAGAGTCTTTGGTAAAGCCGGGTAGTTGAAGACTGTGAAACAGCAGCGCCCACACGTCGTTGTCGCGCATAGCCTGGTTGCCCAGGCAATCCCATGTCTTGGTGTAGCCAACGATCGGGAGCACGGAATTGGCATCCAACTGGGCCATGAGGACACGTACAGTGATTCCGCTGTTTCCCAACTTCCCGGAGAGATCTGCGTACGCCCAACCGGTCCCGGATATTCCTTCCTCGCGGGAGAACCTCACGTCGCGGCCACGATCGTCACGGTAGGCGCCGAATTGTTTGGTGATGGGCAGACCGTCCACCAATGCCGCACCTTCGTCCGCCAGTTCACCCTGGAGCTGTATCGGCGGCAACATCCAAATCTCGCATGGCCGATCATTGTCTTGAACCGGGCCTGACAGAATAGTGATTCCGTTAGCGCCGTTTTGTACTCTCCAGCCTTTCGGCGGGACATAGCCGACTGTGCCGTGGTTTTGGATCGGGCCCACCGGTCGCGGCGTCAGCCCGGCGAACCGGTCCCCGGCGGACTGGCCGAAGGCGGCCGTAGACGCCATGACCAGCGCGAACAGCGCCGCACTGATGGATAGCGTAGAGAACTGGCGCATGAATCGGATCAAGGAAATCATCGTGATCCAGGTTGCAGAAGGAGGCTTTTGTTGCATTTTGAGCGTCCTCTTCGCCCGAAAGTCTAGCCCTCGTGGCCCGTCGTGTCAATCACAAGTCGCGCTGGCCCCTTTGCCCAAAACCTTACCGCTGGAAAAAACAGCAATCAGCATGCAACAATCAGCCAGGGCAAGAACAAAAGCAAAAGCAAAAGCCAAACCAAAACCATACCGCTGATTTGCGCCGGTCTACCGCTCTCGCCCTGAAAAAAGGATTAGATTACCATCGGGATCGCAAACGATGAATGTGCGAGCGCCCCATGGTTCTGTCTTGAGTACTTGATGAAATACCACGCCTGCCGTCTGAAACTCCAGGAAGAGCGGCTCTGCATCATCGAGTGCGATGGATGCTGAGAGCAGATGTTCTCTGTCCCGAAGCTCCGGATTGATTGCGGGTTCGGGTAGAGATCGGAGATTCAACCTGGCTCCATCCCGGAACACTTGTCCGTAGAATGGCGGCTCACCATAAATGAAGGCCACCGTAAACCCCAGTTTTTTTGTATAGAACTCACACGAGGTTCCAACGTCGGCGACAAAGAGCTGGGGTTCGGCGGCAAGAAGTGTCGGTTTGGTCAGAGTTTCAGCGTGTATATCATTCATAGTATGGACTCCTTATAAGGAGCGCCGGGTGGCCCGGCGTTTAGCCGCCATAACTTATAATGCGATTGATGATGTCACGCAACCGTGTCTGGGTTTGGCTAATTGCCAATTGCTAATTGCTGTTCTTCATGACACAGATCTCGTTTTGTGGTTTTGGCTCGGCCAAAGTGCCACTTGCTGCCCTTCATCACCAGATGAGTCCGCATAAGAGTACGTGCTAGACTGCATTCCAAGTGAGCAGCCAGACTTCAGCACCTCAAATTCCCAGCAGCACGCCTCTATTGGACCGGATTGTTCCTCTGCCCAAACCTGGGGAGTCTGATCGAGGAGCTGGTGATTCCGGCATGCTCATTCGCCTGATGATATGCCTTCTGGGGTGGGCGGCTTGCGGCGCCGTGGTCCTCTGGTCACCACCGTCGTTACATTTCTGGTATCAGTCCGACGACCTGATCCTTGACGCTTTGATTTCTGTCGGGTCACCCTTCTGGGCCATATTCTTGGTAATTGTTGTCCACGAGCTCGGGCATCTGGTGATGGGATTCTGTGTGGGTTTTCGTCTGAATTTCATTCGTTTTGGGCCGATTCAGATCAGCCCCGGATTCCGCTTTTCTCTGCATCCGCGTTCCCGCACGGGCGCCGATGGCTGGGTCAGCATGCTTTTCGGAACCATGGACAGGATCCGACCCAGATTCGTCGCTATGACATTCGGCGGGCCTCTGGCCAATCTAGTTTCCGGCTTTGGCATCCTCTTTCTTCCCGGCGCACGGGGGCCGTTCTTGAGTTGGTTTGTCGTGTGTTCCATCACGATTGGATTGCTCAATCTAGTCCCCTTTCGGCGACTGTCCATGATTTCTGATGGGCGACGGATACTGATGACGATGCGAAGCGGCCCTCAGGGAGAGAGACTGATTGCGATCATGCAACTCGTTACGGACTTGCAAAATGGCACTGCTTCCGAAGACCTGTCGCCCGATTTCATTGCCAAGGCAACCGCGATACAGGACCATTCACCCGACACGGTCACCGCTCATGCCGTGGCGTACTCCGCGGCATTTTATCGGAAGAATGATGCCGAAGCGGCTCGCGTGCTAGAGATCTGTCTGAGGCATTCGAGCTGTGCCGCCCCAGTAATGCGCGAGGCGTTGCTAAGCGATGCCGCAGCATTTCAGGCGCGACGACGCAAGCGGGTGGACCTGGCCGAGCAGTGGCTGGCGGACATGCCGAGCCAGACGCAAACTCCCGGCTTGCGGCTGTGGGCCGAAGCTGCAATTCTTGAGGCTCGGGGCGATGTAGCCGGTGCCCTGAGCAAGCTCAACGACTACGAAGCGGCGGTACTGACGATTCGCGTGCCATCGCAGAGAGAAATGTCGCTGAGATACTTGCAGCGATGGCGGTCAGAGTTGCAGTCGAGCACGACTGAGGGGAAGGCCGTCTAGGCATCGGAAGCACGCTTCGACTAAAGAAGGTCGGCCCCGGCAGTGAGGAAGAAGATTCTATCCGCGCGTTACCGCGCGACTGCGCAGTGCGGTGTCTGGGTTTGGCTAATTGCCAATTGCTAATTGCTGTTCTTCATGACACAGATCTCGTTGTAGTTCTGCTGGCGTGAGAACTAAAGAGGCAATCATGGCAAACAGACTGTTGGCATGGATCGGCTTGGCCAGATGCGCGTCCATTCCGCATGCGACAAACCGCTCGGCATCTCCTGACATTGCGTGGGCGGTCAAAGCAATGATTGGAGTGTGGGAACCGGTCAGCCACTCGTGCTGGCGGATGGCCGCAGTGGCCTCGACGCCATCCAGCTCCGGCATCTGCACATCCATCAAGATAAGGTCAAAATGCCCTGCGCGAAAAAGCTCGACGGCTTCCTTGCCGTTGCCGGCAATGGTGACCAGGTGTCCCTTTTTTTCCAGCAGCTTTGCCGCCAGCTTCTGGTTGATGAGATTGTCTTCTGCCAGCAGGATTCGCAACCGGAAATCGTTTTGCTTTTCCTCCTTGCCGTTCCCAGGAGCAGAATGCGCGTCATGTGCTTCCGCCACCCTCGGCCGCGTCGCCGCAAGGATTGCGGCCAACAGTTCGTTCTGGCGCACGGGCTTGATCAGGTGGCCACGCACTCCGAGTTTGCGGCATTCAGCAACAGTCAGGCTGTATTCATCCGCGGTCAGCATCATGATGATGGCAGGTGAGAACTCCAGGCTGTCGGAAATGGCTTGGGCCAATTCAAAACCGGTCATGCCAGGCATTTGAGAATCGGCAAGAACTGCTTTGAAAGGATCGTGCTCGTCCCTGGCTTGTTGCAACAGGCGGAGAGCTTGATTGCCATCTTCGGCGGCACTCACCCTGAAGTTGTGCGCGCGGAGCATTTCTGCCAATATTCTCCGGCTCGTCGCATGATCATCCACCACGAGCACCCGAAGGTTGCGTAGCTCGTCATGGTCAAGGCCTTTCAGCAAGAGTCGTTGCGCCGGCTCACTAGCTCGCAGGGGAATCGCGAAATGGAAAGTTGTGCCATGCCCGGGCGAACTTTCCAGCCATAAGCGTCCTTGCATGAGTCCCACCATCCGGTTGCAGATCGCGAGGCCCAGGCCTGTGCCTCCGAAGCGTCGGGTGGTTGAGCTATCTGCCTGGGAGAAGGCTTCAAAAATGGATTGCTGTTTATCCACCGGAATGCCGATTCCCGTATCGGAAACCGAAAATTGAAGCAGCCCGGGACTTTCCGCGGGTGAAGCTACCCGCAAGGCGATTTCCCCCATCATGGTGAACTTAATGGCATTGCCCAGAAGATTGAACAGAATCTGCCGCAGGCGCGTCGGATCGCCCTGGATCAGGGCAGGGCACTCAGGCGCCACTTCGCATAGAAGCTCCAGCTTCTTCTGGTGTGCGCGAAGTGCGAATGCCTTGACCGAGGATTCTGCCAGTTCCCTTAGATCGACTGGTAATTCTTCCAGTTCCAGCTTGCCGGCCTCGATCTTGGAAAAATCCAAAATATCGTTAATCACAGAAAGAAGGACCCCTGCTGATTCGCACGCCGTATGAAGAAAATCGCGCTGTTCCGGGTCCAGGTCTGTTTGCAAAGCAAGTTCTACCATGCCCATAACGCCATTGAGCGGTGTGCGGATTTCATGACTCATATTGGCAAGAAATTCACCTTTGGCTCGACTGGCAGATTCCGCCGCCTCTCTTGCGCGATGGAGCTGGCGAATCAGTTTTCGACGGCGGTACTGGGAAAGCGCAAATGCGGCCAATCCCAGGATGGCCAGTGAACCGGCTGCAGCCAGGGCAACAAATCCACGCTGTTTGTACCAAGGGAACAGCGCTTTGACATCCATGCCTGCCGGTTCTTGACTGATATTGCCGTTTCTGTCCATGGCACGGAGTTCAAAATGATGGGCGCCGGCGCGCAACCCCTCAACCACGGCCATCGCGGACGCGCTGAAAGCAGTCCAGGGTCCCTGATCAATGCGATAGGAGAACAAGAGACGGTCGGACGCGGTCTTCTGCCATTTGTCCCTGCCGAACAGAGGCACTCGCAGGTAGCCATCCGGCGCGGTCTCCTTCACCGTCGTGATATCTCCCAAATAGGCTTGTGGTGGGTCCACATCCTCTTCGGGATGGTACACGCTGAGTCCACGGTTCGTTCCCACCCAGGTGCGTCCGCGGCTATCACGAAATATTTTGTAGGCAATACTGGATGGGAGACCCTCTTCCGCGCCGTCAGCGAACCAATTGCCATGGATGGAACGGTAGACTCCTCCAGCTGAAGCGACCCATAGGGTTTCATCCTGGTCCTCAAACATACTGCGGACTCGGTCTAAGCCATCCTTCACGAGTGACCAGGAGCTTCCGTTGAATTCAAATATTGCCCCCCTTCCACCGGCCAGAATTTTGCCGGAAGAAAGCTCAAGGAAGCTGAAGATCCCTCTATCCGTATATCCGTTTCCACGCGTGAAGATATTGCTCGACCACTTATTCCCGTCCAGGACCATGCCGTTGTCGCGGGTGCCCATTCCGAGCCAGATTTCCCCGTTCTTCCGTTCCAGAATCCACCTGGCATCCAATCCGCCTGACCATTTGGGCCCAAGATTCACCGCGTCCCGGAGTTTCACACCATCAAAAATATCCAGTTGGCCGCCACTCTCCGTCCACATTGTTCCATCCCGCCGCGCAAATGCCAGTCGGACTGAGAGACCCGCGACAGCGCTTGGAAATAGAAACCTGTTTCGCTTCGGATCAAACACCAGGATCGTACCCCGGTCTGCCCGACCTGCTCCGACCAACACCTTATAGGCTCGCAGGGCTATCCGTCCGTCGGGCATAGGGGAAAGACTTTCCGTCATCAACGCTTGCGTCACATAACCAGCGGGCAGCTGGTGGGTCTTCCATCGGGTCCCGTCGAGTTCAAGCAGATACTTCGTCGCTGAGAACCAGATCTTCCCCATGCGGTCCTCGGCAATTGCATGCACCGGTTGGTGCATACCCAGAAGAGCTGCAGGAGTTCGCCACAGCCCCGGAGTGTACATTCCCACTCCATCAGAGGTAGCCAGCCAGAATCCGCCTCCAGGTTCCGTCATCACGTCAAAGACCAGCCCCGAGAGAAGTTCAGGGCGGCTGACAGGATATTTGTGGCCTTCTGCCATGCAGAACATTTCGGCGCTGTCCAGAATCCAAATGGTGTGGTCGGGACCACGCCAGCCGAAAAGGCCCGGATCTCCACTTTGATAAACAATTTCCAGTCCCTGGCTGCCGGCCCGAAGAACAACTCTGGTGGATGTGTTCAGTCTGGCTGCGGTTGCGAAGATCTCGTTTCCTTCCCCGGCGGTGGCTCGGGTGATGCCGTGGATTCCCAGTGCGGTCGCCGGCAGCTCAGTCCAGGCATATTCTTTTGTATCGGTCCTCATGGTTACTCTGAGGACGCCTCGTTCTCCCGTCACCCACACGTTGCCTGAGAAGTCGTGGATGACTTCCAGGAAGGGGGCAATTGAGGATTGGGAACTGGTGCGGAGCGTTCTCCAGCTGTGGTCCTTGGTTTCGAGCTCTGCGATGCGATCGGAAAAGAGAACGATCACCTGGTGTTCAGAAACTGGCAGGGCGGCCAGGGCTTGCCGATTCGCGAATGCAGGAACTGCTTCGGCAATCCACCCGCTGTTGTTGTAATGCCTTACCACCCCCTTGTCAGCAGTCCAGGGCTCAGAGCCGGGAATACTGTTGATTCGATCGCTGGGGACATAAATCATTTCGTAGTTTGCATAGGATTGGCCCGCATGAGGATCAGGGACATGTCTTACGGAGTATCCGTCGATGAGGTCCATGCTTGGGGCAGCGCCGTGTCTTACCCACACGCCGCGCGAGGAATCCATGCTTAGAGCGCGGCTGTAGGACTCGTAAAGACCATTCTTGGCGGTCCAGACACGCCACGACCCCGGCTCCTGCGCAGCCAGCGACACAAGAAAGAAAATAGGGCTCAGGCAAATAAGAACGATGCGCCAGCGATGTGTCATGGCTTGGAGCATGCCCTTTAGGTGTCCTCTAACCTACGTTATCGGGAGATTAAGGCTGTGGCTTTAGGGGTCTCAGGTACCCATGGTGTCAAACGGTGCGATCGACGAATCGCGCCGGTTTTGTTTCCGCGTTGCCGTACTCTGTGAGCATAACCCGCGCGTGGACTGTCCCCCGTCATCGGGTTAGAATAGGCGCAAATAATTCAGCGCCAGGCGCGTTCCCGCCGCCAAAGCCGGGCTGACGCAAAACGCTTTTGCTGACCCGGGGGCCACAGACGGGATCCAACGTTCAAGTTGAAGAGAAGGAGAGAATTCCATGAAGAAGCAGACACGCCGCGAATTCCTGGGGAACACCATTTTTGCCGCTGCCGGAGCAGGCCTGGGTCTGGCCGCGCTGCCAGGCGGATCGTTGTTGGCCTCAGCGCAGAAGGGCGGCCGTGGTTACACCGCGGCCCGGCACGTAATCCTGCTCAACGGAGTGATGGCGGGATTTCCCGAGTCGGTGGAAGGCGGAAACGCCACCAGCGGCGTGGTGGAGAACCGCGCCCCCGGCCGCGGGCCGCAGAAGCATATTGCCGGCGTGAAGTATGAAGACATTACCGTGAACTTCGGCACGGGAATGTCGCGGGCATTTTATGACTGGATCAGGGCGACGCTGGAGCGGCGCTCCGCGCGCATGAACGGCGCAATCAGCACCTGCGATTTCAACTGGAACGAAGTTGAACGCATGGAATGGTCCAACGGGCTCATTACCGAAGTCGGATTCCCAGCGCTGGACGCGGCATCGAAAGACGCGGCGAAGATGACGGTGAAAATTTCGCCCGAGGCAATACGCATGGTCAAGGGTGCCGGGAGTTTGCGCGGCGCCGCCGCGCAGGCGGTGCACAAAAAATGGCTGCCCTCAAACTTCCGCCTGAACATCGATGGCCTGGACTGCACGCGCGTGAACAGGATTGAAGCCATCACCGTCAAGCAAAAAGTGGTGGATAACCCGGTTGGCGAACTTCGGTCGCCCCAGCGGCCATCGGGGCAAATGGCGGTCTCCAGTCTGGTGGTCACGCTGCCGGAATCGCACGCCGCCGCCTTCATCAAGTGGCATGAGGCCGTCGCCATCAAGGGTAACAATGGCCCGAACCAGAGGAAGAACGGGCAGCTCGATTACCTGACGCCGGACCTGCGCGAGTCGCTGTTCGCCCTCCGCTTCAAGGGCCTGAGCATACACAAACTCAATTCGGAGAGGGTCGGAGCGCACAATGAAAACATTCGGGGGGTAAGAGCCGAGATGTCCTTCGAAGGGTTGCAGTTCAGCTACAACGCAGCCTAGAGGAATCTGGGAATTGGGGCTGAGGCGGTAATTTCGCAAAACCTGGACACCGGCGACAGCGCCAGTGCCTGCGATGCCGCTCAACCCTTGTCATTTCGAGCGCAGCGCCGCCAAAATATTTTCCTTTTCCGAACTGATAGGCGCGGAGTCGAGAAATCCCGAGAATGTGCGTTACGCAATGCTGATTCAGGGAGTTTCTACGAAAGTGTTTGTGCTGCGTTTCCCGCATGCGCGACGGACGCTGTACATTCTTACCAGCCGCACGGGCACGCTCTGGTGGCCATCAACCGCGAAAAACAAATCAAGCGCTGGCACAGGGAAAAGAAAATCTGGCTCATCCAGAAACTAAATCGCGGTGGCAGGACCTGGCGGAGAGTTGGGGCAGGGAGATCAGGTTTCCGGGACAGTCCATCGTGAAAACTCCCTGAGTCAGCATGGTGATGCGCATATTCTCGGGATTTCTCGACTCCGCGCCCACGGGCCTCGTAGCGCCAACATTTTTGCGGCGCTCCGCTCGAAATGACAATGGCTCGACGGTGTCGATGGGAACCACGATTCTGGATGACCGAAGGAAAACAGCGTTTTCGCTGGCGCAATCAGGGTGCGGCGATCCCCCTGCTGAGCTGGGGATCAACCGACACATACTCCTGGGAAATGGCGCCCTTTGCGCCGGCGGTGAACCTTTCAACGACAATGCTGTGGTTGGTGACGTCGCGATGATCGAGTGTGGCGACGTTGCCCTCTATCTGTAGATTGAGAAAGCCGTTCATGCCCATTTTTATGTTCTTGTCCGTAGACCAGACTCGTTCGTCGAAGTACTGCAAAGGGGCCGATGCGTTCCTGGGCTTCATCACTTCCACCGGCATGCCGCCGTGTCCGACGCAGCGGCCATACGCCGTCAGGCTTCCTTCGGAGTGCTTGTCGTACGTGGACCAGCGATGCTCATGGCCCCAGATCCACAGGAGGTCCTGGCCCGCGAAGAATTCCATCAGCTGTTTTGCCGGGCGCGTGTATTTGTCCTCAAACGCGCTGAAGTACTGATGGTGGCTCAACAGGATGGTGGCGCGCAATCGCTCCTTGGGTTTGACCACGGTGCGCAGCCACTCGATCAACGCAGCTTCGAGCGTGCAGTCCGGGCCCACTCCAGGAATTTTGTTGATGAGTGGAATCTGCCCCAGGACCGGGAGTCCAATTGAGTTATATCCGGTATCGATGGCGAGAATCCGCCACACGTCATTCTCCAGACAGAAAAAGCTGGCGAGCTGTTTCCCGTCTTGTGAAGCAGGGACACCGAGCGCGGGCATCAAGGTTTCGAAATAGGCGTTGCCGTTGGCATACATCTCGTGGTTGCCGATCATGCTGAATGCGCCGATTCTGCCACGCGGCCACTGGACGCCCTGGTATCCGAATTCGGATTTGCCGAGACAATTCTCCAGCACCTCGGTTGTGTCGCCGACGTAGTAGACATCACCGAGATGAATGGTGTAATCAGGTTCGAAGGTCCGGATTTTAGCGGCCACTTCGCTCGCCTCTTTCGTGCCGGTGCCCCAGTCGCCGGCGATCGAGAGTTTGAAGATCTGTCCTCCGTTTGCCGCTCTAAGAGGGTACAACCCGCGCTCTCCAGTTGCTGGATAAGTTACATAGGCGTGTTTGTGATGGAAGGCATACCTCAAGTAATTCTTGATCCAAGATCCGAGGTTTTGAGGAAGGAAGGCTTGCAGCCTGGGGAACTGCGTGGTGTCGGCGAGGTCGTCCACCTTTTGGCGGTAATTGGAGTGAAGCGCGGACCGCTGCAACTGCGTCAGGTCGCCGAGAGCCTGAAACTTCAGCGGCGGGCCGGGCGAGGACTGCGTGGTGGACATTTGAGGTCTCCTTCAGGGCAACATCCTGCGTGCGAGGCACATGGCGAAGCTAATGAGCGCCGGCGCGCGCAACCGGCCTTTTTTGCACAATCATCTTCGCGCAACGTTCAGCCAAAGCTGCAATGGTGCGCGACGGGTTTACGCCCAGCGGCGTCGGAACCATGGAGCCATCGATCACGTAAAGGTCCTCGCATCCAAACACCTGGCCGGTGTGGTCAACGACGCCGTCCTGAGCGGTGTTGCCAATGTTGCACCCGCCGAGAGGATGCGGCGTGACCAGCTCCGTCTTCCAGAAAGGCGAGACTAAGGGGAGCCCACCGGTCTTGCTCGAGAGCTCCTCGTGAGCACCAAGTGTTGCCTTGAAGAGAGGAAGGGAATGAGTGATGTCCCATTTCAGATCGAAGCGCTTTTCGCCGAAGAAGAACCAGGGCCGTTGCATCGTGAGCTCTGCATCTCCGGCATCCACTCCCTGCGCAAACCACGGCATGATGCGATCGAAGGGATCAGCCGTTTGCAGCTCTTGTTGCAGCCATCCGATAAGGCCCTCAAAGGGATGGTGTTTGCCGCCGCCGGCCTGGACCGCGCGCATATGATGCCGAAAAACGGGAGGCATTCCGCCGTCTTCAATCCAGAACGACTGGCCGCCACGGATGCGGTCAAGAAAATCAATGGCGCTGCTGATCGTAGGGCCTATTTCCGGAAAGAGTTCTCGATGTTCGTAAAAAGCAGGCACCAGAAAATCGCCGTTACTGCTCCAGTTCATGCCCAGACGGCGGCTGATGTTGGGCAAGGTCTTGAACATTTCGCGGCAACGGAACAGAAGTTCAGTGGACCCCAGAGATCCGGAAGCGACGATGACAATCCTGGCGTCTTCCGTTCCCGAGACCCGCTGGCCGTCTTTAAGTTGATCAAAGTGGACCCGATACCCAGCGCCCGCTTTTTCGATGTTGCGGACGAAATGCAGAGGCCGCACTTCAGCGCCATTTTTCTCCGCTACGGCGATGTAGTTCACGTCCAGTGTGTTCTTCGCTTTGACCGGACAGCCAATATCGCATTGTCCCGCATGAATGCACGTGCCTTGCACCGCGCCGTGCTGGTTAGGTCCATAAATGGTATCGGCAGCAGAGGGAGGATTCGCCGGATCAAGAGTCAGGTCCGCGCGGAAGTTTACGGCGATGGGCAGTTGCTTGAAGCGACCTTTCTCGCCGATTTTCTCCGCCCCCTCCTGCATCAGGCGAATGCGTGGATTCCACTGGTTGACCGGCAAAGGCTTAACGTCCATGAACCTGGCGACTTGATCGTAGTACGGTTGCAATTCCGCCTTGCTGAGTTCTTGTGGCCAGCCTTTTTTGAACACTGCTTCGGGGGCCTCGACCGAGATGCTGGCGTAAATCAGAGAGCCTCCGCCCACAGCGGCGCCCTGGGCCACGGCCATTCCGCGGAAGACACGGAGATCCAGCCAGCCGTTGAGGAGTTCGGGCTGCTCCTGGTCCCAGACCCACGGGTCGTCGAGTTCGCGCGGATAGGGCGTCACCCCCGGTCCGGGTTTATTGTCCCAGCGCCGGCCGCGTTCGAGGACCAGTACTTTCATGCCGGCTTGCGCCAGCCGGCAGCCGCTGATCGCTCCTCCAAAGCCGCTTCCGATGATGATCGCGTCAAAACCCACAAGGGACCTCCTACCGCACAGGAGTCAGTCAATGTTCAGATGATGGACGTACGAATCCCACAGCTCCCGCAAAAAGAACCGGCCGAACTGGGTGAGGGCATGGCTCTTCTCCTCGACCGTAGATGCGTTCGTGGCGTGCATGGTCCTGACCAGGTTGATGAGTTCGGCCATTCCCAGTTGCAGGATCCCGGCGCCAACAATGTTGCCGCTCGAGTCTCTTCCTTCGTGCAAAGTTGTATAAAGCGTCGTAGTCTGTTTCCACGCGTCAAGCACCGGGTCTTCGCGAACTTCTTTCCTGCCCGCCATGTAGTAGTCTTTGCCGGAGTGTTCAAACCCAAGTTCATAGACCATCAACTTCAGTCTGGGATCGTCGGTTGGAGAAAAGAGCTTGAATACTCCATTCTTACAGGGAATGTTGTTGCCAAACGCCGGATAGCTGACGTTGCCAGTAATCTGACCCTGATGTTGCGGGTCAGCGGCAAATTTTGCGGCGTCAGGGACGTTGATGGTTGCGCGCATGGTAAAAATTGTTTTTGCATGTTCACCCTGGGTGTGCCCCGCCTGAGGGTCCGTGACTCCCAGGGTCAGCCCTCCGGACATGGTTTCGCTGAAACAGATTCCGACTCCATCGTCTTGCATTTGCGTTACCTCCGGGACGTAGGGCAGCCCGTCGCTCTTCATTTCCCGCTCCAGGTAACGTTTTGCGTCGGAATAACCCATCTCTATGAGTGTGGTGGCCGTGATCCTGCCGAGGAGAAAATCCGGATCGAGCGGAAGAGGATAAAGAGGGCGGACAACGTGCAGCCGGATAGGAGCCCGCTGTCCGTACGGGCTGTCTCCTTTGCGAATCCGGGCGTTAAGTTCCTCAATCTGCTGGAACTCGTCAAACAATTTTCCGTTCGCGCTCATTTCAATCATGTGAACGTACTGATGAAAAACCCCAGGCTTATATTCCTTGATGTTTCCAATGCACCAGACCAGCCACAATTCTTCGCTGCCCCGGCGGACAGCTTCCATCAGGTTGGCGTCTCTGATCCAGACGGAATCGGTGTACCAGTCGCCGTTGACCCTGACTGCGGGCATAAAAATGGGCAGGGAGATGCCGGCAACCAGCAAGTCCAGCGTGATCTGGTCGTGGGGAACGGCCTCGCTGATTTTTCGGCTGTAGTTGCAGACATTGAAGGTCCCGGACATGGCGCCGGCCCGGTTGATCTTGCTGCAATCAATGCCGAGATGAGGGAAAACATATTCCCGGACACCGTCGGCGCTGCCGACCGCGGCCATGTCCCAGGGACGCAGGTATTCGGGAATGGGCATGAGCGAAGCAAAGCGCTTTACATCGAGGGTGCGCCATCTTTCACACATCTCATCAGGCCCCACACCGGAGAGAAACATGGCCAGGTTGATGGTGCCGCCGGAGGTCCCGTCGCCGTGCTGGAAATTGAGGCCCGAGTCAAACAGCGCCTTGATAACGCCTGCCTGATATGCCACACGCATGCCTCCTCCGGCGAGGATGAGCGAGCGTCGCACCGGCCCGGGAGAAATGTTGTGCGGGTCATTCATTGAAGTACTCAATTCAAATTCCTGCCGGCCCTGGTTTTTGCCCAGTACCAAAGCACCAGGATGCCGCTGGCAAAATCAAAAGCGGCAATCCCCAGCGCCACCACGGCGAAGAGATTTCGTTCAACGCCCAGCGCAACGGCAATCGAGGCGCCAAATTTCTGCAGGCCCGCCCAGAAGACGGCCACAGATTGCTGTGCCGGAGCGTACAACGCGTGCAACAACATTCCTCCGAACAACGTCATAAACATTCCGACAATGGCAAAGAAATGTTTCGTAGTGGATGTGGTTTCGGCCCTGACCAGCCTCAGCACAAATGCCGGGTCAATCATTTGGACCAGGCCGGAGATGAGCGTGGACACGGCAATGATCCATACAAGCCAATAAAGGACTTTGGGCGGATTCATTGTTTAGGGCCTCCGAGCGTCTCGAACAATCTTCCTTTGGCGGCAAAGTAGTACATCATCACCAGCCACATGATTGTCAGAAGCACCCATCGGATGTCATTCAAGGTCATCCAGCGCTCCAGATAAGAAGTCAGCTGGGCCTGGTCCGTGATGGTCTGTGCCAGTATCTTGTTGATCGGAATAATGTAAAGCTGGCCGACCCAGGTGGCCGCGCCAAGGCATAGCAGAGCAGCAATGGCCGTCCAGCGAAATTGTCCCTTCCACTCCGAAAAGACCATGACTACGAGACAGAAGAACATGATCGGCACTACCACGGTGAAGAACCGGGTCGCGGCGTCCGTCTGTGGGATGAACTGGTTGAAGTAGTTGTCTACTTTCAGATTGCGCCAGCTCGGAAACCAAAAGAAATGAAGGGACCACAACACACCGCAGTAAAGCGTGGCTCCAAAGAAGATGCAGGCATGATTCAGGACCAGAAGCTTTGATTTCATTTTGACGCCTCCTCTGCCGAGAGAGATTCTTGTTTCATACGCGGTCCCCTGCCGCCGGCTTGGCTTTGGGCGGCGCAAGCCACTCTTGTCCCAGCCCCAGGTTAATGACGGATTCCATGCCCTCCGGCTTCTGGGCGGGCGCTTCGGCGAAGCTCAGGAACCAGCACTCAAAGTGGTCATCCAGGATTCCCTGGGCATCCGGAATGAAGGCGGTCATCACCGGAGTTTCTTCGATCTCGAGTTGCTTGAGAGGCTGCAGCCGCGGAAGATCGCCGATATAGAGGCGCGCCGCGCCCTTTTTAAAGAGGCTGAAGCCGGTTTTTCCGTGGAAGTAGATAGAAGATTTCATCAGCATGCCGCGGAACTGGCAAAAGTTGGCCGCGCCCATCTTAAGAGGCAGCCATGTGCTCTTGGGACGATCTATTTCAATGAGCATTCCCAATTGCCCATTCAGGTCATATTGACTGCTCACAATGGAGTCGGTGATTTTGAAATCCAGATTAGCCTGGTGCTTGGGCATGCCCCAGATTCCCTTGCCCCCCTTCACGGAGATTTCGGTTGATACGGGCAGATCAAAAACATATTGGCCGGTGTCATAGTGATGCATGAACAGGCCCGGCAAGAGACGTGGTGCGCGTCTGGCCCCATGAGTGCACGCAAGGGCGATGCTGTATTCGATGTACTTGCCGATGTTGGTGATCTGGTAGCTGACCACGGTGATCACCAGCAACCCTTTGTTCCATAGCCGAAACGCATGCAACTCGTTTCCGGGCAAAAGAGCCTGCGCTTTATCCGCGTTGATGGAGAAAACCGCCATCAGTACCGGAGTCTGGTCGCAGGCAACCGGCAACTTGAAGGGAATTCCGTCCACTAGCGAGTAGCGGCCGGTCTGTTGCTGTAAACGTTTGGGGGTACTCATGCTGGCGCCTCAATTCCTTTCCAGTTCCCGATAAATGATGGGAAACACGTCTTGTGCAGCGTTGCTCCCAAAAAATACGTCCAGGTGCCCGTAGTTGGGCAGCAGGTGAAGGGAGTGGTAGTGCGGACGGTGCTGGTCAAAAAACTCAAACGTGCGGACTTGGCTTTCGGGTAAAAAGCAGTGATTGTTCATTCCCGCAAGGAAAGCGAAACGGGCATCTGTGCGGGGACCCTGCCCAACCAGGTCAGCCGGTAGTTCGTGCAACCCGTCCACGGTCACCAGGTGCCCGCGGCGGACGCACTGGATCATCTGCTGGAAGAAACTAATTGGGACCTTGGCAAACTCCTGCCGGATCCACGTGTGAGTTTCCTCGCTGAGGTTGGCGTGAGACCAAAGCGCCGGGAACCCCGCGCCATAGGTAAAGCTCACCATCTTGCAGACCATATTGCGGCACTCGTGATGGCGCAGCCGCACGAGTTCTTTGATTGCTTTTGCCGTAAGAGTTGGCGCGTGGATTCCCCATTGCGGGTCCAGATAAGGGGTAAGCATCTTCAGTACCGGCACCGACCATCGCATTTTGAACGCGGCGAAGGGAGGGATAATCGTGTGCAAAGAAACAGCATTGCTGACCACCGTTCTTACGTCCGGAAGCAGACCGGCGGCTGCCGACATCATGAAGCTGGTGGATCCCTGGCAGTGGATGACGGCCTTGACCGATTCCGCTCCGGTCTGCTCCCTCACTTTTTTGACCGCCGCCGGGTGGTCGTATACGGCAGCTTGATCGAGCGTCCAGGAAATGAAGGGAAGATCAATGCTGGCCCGCCAATTCTCCAGCCACACGTCGTATCCCCGCTGGGAGAGGTATTCCACCAGCGTACATGCGACCGGAGCGCGGAATAGATTCGCGCGTACTCCCGCGCCGTGGACCAGCAAGACCGGACCTTTGTCCGGCGGGACTGGTCCCTGCACGTGGATCAGATTGCACTCAAATCCGTCCCCAGAGGTGAAAGGCAGCACAGTCTCCCGCCATCCCGCCTTACTCGTCTGCAATACGGTCGTATTGTCCATGGGATGACTACCCCGGTTCATGAGTCGTTCCACTGCCGTCGGCTCTAAGGTCTCGTAGAGTAGTGACTCAAGCAAAAGAAACGTTTCGCTAAAAACTAATTTGGAGGGCCCTGGAGAGAAGCGGAGAATACTGTCAGGCGGGCAGATTTGGCGGTCTCACTTGTCGGCCCCCCCGGGACGCTCAGGGAGTCCTTGTCCGCGGGCTGTGGGGTTTTATAATCCCTGCCATGTCCAGCTCTTCTTCACTCGGCCTGGCGGACCAGGCGAATCCCGCCGCGGACCGGCAGAGTGCCTATCTGCGTGTTCACGCCGTAAATATTTACGTTCGTGATCAGGAGCGAAGCCTGCGGTTCTACCTGGAGCAGCTGGGATTCAGTCTGGCTTTTGATGTCTGCCTGCAATCCGGGCAACGCTGGTTGGCCGTTGCTCCTCCCGACGGCACGGCGGTGCTGAATCTGATCGCCCCTGAGCCGGAGTCCGAGGAGTACAAACTTATCGGGCGACCGAGCGGCGTGGTGTTTGTCACGGAAGATGTTGCCGCCAGGTATCTGGAATGGAGGCAGCGTGGCGTGCGCTTTCGTCATACCCCGCGGTTGAGGCGCGTGAAGTACCAGCGGCAGGCGCTGGAGTTGGGGGCGAACGCGTCCCTCCTGCTGGGCAAGCAGACCCCGATTTGGGGAGGGGTCTTTACCCGTTTCGAAGATGTAGACAAGAATTCCTTTGCCCTGGTCAGCTTCGACGAAATGAGCCAGGCCGTGGAAGCCCAACGGCGCGCCGCCGCGGAGAAGCTGGAATCCGAACGCCGCGCAGCGTACGAACTGGAAATCGCCAAGCAGGTACAGGCCGGACTCTTCCCGCAAACCCTGCCGTCGATGAACACGCTCGATTACGGAGGCATCTGCATTCAGGCCCGCCAGGTCGGAGGCGATTACTACGACTTCATCAATTTGGGACGCGAACGCCTGGGGCTGGTACTGGGCGACATTTCCGGAAAGGGAATTGCCAGCGCTCTCCTGATGGCCAACCTGCAGGCGAACCTGCGCAGCCAGTGCGCAGTGTTGGCTGAGCCGGAACGCCTGTTGCGGTCCGTCAACCAGCTGTTTTATGACAACACACCGGACAGCGCTTATGCCAGTCTCGTCTTTGCCGAATATGACGACGCAACGCAGCGCTTGCGCTACGCCAACTGCGGACATCTCTCCGCTCTCCTGCTCCGCGACGATCGCACTCTGGCACGGCTCGATTCCACGTGCACCGTAATGGGGCTCTTCCAGGAATGGGAGTGCGTGATCGCGGAATGCCGCCTTTTCTCCGGAGACACCCTTGCGCTATACACCGACGGCATCACCGAGTCCTTCAACGCAGCGGGAGAAGAATTCGGAGAAGAACGCCTGATCGCGGCGTTGCGGCGGCATCGCGCGTTGTCTTCGCGGGACCTGCGGGCGGCGATTGTGAACGAGGTCCGCCAGTTCAGCCCCCACGAACAGTACGACGACATCACGCTCATCGTGGCCAAATGTGCGACTCGCGAGTTGACGCTCCCACTCCCGCTCGCATGACAAATTGCGGGCTGCAGGCGAACTGCTTATTTTTGTCCAGGAAGGTGATTGCGGATGTCCGGCCAGAACTCCTTGAGAACGTTGGCGACGCCGGTCACCAGGGTCATTGTCGCCCAGTTGGTCAGGGTATTGTGCAAGGTGCGCTCTCGTTCGGGGTAATAAAGGTTGGATAAGCCCGCTTCCAGTCCGTTCCCCACAATCTCAGAATAATTGAATTGCGAGCGCCCGGAATCGGTCCTGGTAACCACCACACGGGACACTGCGTACATTGTTCGATGGCGAAACCCGCCATGACCGAGTGTGTAGTAGCGTGGGTCCTCGTGAGTCAGAGCGGGGACAATGGCTTCCGTGAAAAACGTTCCAGATGTCTGGTCCGCGAACGCGCGCCAATAATAGCGGCCATACCCGCGGATTCCTTGATGGAACTCCGGATACGACTTCATAACCATGCTTTCGCCGGACAGCAGCGCCACCAAAATGAAGGACGAATAATCCACGCTGTCATGCATCGCAAGGTTGAATTTCCCCCCGGCGGTCAGCGGAGGAACGTGGGCGCGGGCGCTTACGGCCGTATAGTTCGGAACGAACCCAAAAATGCGGTTGGTCTGTTTGAGTTCAGAACCATCGGTCTCCGCTGAGACTGGGGTCGGGGCCGGCGCGGGATTGCGCTCCACGGTCCGGAACGTTGATTGGGCGCCGGCGTCGGACGGCGATGCCGGAACTCCAGCGCTTGCCGATTGTTGCGTCGGCTGGTCGGGTACCGTCGCGCTCGGCTTCTCTGGCCCTGCTGTCTGGGGCGATGCGAGCGCAGGAGACAGAAAGAGAAGCAGAGCCGCAGCGGCATTTCTAATTGTGAGCATAGACACTCCAGTCGAACCTGGCGCCGGCAAGCAGCACTCCATGGTGCGATGGTCAGGGCCACTTCTTGACCTGGTGCTTTCAATTACCTTTCTCTCACGTTGTCCGATCGAATGCTGTCCCCTATTGCTCAGCAAGAAGCCAGGCCAGTCGCTGGCCCGAGTCAGGTCGCGGGTGAATATGTTTGTCGCGGGTTGTGGAATGGCCATGAAACGAAGCCGGGTCGAATGCCACTAGATAGAGAACGGAAGTAACTGGCGATACGGCCCAATAGGCCTGGGCGAAAGACGGAAATTGCCGGCGGTTCTTGTAGGGCGATTCCTTCAGAGCATTCCGTTGCAACATTCAGCATGATCTGGAGGACAAAATGGTGACAATCTTCGATTTTCTGTTTGGATGCTGGCACAGACGGATGAGCTTTCCCGTGACCAGCAGGCGACATTCGGGAGCGGCTTCGGAGACGGGCACCTACGTCGTTTGTCTTGCTTGCGGCAAAGAGTTTGGCTACGACTGGCAAGAAATGCGGGTCCTGCCATCCGGAGCTCAGAAGGCCCGCTCCGCACTCGCGTGGAAGTTGCGGGCAGCGAAGGGCTCTGAACCGTCATGAACACACGGAAACCGCCGTTTCTTTTAGCGAATTCGATCTTGTTCGTCTTGCGCTATCTGCTGTATAACCCGGCGATTCAAATCGCGGTCGTGCGGGTGCTCTCTTAGCTGCGCCGGCATCCGACCGATCGTCCACGTCTTTGATCCCACGCTTGATAGAAGATAGGAACCAATCGCCTGCTCATCCCCGTGGCGCGGGCGCAGGGCCCGGAGGAAGGATCTCCGGTTCGTGCGAGCTGACGTGCTGGCGGGTCATGAAGTAGACAGTCGCGGTCCAGGTGGGCAACAGATCAACACCGGGAATGAGTTCCGCGGCGAAGGTCGGCAGCAGGGCCCAATGCCATCCCAGAAGCCTCCAGAGGATCCCGGCTACGACCAGGTCGAGAAGGTCGTCCGCGGGAGATAGGCCGCCTTCCACGAAGAACGGAAACGCGACGATCTGCAGGGCGTCGGCAACAATGGCCACCAGCCAGGCCACGCGTTGCTTGGGAGACTTGATGTTCTGGACAAACTCAAACATCTGAATAGCCGCCTGATCGCTTTCAGGATACACCCTCCTCGACAGTTTGGAGAAACTGCGAAAAAGGCCTTGGGCTGGTAGTATTGTCCGTTTATGAAACTCGCCAAGCTGCTTCCCGTAGTGGTCTTTCTCGCGGCGGTGGCCGTCGCCCAGAAACGGTCCTTCACCCTCGAGCAAGTGATGAGTTCGCCGTTTCCCACCGCGCTTACCGTCGCCGCCAGGTCGAACCGCATTGCCTGGGTCTTTAATAACAGGGGCGAACGCAACATATGGATTGCGGACGCGCCTGGCTTTGCCGCACGGCAGATTACGCATTATCAGGGCGACGATGGCCAGGACATTCTGGCTCTTGCGCTCACTCCGGAGGGCCAGACGGTGGTTTACTCCCGCGGATCGGAAGTCAGCGGCGACGGTCACGTCGCCAATCCGGCCAGTGAACTGAAAGAACCGAAACAGCAGGTGTGGGCCGCGGACGTGGAGACAGGGAAAGTGCGTCTACTCGGCGACATGGGTTGCGACCAGGAAGACTGCGAAGACGTAGAGATCTCGCCCGACGGCACGACCGTGATCTGGACCACTAAACACCATGTGTGGCTGGCGCCGGTGGCGGGCGACCAACCGGCGCGGCAGTTGACCCAGCTTCGCGGGGAGGAGTCGGACCCCCAATGGTCGCCGGACGGGAAGCACATTGCGTTTCGGTCCGACCGGCGGGACCATAGCTTCATCGCGATCTACGATTTTTCGCCGGAGCAGATACGCTACGTTGCTCCCACGGTGGACCGCGATTTTGCGCCGCGCTGGTCGCCGGACGGAAAACAGATTGTGTTTATAAGAACGCCCGGAGTGCAACAAGGTCTGCCCATGATCCCGCGGCCGAACCGTCCGTGGGCCATCTGGCTGGCGGAGGCGGAGACGGCGCAAGCCCGGGAAGTCTGGCACAGCGACACCAGTGCGCGCGATTCACTGCCGCCGTTTGCCGCTGAATCGCTGAAGTTCGGCGCGAGCGGAAGGATCATCTTTGCTTCAGAACGGGACGGCCGCAATCATCTTTACTCGGTTTCAGTAAACACCGTTGCGGGGGAACCGGCAGTCCTGCTGACGCCCGGAGACTTTGATGTAGAAGAGGTGGCGTTCAGTCCGGACCGTACGGCGGTGCTCTATACGTCCAACCAGGACGACGTGGACCGTCGCCACATCTGGCGAGTCGACCTGACTATGGGCTTTGAGTCGGGAAAGAACTGGGCGCCATTCAAGCCCGTTGCGCTCATCCATGGGGCGACAATCGAGTGGCATCCGTTGATGCTGGCCGATGGAAAGACTATCGTTTGCCTCGGATCCAGCGGCACGTCGCCCGCAATGCCGTTCCAGCTCACGCGCAACGGCCGCGAGATGATTGCCCGCCAGGCACTGCCCGCGGACTTTCCTTCCGCGCAGCTGGTTGAACCGCGGCAAGTGGTTTTCCGGAGTGAAGACGGAATCGAAGTACACGGCCAGCTCTTTGTGCCCAAAGGCCGCGGTGCTCCGAGGCCCGCGCTGATCTTTGTCCACGGCGGACCGCAACGCCAGATGGTACTCGGCTTCCATTCCATGTACTACTACCACAACGCCTACGCGGAGAATCAGTATCTGGCCAGTCTGGGTTATGCGGTGTTGTCTGTGAACTACCGGCTGGGCATGATGTACGGGCGTGATTTTCGGGAAGCGCCCAACGCCGGATGGCGCGGCTCGGCTGAGTACCGAGACGTGTTGGCCGGAGCCAGGTATCTCCAGAAGCTCAAGGATGTTGACCCCGCGCGCATCGGGATTTGGGGAGGCTCGTACGGCGGACTGCTGACCGCGCTGGCCCTCTCCCGCAATTCAGACGTCTTCGCCGCCGGCGTGGACTTTCACGGCGTACACGATTGGTCGGTGCTCGTGCGCCGCCGGCAGGGCGACGCGGCGAGCGCGCCTGATTACCAGGAAGCGCTGAAGCTGGCGTATGATTCGTCGCCCGTGGCTTCCGTTGGACAATGGAAGTCTCCGGTGCTGCTGATGCACGGCGACGACGACCGCAACGTCCCTTTCCAGCAAACCACGGATCTGGTCCAGCGCTTGCGCGAGCACAATGTGCAGTTTGAGGAGATTATCTTTCCGGATGAGATCCACGATTTCCTGCTATGGAAGACCTGGGTCCGTGGGTACAAAGCTACGGCTGATTTCTTTGATCGCAAACTGGGCAAACCCTAATCTCACGGAAAGGCTTGCGCCGCAGGTGCCCCCACCTCGGTAACCCGGCCAGACTCCTCTTTATTACTATCCGGAACCTGAGATTAGGCTATGATTATGGCTGACCCTCCCCAAGGTACGCCAGGTTTTGGTGGTTGGATGCCAGATACGACTAGTGTACCGACAACGAATTCGGCCAGTACCCAACGTGTTGACCGGCTTGAGGTCTTGCAAGAGCTGGGGCGCGGAAGCATTGGTGTGGTGCAAAAGGCCAAACTCACCCAGTCTGACCGGGTGGTCGCGCTGCGCCAGTTTTCGGCGCCGCAGTGGCTGGATGACGTCCAGGAACTGCTGCAGCGGATTGTGGCTGAAGCCAAGCTGGCAAGCGCACTGCAGCACCCGAACATAGCAAAACTCTACACCTGTGGTTACAAGGACTTCACCGTCTTCATGACCTCAGAGTTTGTGGATGCCCCCAGCGTTAAGGAGCTGATGGCATCGCGGCAATTGACCTTTCCGGAAATACAGGCCATCGCCAAGCAACTCTGCGCCGCCCTGGACTATGCCCATTCCCAGAACACGGTGCATCAAAACCTCAATCCTGCCAACCTGAAATTCTCGCCCGACGGTACTTTGAAGGTCCTGGATTTCGGGCTGCTCAAGAGCAGGCATCTTCTTTCGCAGACGCCCGCCAAGAAACTGGAGAACGAACCGTATCTTTCGCCTGAAGAGGTGAAGGGCAAGCCGGTCGACAAGTCCACGAACCTGTTTACCGCTGCCACAATTCTGTATGAACTGTTCACGACGCGGAATCCCTTCGGCGGAAAGCACCTGGGCGAGGTGGACCGCAGTATCACGGAGGTCACGCCCCACGCGCTCACATTGGCGCATCCGCGGGTACCGGAAGCCGTTTCCCGGGTGATCATGAAGGGGCTATCAAAGGCTCCGGCAGACCGTTTTCAAAGCGGCGAAGAACTGGCGTCCGCGCTGGACGCCGCCCTGAAGGGTGTACCCGCCCGCATCGCTGCCCCGCCGCAACAAGCAGCGCGGCCCGCGGCAGTTTCGTCATCCACTCCTGCTGCTCCCGCTCCTGCCCCGGCGCAAGCTGCGCCCATGCCCGATATTGGCGGACAAACCATCCGAATTCCCAGGCCGGTTCTGCCGGCGCCAGCCAAGACCGGCGGAACAACCACCACAACCAGCGCTCGGGCCAAAGCGGCCGCACCCGTCGTGAAGGCGCGGTTTGCAGGTCAAAACCTACCGCCATGGATGTACATGGCTGGCGGCGGTGCCATTCTGCTGGTGGTGGTCGCTTTGGCATTCGTTTTTCTGCGGCCCAAGGCTGCGCCGCCGGAAACCCCGGCCCCGACCCAGGCGGCAAGTTCGCAACTCCCGGCGTCACCGGAAAACGTGCCACCTCCGCCGATTGACCCTGTGCCAGTTCTTGAAGTGCACGAAATAGCACCAAAGCCCGCCAAGGCGCCTAAAGCTGCACGGACCACCATTGTTCCCGCGGCCTCAGCACGGGCGCAGGGAGAGATGGCCATCACTTCTGTTCCCGCGGGAGCAACCATCATGGTGGAAGGGTCCCCCGGCCAGTCATGGAGGTCGCCGCAGGTGTTTTTCTCCCTCACGCCGGGAGTGTACAAAGTGACCGTCAGCTTGAGCGGTTACGCGACCGAAACGCGCGCGGTCACGGTCTCGGCCGCGACTCGCACAACGACCGAAGTCCGGCTCAGTCCCCTCAAAGGAGTCTTAACGGTGAGTGGAAACCCGGCGGGAGCCAGGATCACGATTGATGGCCGCGACATGGGCAGACTTTCGCCGTCCGATTTCATGCTGGACCCGGGATCGCACCAGGTTGTGGTCAGCAAAGAAGGCTATCTGGATTCGGAAACCGCCGTGAGGCTCGCGGCGGGCCAAAGCGTTGCTTACTCTCCCACTCTGCGAGTGGCCGGCCGCACGGACAACATCAAGACCGCGGGCGGACTTTCCAAGATGTTCGGCCGCGGCATGGTGCGCGTGGAGATCAGGACGGACCCGAAAGGTGCGGATATCCTGATCAACGGAGTACCGTTCAATAAAACCACTCCGGTCGACATACAGATGGAGCCAGGAAACTACGACATAACCCTGAAGAAAGACGGCTACAAACCGGTGCGCAGGAGCGTGATCGTGGCTCCAGGCGAGAGAATGAGAATCGACGAGACCCTCTCGCAGTGAGCGAGGTTGTTCATGGGTCGAGGTTCACCAAAGTAACAGGCATCAGAATGCACCCTGCAGGTATAGTTTTCAAGGAGACCGCACGAAAGGTTAATGGAGTCGTTCCAGGCAAATCCCGGTTCCAGCGCTAATCTGGAAAAGTTTCAGCTCCCCGATAGCCGCTATGAGATCCAGTCTGAACTGGGCCGCGGCGCCATGGGTGTTGTGTACAAGGCACAGGACCGCCTGATCAACCGGACGGTTGCGCTCAAGACCATACCTCTGGAAGGCAGCACGACGGAGGAACGGGACAAGCTGGCGGGCCGCCTGGTGCGGGAAGCTAAAGCAGCGGGCGGTTTGGACCACCCCAACATCATCACGATCTATGACGTTGGCGTGGAAAAAGGTTTTGTTCATTTGAGCATGCAGTACGTCGAGGGCACCACTCTCGAGGAGATGCTGGAACGCGGAAGGCTGCCCACGATCGCCACCCTGCTGACGTATGCGGAACAGATATGCGCGGCCGTGGGCTACGCCCACCGCAACGGGGTGATCCATCGCGACCTGAAACCTTCCAACCTGATGCTCACCAACCGCGGGATCATCAAGGTACTGGATTTTGGCATCGCGAAAAAAGGTGAAGGCAAGTCCTCGTCGAATATGCTGGTAGGGACGCCCAGCTACATGGCGCCGGAACAGGCGTCCGGGCAAGACATGGACCACCGGTCCGACATTTTTTCCCTGGGCGCGGTCTTCTATCAGCTGTTCACGGGCGTACGTCCTTTTACCGGGACGGACGTTACCGCCATATTGCAGAAGGTAAGGAATGAGGACCCGCTCGCGCCGTCCAGGATCAAGATGGGATTGCCGCCGGGAATTGAAGCCATTATCTTGCGGGCGCTGGCCAAAGACCCGCTCAAGCGCTTCCAGGATTGCGAAGCCATGCGCGCAGCATTCAAGCGCGAGGCAGGATTGCTAGCTGCGCACCGGAACAACTTGGGAGCGTCCAGGCCGTTTAAGCAATTCAGCGCGTCGACTGCCACGGGCCCGCGCCCAGCGGTACTTCCAGCGCCCAAAGTGGCTCCGGCAGCGGCCGTCAATGGAACGGTGTTTTCAGAAAAAGCGCAACGCAAGCTGCAAGGACGGCGCGGCGGCGCTGCAAACAGCGGGCTTGGCATTCTCCTGGTTTGCCTGGTGGTAGGCGGCGTGGTTGCGGCTTCTGTCTATTACCGGCCCTGGGAGACTTGGGGCACGAAGACCGATTCCCAGGCAGATCAGGGGAAACTCATCCCACCCGAGGCGGCGGGCAGGGCACGCGATGCCAAAGGGAAGATCACGATCAACGACCAAAGCTCGGTCCAGTTACCCGCCGGCAGTTCGCCCGATGCGGGAGAAATGTCTCTCAACTCCACACCATCGGGTGCGACCGTACAGATTGAAGGCCGCGTCGGACAATCGTGGAAGACGCCGTTGCTCCTCAATTCATTGCAGCCCGGAGTTTACAGAGTGACGATCAGCATGCCGGGCTATGCCACGGAAACGCGGAAGATGGCCGTTTTCGCCGGCAATCGCGCCATCGCCGATGTGAAGCTCAAGGCGACGAAGGGTTCCCTGCACATTGGCGGCGCACCCGAGGGCGCCAGCATACTGATTGACGGCCGGGACACCGGCAAAGTCTCGCCGGCAGAGTTTGCACTGGAACCAGGCACACACACATTGGTGCTCAGCAAAGACGGTTATCTGGATACGGCGGGCAGGTTGAAGGTGACCGCGGGCCAGACCATCGCCTACGCGCCCACCTTGCGCGTCGCGGGCCGCGCTGAGAGCATCAAGCCCGTAGGCGGATTGTCCAAGATCTTTGGCGGCACGGACGCAGGGAAAGCTCGGATGGAGATCAAGACCCAGCCCAAGGGCGCGCAAATTTTTGTTAACGGGACCCTGTTTGCCAAGACCACTCCGGTTGAGGTCCAGCTGGAAGCGGGGAACTATAGCATTATTCTCCAGAAAGAAGGCTACGCGCCCCTGCACAAGACCGTGACGGTGAATTCGGGCGAAAAGCTCAAGATTGATGAGAGTCTTTCGAAATAAATCCAGCTAAGAACGAATACGGGCGGCCTTGCGGCCGCCCTTCATATTTGGGCCCGCCTTATTTCTTGTCGTACTTCAGGGCTTCCTGCAGCTGCCTGATCGCGTTATTCACAGCTTCAACCGCTTCAGCGCGATGGCCGCCAAAGTCGTGGTCCGCTGCTTCAAGCTCGCGTTTGGCCTCTTGCAACTCGCGGATCGCGGCCCGGATGTGAGGATGGCGTTCCGGCGGGGGAACCGGTGCTGCGACGGGTTTCGCTGCGGGCGCTGCTGTCATTACCGCGGGTGCAAGCGTGATCAAGCTCATCATGAGCGTTACAGTGAAAAGTTTCTTCAACATACTTTGTCCGTCCTCCTTAAGTGACGGTATTTCTTACAACCCATGGTGCGGCGCAATGTTGTGCAGCCGCAAAGGCCGCTTCTCTCCCTTGGTTGGCGAGTTTTAACACAGGAGCGACCATGGTCATGTTGATTTGTGGATAGAATGGTAGAAGCAGCAAATTGGCTTCACGCTGGGCAAAGAGAGTGCATTGAATACTACGATCCGCAACATCGCCATCATCGCGCACGTGGACCACGGAAAAACCACGCTGGTAGACGCCATGCTCCGTCAAAGCGGCGCTTTCCGCGCCAATGAAGCTGTAGTCGAACGCGTCATGGATTCCAACGAACTGGAGCGCGAACGCGGCATTACCATACTGGCCAAGAACACCGCCATCTGGTATCACGACGTGAAGATCAACATCGTGGATACGCCCGGGCACAGCGACTTCGGCGGAGAAGTGGAACGCGCTCTCAAAATGGTGGACGGAGTCATGCTGCTGGTGGACGCCAGCGAAGGCCCCTTGCCGCAGACCCGTTACGTGCTGAGCAAGGCTCTGGAAGCCGGACTTCCGCCGGTGGTGGTCATCAATAAGATTGACCGCCCGGACGCGCGCGCGCAGGAAGTGCTCAACGAACTTTACGATTTGTTCATTGACCTGGACGCGCGCGAAGACCAGCTTGATTTTTCCGTGCTCTACACCAACGCCCGGGCAGGCACTGCGTCCACCAGCGTCGAAGTTCCTGGCGAAGATCTGCGCCCGCTGTTTGACGCCATCCTGAGAACCACTCCGCCGCCGGCAGGCGAGTCGGACGGTCCGCTGCAAGTCCTGGTGGCCAACCTGGATTACAGCGATTATCTGGGAAGGTTGGCGATCGCCCGAGTGTTCAGCGGCAACCTGCGTAATGGCGAGGATGTGGCCATCGCCAAGCTCGATGGCACATACGAGAAAATCAAGATCACCAAACTGTTTTCCTTCAGCGGATTGAAGCGCGTGGACATTGAGCGCGCCGAACTGGGCGATATTGTAGCCATCGCCGGGGTGGAAGGAATCGGCATTGGCGAGACCATCACCAACGTTGAGAACCCGGCGCCACTTCCGCACATTGTTATTGACGAGCCCACCATCGCCATGCAGTTTATGGTCAACACTTCGCCCTTCGCTGGACGCGAAGGCACGTTTGTCACGTCCCGCAATCTGCGCGAGCGGCTGGCAAAGGAATTGCTGACTAATGTCTCACTGCGCGTTGAGGAAAGCGGCAGCACCGATTCGTTCAAAGTCCTGGGCCGGGGCGAACTGCAACTTTCGATTCTGATTGAAACCATGCGTCGCGAAGGCTATGAACTCATGGTCGGCAAGCCGGAGATCGTCACTAAACGCATCAACGGCAAGCTGATGGAGCCGATCGAGAAGCTTACCGTGGACATTCCCGACGCGTTTGTCGGCGTAGTGATTGAAAAGATCGGCGGGCGCAAAGGGCAAATGATCAAGATGCATAATCACGGATCCGGCCGGGTGCGCATGGAGTTCACGATTCCCAGCCGCGGAATGATCGGCTTGCGGTCCGAACTCCTGACCGATACGCGCGGAACGGTCATCATGAACTCGTTGTTTGACGGCCACACCGAATGGCTGGGCGAGATCCCGCATCGGATGACGGGCGCGCTGGTCGCGGACCGGGACGGCCCGGCCACCGCCTATGCTCTCTGGAGCCTGCAAGAGCGCGGCGTTTTGTTTGTGAACGCCGGCGTGGAACTCTACCAGGGCATGATTGTGGGCGAAAATGCCCGGGAAACGGACCTCGACGTCAACGCCGTCCGGGAAAAGAAACTTACCAACATGCGCGCCTCCACAGCCGACGAGGCCATCAGACTGGTGCCCTTCAAAGCTTTGACCCTGGAACAAGCCATTGAATTCGTGGCCGACGATGAAATGGTGGAAGTCACGCCCAAGTCTCTGCGCTTGCGCAAGAAGATTCTCCAGGCGAACCGCCGGCCGAAGAAGAACCTTGCCCCAGTGGACGCGCCGGCAACGGTCTAGTTTCGAGCCACAAATGAGCATGCGAAGCGTCTTCCTGCCGGCGGGTGCGGCGGTTCTGCTGTTTTCAATTGATCTCGGGCAACCTTTGGACCGGACGCAGCGCACATCGACCCCTCAATACGGCTTCAAGATCATTCGTGTGTTTCCTCACGATGCAACTGCTTTTACGCAAGGTCTTGCTTATCATGACGGCTTTCTCTATGAGAGCACGGGGCTCCTCGGCCATTCTTCCCTTCGCAAGGTCCGCCTGGAGACCGGCGAGATTGTCAAACAAACAAACCTGCCCGCAGATATCTTTGGGGAAGGGATTACCTTATTTGATCGAACGATAGTTCAACTTACGTGGCAGACGCAAAAGGGATTTGTTTATGACCTGGACGGGTTTCAGCTAATGCGCGAATTTTCGTATGTAGGCGAGGGTTGGGGACTAACGACCAACGGCCACGAGATCCTGATGACGGATGGGACGGATGAGATCCGCGTCCTCGACGGAAATACCCTCCGTGAGAAGCGGCGGTTGAAGGTGCACGACGGACACAGTGCGGTTACTCAGCTGAATGAAATGGAAATGGTCGAGGGAGAGATCTTCGCGAATGTGTGGCATACAAACCGGATTGCGCGGATTTCCCCGCGAGATGGGCGGGTGTTGGGATGGATTGATCTGACCGGAATGTTGAGCCCGGTTTATCGCCTAGACCAGGAGTCTGTGCTGAATGGCATTGCTTACGATCCGGTTCGCAAGCGTCTTTTTGTTACAGGTAAGCGCTGGCCGAGTTTGTTCGAGATTCAACTTGTTTCGAAGACGTTCCGAAAGCCGCATTGACGCGCGGATAACAGCCTATTCCAGTTCTTTTCCTCTGGTCTCCGGTAACTGCGTAGCCATAAGCGACGCCAGGAGGAAGGCTACGGCGCAGATCGTAAACGCACAGCTCAAGCCGTGTTTGTCGGCAAGAGCCCCCACAGTGTAAGGTGCTACGCAGCTCAAGGCGCGGGCGCCGTTGTAAGTGAATCCCAGACCGCGCGAGCGGACCCGGCACGGAAAGATTTCGCTGCCGACGATTCCTGAACCGGCAAAAAACCCTGTGCCAAAGAACGCAACCAGGGTCCCAAAGACCATGATCAGCCAAGGAGCACGGGCCGAGGCATAAGCGGGAATCAGAAGCGCTGCACACAAGGTGTAGAGAACCAGGGAACGCCGCCGGCCCAGGCGGTCCGCTACCCAGCCATAACAGAGATATCCAGGAAACATGCCGGCTAAATTCAATATCACCAGCAGCGTCGTGGTGTTCAGCAGGCCAAGGCTCAGACCGCGGCCGCCTTTTGCCACTGGCATCGTCAAATACGGAGGCATCCAGCTGAACAGGCCCCACCACGCGAAGAGGCCAAAGACATTCAGCAGCAACAGGACAATCGTGCTCTTGCGCAGAGTTGGAGAAAATATCTCAGAGAAGGGAGCGGCGCTCTTCTGCCCGCCCTGCTGCTGTTTCCACATCTCCGATTCCGGGACGTTCTTTCTGATCCACAGGGTGATCAGGGCGGGCAGAACTCCGGCGAAAAAAACCACACGCCAATTCCAGTGAAGCACGTCCAGGACAATCCATGCCACCAGCGCCGCCGCGGCCAGACCCCAGGCCCATGCGCTCTGGACGATTGAGATTGCGCGCGCGCGGAGATGGGGCGGCCATGTTTCCGCTACCAACGTCGCGCCGGTGTTCCATTCGCCTCCCATGCCCAGCCCCAGCAAAAAGCGAAACGCCACCAGTACGTAAATGGAAGTTGACAGCCCGGACCCCAGCGAGCATATCGAGTAAGTAAGAATGCTCAGCATGAGCGCCTTCGTGCGGCCAATGCGGTCGGCAATGAATCCGAAGAGCACGCCGCCAATGCCGGAAGCCAGCAGCATGAAGGCGTTTGGCAATCCGGCAATCGCTTTCGACTGGATTCCCAGGGCCATCATCACGTGGAATTGCACGTTGCTGTACAGCAGGACGTCAAAACCATCCAGCCCCCAGCCCAGGGCGGCGGCGATCAGGGTACGCTTCTGCGCGGCAGAGACTTCAGAAAGGCGAATTGTTGCCGTAGCCATTGGCGGGGATTGTAGCAGCTTCTTCTGAAATCCCGAGCGGTAGCGAGGGATCCCCATGGCTACCAAGACTTGGTGGCCGTGAATAGACGCGAATGAACGCGAATTAGAATAAAAAAGATTCGCGTCGATTCGGGTTTATTCACGGCTAATCTTTCCGCCAGCGCCTCGCGACGTAGGGATCCCTCGCTACGCTCGGGATTTCAGAGAGAAATACCGCTTCGTCCTTTTCACATCCTTCCCAATCTGCTGCTTCAGCGCTTCCGGAGAAGGGAACTTGATTTCAGAACGGAGGCGATAGCAAAAGGAAATCTCAACTTCTGTCTGCGCGGCGAGTTCCAACGGATGAAAGTCAAACAGATGGGTCTCGATGGCGAATGATTCATTTTCAAACGTGGGACGCGTGCCGACGTTGGTGACAGAGTTGAAAGTCTCACCAGCCACGCGGGTGCGAGTGACATAAACGCCGTTGGCCGGTGTGAGCTCGTCATAGCGGCCCAGGTTAATGGTGGGGACGGTGTACTTATGGCCGTAGCCGCGACCGCTTCCCGGGAATGCCGTGACGCTGAAGGGCCGTCCCAGCAGGCGGTTGGCAAGGCTGATTGTGCCAGTTGCCAGCAATTCGCGGATGCGGCTACTGGAGACTGGTTCGCCGCGCAGCAGCATCATGGGATAGACCTTGACCTGGAACCCCAACTCACGGCCGAAATCCGTGAGACAGGCTACGTCGCCGGCGCCCTTGTGGCCGAAACGGAAATTGGACCCTTCGTAGACTTCGGTCGCGTGCAGTTTGTCGGCAAGAATGCTGCGGGCGAAATCGCGCGGAGTGGTCAGGGAGAAGTCGCGGGTAAACGGGGCAACGAGCAACGCGTCTAATCCGCTCTGCGCCAGCAGGGCTTCTTTTTGTTCCGGAGGTGAAATGAGTTTGGGCGCAACGTCCGGGCGCAAAATCCGCAAGGGATGCGGGTCAAAGGTCACGGCCACGGCTTTGGTCCCGGTTTCACGCGCGCGCCGTACCATCTCCGCGAGGACCTGTTGATGGCCGCGATGCACGCCGTCGAAATTTCCCACACTGACTACGCTGGGGCCGAAGTCTGTGGGGACTTCCTCCAGGGAGCGGAAGATCCTCATGCGATATCAAACTCCAGCTTCAGGCCGTCATACGCCAGGCGGACGTTTTCCGGCAGGCCCTGGTTAGTTTCCTCATGATGCAGGTCGTGCGAAATGTGGGTGAAGAAAGCGCGCCGTGGCTTGAGTTCTTCCACCAGGCGCAGTGAATTGGCGACCGTCGAATGCGTCGGATGAGGGTTGCGGCGTAACGCGTCGAGAAACAGGATATCCAGGCCGCGTAAGCGGGCCATGGATTCAGGAGGAATATCGCTGAAATCGGTCAGATACGCAGCGGACCCGAAGCGGAAGCCGTGGATCACCGCGTCTCCATGGATCACCTTCACCGGCTCAAAGTGCGCGCCGAACAGGTCCAATGATCCGTTGATGGAATGCAGTTCCACGCGGGCAATGCCGCCGTACTTGTAATTTGCGTCGAAGATGTAGCGGAAGATCTGGCGCAAGGCTTCTGCGGTGTCGTCGTGCGCGTACAGCGGAATCTTCTCCGGCCGGCGAAAACTCAGGGGGCGTACGTCATCCAGGCCCAGGACATGGTCGGCGTGGGCGTGGGTGTAAATAATCGCGTCCAATTGCGTAATGCGCTCCCGGATGGCTTGCTGGCGGAAATCCGGCGTGGTGTCAATGAGCACGCAACGGCCGTCGTACTCCACCATGATGGAGGGTCGTGTGCGCTGGTCATGCGGATCGCTGGACGTGCACACGCGGCACGAGCAGCCGATGGTCGGCACGCCCATAGACGTACCGCTGCCCAGCACGGTGAGCGTGGCTTTCATTTCTTGATACCGGCGGGTTGGTTTCCCGGCGGATGCGCCGGCGCCTTGGCGATAGCGTTGGTGATTTCGATCCACGCCATTCTCAACTCAAAAAGGACGTTTTGCAGCAAGGTCTGCTCTTTATCGGTGAGGTTGCCTTTGGTCTTTTCCTGCAAGAGGCTGATCGAGTCGATGGTCTGGCGCGCGCCGATGATGTCTACACGCGGCTGTTCGCCCTCCTGTCGCACTGCGCCCATTTGCATGAGCGCTGTCATGTAGAAGGATTCGATCAGTCGGTCGAAGCTCACCTCGGCGCCTGCGCCAGGCCCGCCAGCCTGGTTAATCATTTCGTCAATTTTCCTGCCCGAAGCGTGGTATTCATCGCGTTGCGTCTGCTGCTCGGCTTCAGAAGGCGGCTCGGGCATCTCTTCCGAGTCCGCTTCCGGCGAAGTGCCTGCCGGTTGCGGTGCTGCAACGGCCGCCTGCGGCGCCGCTGGAGGCGCGACTTTCTCTTCTTCCGCCGGGACCATGTTCGGACGCAGGTCGCCTTCCGGAGCGAACCTTCGGCGATCACTTACTACAAATTCTTCTTCTTTTTTGGCCATACTTCCTCAATGAGATGAAATGTGAAACGGCAGATCTGTAACTTTGACCTTCTGACCATTCAGTTCGATCTGCGATCCCGCGGGAGCAGCGTCCCGCCGGACGTAAGCCAGTCCGATATTCTTGTCGCCTGCGGGTAAAGGGACGCGGACCGTCGTGGTGATTTCAGCCAGCGTGCGGCCCTCCACGTCATATTTCCCGGTGGCCGTAAGGCCATCCGGAAACTCTAACCCCGTGAACTTGCGATGCACCTGTCCGCGCGACCGTATGCGCTCGACGATTTCCTGTCCGATGTAGCAGCCTTTCGTAAAGCAAAGTGCCTGGTGCTGTTCGGTTTCCTGAGGTAAGTCGCGCTCGCGGATATCTTTGTCCGGGCCGTACTGCGGGATACCGCGCAGAATACGCCAGAACTCCAACGCTCTTGCGCCCACCGGAGCAGCACCCGAGCTAGTGAGTGCACTCCAGATGGTCTGAGCGTTGTCGGGGTGGGGCCAGATTTCATACCACGATGGCTTCTGTTCCGGCCCGCGGACAATAGTGACGTCAGCGTTGCTGAGTACCTGCCGGCGGAGTTGCAACGGCTCCAGATCAGCAACGTCCAGTCCCGCCGTGGCCAGGACTTGCTCTGCTTTCGGACCGCACACGCCGATGGCGCTGAGCGTGTCGCCTGAATCGGCAAGCTTTACGTCGTCCATGATGATGTACCGGCCAATGGTCTTGAGGATGGTCTCCGATTGCGAACGGTCGGTGTCGAGCAATAAGGAGTCGCCGAGGTTGTACGCGTACATGTCGGCCAGAATACGGCCCTGATGGCTCAGCGCAAAGTTGTAATTGCCGTGGTCTACGGCCAGGTCGCGAATGTTGTTGGTGATCATGCCGTTGAGCCAGCGGACACGGTCTTTTCCCGTGACGCTGATTTTGGTCCGCCAGCCCAGGTCGAAAACCCCGCAGGAAGAAAGCAGTGTGCGCAGCTCGCTAGCCGCGTCGGAAAAGGCGAGGACGGTCTCTACACCGTTGTAAGGCCCCGGGAACGCGTTATTTCCCAGGAAAGCCAGCCGTTGTGTGAGCGCAGTCTGCGTCATAAGTCCGAACATTTGATTATAGCCAAGCCGCGAAAGGTGCGGAGAAAGCAGGCCGGAATACAGGCGTTTGCAAACCGCGCAGGTGCAAGCCACAATGGTGGCAGAACGGTGGGTTGATGAATGGTGGATAAGAGCGACAGTCCGAAGAAGCTCTGGGTGGAAGCAGAGAAGTACATCCAGTTGGGCGTTACGCTCCCGGCTGCCACGCTTATCGGATGGTTACTGGGTGGGGTGCTGGAGCGCTGGCTGCATTGGGACTGGCTGCCAGTGGCAGGCTTGATCGTTGGCACGATAGCCGGCTTTGCAAACTTCATTCGCGTGGCGCTCTCCGAGGAGCCCAAACAGTGAATGTGCCGGTGCTGGTACCAGACCAGAGGGCAGCAGACTTTGCGGATGGCGTGTATTCGCGCGTGGTGCGGTCCATGGCTGCTCTGGCGGTTCTGGCCGCTCCTCTGGTATGGATCAGGCTCGGCCAAATCGCAACCTTGGCATTCGTCGGCGGATCTGCGATTGCTCTCTTGAATTTCTACTGGCTAAAGCGAACGATTCAGGATTTGATTGACAGGACTGTTTCTTCCGGCAGGAAACCGACTTCGTTTGGTGTACTGCTTCGCTTCCTGTTCCGTTACGTTTTGATCGCTATTGGCCTGTATGTTATATTCAAAGGTTCTGCCACGAGTGCTTACGGCCTCATAGGGGGCCTCTCTCTGCCTGTGGGTGCGGTAATCATGGAAGCCGTATACCAAACCTTCAGGGCATTGAGGCACGGACTCTGAACCGAAAATAAACAAGAAGAATGCCTGAACAATTATGGTTTACTGCGCTCCTGAATAAGGTCTTCGCCGGGCCAGTCACCGCTTTTCTTAACCAACTGCCCGCGCCTTTTCATCCGGTGCATCCTGAAGCGCCCATCAGCAATGCGTTTGCCATGGAGATATTGGTTGTAGGAATCCTGATCATCATCTTCTTATTGGTGCGTTCCCGTTTGTCCGTGGAAAAGCCGGGTGCAATTCAGCACATGGCGGAAATGATGCACGAATTTATCTCCGACCAGGGCGCAGATATCATTGGCCACGGCAGCGAGAGGTTTGTCCCATTCCTGGTCACGCTGTTCCTTTTCATAGCGATTGCCAATTTGATCGGCGTCATACCCGGTTTCGAATCGCCCACAGTCAATCCGGCAGTTCCGCTTGGCCTGGCTGTCGTAGCGTTCGTCTACTACAACCTGCACGGAGTGAAAGCGCAGGGGCCCATCGGGTATCTGAAGCATTTCATGGGGCCGGTTTGGTGGCTGGCGCCGCTGATCTTCGTGATTGAGATCATCAGCACTTTGGCCCGCGTGATGTCCCTGACCGTCCGTCTTTATGCCAATATCTTCGCGGGCGACATGGTCACGAATTCGTTCTTCGGTCTGGTAGCGGTCGGGTTGCCGGTTATTTTCTTGATGTTACACGTGGCTGTTTCAGTTCTTCAGGCCTATATTTTCACGCTCCTGACCACCATTTATCTGGGAGGAGCCGTAGCAAAAGAGCACTAAGTTCGCGCTTCGAGCGTGAGGACGCTGCTCCCAAGGCGGCCGTCAACCACCCACTGGAAGCGACTTCATAAGGAGGGTACATGCGCAAGTCAACGTTGTTCGCTTTCACAGCATTGGTCATGATGTTTGTGGCCATGCCGGCTTTTGCCGCTGATGGTTCGGCGGCGGCAGATCACTCGTATTATTGGGCTCTTCCCATTGGTGCTGGTATGGCCATTGGAATTGCCGGTGGGTTGTGTGGTCTGGGACAGGGGAAGGCCATTGCCTCTGCCGTAGAGGGATTGGCACGCAACCCCGGTGCACGTGCGGGGTTGCTTACATTCCTGATCATCGGCTTGGCTTTGATCGAGTCTATTAGCTTGTACGCGCTGATTATCGCCATCCAGATTATGGGTAAATTGCAATAGCAATCTGCATTAGGACACAAGCCCGGCCTTTCCGGCCGGGCTTTTTCTCTTGGTGTACGGCAATCGTTTATTCTTGTCTGCATGCCGGGGACAGCTACAAACCGTGTCAGCCTCAAGCAGAAAGTCCTCATGGCACTGCTGTTCGTTTCCCTATGGTCCGGTTCGGGCGTGGGGCAATCCCACGAACTCTGGAACCTAAAACTGACGGGCGAGGGCGACATTCAGAGCTTTGAACGCTCCGGCAACGCACTCTGGGCAACCCAGCAAGGTGTCGTCTTCCTCACTCCCGAGCGGGTGCTGGTGTATCAGGTGAACGAGACCGCGAGGCCGGCGCCACTCGGCAAACGGAGACCCAGCGGCGGTGGCGGCAACTTTCTGCTTACCGCAAGAATCCTGGATGCGAGCAACTACCAGCACGCTCCGGGGAATGGTTTGGATCGGCGAACGGTGCGGACTACTACCTCGCGACCGGCACGGCGAAGTATGCATTGTCTACAGACGGGCGTCCGCTGATCAAACCGTTGAGCATTGAAGTCTACGATTTGAGATCTCGGGAGCGCATCATGATCGTCAAGCTTGAAAGGCGCGCGGCGTACTACGCGCTTTCCGCGCAGGGGTTGCTGGCCGTAATCGACGGCGACATCTTGAAGGTCTACGAACGGGAGAGGTGAAGAACGGTCTTATCTCCAAGCGTCCAGGAGTTCACTACCGGATCGAAGCAGCGGTGCCTGAATGACGAACTGAGGTTCCGCCATGCGCGGCGTGAACCGGTGTCCCAGCCGGCGCGAGGTCATGCGCTCCTTGCCCCGCGTAGTCGAGCACACGTCCGGGAATGGTCCCCAGGTAGATCGTGAATGCCGCGGCAAGAACCAGCGCCAATCCCATGGCGGGCGATACGGGTGCAGGCGGAGCATCTTCTGCAGGTTCGCGCATGTACATCACGACAATGACTCGGAGATAGTAGTAAGCTGCTACCGCGCTGTTCACCACGCCGATGATGGTCAGCCAGACAAGATTCGACTGGAGCGCCGCGCTGAACACGTAATACTTGGCAAAGAAGCCGCCGGTCAGAGGAATGCCAATGAGCGACAGCATGAAAATCGTCAGCGTAAAGGCCAGCAGCGGAGAACGCTTGGCTAATCCGGCATAGTCGCCCATTGAAACGCGGCTTTCGCCAGCGCTGGCCAGGTGGCTGACCACGGCGAAGGCGCCAACGTTCATGGCAGCGTACGTCGCGGTGTAGAAGATCGCTGCCTGGATCCCAATCTCGTTGCCCGCGGCAAACGCTACCAGCACATAACCAGCATGGGCAATGGACGAGTAAGCCAGCATGCGCTTGATATTGTTCTGCATGAGCGCGCCGAAGTTGCCTATGGTCATGGAGAGCGCGGCGGAAATCCAGACCAGCCAGAACCATCCGGGCGTTGCCGCGCCAAAGAGCACGCGCAATAGAACGGCGAACGCCGCGGCCTTGGGCCCGGTCGACATCAAGGCCACCACGGGAGCGGGAGCGCCTTCGTAGACGTCGGGCGTCCACACGTGGAACGGGGCTGCGGCAACTTTGAAACCGAGGCCAATGATCATTAACGCAGTCGCGACATATACCAAAGTCATGGGATCGCCGGCCTTGATCTTGTCCCCAATGCTGGCGGCGATCACCGGAATGCTGGTAGAGCCCGTAGCGCCGAACACCAGCGCCACGCCGTACAGGAAGAAAGCCGTGGCAAACGATCCCAACAGGAAGTATTTAAGGGACGATTCCGTTCCGGTCGCCACACGGCGGCGGTAGCCGGCCAGGATGTAAGTGGAGATGGAGGAAATCTCCAGCGCGATGAAGATCAATACCAGCTCGACCGCAGCCGACATCAGCGCCATGCCGACGGTGCCGAAGAGAATCAGCGCGTAGTACTCGCCGCTGCGGATATTTTGCTGGTCAAGGTATTCCAGCGAGGCCAGAATGCAGACTGCGGAGATAGCGGGAATCAGAATGTGGAAGAAG
>DATMPO010000144.1:0-5321 GCA_035567035.1 Verrucomicrobiia bacterium | reverse complement strand
AGTAGGCACGATTCAGGAGGCAACAATGAAATTGGGAGCGCGCATTATTCCCGCCATGGCAATGGGGATTTTTCTAGTGCCTACACTCTTTGCCGACGACACGGCAAAGCCCGGGGACACCCGGAAGAAGGACGAGTCCGCGAAATCCGCCGCGGCTCCCAGAGACGCGGCGACACCTGCGCCAGCTGGAAAAGCGCTGCTGCGATCGCCGGCTGCGTCCGCACGACAAGAAGCCGCAGGCGGCGGAATGGGAAAGCACTCGAGGAGGCACGAGCGCCGAGCGAGAGGACAGGGCGACTCGACTCCAAAGGTTGAACTCTTCATGGGCTATTCCTTTTGGAGGGCTGTGCCTGACAGCACGAAAAACCGGATCGACAAAATGCATGGCGGAAGCACATCGCTTGCATACAATTTCAACAGGCACGTTGGCTTGGTTGCTGATTTTGGCGGATTCAAAGTAGATTCACTGGAGTTCAGCAACACCGGGCCCGCATTTACCCCTTCGCGCAACGTGGACGTGAAAAGCAACGTTTTCACCGTCATGTTTGGGCCGCGTGTTTCCTTCCGCGACCACGGCCGGCTTACGCCATTTCTGCAAGTGTTGGGTGGAGTGGCGCATGCCGACGACGTCACGCTGGTTGGCTGCACTGCGCCCATTTATGCCTGCACTCCGCTCCTCAAGGAAACGGTATTCACCATGACCGCCGGAGGCGGGCTGGATTACCGAGTGAACCACAGAATCGCGCTGCGTCTTTTTCAAGCCGAGTATTTACTCACGCGGTTCAAGGATCCTACCTCCCTTACGGGAGATACGGGCTGGCAGAGCAACGTGCGGCTCTCCGCAGGAATCGTGTTCCGCTTCGGCGGGAATGCTCCGCCTCCACCGCCTCCCAATCGTTCGCCGGTGGTCGCCTGTTCCGTTGACAAGAGAATGGTCTATGCCGGATCGGGAGAAATGGCCGCAGCGCGCGCAGACGCCAGCGATCCGGACAACGATCCTTTGACGTATTCGTGGACGGCCAATGGCGGATCCATTGAAGGCAATGGTCCCGATGCGAGATGGAACTCGGCCGGCGCGACTCCGGGGACCTATGCAATAAGAGTACGTGTCGATGACGGCCGTGGTGGCACCGCCGATTGCTCGGCGGAAGTTCACGTGGAGCCGCAGCCCAATCGGGCGCCCTCGATGAGCTGCTCCGCGGACCGCAATGGTGTGCAGATCGGTGAAGTGGTGCAGATCAGCGCTTCGGCGAGCGACCCTGACAACGATCCTCTAACCTATTCCTGGAAGTCCAGCGGCGGCCGGGTCCGTGGCAGGGACGCGTCTGTGAAGTTCGAGACCGCCGGTCTGAAGCCGGGACGCTATTCCGTAAGCGGCCACGTCGACGATGGACGCGGCGGCACCGCAGACTGCATGGTGGGAATCGAAGCACTGGAGCCACCGCCTCCGCCAGAAATGGTGGAGTTGGAGACGCGACTCTCTCTACACAGCATCTATTTTGCGACGGCAAGGCCAACTACCGGGAATCCGACCGGCGGTTTGGTTGGGAGCCAGGAGCAGATTCTCGCGAGGCTGGCGGCAGACTTCCAAAGATACCTAACGTTCAGGCCAGAGGCGCACTTGATCCTTGGCGGCCATGCCGACCCCCGTGGCGGGCCGGTTTACAACAAGGGTTTAACCGAGCGGCGCGTGGAACGCACCAAGAGCTACCTGGTGCAGCACGGCGTACCCACCGACCATATTGATACGCGCTCCTTTGGAGAAGAGAACCAATTGACGGCCGAACAGATCAAGGAGCAGATCGCGGACAATCCCGAATTGACGCCGGACGATCGGCAACAAATGCTGAACAATCTGCAGGTGATGGTCCTGGCCAACAATCGGCGCGTGGACGTTACCTTGAGTACCACGGGAGAAAAGTCAACGCGCCGGTACCCGTTCAACGCCAGGGATTTCCTGGCTCTCAGCAGCACCAAGGGTGGAGATTCGAAGTCACAGGCAAAACCGCCCCGGAAGAAACCCAACTAGTAGCTCATTTAATGGCAACAACGTTCCTGCAAATCAGGGGGATGCATCCAGGGCATGCCCCTATTCGCAGGCCCGCTTGCCAGAAGAAGATGGTTGTCCTTTGTATTCCACTCTCAATGCACAAGCGAGATTCCGCGGCGCTTGAACCCCAAGCGACGTTCCTTCCCATGCTGTCCGCTTCGGAAGCCGGGAATCAGACCGTATGTGACGCTCGAATTTCGATGGGGAGCAGCGCCGCTGAATCTTCCAGCTCCTGAGGCAATGTCTGATAAATATCGCCAGAATGGAGCGCAGCTACCGGCGTTACTCGCGCTCCTGCATTCGTCCAATCTAGAATATATTTGCTCGCGTGAGAAACGAGTACGCCTACTAGAGTGAGCAAAACCAACAAGACAAACAGGAGGCAAAAGAAGAGCCAGCAGACCAGAAGTTCCCGTACGCGATAGGAATGCATGCTGAGTCCGAGAAGCATCACGGAGAAAAGCGACACGCGAGGGTATTCTCGCAACAGACTCAAGGATTTCTCTATCCGGCTGAACATGCAGTGGAAGACCTCTTGAAAGGGCCAAGATGCGAAAACCGGCGAGAGGAGGGACACCGCCTGTCCCAGCCTTGCATCCAGGCTATGCCGCTCCTTCTCGCCGTCTATCGCTGCATCCTATGGGATATGACGATGAATTGCAGTCCTCTATGAGACAGTCCCGCAAGAAAACCTCGTGTCAGGGAAGTACCTCTAGCGGGTCAGTTCTAGCAGAGGGTCTGGGTTAGAAGTCTTCGTATCCGGATTAGACACACGCCAGGTGAAAGAGCACATTCCGACCGTGATTCGGTCGAAGTAGGGCTGTGTGGAAAAAGGAATCGGGGGCACAAGCATGCCCCCGAATCTTCATGGCCAGGGCAATTCCCTTATCCGCAGCGGGCCGGCTCCGACATTAGTTCTTGGGCTTCTTCCTGGCTGGTGGTTTTTTTTCTCCGCCTTTGAGGTTGATCAGCGCCAAGTAGTCTTTGGCATTAAAGGGGTACCCACGAACGGACTGTTGTCCAGTGGTGCTCAAGGTAACGTCCACGCGCCGGTTGTTGGCCAGGACCAGCACCCGCAGATTCTTGAGCATTTGTTGGCGGTCGCTCGGTGTCAGTTCCGGATTATTCGCGATCTGATCCTTTACCTGTTCTGTAGTCAGGTTGTCCTGTTCGCCAAACGAGCGCGTCTCAAAGTGGTCCGCAGGGACGCCGTGTTCCACCAGGAAGTTCTTGGCGCGGTCCACACGTCGCTGCGTAAGGCCCTTGTTGTATTCCGGCGTGCCGCGCGGGTCTGCGTGGCCACCGAGGATCAAGTGGGCATCAGGCATGTATTTCAAATACGCCTTGAAGTCGTTGGCCAGCGCAATCAGGATCGCTGCCTGACTGTCAACCAAGCCACCCTCGGGATTCTCAACGGTGGGCCGGGCGGTTGGAAAGTAAATGCTATGGAGGGCAAGCTTGGCTTCCAGTTGCTTGATCTCCGGGGCAGGGGCTGGAGGCGGCGGAGCTTCCACGAGCACCGAGGTGGTGGAGGAAGCCGTGAGCGGCGGAACGCGGTCATCGTTTACGTTGCAAGTGACCGTGATCCGGCCGGGTTGCGTGTCCCGAGTATTCAACGTGGCGGTGTCACCGTTGGCGGAGACCTCACCGGCGCTTGAGGTGTAACTGTAAATCAGCCTTCTGCCATCCGGGCTGTTAGCGGCCGAATGAATGGTTGAGTTCCCGCCCGTTCGCACCCTCTCGGGATCTGCCGAGCATGAAATCGTGGGAGGACGCGGCTCTTTCACGGTGAACCTGGCGCTGCAGGATGCAAAACCATGTTTGCCGCCTTCATTCAAGTTAGCAGTGACTGCATAGGAGCCGGGCTGCAAGCCCGTTGTGTCAATCTGCGTGGAGGCATCGCTCCCCGTGACTTTCACGCCAGTGCCATTCCAGCTGTAGGTCACCGTGCGCTTGGGATTGAAATTCGATCCGCTAGCCGTGGCGGTCACAGGCTCACCGGCGAAGACTTCGCCGGGTTGCACCGAGCAAGCCGCAGTGGGCGGTAGTGGAGGCTCTCCGCCGCCGAACATGAAATTGAGGCCAGCCTGTAGTCTTACTCCGCGGATTTCCGTGCTGGGCGTCACAGCCGGGTCTCCATAGCGGTAATTCGAGTAAACATAGTCTGCCCTGATCAGCCGTAGAGCCACGTGCCTTGACAGGTTGACATCCAGACCTCCGCCGAACATGAACCCCAGTTTGTCGATATCGTGGAAGGCATCCGGCATGAGACGATGGTCGCCCACTAACACCTCGAGAAACGGGGAAAAATGTTCATGGCGAAAGGTAACTTTTGGGCCGAATGAGAGAGTGGAGAACGCGGCGTCGTCAATTCTTTTTGGGAGCCCGACTTCACCGCTGCCCCAATGCGTGCTGGTATCCAACGTCAACCCAAACCAGCGATTGAAATTATAGGTAACGCTGGCGCCAGCACCGCGGGGATTCGCTTCCAAGCGGCTGCTCAGTGGGAGCAATGCGCCGGGAAGTTGACCGTGGACATCCGCGCCGGGATGAAAGAAGGAATATCCGCCGTAAAGTTCCCACTTGGGAGCAGGCTTGTTCTGAGCTACGGCTGGAGAGGCGAGCGCACACAGAAGAGCAATCATGGCCGCCAGTGTTGCTAGGACACGGGCAAAGTGGCCCTTTGAATGTGATGACATGCGAATATTCCTCCGAACTTTGATAACGCGAAATCTTGCTGCCCCATCCTGACTGTCACGGAACCAGCCCAAAGCCGCTCTCACTACCACATGCCTCATGGACCGGGACAAGGAGGCACATTCACCGTGTCGCTGATCAATGTGACTGCCCCAATTGACGCCAGCGCTCTGCCATTCAGCGTAACGCCGGTGTTCAGCGTGATGGATGCCTGGGCCATGATGTTCCCGGCCATTGTTGTGCCTGTGCCAAGAGTTGCCGAACTACCGACAGCCCAAAACACGTTCTGAGGCAGGGCGCCATTCTGGAGTTTGACCTGCCCAGCTGCCGTAGTCAGCGTGGATGAGATCTGGAAGATCCAGACGGCCGTTGAATCGCCTTGCGCGTCCAAGGTGAGATTCCCGGTTATCTGGAGTGTCGGCTGGGCAACAGTTGTATAAACGCCAGGAAAGAGAGTCGAGCCTCCAATGTCTGGAGGAAGGTGGGTTCCTACGGGTTTTCCCGCAGCCAAGTTATATGCCGTGGTCAATTGCCCCTGGGCCGCCTGAGCCACCGCATCGGCCGAGTGAAGCAT
>DATMPO010000143.1:0-7116 GCA_035567035.1 Verrucomicrobiia bacterium | reverse complement strand
CGGCTCCCCGCCTGCCTCTGTCCGGTAAAAGAAGGCTTGAACCCGTTTGCCCGGTCGGAGGCTGGTTGCTTCTTCCCCTTCCTCGGCTAGTGATTGCTTGCGCTTATCCACCACAGATTAGTGTACCACATACGGTACATTTATAACACACACAAGAAGCAATTAGCAAATAGCAATTGGCAATTAGCCGCACAAACCCAGTTCCGTTTTGGCTTTTCCACAATTTTTCCCGACACATTTACGCGCTTTTAACCCAGCGGCTACGAGCCTTCAACACGGCGGGGATAGCTTTGCTCTCAAGCGAATTTGCAAGTTCGCACAGCAACAATAAAGGAGCAAATATGACTACAGCATCCCTTCCTCGGAAACGGCGCTTGAGCGCTGTCCTCAGCATGTTCCTGATTGCGTTGACGCTCTTCCCAGCCCGCGCGTCGGCGCTCAATCACGAAGACCCTGACGATGGCGGCGCAAAGACCGCAACGCCGATCAAGCACCTGATCGTCATCATTGGCGAAAACCGCACGTTCGATAATATTTACGGCACCTACGTTCCCAAACACGGTTCCGTTTCCAACCTGCTGTCCAAAGGCATTGTGCGGGCCGATGGCTCGCCGGGGCCCAATGCCGGTCTGGCTACGCAGTTTCTGCTCCAGAACATCAATCCCCCCAGCTATTTCATCGATACACGCAAGCTGATCGCTCCCGGCAAGACCGCGTATTCGCCTTTCCTGCCGACTCCGGAAGTCGGGTTCGCGCCGCCGCTGGCGGTCACGCGCAGCCAGTTCCTGAAAGATCCCGTGGACACAGTGGCGCCTTTTGACGCTGGGAGCTTCTCCACCGGCCAGTTGCACACGATTTCGCCTTCGCTGGAGATTGAAGACCTGTTCCTGCTCACCACCGGCGCAACCGGACTGACCAACTGCACCGCGGACCCCACGCTTCCGCCGTCCTTTTGCGTCCAGCCGGACACGCGAATTGCGAATTTCGACCACCTGGCCAATACCTCGTTCCCGATCACAGGCGAGAGACGGCTGCAATACGACAGCTACACTGGCGACATGGTGCATCGTTTCTTCCACATGTGGCAGCAATACGATTGCAGCGTCCTGGATGCCACGCCGGCGAACCCGTCCGGCTGCAAGGCGGACCTGCTTCCGTTCGTAGGCATCGCGCGCGGCGACGACAGCGGCAGCAACTCCATGGGCTTCTATAACGTCCAGCAAGGCGATGCCCCGGTGTTCAAGCGCCTGGCCGACGAATACACCATCAGCGACAACTATCACCAGCCCGTCATGGGCGGCACCGCAGTGCAGCACACCATGATCGGCACGGCGGACGCCCTGCCCTGGGAGGCGGTAGCCGGCTTCCCCGCACAACCTCCGGCCAAACAGGTTGCCAATCCGAATCCGCAGAGCGCGACCAACGACGCTTTTGTCAGGGACGCGCGCTGGACCGAATGCGGCGATCCGACACAGCCGGGGATCCAGCCCATTGATGACTACCTCAAGTCTCTGCCCACGCGGCCGGACCTGAGTGCGACCAATTGCGCCCCGAATACCTTCTACATGATCAACAACACGCGTCCCGGATTCCTCTCCAATGGCCAGCTCAATACCGCGGCCATCAATGCGGGAACGGCGGTCCCGCCGTCTTCGCTGCGCACGATTGGCGACGCGTTGAATGAAAAGCACATCAGCTGGGCGTTCTATGGCGGCGGATTCGATGCCGCGCGGCGCTTTGACAACGGGTCCACTGATCCGGTGGACGTGATAATCGGCACCGGCGGCGATTTTTACTGCGACATCTGCAACCCGTTCCAGTATGCCAGCTCCATCATGGGCGACCCGGCCCAGCGGGCAGCGCACATCAAAGACGCCACCGACTTCTTTGATGGTCTGGACCATGGACAGTTGCCGGCGGTCTCTTATTTGAAACCAGACAGTTTCGGAGACGGCCATCCGGCCAGCTCCAAGCTGGACATTCTGGAATCCCTGATTGAGCGCGTGACGGATGGACTCCATCGCCATCCGGAGCTTGCCGAGAACACCGCGTTCATCATCACCTTTGACGAAGGCGGCGGTTACTTCGACTCCGGCTTCATACAGCCGCTTGATTTCTTTGGCGATGGGCCACGCATTCCGCTGATCATCGTTTCGCCCTTCACCAAAGGCGGCCACGTGAGCCACACCTATGGAGACCACGCGTCCATCGTGAAGTTCATTGAACGCAACTGGAATCTGAAGCCGTTGACCGGCCGCAGCCGCGACAACCTGCCAAATCCCATTCAACACGCAAGCAATCCCTACGTGCCGGTCAACAGCCCGGCCGTTGGGGACCTGTTTGATATGTTCCACTTCGATAAAGACAGCGATCACTAGACCTTCACTGATTTAAAGTCAAAGAAGCCCGGACCACGCAATGCGGTCCGGGCTTTTTTGTTTTTGAGAGGCAATTGGCAAATAGCAAAAGAGCAATTGGCAATTAGCCGGACAAAACCAGAACCTCTCTACTCCCGATGCGCGTCATCCGCGTCATCTGCGTGATCCACGGCCAGCCGGGACAGGTCAGCGGCAAGTTTTGCCGCCGCTTTGCGAACACGGGATAGCCGAAAAGCTATTTCATCTGCATCCTCTCGCTTGTCGGCGGGACCAGGCCCTTCATGCGCAGGTACACCACCACATTCCCGTAATGTTCCCAGGTATGCCATAGGTTCCAGTTCAACATGGCAAATCTGGTTCTCTCCCCCTTGCCAAACTTGACGAGCTCCGCGCCGGAAGCGTCCGTCAGGGCGTCGTATGCGCCATCGCAATACGCGAAGGCTTCCTTCAGCGCGGCGACCAGGTCCGCCTTTTTGAACAGCGTATCCTCAATGTGGGTATACGACGCTTTCCTGGTTTCCCCTTTGGCGGGAGAGCACAGGTTATATTGGTCGTCGGCAACGTGCGCGACCTGCTGACCAAAGCTGCGCACGTCGGGCGATGGCTTGAATCCGTAATTCTCTTCGGGCATTTTTTCCGCGGCCCTGATGAAAAAGCCTTTTATGTTCGTGTAGTCCCGCTTGACGTCCGCGCTCAAGGGATTGCTTTGCCCCCACAACGGGCCGGCGCCCGTACTCAACAGGCAGACAAGCCCGCCGCCTGCGATCACCACTGCCCGCACAAGAAATCGATTCACTTATTGACCTCCTTTGGTCCGTCCAGGTTCGACAGCCAATCGTACGATGACATTGGTTGCTTTTACAGCACCGATTTTGAGAATCCAAAACAGACCATTAGGACCCCCGATACCATTGAAACAAACAGGCAATTCAGCTTTTTTCATTTTTTTTATTTTTCGCTGGCTGTAAAAGCCTGTTGGCGGTCCTTTTTGCTCGCCGGCATGGCACGGTGGAAAGTCATGGAAACAAAACAGCCTGAAATCATCGTTTTTGTTGCCTGTTCCGTATCTCACCCTTGCCGTAGACTAAGCCTTTTGGGGAAGCTGCCAGCTTGCTTGGCCGCTAGCTCCTGGCCGGAAAAACCTTAAAAACCGGCGCCGCCCAGGCGGACCGCCGCCAGATCTTTGAAAATTAGCAATCAGCAGTCAGCACTCAGCCGTCAGCCAAAGTGGGCAAGAAAGCTGGTGCTTTCTCCGATGACGGCGATCACCTGCGATCGCGGCGATACTTTCTCCCCTGTTATTCCCCTGTTATGCCCCTGTTATCTCCCTGTTATTCCCCTGTTCCGAAATGGGACTGTTCAGGGAGAAAGGCCCTGGAAGGTGCATGGAACCTGGGTCCGGGAGTTTTCGGGGAGAAAGCGGCGAAATTCTCCCCTGTTATTTTCCCTGTTAGCAGGGGAGATCGCCTCATCGCGCGACATCGCCGTGAACGGAAACCCCAAACTGTCTCACCCTTAAGTTAGGATTTGGAAGGGTTGGCAGGTTTCGACGGTGTGGGAATTTGGGGAGGTCTGGTTTCCCCGGTGATCAGCCGCGCGCCCTGGCTATATGTAATGTAGGCCCATGTCCACTCCAGGAATACCAGGATGCGGTTGCGGAAGCCGATCAGGAACATGAGATGGATGAACAGCCAGGCCAGCCAAGCGAAGTATCCGGAGAAATGCAGTTTGCCCAGGTCGGCCACGGCTTTGGACCGGCCGATGGTGGCCAGGCTGCCTTTGTCCAGGTAGTGGAAAGGTTGGTGCGGTTTGCCTTTGAGAGAACGTTTGATCTGGCGGGCGGCGAATTTACCCATTTGGATTGCCGCCGGCGCGACTCCGGGGACGAATTGGGCTTCTTTCCCGTCTGCCCCGTCCTTCATTTTTACCGCGGCCAGGTCGCCGATGACGAAGATTTCCGGATGGCCCGGGATGGTCAGGTCCGGCTCGACCAGGACGCGTCCGGCGCGGTCCAGCGGTGCGCCCAGCATCTTGCCCAGTGGCGATGCGGACACTCCGGCGCCCCAGAGCACGACCGTTGCAGGAAGTTTTTCTGCGCTGGCGTCTTTGCCGATCGTCACGCAGCCCGGTTCCAGGCTGGTGACCATGGCGTTGGTCCGGACTTCGACACCCAACTGGCGCAACTGTTTTTCTGCGCTGGCGGAAAGGTCGTTGGGATAGGCCGGCAGCACGCGCGGACCGCCTTCGAGCAGAATGATCCTGGCGCGTTTGGGATCAATCGCCCGGAAGTCGTGGGCCATGTAGCGCTTGGAGATATCGGAGATCGAGCCGGCCAGTTCGACCCCGGTTGGTCCGGCGCCGATGACCACGAAGTTCAGGTCCATCTGCCGGCCCTTGGCCAGGGCTTCGCGCTCGGCCATTTCAAAGGCCAGCAGGACGCGGCGACGGATCTCCAGAGCGTCCTCAATGGTCTTGAGGCCGGGAGCGATTTGCTCCCACTCGGGATGTCCGAAGTAGGCGTGGGTGGCGCCCGCGGCCACTATCAGGTAGTCGTAGGCCAGTTCGAGGTCGTCGATCCTGACGATGCGGTTGGCCAGGTCAAAGCCCGTGGCGTCGCCAAGAAGAACGTCGACGTTGGACGCGCCGCGCATGACGGTCCGCACGGGAGACGCGATTTCAGCGGGTGAAAGCACCGCCAGCGCCACCTGGTAGAGCAGCGGCTGGAAAACATGATGGTTCTTGCGGTCCACTACGGTGATCTGGGCCTGCGTGCCGGCCAGCGACTTGGCGGCGTTCAGGCCGGCAAAGCCTGCGCCCAGGATTACTATCCGGTTTCCGGTGGTGGTTCGTGCCATTGGTAATATTGTAGCCAGACGCCGCTCGCCGTACACTTGCAGGTAGCCGGTGCCGCGAAACCAGCGGTTATCCGATTGCGTTATGGGTAGCTACGTGATACGTTTCAGGCACTTAGGCACGCGGAATCCGGTTTCAAAGAGTGCAACATGCATATAGATGATCTGCTGCGAACGGCGATGGAGCGCAAGGCTTCCGACTTGCACCTGAAGGTCGGCAACTATCCGCACCTGCGCGTGGACGGCGAACTGGTGCCGCTGACCGACCAGCCCCGCGTCTCGGCGGAAGACATGCTGAACATGGCGTTCAGCATGATGTCGAACCGGCAGAAACAGAAGTTTAAAGAGTCCGCGGAGCTGGACATGGCGTATGGCGTCGCCGGACTAGGCCGCTTCCGCGTGAACGTTTTTCAGCAACGCGGCAACGTCGGACTGGTGCTGCGCGTGATCCCCACCAAGATCCGCGCCATGGAAGAACTCTACCTGCCGAAAGTCACCGAACATATCTGCGAAGAAGCGCGCGGCCTGGTGCTGGTGACCGGCGTTACCGGCTCGGGAAAATCCACGACGCTGGCGGCCATGCTGGACAGAATTAATTCGACGCGTCCGGAACATATCATCACCATCGAGGACCCGATCGAATTTCTGCATCGCGACAAAAAAGGTTTTGTGAACCAGCGCGAGGTTGAAGTGGACACGCCGTCCTTCGCGTCCGCGCTGCGCGCCAGTTTGCGCCAGGACCCCGACGTGATCCTGGTGGGCGAAATGCGCGACCTGGAAACCATTTCCACCGCGCTGCACGCCGCGGAAACCGGACACCTGGTGTTTTCCACGCTGCATACTCTGGACGCCGTGGAGACCATCAACCGCATCATTGCCGTGTTTCCGCCGCCCGAGCAGAAACAGGTCCGCATGCAGCTGGGCGCCACGTTGCGCGCGGTCATCAGCCAGCGCCTGGTGAAACGCGCCGACGGCACCGGCCGCGTACCCGCCGTGGAAGTGCTGATCTCCACCGCGTTCGTGCGGGAGTGCATCATGACACCGGAAAAAACGCGCCTGATCCACGAGGCCCTGGCCGCCGGCACGTCGCAATACGGCATGCAGACGTTTGACCAGTCGCTCTACGATCTCTACCAGCAAGGCCTGGTGAGTTACGAGACGGCGCTGGAAAACGCCAGCAATCCGGACGACTTCAGACTCAAGGTGCAGGGCGTCCACTCCACCAGCGACGCCGCGCGCGAACAGATGGAACAGACCGGCTTCAGCGCTGGAAGGGCCTGACGACTTCAGCCTTTCGAAGATCGGGCTGAAGCAAGAGAACGAAGTTGCCGTTCAAACGACCCAACAAGATCCTGGACGAAGCCCCACTCTATGACTACGCGATCGCGGCCCTGGGCCGCCGAATGCGCAGCGTGGCCGAACTGAAGCGACTGATGCGCGCCCGCGTGACCAATGATGAGCACGGAACGCTTCTGGTGGAATGCGTGGTGGCGCGGCTGAAAGAACAGAAATATCTGGACGACCGCAACTACGCGGCTTCTTATTCCGCCTATCGCCGCGACAATGAACGCTTCGGCCGCCGCCGCGTGGCCACCGATCTCAAAGCCAAAGGCATCCATCCGGAGGTGATCGAAAAAGCGGTTGAGGAAACCTATGGTGACGTCAACGAGATGGAACTGGCGCGCGCGTTTATCCGGCGCAAACGGCTGAAGAAGCCGGCCAGCAATCGTGACGCTGCGCGGACTTTCCGCGCCCTGATGCGCGCCGGATTCACCATGGCAACGTCCGTGAAGCTGCTGAAGAATTGGGACGTGGAAGAAGAAGTCCTGACCGCTCTCCAGGAAGAAGCGACGGAGATTTAAGGCTGGCCGAAAAACGCCACGACG
>DATMPO010000142.1:0-2979 GCA_035567035.1 Verrucomicrobiia bacterium | reverse complement strand
ATCACCGACAGCAACAACATTTCTGTCATTTCCATCAGCTACGGGAATCCAGAGGACGATCCCAACGGGGCCTGGACCGCCATGGGCGTCACGACCGTGAACCAGGCGTTCGAAGCCGCCATGGCCAAGGGCATCACGATTTGCTGCGCCTCGGGCGACGATGGTTCGCTGGACCAGGAGCCCAGCGGCGCACACACCGATTTTCCGGCCTCCAGCCCCAACGTGCTGGGAGTCGGGGGCACAACTCTCGTCGCCAACAGCGATTCGAATCCTACCTCTATCACCAGCGAGACGGTTTGGAATGGGCTGCCGCAAGGTGGCTCGGGAGGAGGAGGGGTCAGCGTGGTATTTCCAAAACCTGCGTATCAGGACGGCGTCAACGTTCCGCCAAACGCCGATCCTCCACATAAAATCGGCCGGGGAGTGCCGGATGTTTCCGCCGTCGCTGATCCCAATACCGGCGTGGCCGTGATACACGTCGATGGCAAGAAACTCGATCCGATTGGGGGCACCAGCGCGTCTGCTCCGCTGTGGGCGTCGCTGATTGCACGGCTCAACCAGGGATTGAATGCTCGCTGCGGTTTTATCAACACCATTCTTTACACCAAGTTCCAGTCGGGCGTGCTGCGCGATATCACCCAGGGCAACAATGGAGCCTATCAAGCCGGTCCCGGCTGGGACGCTTGCACGGGACTGGGGAGTCCCGATGGCGGCAAGCTATTGTCCGCGTTCTCGGGCAAGCCCGTGGCCGCCGCGAAGGCCGCCAAACGCAAGAAGTAATCGTGCGCCGCGCCGCGATCGCGCTGCAAACCGTGTAGGATAAGCTCCAACAAATAAGGGCGCCACAGACTGGCTCTTGACTACGTCGCGCGCGCAGAAGTCTGGGGAAGCTCAGGAGCCTTCAACATGAAAGATCGCCACCTGACTGTACTCTTCTTGACAAAGGAGAATTCTGCCAACGCAGTGGCGCATTGCGGGCTGAATTTGCTCGCACAAGCCGCACTCTTGCTGATGTTCGTCGCGTCCGTCCCAGCGCAAGATCAAAACGCCGCGAACAAGGATGGAGACGCCCTGTATGGCAAGCACTGCGCCGGTTGCCACGACACCGGCATTTCGCGTGCACCGAGCCGAGCGGCTATGGCTCACATGTCGCCGGAAAACGTGCGCGCGGCGCTGACCACCGGCGCCATGAGCAAGCAAGCCGCGAAACTATCTGCGGCAGAAGTGGATACGCTAGTCCATTTTCTTGCGGACCAAAGCCAGGCAAATGCACAACAGCCTGAGCAGAAAGCCTGCCCCGCGGAAACCGCGCCGTTCGCGGACAACCAGGCTCATTGGAATGGATGGGGTGCGGACCTCACACAACATCGCTTTCAGCCAGCCGAGATGGCCCGCCTGCGCGCGGACGATGTTGCGAAGCTGAAACTGAAATGGGCTTTTGGATTTCCCGGTGCCACTCAGGCCAATGCGCAGCCCGCAGTCATTGGCGGGCGTCTCTTTGTTGGAAGCGCGGGCCGCAAAGTCTACTCGCTCGGCGCCAGCGACGGCTGTCTTCACTGGGAGTTCGAGGCGATCGCCCCAGTTCGCACGGCCATTAGCGTTGGCTCGAACGGACAAAACTGGTTCGTCTATTTCGGCGATCAACGCGCCAACGCCTATGCGTTGGACGCTCTTACAGGGAAACTCTTGTGGAAGACTCATGTCGAGGACCATCCGGCCGCGGTCATCACCGGCGCGCCAGCGCTTGCAGGTGGAAAGCTGTATGTGCCGGCGTCTTCCGCGGAAGAGTTGTTTGGGGCCGATTCAAGTTATGAGTGCTGCAAGTTTCGCGGCAGCATCTCGGCACTGGACGCCGCCACAGGAAAAGTAGTTTGGAAGGGCTACACCATCCCGGAAGAACCGCGACCGGTGCGCAAAAACAAACAGGGCGTACAGCTCTGGGGTCCTTCCGGCGCGGCAGTCTGGTCGTCGCCAACGGTCGACCTCAAGAATCACGCGGTTTATGTGACTACCGGCGACAGCTACTCCGATCCTGCTGCGGCCACTTCTGACGCATTTCTGGCGTTCGATTCAGAAACGGGCAAGCTGCTCTGGTCGCGCCAGATGACCGGGGGAGATGCCTACACCATGGACTGCGGTGGACCTCCCTCGATGCAAGGCAACTGTCCTGAAGCAAACGGACCTGACTTCGATTTCGGCTCTTCTCCCATCCTGGTGAACCTCTCGAATGGCCATCGCGCCTTGATCGCCGGCCAGAAGTCCGGGATGGTGCACGCGATCGACCCTGATCGCAAGGGCGAAATTCTGTGGCAAAGACGAGTCGGCAAGGGTGGGAAGCTCGGCGGTGTGCAATGGGGCTCGGCCGTCGACGCAAAGAATGTCTACGTAGCCGTTTCGGACGTTGAGTTCCACCCCGCGGCGGCCGGAACAGCAGGCGCACGGAAATCCGTGTTCGGTATGTCGTTTCAGTTGGACCCTAAAGCTGGCGGCGGACTCTTCGCTCTCAATCAGGAAACCGGCGAGATCCTGTGGTACACGCCGCATCCTGGTTGTGGAGATAAGCCAGGCTGTAGTCCCGCGCAATCGGCGGCGGTGACGGCAATTCCCGGTGTGGTCTTTTCCGGCGGGTTGGATGGCCACTTGCGGGCTTATTCTGCCGAAGATGGCCGTATCCTCTGGGACATCGATACCGAGCGCGAATACAGTACCGTCAACGGTGTGAAGGCCAACGGCGGTTCGCTCGACGGCCCCGGCTCCGTCGTCGTGGGTGGAATGCTCTATGTCAATTCAGGCTACGCGTTCGTGGGCGGCACTCTCGGCAACGTCTTGCTGGCATTCTCCATTGATGGCAAGTGAGGAAGCGGAGCGCGCCTGCTCGGCCAACGCCGAAAGGCCGCGGGCCCGTCCAATGCATTTCTTCAACGTGGCGAGCCGCTTACGATCCAGCCTGCCATTGCTCTTGCTTTCACTTCTTCAATT
>DATMPO010000141.1:0-22275 GCA_035567035.1 Verrucomicrobiia bacterium | reverse complement strand
GCTGATGGGCGGCGCGCTGGCCATGCTGCTCACCACGTGGACCGCAGGTGTATTCAGCAAGTTTTTTCCGCCATCGAACCTGCCCATCTTCCTGAATGTACATGCTGATCGCGCGGTGCTTCTGGCCGCGCTGGGCATCGCATTGCTTACCGGTTTCTTGTTCGGTATTCTGCCCGCGCTGCGCTCGTCCGGGCTTACGCCGGTCACGGTTCTGAAGGAGGAGACGGGCAGCGCCTCCGGCGGGGTGCGAAAGGCGCGGCTCTCCGGCGCGCTGGTAGTTTTGCAACTCTCCTTGTCATTGCTGTTGCTGGTTTGCGCCGGCCTCTTTATCCGCAGTTTTGCCAACCAGCAGAAGTTCGACATCGGCTTCAACGCTGATCACGTCCTGCTGACTTCTTACGAACTCTTTCCCCAGGGTTACGACGAGGTAAGAGGCCGTGAGTTCAACCGGCAGCTGCTGGCGAAGCTGGAAACGTTGCCCGGCGTTGAGTCCGTAAGCCTGGCCAACTGGATTCCGCTGGGTTATTACTTCCGGTCGGACTCCATCCAGCCCGAAGGCTACACGGCGCAGGAGCACGAATCCATGGTGATTCCCAACAGCGTTGTCGGCCCCAACTATCTTCATACCATGCAGATCCCCTTGCTGGCAGGGAGGGATTTTACCGCGCAGGACAACGAGAAGTCGCAATCGATGGTGATCGTCAACCAGTCGCTGGCGGAGCGCTACTGGCCAGGACAGAATGCGATCGGGAAAAAAATCAGCGCCGACTGGTTGAAGGATTCGTTTACTGTGATCGGCGTGGCGCGCAACAGCAGTTATCAGGACCTGGGCGACACCAGCCAGCCTTTCTTCTATCTGCCGTTGTTCCAGTCCTACACGAATGGCCTGGTGATTCACGCCCGGGTGTCCGGTGACGCCATGACCCTGGCGCCCCTGGTGGAGAAGACGGTCCACCAGCTGAATCCGAGTCTCCCAGTCTGGGACGTGAGCACGCTGCGCGAGCATGTGCAGGCGGTCAGCGTCAACTCGCGTATCGCCGGAACATCGGTGGGGGCGTTCGGACTGCTGTCGCTGGTGCTGGCGGCGGTCGGGATCTACGCGGTCATCGCCTATACTGCGCGCCAGCGGACCCGGGAGATCGGCATTCGCATGGCCATCGGCGCGCAGGCTGGCGATATTCGCCGGCTGGTCCTGAGCCAGGGCCTGCGCTTGACAATGATGGGTTTGGTCCTGGGCCTGGCGGTTTCGTTTGCGCTGACGCGCTTTCTGAGGGCCCTCCTTTTCGGTGTCACAGCCACCGACGCTCTCACGTTTGTCAGCGTTGCGGTCTTGTTGTGCGTGGTGGCTCTTGCCGCGTGCTACATTCCCGCCCGCCGCGCCATGAAAGTCGACCCGGTGATCGCGTTGCGGTATGAGTAAGAGTGCGCAAGAAGTTTTTGATGCCTTTACTTCTGTTGCATTTCCGGAGGCGGCCGAAATGCCGGATTGGTAAACATATTCTCCAGCTCTTTCTTGATCACGGGAGAAGTATCGGAAGAAGTTTTAAGCGCGTCAAGGTAGTCCATGATCAATCCATGCTGACGCGACAAGGCGCTCAAGGACCAACCCGCGGCCCCGTAGCCTATTGCCCGGAAAGTGCTGTCATTCATGTCCGGCCTTCGCCCCGAATCAAGGGTCTGCTTAAACTTGACATAATCATCGCCCCAGGCAAGTTCGCTGGCGATGGCACGCACAGGCTCCGGTCTTCCGGTAGCGAAGAACATAGACCATAGCATGTCTTGGCGGCTGCCTATGTCCATGGCCGGTGTCTTATCGAAAGGGTCGGGCGGGTGGATTTCGCGCAACGCGGCTTTGTCATTGTCGTCCAGCGCGCCTACGAGCGATTCCATCTCGTAACCTCCCCAACTCAAGGCGGCGATGGCGTAGGTCCGAACCATCCTATCTTCGCGAGAAAGTTGACTCATCAATTCATCGGCAGCAAATCTATGGGCTTTCAAAGCGGACCCAAAGAAACTAATCGTAGACGGCTGACTTCGTGCCTTTTCGTTGGCCACCACCAGCCGCAAGGCAGGTAGTAATCGTGCCGGGTCTGGTGCAGCATAATAGTACTGAAGCCATTCTTCGGCTTCTCGCAGATCTTTAAACGAAGATCGCTTCCGAACCGTCTCAAAGGTCCTCACCTCGATGGTGCGGCTTTTCAAGGCTACTGCCTTGCCATCGGCTGTGGTTGCCGTGCCCTCCACAGTCGCTCGTCCATCCCGAACGTCTACCGCGGCGCACCATTGAGCCCTGGAAGCAGCCAGACTTACTAAACTGGCAAGAGGGTTCTTGATTCCAGCTGCATCGAGCGCTTGAGAGACAAAATCACCGCCTTGAGGCTTTATTTGCTTTACGGCCTCGGCTGATTCCGCTGCAAAGACCTGAGGCTTGCCGAGGAAAGTGACTTCGAAAGTGAACTTGGCCTGCTTCAGCAGCTCGAAGCGGCCCTCACCCGTTGCAGCCACGCCGAACCGAATACACTGCCCGGGCTCCACTTGTTCCAACATGGCAGGAGCGTTGATGAGATCCAAAGTCACCGGCCATTGTTGCTGGACAGCTTGCTGTGTCAGCAACACGATCTCATGCCGAATTGTTCCGGGCTCAGGTTTCTTTCCGTTGGGATAGGTGTTCGATTGCGCCAAGGCACTGCACAAAACGCCGGACTGCAACACCGCAATGATTGTGCACCATGCCCATTTCCGCCGCTCTTTATGTCCCACGACACCACTCTTTTCAGATTCGAAATCCTCAGTTTTTCTGACTGTCGCTGGCTTGCTGCGCATGAGACTACTCTACTCTCACTACCTCAGCACTCAAGTCTTTTAACAAAGTCCCCACCTGCTGCATCACCGCTTCCGGTTGCGTGGATTTCAAATTGAACTTGAGCACGCCGCCGGGAGTGAACTGCGAGCCTTTGGTCTCGGCGACGAAGCGGGCCAGGCGTTCCGGCTCGATGGCCGCTTGTTCGGCGAACTTAATCGTCAGGCTCTCGCGTTTACGGTCAATATTCAGTACGCCCACGCGCTCGCACAGCAGTTTCAGAGCGGCGGCCGACAAGAGATGTTGTACTGCCTCGGGTGGGGTTCCGTATCGGTCTTGCAGTTCTTTGCGGACGTCCTCTAGCTGGCTTTCGTCTTCCACACCGGCCGCGCGCTTGTACATGCGCAAGCGTTGATTCTCTTCCGCGATATATTGCGTGGGAATGCGCAGATCAATGCCCAGGTTCAGCGCCACACTGCTCTTCTCGGCTACGGCTTCGCCTTTCAGTTCGCGGATGGCGTGGTCCAGCATGCCGGTATACATTTCAAAACCCACGGCATCAATGTTGCCGCTCTGTTCGCCGCCCAGAAGATTGCCCGCGCCGCGCAGTTCAAGATCGAGCGCCGCAATCTTGAAGCCCGCGCCCAGGTCGGAAAATTCCTTCAACGCCGCCAGCCTGCGCCGCGCGACCGGAGTCAGTTCCTGTTCTGCGGGGACAAGCAAGTACGCGTACGCTCTGAGGTTCGACCGGCCAACTCTTCCTCGCAACTGATACAGTTCCGAGAGTCCGTGACGGTCGGCGCGATTGATGATGATGGTGTTACACAGCGGAATATCCAGGCCGTTTTCAATGATGGTCGTCGCGACCAGGATGTCCGCCTCATGGCGCACGAACGTCATCATTACTTTTTCCAGTTCGCCTTCCGACATTTGTCCGTGGCCCACGATCACTCGCGCCTGGGGCAACATCTCCTGTAGCTTGGCGGCGATCTCATATATGCTCTCCACGCGGTTGTGCACAAAATAGGCCTGCCCGCCGCGCTCCAGTTCGTGCTCCAGGGCGGACTTGACCAGCTTTTCGTCGTAGCCGGCGACCACTGTCTGGATGGCCATGCGGTCTTTGGGCGGCGTCTCAATCACGCTCATGTCGCGCAGGCCGACCATGGACATATGCAGCGTGCGCGGAATCGGAGTGGCGGACATGGTCAGCACGTCCACTTCTTTCTTGAGCTGCTTGAGCCGTTCTTTGTGGCGGACGCCGAACCGCTGTTCTTCGTCCACCACCAGCAGGCCCAGGTCCTGGAACTTGATGTCTTTCGAGAGCAGGCGGTGCGTGCCGATCAGTATGTCCACTTTGCCCTGTTCGACTTTTTCCACGATTTCCTTCTGCTGCTTCGCGGTGCGGAAGCGGCTGATCATCTCAATGGTGATGGGGAAGGCGGCAAAGCGGCGCTTGAAACTTTCATAATGCTGGAAGGCCAGGACAGTTGTAGGCGCCAGCACCGCGACCTGCTTGTTATCCTGCGCGGCCTTGAATGCCGCGCGCATGGCGACTTCAGTCTTGCCATAACCGACGTCGCCGCAGAGCAGGCGGTCCATGGGCAAGCCGGACTCCATGTCGCGTTTGATGTCGGCTGTGGCGGTAAGTTGGTCGTCGGTTTCGTTGAATTCGAACGAGTCTTCAAACTCTTTTTGCCATTGTGTGTCTGGCGGAAAAATGTGGCCCTGCGCGGTTTTGCGCTCGGAGTAGAGCTTGAGGAGTTCGTCCGCCATGTCCTTCATGGCCCGTTTGACGCGCGCTTTGGTCTTGGCCCAGGCCAGGCCGCCCAGGCGGCTCAGCGCGGGCTTCACGCCTTCACCTGACCGGTATTTCTGGATCAGATCGAGCCGGGTCAGCGGCACGTAGAGCTTGGCGGCTTCAGCGAATTCCAGCACCATGAATTCTCCAGTGGTGTCACCCTGCTGGATTTCTTTCAGCCCCTGATACATGCCGATTCCGTGTTCCACGTGGACCACATAGTCGCCCATCGCCAGGTCGCGGAAGTCGGACATGAAGGCCGCTGTTTTGGACCTCTGCCGCTGCGGCCGCGCAGTCACAATTTCAGAATCGTCAAAGAGATCGCGCGCGCCGAAGATCACCAGGTGTGACTCCGGCAGGGCCACTCCGTTCGGTATCGGTGCACGGACGAAAGTAGTAGTCATAAGATCGGCGGCGAAATACGCTGTTTCGTCCAGATACGTCTCGCTGCCATGCACCGGATTTCGGCTGCCCATGCGGAACGGCACCTGGTATTCCATAAAGACGTCCGCCATGCGCTCCATGTCTCCGGTACTGGGTGCGGCAAAGATTACGCGCTGGCCCTGCGCGGTGAGCTTTTTGACTTCTTCCACCATGCCGGGGACCGAGCCGTGGAAGCGCGGCGTGGGCTGGGTGAGGAACTCGATTAGATCGGGTGGTCGGGTGATCGGGTGATCGGGTGATCGGGATTCGCCTGAAGGGTCGTTGGGTGTAGTCTCCGGAGTCTTCCATGCTCGTGCGGCGCCGGCGCCCTCGCCGATGTCTTCTTTCTGTGGCAAACTGCCAATCAAGCCGAGATGTTCCAAGTCCGCGCCTGGCAGTTTGGCAATGAGCTCATTCCATTCTGCCGGCGGCACATAAATGTCTTCTGGTCTTGCCAGTTTACCCACTCCGCTGATCTCGTGGCGTTGCGTGACTTTGTCCCACCAGCGTTCCTGAGCGGCCAGGATGGCGTGTGGTTCGTCAACCAGCACTACAGCATTAGGCAGCAGATCGAAGATGGTGTTCTGCGCGCCGGCGTTGGCGTAGAACTCCCAGCCAGGGAAAATGGTCACGCCGGTGGCGGCCAGAGCGTCGCGCACGGAGTCTCCGGCTCCTTCTATCCGGGAACCGGAGAGGCGTGCGTGGATTTCCGTCAGCAATTCTTCGCGGACCGGCGTCTCGGTCAGCGGGAGGAGAAAGACTTCGTCCACCGGCGCGGCGGAGCGCTGCGTGCCGGGATCGAACTTGCGTATGGATTCAACTTCGTCGCCGAACAGCTCCATGCGCAACGGACGGTCGGCTTCCGGCGGATAAGCGTCGAGCAGGCCGCCGCGCAGCGCGTATTCGCCCGGCATTTCGACCACGTCCACCGCTGTATAGCCGACAGTGTTCAGGTGCTGGATCAGCTCTTCTACATCGAGAGTGTCAGCGCGCCGCACCACGCGCGCCAGCCCCGAGTAGTGCTCGGCTGAACGAAGCCGCATGGCAGCGGCTTCCAGCGGCGCAATCACAATCGTGGCCGCTCGGGTCGAAATCTTCCATAGCGCGGTGGCGCGTTCTTCCTGGATCTCAGGATGCGGCGACATATTTTCAAAGGGCAGCACATCATAGGCCGGCAGCTTGACAACGGATTCCGGATCCGATGCGCCGGTCAATTCACAGAAGGCCTGGACCACAGGAAATACGGCTTCAGCGGCCCGGTTGTCGGCAACTAGCAGGACAAGAGGAACGCCGGCCATGCGTTGCAGGTAAGGAATAAGAAGAGATTTCGCGGCAGGGACCAGACCGGACAGACGCATGCGTCCCGCAAAAGGAACTGACGCCCCCCTGCGCTTGAAATGTACGGCCGCCTGCTGGAAGGCGGCGCTCTTTTCCACGTCCGCCAGCACTTCGCGGACGAAGGGCAAGATCACATGTCTATTTTAGCCGATGGCCAATGGGCCCACTACTCCACAGAGATCGTTGCCGCGAATTCCAAAGATAACAAGAGATATAATTGGCGGCGAATTCTCCGCTGCCGGCCAGCGGAATGGAGGAGATCATGGCAGTGGTAAAGCCCCTGACCGAAGAGAAAGCAGCGGCGGAATTGAAGCCTATTTATCAAAGCATGAAGCAGAAGTTCGGATTCATGCCCAACTTCTTTGGCGTGATGGCCCATAAACCCGAAGTGCTCAAAAACTTTCTGCCGTTCTATGCCGCCGCCACCGGGCCCGGCGCACTGGAGCCAAAGTACAAGGAATTCGCCTATCTCAAGACATCGCTAATCAACAGCTGCGAGTATTGAACCAAGGCGCACACCGCTTCGGCGAAGCGGATCGGAATTACGGCTGATCAGGTTCGCGCACTGCTGTTTTTCCATCGCAGCAACTTGTTCGATGAGAAAGAGAAAGCGGTGATCCACTTTGCCGACCAGGTCACTCGCGGGGCCTCTACCATCCGGGACCAGCATCTGCAGGAACTGCGGAAGTACTTTTCCGAGGAGCAGATTGTTGAGCTGGTCCTGACCGTTGCCGCGGCCAACTTTACCAACCGGGTCAATGACTCGCTGCTGAGCGATCCTGATCTCGGAGAGTAGACGCACGGCCGCCGCCTAAGGGTTCGGATCCACCGGTGCTGGCGCCGAGCGCGCCGCGGGTTGCGGCGCCGGCTGCGCCAGAGGGTCACCGCGATAGACCTTCATCTTATGGATGATTTCGTCCGCAATCAGGCCATAGACGGTCCCGGCGAGTGAATCCACTTTGCCGGCCATCACCACGGTCTCCGTTTCGTGATCGGTTACGGTGTAGTTGAAGTGATTGCTGAACGGGATGCGCCGCACTCTCACCCACAGGTCCGCGCGCTTCGCGTCGGCGGTGATTTGCAGGTCCCAGGCCTTGAACTCTTTTCTGCCCAGCAACGAGCTCTCCAGGTTCTCGCGTTTCATGTAGAAGGTTTCTGAGTGGACGTAGACGCTTCTGGCCCTGGTCACCAGTTCTTTGTTGTCGGGAATACGAGGACGGTTCTGGGCGAATCCAGGCACAGTAACAACACAGATACACAAGAAGAACATTTTGCGGAACATCGGGAACCTCCATTTGCATGGTGACATGCGGTACGAAACTTCGAAAGCGGCAAGGCGCGACATAGAGCGGCATAGAGGGAGAACGGATCGACCTGATGATCGGATGGTTTGTCTGCCGTGCTGTATATTTGTTCATTCAATGGACCGCCAAAAGAAATCTCGTGAGCTCCACGCTCGTGCCTCGCGCGTTATCCCGGGCGGCGTGAACTCGCCGGTGCGGGCATTCAAGGCCGTTGGCGGCGATCCCCTGTATATTGTGCGCGGCAAAGGCCCGCGGATATGGGACGCAGACGGCAATGAATACATTGACTACGTCGGCTCCTGGGGACCGCTGATCTTAGGCCACGCATTTCCTCCCGTGGTGGAAGCTGTGGAGAAGGCCAATCGTGACGGCACAAGCTTTGGCGCCTCTACGCCCATCGAGGCCGAACTGGCCGAGGAAGTTATCAAGGCGTTTCCATCCATCGACAAAATCCGTTTTGTCAGTTCGGGGACCGAAGCGACCATGTCCGCGATCCGGCTGGCTCGGGCCTTCACCGGACGCAAATATATCGTCAAGTTTGAAGGCTGCTATCACGGTCATGCCGACTCCCTGCTGGTCAAGGCTGGATCAGGCGTGGCCACGCTGGGCATTCCCGGGTCCGCCGGCGTGCTGGAGGAGCAGGCGCGATTCACGATCGCCCTGCCCTTCAATAGCAAGACGGCAATCGAAGAAACATTCAGCAAGTTCCCCGGCCAGATTGCCTGCGTTATCGTTGAGCCGGTGGTGGGCAACATGGGATGCGTGCCCCCGAACACAGGTTATTTGGAGTTTCTGCGCCTGCACACAGAGCAGAATGGGGCGCTTCTGATTTTCGATGAAGTCATGACCGGCTTCCGCCTGGCGCTCGGTGGCGTCCAGGAACTGTCGGGCGTAAAGCCTGATCTGACGACGCTGGGCAAGATCATCGGCGGAGGATTGCCCGTAGGGGCCTACGGCGGGCGTGCCGAAATCATGGACATGATCGCGCCGCTTGGGCCGGTCTACCAGGCGGGGACGCTATCCGGAAATCCGCTCGCCATGGCCGCGGGCCTGGCGACGGTCCGCTATCTGGCTGCGCATCCGGAAATTTATTTGCAACTCAGCCAACACGCTTCAACCCTGGTGGATGGCGTGCTTCAAGCCGCCAGGCGCAAGGGCATTCCGTTTTCCGCGAACCAGGTTGGTTCGATGTTCACGTGGTTTTTCCAGTCCGGAAAGGTGGTTGACTGGCAGACTGCTGAAAAATCCGATACGCAGGCGTTTGCCAGGTTCCATCGCGCCATGCTGGAAAAGGGAATTTACCTGCCGCCATCACAATTTGAAGCCGCGTTCCTGAGCGCCGCGCATACGGAAGAAGACGTGCAGAAGACGATTGCGGCGGCGTTCTAAATCCCTATCGCACCATAGTCCGTCTCGGCGTCGGTATCCTGGATTTTTTCCTTTTCATAAGCACGATAGGGATTAATGCGGCCACCGCCACCCAGACGACGACGGCGTAATTCAAATCCGGCGTACACGCCTCCGGCCAGCGCAATCGTCGCCAGTGTGCCGATGGCAAACAGGCGTGCAGGTCTTCCGAGCAGCGACTTGTCAGCGGAAGAAGCCGTAGGTCGGCGAAAACCCAGGGCGTGTTGAAAATCGCGGAGTGACTGTCTCCCACCGCGCTGCAGAGCGCGATACGCATAGAGTGTTCCGTAAGAGACTGGCATGGAGAGGTCCTGTCCGCCGCGGACTACGGTGTGGTCGCCGCCATGCTCCCGCTGGAACTCGAGCAATTCTTCCATGGCGGCTGCCAACGGCTCCGGCCGCGCCCACAGGCAGCGGAAGGCCACGCGTCCGGACTTGTCAATCAGAAAGGCCGCGTTGGGCAGCTTGGAATACCTGCGGTGAATGGAACCATGAAGGTCATCCAACACTACCGGCATCCACAGGTCCTCTTCATCTCGCAGAAACCTGGCCGCCGCTATCTTCTGTTCCATGGAATTGTGCGCAGGGATTCGCTCTCCTGGGTTGGCTTCTCGTGTGTAGTTGAAGATGAACTCAACGTCGCCGTGGAACTGGCCATAGAGATGGTTGATGCCGGGAAGAGAAATCGCGGTCATGGGACAGGTCGCGGAACCAAAGACCAGCAGCACGTTCTTCTTGCCGGCATATTGTCCCAGGCGGATGGCTTCACCTTCGAGCGTGCGGGCCCTGAAGTCCGGAGCATCGGCGCCAGGCTCCGGCCCGGAGAAGGCCGCATTCTCGTTGGCGTGAAGAATTTCACGCGTGAAATGATCGTAATTGTACTTGCTGAAACCCAGCATACCTGCTCCCTGTTGGAAAGGCCCGTCCGGCACACATGCAACCGGCGCCACCGCTGTCTCTAAGCTAAACTGTCCTAAATCTTTTGACCACGATAAAATAGATTTTGTTCCGTCCTACAGCGTTTTTTTCTTCCAGTACGGCCCAGAACAGTCTCTAGGTTTTCTATATGGAGGGTTAGATGGCAGTTTTGAAGGCAGGTGACACTGCCCCGGATTTCGAGCTACCCGCAGTCACGGGCAAGCAGCGGCACAAATTCAAGCTCAGCGAGTTGCGGGGCAAGAAAAACGCCGTGGTGGCGTTCTATCCCCTGGATTGGAGCCCGACTTGAACCAAGGAAATGTCGGCGTACGGCAGCTATCTGCCCAAATTCGCCGCACACAGTGCTCAGGTCGTGGGCATCAGCACAGATTCCATCTACAGCCATCTCGCCTGGCAGGAGAAATCCATCGGCTGGCAGGAATACCCCCTGGCCAGCGACTACTGGCCGCACGGCGGAGTCGCGGACAAATACGGCATCATGCGGGAAGGCGATCCTCTGCCCGGAATCAACGAGCGCGCGGTTTTCATCGTGGACAAGCAGGGAAAGATCACCTTTGCTAGAGTCTATGAACTGGGCCAGGAGCCGGACTATGACGAGCTGGTCGCGGAACTGGGGAAGCTGGCCTAAAGAGAAGATTCCAGTCCGCGATGCATCGCTCATTGATTTTTACGTAATGGAGTGTTGAAGCAGCGCCATGCCTTGGAAACCCTCTCTCGTCTTCTTACTAGCCGGGCTCGGTCCGTTGTCTCTGCTCGCGCAAACAAAACCACAATCGCCGGCCGATTTGTCCAAGGAAGCGGCCGTGGTCGAGCACTTCAATGTACGTGTGCATTTTGAGAACGATGGCACAGGCTTTCGCGAAACCAGCATGGCTGTCCGGTTACAGAGCCAGGCCGGTGTCGAAAGCTTCGGGCAGTTGGTTTTCGGCTATAGTTCCGCCACGGAGAAGCTGGAAGTCAACTACGTGCGTGTGCGCAAGAGCAGCGGAGAAACAGTTGAGACTCCGGCAGCGAATACCCAGGATTTTGCGCCGGAAGTCCTGCGCTCCGCTCCCATGTACAGCGATTACCGGCAGAAGCATGTTACCGTTGCGGGACTGCGTCCGGGCGACCTGCTGGAGTACCAAACGACCACCCGGATTGCAACGGCCCTTACCCCCGGAGAATTCTGGTTTGAGCACCGCTTCCCCAAGGGCATGGCAATCACGGAAGCGCGGCTGGATATTGAAGTACCCAAGGCGCGCGAACCGCGATTGAAGAGCCCCAATCGAAAGTATACGACCGTGGAAACAGGGGAAGTCCGCACATACACGTGGGTGGTCCAGAACGTTACGCCACAGAGGCGCGACTCCCGTGCGAACCAGGACGACGAAGACGAGGACGCGGATGAAATCCCCGATGTCCAGATGACTACTTTCAAAGACTGGCACCAGATCGCGCTCTGGTATGCAAAATTACAGGGCGAACGAGTCGTAGTTGACGATGCCATCCAGAAGAAAGCCGCCGACTTGACCCGCGGAGCAATCACGCAGCAGGAAAAAGCGCGGCGCTTGTACGACTTCGTGGCCAGGGACATTCGCTACGTCAGCCTGTCTTTCGGGATCGGACGCTTTCAGCCGCACTTCGCGGCCGAGGTCCTGCAGGGCAGCTATGGCGACTGCAAGGACAAGCACACGCTGCTGTCCGCACTGCTTAAGGCGGCTGGAATCCAAAGCTATCCTGTCCTGATTGGCTCGGAGCGAAAACTGGATGAAGAGATCCCGTCACCGGCGCAGTTTGATCACGTAATCACCGTGGTACGGATTGACAAGGACAAAGACCTGGTCTGGCTCGACGCCACCGCGGAAGTCGCTCCGTACGGGCTGATCTTATATCCTTTGCGGGACAAACAGGCAGTCGTCGCGTCCGATGACGCCAACGGTGGTCTGCGGCGGACGCCCGCTTTATCTCCGGTAAAGAACTCGTTGGCGTATACCATGGATGGCAAGTTGTCCGAATCCGGAGCGCTGGACACCACCATTGACCTCGCCGCCGCAGGCGACAGCGCGGTGCCTTTGCGCATGGCTTTTCGAAGCACGGCGCAGGCCGACTGGCAGCGATTGGCCGAAGCGCTTTCATGGATTGATGGACTGCCGGGCCAAGTCAGCGACCTGGACGTAGATGCCCTAGAAGACACAGCCAAGCCGTTCCACCTGCGCTACAAGTACCATCAGGATTCCTACTTCCCGGTGCCTAGCGCCGGGGCAGCATTTCTGCCGTTCCCGCGGTTGCGCTTTTCCCGGTTGCCCAAGAAAAAATCGAATGAACCATTGGACATTGGCCCGGTTGGCGAGATGCGCTACAAGGTACATCTGCAATTTGCGAACAACTATACGTTCGCCCTGCCGCCCGAGGTCAGATTATCGCGCGATTACGTCGAGTATTCTTCCACGTTCCAACTGGCCGAAAGCGTGCTCGAAGGCGAGCGGACGCTGACGGTAAGGGCCAGCCATCTTCCGGCCACGCGCCGGCCCGACGTGGAATCCCTGCGCAGCGTAGTCACGGACACCGTGGGACAGAGCCTGGCGTGTACCATCCGGCCCGTATCAAGGACCTCTGCAACGGCCGCACTGCCGGAAGGCACAAAGCCCGCGGAGTTGCGCAAAGCCGGTCTCAAGGCGCTGCAGGAAAGAGATTTCAAAACCGCCTCTGAGCTTCTCAAGCGCGTGGTGGAACAGGAACCGACCAGCACAGACTCCTGGGACGACCTGGGCCAGGCCTATGCCGGACTCGGCAGGCATGATGAGGCCGCTGCCGCTTTCCAGAAGCAGATCACGGCCAACGCTTTCCATAAGCGCGCTTACAACGATCTTGGCGCGGAACTGCGCCAGCAAGGCAAGTACGAGGAGGCGCTTGCGGCATACGCCAAGCAACTGGGGAACAATCCTATAGACCACACCGCCAGCAGAAACCACGCCCTGCTGCTCTTGCAGCTCAAAAAACAGAAAGAAGCCCTGGCCGAGCTTGAGGCGCTGACCGCCGCTCCCCCGGAAGACCCGGAACTCGAACTGGCACTGGCCCAGCTTTACGCCGCCACGGGAAATGCGGCCAAGTCACACGACCTGCTGGTCAAAGTAATCGGCAGCACGTCTCCCGCTCCCAACGGCGATGTGTATGCCGTCGCATTGCGCGATGACATTAACGCAGATGACACCTTGAACGCCGCCTCGAAGATTCTGCAGGACATCGGCGACCAGTTCGATGAAGGGGCGTTTGAGGAAGACTCGCCCGAAACGTTTTCCACGATGCAGTTTGTGGCTCTGGAATGGGCAAGAACCGGCTGGGCCAAATCACTCAAAGGCGAAACGCCGGAGGCGGTCCGTTATTTGAATGCCGCCTGGAACCTGGGCCAGTCCGGCACGGTGGCCAACCGGCTGGGACGCGTCTATCAAAAAGCCGGACCGGCCACCAACGCCAAGCACCTGCTGACGCTGGCGATTGCGGCAGGAGGCGCGGAGACGGAGAATTCCCGTGCGCTGCTGCTCAAGCTTGGTGGCAATGCCGACACGAAGTCCGCGCAGACGGAGTTAAGCAATTTCAGCACGGTGAAAGTTCCCGCACTGACGGGGAGAAAAGGTGAAGCCGAGTTCACGCTGGTGTTCGACGGATCCAGCAAGCCGGACCGCGCGGAGTACCGCTCGGGTGATGACAGCTTGCGTTCGGCCGGACCGGCGCTCATGGAAGCCACGTATCCGGTGACTTTTCCCGATCGTTCCTCGATCAAGATCGTTCGCAGAGGCTTGTTGTCTTGCGGTCCTACGGGCTGCTCCGTGATGCTTCGGCCGCTGGACAGTGTGCAGCCAATGCCCTTCGCAGGTTTGCCCGCATCGCGCCGCTAGATTGCGACTGAGGAGATCCCTGGCTTATTTTCTTTTTCTTGGTTGATGCAGTTTTCCCTGAGCTGGCGAAATGTTTGGCTATCTTTACAACGCACTGTCTTTCCTATTGTCTCGGTGGTGGCCTGTTGCCGATGGCCAGATTACGGCAGTCGACATCGAGCGAACGGGCGACCGGGATCAATACGTACGACTCTCCGTCGCCTATAAGTTCTCCATTGGCGACGACGGCCCGTACACGGGCGAGAACTCCTGGATTCCCATGATGGCGTGGAACCAAGTGAGTGCGATGCGCAAAGTGCGACGCAGACTTCACCTGCGCCAACGCGTAAAGGTGCGCTATCGTCGCAACGATCCCAGCGTGAATACTTTGGATGGTGGCGTGGGCAAACTGCTGCGGCCTGAAGGCTTTTAGCTCTTCTTCTTTTTCCTGCCCGTGGCGGTTGTGCCCTTCACCGGCCTGTCCGGCCCGGCCTTCTTCTGCACGTCTTCGATGACCTGGCTGAGTTCGTCGGGTTTGGTCACTTCCCGGGACTCGGTGTTGCTGACAACGAAAATCGTAGGCGTAGAACTGACTCCGATCTTCACTCCGAAGTCGTGGTCCGCAACCACCTTGGCCTTGAGTTTACCCTGGGGGTCGCTGACGAAGGGAAGCGCAACGTGGTTGTCGTCAGCAAACTTCTGCACCCACTGCTGCAAGTTGCCCGGATAGATCGAAGGCTGGTTCCGGAAAAGGTAAGCCCGGAAGTCGTTGCCCAGCTTTTCTGACTTGGCGTCAAAGAAGCGTGCCCAGATCGCCGCTTCAAACGACCAGGGGTGGCTCGGCCCCAGCGGGAAATCGCGCAACAGAACGGGGACGTGGTGCTCGTTGGCCGTGGCCCAGACCCGCGGGTAGTTTATGGCGCAGGATGGACACTGCAGATCTTCAAACATCACCACCGCTACCTTCACGCCAGCCGGAGGCTTCAAGGAAGACCCGTCAGCGGCGCGGGCGGAGACAGAGAGAGCGATCAGGACAGTCAAGAAAAACGTCTTGGCAAAAAGTTTCATAGCTCTTTAAGGGACAACACCAGTAATAACACCGGATATTCCTATTTTACTCTACGGCCTCCGAAGTGTAGTGCCGGCGTGACCGCTGCGCGAACTGTGAAACGGACGGAAACCGTTCCGGGATATGAGTCACTACTTACTATCTGTGGTAGTAAGTAACGCTCCAGAATAGCCTGATTGTGCACCATGAGTATTGTATTCATAAGAAAGCACTTGCAAGCTGCTGCGGCAACCCTTGGCGCTGTCCTTTTCTCGTTCGCGGCATTCGCCCAGCTCCCGCAAGGGGCGTTGCAGGGGATTGTCCAGGATGCGACCGGCGCCAGGATCAAATCGGCCAAGGTTGTGGTCCGGGCCAGCGGATTCTCGTTCCTGCGCGAGGCCAAGACCGACAGCCAGGGAGAATTCCGCCTCGAAGACCTGCTGCCCGGCGCGTACAAGATGACGGTCACTGCCACGGGTTTTGCGCGTGCCCAATCCGAAGTGCGGATCGTCGTAAGTTCCACGCGAGACACGGTTGTCACCATGACGCCCGCTGCCGTGCAGCAAGACGTGAACGTCGAGGGCCAGGCCTCCTCCATCACCACGCAGCCGATCGACATGACCAGCACCGTGCACCAGAGCGTGATCACTGCCCAGGACCTGGAGACTATTCCGCTGGCCCACCGCAGCTTTGCCAACATTGCCTATCTTGCTCCCATGACCGAACCGGTCGAGCCTTCCGACCCCACCAAAGCGCGCATTACGGCGGTTTCCTTCGGCGGCAGTTCCGGCTTGAACGTTGATCTTTCCGTGGACGGCGGCGACAACAATGACGATTACATTGGCGGCTTCCTGCAGAATTACTCGCCGGACGCCATGCAGGAATTCACGGTCCGTACCGCGCAATTCGATGCCGATACGTCGCGGACCAATGGCGGCTCGGTCATCATCAGCACGCGCCGCGGGACCGACGACTGGCACGGCGACCTGGCTGCGTATTATCGCAATCAAGACTTGAATGTGCGGAATCCCCTGGACAATCCCTCACCCAATCCCAAGCAGCCTTTTTCGAGGGAAAACTACGTGGGCGCTCTCGGCGGGCCGCTGGTGCGGGACAAGCTGTGGTTTTTCTCGTCGCTCGAATACATCAACGAAGCAGCCAGCGTGGGATACAGCAACCAGAGTCTCACCGAATTCAGCGCCCTGTCCCAACTCGCTGCCGCCGGGCAGATTCCAGGGGTGACTTCCATTGCGGTTCCTGCGTCCGTAAGCACGCCTTTTCATGACACTCTGTTTTCAACACGGTTTGATTTCAAACAGTCAGAACGTTCGCAGTGGTTCCTGCGCGGCGCATTTGACCTGAACCAATCGAAAAACGACCTGGTGCATGAAGGCGCGCTGCCTTCCACCGGGTTTAGGACCACGTCCCACTACTTCAGCGTGCTGTTGAACAACCAGTACGAATTCACACCGGACTGGATCGGCGATTTTGTCTTGCAGATGAGCGGCTTTGATCACGTCAAGGTACGCAATTCAGACCTCGGGTTTGGGCTGGCGTTTCCCTTCAGCTCGACCGTTCTGACCACCTCAGGGTTTGAAACTTTTGGCGATAACCAGTTCCTTACGCCCATCACGGCTTTCCCGATCAATCGGGACCAGCAGAAGTACCAGTTCCGCTATGACTTTGCGCATTCCAGCGGAAGCCATTCGCCGAAGTTCGGCGTCAACTTCATTCACGAGCCGGTATTGAGCGGCAGGCTGGCTGACAATGTGGAGCGGACCATCCAGTTCACCTCACTGAACCCGTCCGATTTTGTGAGCAGCGGGCAAAGCCTCACGCCATTCTTTACTTGCGACCCTACTCTGGCTCCTCATGATCCCGGCGCCTGCCCCGTAGATGGCTCAGGAAATCCGCTGGCCATTATTAGCGACCATCCCGCCGGCGGAGGCCGCTTTGCCCAGAACGTCCAGCGGCTCGGTTTGTACGCGCAGGATTCCTGGCGGGTGCGCCGCAATTTCACGGTGAACTATGGGCTGCGTTATGACACCACGTTCGGCCTGTTCAATTCCAATGGCGCCGACCAGAACTCCAATCCGGCAGTGGCAACTATTGTGGCGCAAAAGCTGACGTTGCCCCGGGGCGTTCCCCATGACTATCGCAAAGCCTTTGCTCCGCGGCTGGGAATAGCCTGGTCGCCGGGAAAAGGCGGCAACACCGTGTTCCGCGCAGGTGCGGGTCTCTATTTCAACGATCTCGCGCAGAATGGCTGGACAGATGCTTTCCGCGCCGTAGATCCCGGAGCGTCACTGCTGGTCGCGGGCAATCAGGGCGCCATCATTGATCCGAATTACCACGCGCCTTATGCTCTTCAGGCCACTACCAGCTTCGAACACGCGTTCAACAAAATCTGGAAGCTGACGATTCAGTACGAACACCAGCAGGGCGTCCACCAGTACCGGCGTTATCAATACACGGCACAAGACCCGGTCCTCGCGCCCAATGGCACGTTGCCAAGCACCGCCCCGAATATCGCTGTTTTCCGCACCGACAATCGTTCCCGCTATGACGGTCTGGCTTTCGTTGTCAATCACAGCCTCTCCAAACGGTTTGAGATGACCGCGCATTACACCCTGGCCAAGGCCACGACCTGGGGCGCAAATGTCGGCGAGTTGTTCGACTACGTGAACGGCGTTACCAGCGTGACCAATCCTTTTGGCCCCGGCGACCATGGACCGTCCGGTGAAGACGTAAGACATCGTTTTGTGCTGGCCGGCACAGCGCATCTGCCCTGGAGTTTTGACGTGAGCACGCTCTCGCAGTTTGAGAGCGCGCGGCCTTACACCCTGGGCACATCGGTGGACATCAACGGAGACGGCGTGCCCACGGACCGCGCCGTGGTCAATGGACAGCAAACTTCACTGAATGAGTTCCGCGGGGTGCCGCTGGTCCAGGTGGACCTGCGCGTCAGCCGCAAGATCCGGATCACGGAGCGAACGTCGCTCACGCCCTTTGCCGAGTTTTTCAACCTGCTCAACCGGCAGAATCCCGGCAACAACTTTGTAACGAACATCGGCGCGCTTTCTGTTCCCACCAATGAAGTCGCCGCCGGCAACGTGACCGACATCTGCCTGGATGCTGCTTGCGCCGCCACGCGCCCGATCCGCAGCTTGAAAGACCTGCGAACGCCCGCCGGCGCTCTAGGAGACTTCTTTGGGCCGGGGACCACCGTGGGTATGCCGTTCGCGGCACAGTTTGGGTTGCGATTTATTTTTTAGATTCTGTTTACCGCAGATCTACGCGTGAAAAACGCAGATCGGAAATTAGCCGCGAATTGACGCGAATGCGCGCGATCCCGAATAAAGCAATCGGCCCTTTGTTTATTCGCGTTTTTCGCGTTAATTCGCGGCTAACTGGTCCTTGCTAAATCCGGGACCGCAACAAACTTCTTGCCTTCCGCTGAATATTTTCCCAGAAGCATGCGAGTAGCTTCGACGGTGTACTTGCGGTCGGTCCCAAAGCCCCGGTGACTGCCGTCGTGCAGCAGGGCGATTTCGCCGCGCGGGGTCCTGTGAGAATCAATCTCACTCGTGACCCTCTTCACGATTGCGTCGGAAGACTCGGCGCTCCAGTCGTAGGACGTCACCGACCACATGACCGGCGTCATTCCGAGCGAACGCACAGTCTTCAGAACTACCGGGCGTCTTCCGCCAAAAGGTGGCCGGAACAACAGTTGGCTGGAGCCAACGGCATCCTCCAGCACCTTGCGGCAATCTTCCAGTTCCTGGCGCACGCGCGACGCGGAGACCAGAGCCAGGTTGGGATGATTGTAAGTGTGGTTGCCAATCGCGTGGCCGGCGGCTTCAATGGCCCGCGCAATGTCCGGCCGCTGACGGACGTATTTTCCGATCAGGAAAAACGTGGCCTTTGCTTCATGCTTGGCCAGCACGTCAAGCAGGCGCAATGTATGCGGATCATTCGGGCCGTCATCATAGGTGAGCGCCATCTGCCGGGAATCAGAACCATGGACCAGCGTGCGGCCGTAGAACTGGGATCCCGGCGCCATGGTGGCGTATCCGGCATAGCTCACGGCGGCCGCCGCGGCTGCTCCCGCTGCTAAAACAGTCCACATAGAGAATCAACTCTTGATTTCACGCACCGCCAGCCCGGAGTCTTTCGGCAGATAGCTCTTTTTTCTGAACCAGTCTTCCATGTCCTGCCGCAGCCGATCCAAAGGCACGCGCGAACCTATCTCCATAAGACCGTCGGCGACGGGAAGCGTGTCATCAAAGATGGGATCATTGGTGAAATTGCGCATGGCAAAGTTGTCCAGCCATTTCAGGGGACAGGGGAGAAATCCCTTCTCCGTTTTGTATGCGACGCTGATTTTCCGAGAGTACATGTACGAAAGTAACCGGCATCAAAACAGTAAACCATGCATTCTACTAGGTGACAGCTTTCCCCATGTCTGGCCGACACTCACCAACGGGAAGCCGCGAGCTAGAAGAGCGCCTGAAAGCCCTCGGCGAAGAGATCACGGTCTTGCACCGCGAGCTCAGCTGGATGGCCCTGCAATCGCCCAGCGCGCCGCTGGCGCAAGTCATGGGAGACCTCGACATCGGCGTCATGACCCATTTCAAGTCCGCCGTGGACAGCATGAGAGATCTGGTCTGGAAATATCTGGACGCCGCGGCCAAAGTGCAACCCGAGCGTCTCCACGATGCCATGCATTCCGCACAACTGCTTCGCGGGACCCAGCTTCAGCAACTGCTGCGGGAGCGGCTGGTGTATTCGCCCGGCAAGCAGGCCGAAAGCTTTGTTGACATAATAAGCGTTGCCATTCAGCACATGCTTGAGGGAAAGACCGTCATAGAGATCCCGGCCCCGAAGGACGTCGATCAAAAGCCTTATGACGTCCCACAAAGCTCCGCTAAAGCGTCCTAGCCGCTCTTACTTCTTGCGCAACCCGGGCCCGGCGGCGCGAATATTTTCCGGAGCTTCGAATTTTTCAAAGTTCTTGGCAAAGCGCGCGGAAAGGTCGGCGGCGGCGCGGTCATACGCGGCTTTGTCGGCCCAGGCATTGCGCGCGTTCAGGAACTCCGGAGGAACTCCGGGGCACGCCTTCGGGACAGTGAACCCAAACGCCGGATCGGTTTCAAATTCCTCCTGGTTGAGCGTGCCTTCGACTGCCGCCCGCACCATGGCGCGCGTGTAAGCCAGCTTCATGCGTTTGCCCATGCCGTACGGCCCGCCGAACCATCCGGTATTGACCAGCCAGCACTGCGCACTATGCTCCTGCAGCCGGCGGCCCAGCATTTCGGCATAGACTTTGGGCCGCAAGGACATGAAGGGCGCCCCGAAGCAGGTGGAGAAGTTTGGCTGCGGCTCGGTAACTCCGGCCTCTGTGCCCGCGACCTTGGCGGTGTATCCGGAAAGAAAGTGGTACATGGCCTGATCGTTTGAAAGCTTGGAAATCGGCGGCAGCACGCCAAATGCGTCGGCAGTAAGGAAGATCACGTTCTTGGGATGGCCGCCGAGGCCGGGAATGATGGCGCCGTCAATGTATTCCACGGGATAAGCGCAGCGTGTATTTTCGGTGCGGCTCTGATCGTCATAGTCGGGAACGCGGGTCTCGGGATCGAGCGTCACGTTTTCCAGAACGGAGCCAAAGCGGATGGCGCTCCATATTTGCGGCTCGTTTTCTTTCGAGAGCTTGATGCACTTGGCGTAACAGCCGCCTTCAAAATTAAAAATACCGCTGGGACTCCAGCCATGCTCGTCGTCGCCAATCAAGAGGCGCTCCGGGTCGGCCGAGAGCGTGGTTTTGCCCGTGCCGGAGAGACCAAAAAACAGCGCCGTCTGTCCATCCTTGCCGGCATTCGCCGAACAGTGCATGGGGAACACGTTGTTTTGCGGGAGCAGGAAATTCATCACGCCGAAGATGGACTTCTTCATCTCGCCCGCGTATTTTGTCCCGCCGATCAGCACGATCTTCCTGCTGAAGTTGACAATGATGAACGCTTCCGTGCGGGTGCCGTCACGCTTCGGGTCGGCCTGGAATTCCGGCGCGGAAACAATCGTGAACTCGGGGTGATGCGTCTTCAGTTCTTCGTTCGCAGGGCGGACAAACAGGGCGCGGACAAAAAGATTGTGCCAGGCGTACTGGTTGATGATCCGGATCGGCAGCCGGTACTTTGCATCGGTCCCGGCGAACAGGTCCTGGACGTAAAGCTCGCGGCCGCGCAGGGACCCCAGCACGCGTTCGAAAAGCGCGTCGAACTTCTCCGGCTCGAAGGCAAAGTTAATGTCACCCCAGTTTACTAAGCCGGCAGTGATGGGGTCTTTGACCGTAAACTTGTCTTTGGGAATGCGCCCGGTGTATTTCCCCGTGTAGGCCACCAGCGCGCCGTTGTCGGCAAGCTGGCCCTCGGCGCGCCGGATGGCATGTTCCGCCAGGAGTCCGGAATGCAGATTGCGGTGGACCGGATTCGTTTTGAGCAGCGCTTCCAATGCGGCAGCGGTATCCAGGACTGGTAGGGTTTGCGCCATGATCGAAAATCTCCTGTTCCCAAAGCCCGGAACGCCGCAGCGCGCGGCGCTGGCAAACGGGGTTTGGTTTGGTTGAGGACTAGGCCGAGTTCAAAAGTGCGCCCTGAGGCGCTCCTACTTCTTCGAGGACCGCGTTCAAATGCTTGAGCGTTTCATCCACCGTGAGCATGTACATCTCCCGCCCGTGCTCATAGCTTCCGGACTCAATGGCTGTCTTCAGGAAACGTCCGGCCGCCTGAATGGCGAGCGGATCGGTGATGACGCGGCCCGTGCGCCGCTGATATTCCACCCAGGCGGGATGCGGAAGCGCAATCCACACTGGCCGGCCGCTGACGGAGAATTTGATGTCTACGGCATCGGCATGGCGGGTAGCTACGGCCACAATCAGGGCCTGGTAAACGCCGTGCAGTTTCTGACCGGTCCATCGGTCGCTAGCGTGAAAGTCCTCGTACATTCTTCATAAAACTATATCGAAGCGTGCTGGGAGCAGCAAGCTTGGCAAGATGGAAGTGGTTTTGCTGAGAGACGACCAAAACCGGATTGTCAAGCGGGACCATAGGGCATGGGCCATACAATGACCTCTAGCGGGGCACAGGAAACCAAATGAACACTATGCGGGCAGTATGGATCGCACGGTTTGGCGGTCCGGAAGTCTTGGAAGTGCGTGAAGTTGGTAAACCAACATTCACCTCTGACCAGGTGCTGGTCCGGGTGCGGGCCTCCGCGCTCAATCGTGCTGACTTGTTGCAACGCCAGGGAAAATATCCGGCGCCGGCCGGATCGCCGCAGGAAATTCCGGGGATGGAGTTTGCCGG
>DATMPO010000140.1:0-15932 GCA_035567035.1 Verrucomicrobiia bacterium | reverse complement strand
TTCGCGTTGGCGGCCGTGCTCGCCATGACGGCGGCTTATTTGCCCATGGTCCGCTTCTATCGCCTGGGCCCGCTCTGGGCTTTGACCTTGCCCGTGGCCGCCATCTTCTATATGGGGGCCACCGTTCACTCGGCGTGGAAGTTCTGGACGGGCCGCGGCGGCGAATGGAAGGGCAGGGTGCAGGACCCGCAGGGCAAACCGGTGGGCGGACAAACTTCGCCGCCCTGATGCCAAAATGCGCTACAGTAGGCAATCATGTTTCGTCGTTTCAATGACGTAAGCATCCGAAACAAGCTCATTGTCATTGTGTCCGGCACCGTCGCGATGCTGACAACGGCTGTGTTGCTTCTGGTGGCGATTTCCGCCCGCAGCCAGGTGAATGACGACGTGCGCCACGAACTTGAAGACGCGCGCAACTCGTTCGTCGTGGGTGAAGGCGAGCATTTGCACGAACACGTGGTGGAATCGCAAGCCATTGCCGGCTCGGATTTCGTGGTGGACCTGGTCGCGGCGCGTAAGAGTAAAGCCGCATGTGCCTGGGCGGTTGATTTTCTGAACGGCAGACGCGATCCCATCAGTCCGGAGGACTCTTTCGACCTGGTTGCGGTCGTGCTGCCAAATGGAGAGTCATTAGTTGCCGCCCTCAGCCAGGGCCCGGTTTGCAGTGAAAAAGAAATGAGATGGCGCTTCCCCGGCCTGTCCAATGACGCTCATCGCAGTGAAGTTACCAATTGGGAATCCACCGACGACCGGTTTTATGAACTGGTGGAATCTCCGGTGATTGATACCGCGGGTCACAATCTAGGTACGTTGATCGTGGGCTTTGAAGTCTCTGATGTACTCGCCGCCCACATCAAGGGTCATACGGGGCAGGACGCGTTTCTCTGGCACATGGAGGGCAGCAAACCGCATTTGCTCGGCGCGAGCGATCCGCAATTGCGGAAACTTCTGGCCACCACGGTGGAGAATGGCGGAGTCGATTCAGCCGTGCCTTTGAACCGGACCGGCGCCGCGTACAGCATCCTTGACGCCAGCATTCAGGACGCTACCGATATCGTCCACAATCCTCAAGGCCTGCGCGTGGCGCTGGTGCAGCCGCTGGACGTGAAGTATCTTCCTTTCCGTCGCCTGGAGTATAGCCTGCTGCTGCTTGCAGGTCTTACCTTGCTGGTAGGTTTGCTTCTGGGCGTGGCCATGTCCCGTCCCATCGCGCGTCCGCTGGCCAATCTGGCGGCTGCGGCTGAAAGTGTGGCCGATGGAAACCTGGAGACGGCTGTGGGGCTGATGAAACAGAACCCCAACCGTATGGACGCAAAAGACGAGATTGGCGTCCTGGGCCGGTCTTTCCTGCGCATGGTGCAGGGACTCAAGGAGCGCCTCACCATGTCCACCTTCCTCTCCAATGCGGCGTTCGAACATATACGCGGCAATGCCGAAAGAGGCTCCGCCAGTGGAAGGACGTCGCTGGCAATTTTATTTGCGGACGTGCGCAAGTTCAGCAACTTCGCCGAAACCCGCGATCCCGAAACAGTGGTCCAGCTGCTGAACCAGGTGCTGAGCATTGAGGCGGAAACGGTGAAGAAACATGGCGGCGATGTCGACAAATTCGTCGGCGATGCCGTGATCGCATGGTTTTCCGGCCCGGACCGCTGCCGGCGGGCATTGCTGGCCGCAAACGAAATGATTGCGAATCTTCAGGCGCGGTTCAACGGCCAGCCGGGAACTACCATTGGAGTAGGCATTCATGTAGGCGACGTGGTAGTGGGGTCCATCGGGAGCGCGGCGCGCCGCGACTATACCGCGATTGGAAGCACAGTGAATCTGGCTTCGCGGCTATGCTCCAACGCGCACGCGGGGCAAGTCCTGGTTTCCCAGGCAGTGGTGACCGAACTGGGCGATCAGACACAGCTTAAGCCCCTGGCGCCCATATCGATGAAGGGCTTTTCCGAACCCGTTCCGGTGTTCGAAGCGAATTTAAGCGAAGCTGCAGGCGATTGAACTATTTCAGCTTCAGCTCGCTTCTTGCCAGCCTGGCTTCTTCGGAGAGCGTGATCAGGGCCAGGCGCGTTTCCCGTACCAGCAGGAAGCAGCCAGCTACCTGTCCGACGAACCCGGCAGCGCCGGCCAAAAAACTTATGCCTGCGGTCACGGCAAACGGCAATCTGTACTCAGATGCCGCAAGACTGGCGCCCAGCAAAGCTACCAGGCTGGCCGCGGCAAAGCACCCGACCGCGCCGTAGAAAAAGCTCATGGCCCGCACCAGGAGTCGGGCCCGCACCTGCAGGCGGTCAATCTGTTGTCCCCATACTTTTGCCGCTTCCTCATCCGGCGGTTTTGCGTGGAGCATTTGCGCCAACGCACGCGTCCGGTCCATCGTCCGGGCCAGCCGGTTGCCGGTGCCCAGCGCCAGCACGGAGGACGCGTTCGTAAATACCGCAGGTGCGGCAATCAACGTGAGCACAGCGAACGGATTGTCTGCAAGAGGAGAGGGCATTCAATGTTCCGCGGAACCAGCGCCAGGACCGGAGGACAAGAAATTGTACAGCGAAAAACTCCCGCGGGCCCGCTGGCGCGAGGTTATTTCGCGTACTCGACCAATCTTGCGTAGATGCCCGGCCCCGCCATTCGACGCCCTGTCATGACAGACGTTATCTTAAGATACAGGATTGGAAGACATGGGATTGGAATCAGTCCGTTTCATCACATTTGATTGCTACGGCACGTTGATTGACTGGGAGACAGGAATCCTCTCTGCTTTGCGGCAGGCCCTGCCCGAGTACTCACACACGACCGACAGCCAGCTCTTGGAAATGTACGCCGAAAGCGAGGTCCGGCTTGAATCCGGACCCTACCTTTCGTATCGCGAGGTGCTCGAACGAGTGGCCGAAGAGATTGGACGCCGTTTGGGAACGCGCTTGTCCGCAGCCGACTGCCGGAACTTTGCGGAATCCATCAAAGACTGGAGACCGTTTCCCGATACCGTCGCCGGCTTGCGGGCCCTGGCCCAAAAGTACCGTCTGGGAATCATCTCCAACGTGGATGATGATCTGTTTGCGGCAACCCAAGAACGCTTGCAGGTGCCCTTTGACGTGGTAGTGACCGCGGAGCAGGTGCGGAGCTATAAGCCTGCGTTCGGCAACTTCCATGAAGCCATGAAACGCTCTGGCGTGAAGAAAGAAGAAATGCTGCATGCCGCCGAGAGTCTGTATCACGACATAGCTCCGGCGAATTCGCTGGGCCTTTCGAACGTATGGGTGAATCGCCGCTTTGGCAAACATGGTTTTGGAGCTACCACGCCGGGTGACGCGCAGCCGTCGTACGAAGTCCACAGTCTGGCAGAACTTGCGGCGATGATGACTGCCTCAAACTAGCTATTTGTCCGGAATCACCGCCTTGGCATCCAGTGTAAGCGTCAGGTGTGAACCGTCTTGCCGAGCGTCCGTACCCCGCTTCCACCTACTCCGAAGTGAATCCCGATCGTCTTCAGCCATACCTCAACTAATTGAGGCCAACCGGTTATCGGAAACTTTGTGCGCCGCAGCCCAAACGCATGCCCGCCCTGGGCATACAGATGCATCTCCACGTGAACCCCTGCCTTCTTTAGCGCAATGTAGTAAGCCAGTGAGTCGTTCACATTGTCCACATGGTCATCCTCAGCCTGCAGCAGAAACGTAGGCGGCGTTTCGCGCGTGACCGGAATATCAGGATTCAAGCCAAAAGCTTTGTCGGCTGTCGCGGGATAATGAACCACGAACTTTCTGGCGCCTTGCTTTGCATCCCATAGCGCCGCGGAAAGCGAAAGATGCCCTGGATAAATAACGACCGCAAAATCCGGGCGACAGCTCTCTTTGTCGGCGGCATCGACAGCGGGATACAAACGCTTCTTAAAGTAAGTGCTTATCGCCGCTGACAGGTGCCCGCCTGAGGAAAACCCAAGCACGCCAACCTTGTGGGGATCGATGTGCCACTCCGCTGCGTGAAAGCGCACCAGCCCCATTGTCCTCTGCGCATCTTCCAACGCCATTGGTGATTCCGGGTACGGCCCCGATTTCGGATACGGTCCGACATTGGTCACGCGGTATTTCAACAGCACACACGCGATTCCCTTGGACGTCAGCCAATCGCAGACCTCCGTGCCTTCATGTTCGATTGCCAGACCCTGATAGCCCCCGCCAGGGAAGACGACGATCGCAGCGACTGTATTCTTACCGGACGGTGAGTATAGGGTCATCGTAGGCTGCGATACGTTGTACATCCCCATTGCCGGCCTGCCGCCAAACAGCTGGTCTGACGTTGAAACAGTCTCGGGTCCAGCGACCGGCTGCGCATCAGGCGCCTTCCCCGGCCATATCGTTATCTGTGTGTGTCCTGTTGACGGTGGCCACGCGGGCCTCTGCGCGCTCACACAGCCAATGGCAAAGACAGCACACAGTGCAAAAATCAAAGGTTTCATGACAATGGCGACGCCTTTTACCTATTGTTCTTCACCTGGTCGATCTCCACATACTGCCAGCCAAAGCGCCCTTTGATGCACAAGTTCCCGTGGGTAACGGAGTGGTCGAGGGGCGACGTTACGCGGACAATGTTTCCATCTTGCGCGTGGACCGTCAGGGTACAGCCTACGCCGCAGTACGGACAGATCGTGTCCGTTCGCGTCTGGCGTGAATCGTCCCACGTGCCCTCCTGGCGCATGTCATATTCGCTCTTGAACATCAAAGCGCCGGTAGGACATACGCCAATGCAGTTTCCGCAATAAACACACGCGGATTCCGGTAGCGGGACATCGAATTCGGTGGCGATGTGCGCGGAAAAGCCGCGACCCGCCACAGCGATGGCGAAGGTGTTCTGGGCGTCCACCCCGCAGGCTTCCACGCACTTGTAGCAGAGAATGCACTTGGAGTAATCGCGCACGTAGAGGTCGTTATCAATTTTTACCGGTTGGGCCGCGGTGGCGGCGTCGGCGCCAAAACGCCCGGACTGGGCGTCGTAACGCTCCATGTACCCGGAAAAGGCGGGAGCTGTGGAGACGTCCACCGACGAAGCCAGGAATTCAAGCACCAATTTCCTGCTCAGCCGCACTCGCTCGGAATCGGTTTTGATGGACATGCCCGGTTCAACCTTTCGGGAGCACGCCGGGACCAGAGTACGGGAGCCTTCCAGTTCCACGACGCACACCCGGCACACGTTGACCGGCGTGAGGCTCTCAAGAAAACACAGGGTGGGCGTATCCAGGCCCAACTTCCGTGTGGCGTCCAGGATGGTTGAGCCTTCAGGAACGGAAACGGTCCTACCGTCAATCTGAATTTCGATTTGGCGGACTGGGCGTGCCGGCGGGGCCTGTGGAAGTGGTCCGCGGGGAATTGGAATCAGCGGCTCAGGCGCTGCCGCGGCGTCGCCTTTGGTTGCAGTCAACGTCTCTGACGCCGGTTTGTTCATGAAAACAGACTCCATCGGCCCAGGGCGGATTCAATCGCCGAGGACGCAGTTTGCCCCAGGCCGCAGATGGAAGCATCGCGCATGGCTTGTCCCATCTGCCGCAGCAGAGCAATTTCGTCGTCGGCGGAACCCAGAGCCTTGCCGTTGATCAGCCTCTGCAAAGCTTCTTCCTGGCGGACAACTCCGACACGGCAGGGAACGCACTGGCCACAGGTTTCGTGGCGGAAAAATCCGGCAATCCGGAGCAGGACCTTCTTTAAGTCCACACTATCGTCAAAGAGCATCACTACGCCGGAGCCCAGCGTGGCGCCGATGGCGCGAGTGTCTTCAAAGGTGAGTGGCGTCTCCAGCTCTCTCGGAGAAACAAATGCTCCAGCCGCGCCGCCGAGCAGCACAGCCTGCAGCCGCCCGTTACCCGCTACGCCGCCGGCAAGTTCGATCAGGCTGCGGAGCGTAACGCCCATGGCGACTTCGTACACGCCAGGGCGTGCCACATGGCCGCTGATGCAAAACAATCTGGGACCGGCAGAATTCTCCGTGCCGATGCGCGCATAGGCGGCGCCGCCCTCGCGGATGATGAGCGGAACATTGACCAGGGTTTCCACATTGTTCACCGCGGTTGGCTGGCGGAAGAGCCCGGATTGCGTCGGGAACGGAGGCTTGTTGCGCGGCTCGCCGCGATATCCTTCAATGGAATTGAACAAAGCTGTCTCTTCGCCGCAGATGTAAGCGCCCGCGCCGCGGCGCAACTCAATATCGAATTTCAAACCGCGGCCCAGGGTATTGTCGCCCAGCAATCCCGCTTTACGCGCGTTGGAGATAGCGGAGGCAACGCGCTCGGCCGCCAAAGGATACTCGCCGCGCAGGTAGATGTATCCTCTTTCAGCGCCCGTCGCCAGCGCGGCGATTGTCATGCCTTCCACCACGGCGAACGGGTCGCCTTCCATCAGGACGCGGTCTTTGAAAGTGCCAGGTTCGGATTCATCGGCATTGCAAATCACGAAGTGCTTACGGCTTGGATCGGTTTGAAGAAGATGACGCTGGACGTGGAGAGCTTCCCATTTCTTTGCGGCAGGAAACGCTGCGCCGCCGCGGCCCAGGAGTTTGGATCCGGCTACTTCGCGAATTACGTCTTCCGGGCCAAGATCGAGTGCTTTGTGTAGCGCTTCATAACCGCCCTGGCGCTGGTAGTCGTCGAGATCCGGCGAAGAAATCCTGCCGACCCGGCGCAGCAAGCGCAATTCCGGCTTCCCGGTTTGTGGGACAGACAGTTGCGAGGCGAAAGAGTCTGGGTGGGAAGGCAGGCGGCCTTCTACGGCGTCAGCTAAGAGGGTGATCAGGTCCTTGGCCTGGGCTGGCGCGAGTACTCGTTCCTGCGGCCTTTTTCCAGCGAGCAAGACCATGGCCGCCGGTGCGCGCTCACACAAACCAAGACATTCGCTGCGTCGCCAGGTGGCGCGGCCTCCAGAGCAAAGTGATCCGGCAGGGCCTAGTTTCTTTTCCAGTTCGCTGCACAGCGCCTCTGCGCCGCGCGTAAGGCAGGCAATGTCATCGCAAACGTGGGCCACGACGGGCGGCTGCGGCGACAAAGAAAACATTCCGTAAAACGAAGCTACTCCATAGATTTCAGCCGGAGCAATATGCAACCGTCGAGCCGTATAGTTCACCGCTCCAGCGCTGATCCAGCCTAGGTGTGCCTGGATCGCATGTAACACGGGAAGCAGGCGATGCCGCTGGAGAGGAAACCGCTGTTCGTCAAAAGTGATTTCCTTGCTGGTCCCGGGATTGTGCTTCTGGTGCTCCCGCTCCTCCAGTTCATCGCCCAACTCAGAATCAACGGCGGCTACTTCTTCAGGAGTTGGTTCGGCGCTGGTGAGGTGAAGGTCCAAATCAATCTCCCGGACTGGTTACGGTTTTTTCGATCCGGATGGCCGTGGCCTTGAATTCCGACGTTCCCGATTTGGGATCGGACGCGTCAATCGTAAGGTCGTTGGTGGCTACCTGGTCGTGGAAGTGCGTGGTGAGGAAGGCGAGACCGGCGCGCAGCCCGGCATCAAAACGGACCGGAGCAATCACCGAGCCGCGGCGCGAGCTTACTCTGACTTTGTCTCCCTCGCGCAACTGGTAGAGTGCCCCGTCCTGGGGAGAGATATCCAGCGTCTCCGCGCGGCGCAGCGGAGACGCATAATGCCCGCTCTGGACGTTGGTGTTGAAAGAATCCAGACGGCGCCCCGTCGTCAGGCGAATCGGATACTGTTCGTCGACCTGGTCCACAGGCGGCTCGAACTCGACGGGGCTGAACGGCGCGCGCGGCGAGATCAGCGGCTCTTGCCACAGCCGGCCATGCAGGTACATTTCTCCGGGATGAGATTCGTCGTAGCAGGGCCACTGAATCCCGCCCATTTCCTCGAGCCGGCGATAGCTCATGCCGGCATGCATCGGGCTCAGCGCGCGCAGCTCGTTCCAGATGCGTTCTGCGTTCGGCGTGCCCCAATCATGTCCCATGCGGCGCGCCAGGTCGAAGATAATCTCTGTATCATCGCGTACACCGGCCGGCGGCGGGACAGCACGACGCACTCTCTGCACACGCCGTTCGCTGGAAGTCACGGTGCCTTCGCTTTCGCACCATCCGGCGGCGGCTGGCAGGACAACGTCGGCCAGTTCCGCGGTCTTGGTGTAGAACATGTCCTGCACCACCATGAATTCCAGCCCGCTCAGCAATTTGATGCAGCGATGGCGGTCGGCTTCGGAATCCGCAGGGTTTTCTCCCAGCACATAGAGCGTAGTCAGTCCCCCGTGCTCCATGGCGTGGAACATGGCGGTGAGATGCAGGCCGCGCTTCGATGGGACCGAGACGGCCCATGCGCGTTCGAACTTGGCCCGCAGTTCGTTGTTTTCCACGTGCTGGAAGCCGGGCAGACGATCGGGAATGGCGCCCATGTCTCCGCCGCCCTGGACGTTGTTTTGGCCGCGCAAAGGATTCAGCCCGCTCCCGTAGCGGCCTACGTGGCCGGTGAGCAGGGCCAGATTGATCAGCCCCAGGACATTGTCCACGGCATTGTGATGTTCGGTGATGCCCAGCGTCCAGCAGATTTGCGCGCGTTCCGCCCGGGCGTAAGCGTGTGCCGTTTCTCGAATCACATCCGCCGGTACGCCGGTCTCGCGCGCCGCGCGTTCCAGCGTGTATTTCTCTACATGGGCTTTGTACGCTTCAAATCCGCTGGTAGCGTTCCGGATGAATTTCTCATTGACCAGTCCGGCAACAATGATTTCGCGGCCCATGGCGTTGGCCAGGGAGATGTCCGAACCCACTTCCAGGCCCAGCCAGACATCGGCCCATTGCGCCGAACTGGTGCGCCGCGGGTCCATCACGTAGAGCCTGGCTCCGTGACGCACTCCCTGCAGCAAGTGATGAAAGAAGATAGGGTGCGTCTCCCGCGCATTGGAGCCCCACAGCAGCACCACGTCGGTGTCTTCAATTTCGCGGTAGGAACTGGTGCCGCCGCCCGCCCCGAACACTGTCGCCAGACCGACGACACTTGGGGCGTGTCAAGTACGGTTGCAACTATCGATGTTGTTGGTGCCCATCACCGAGCGAACGAACTTTTGCGCGATATAGTTCAGCTCGTTCGTGGTCTTGGAGCAACTGAACATGCCAAATGCGTTCGGGCCGTGCCTGGCCGTCTGCTTCTTGAAGTTCCGGGCCACGCGCTCCAGGGCTTCTTCCCAGGTAGCAACGTGGTGCGCTCCATTCTGGCGAATAAGGGGTTGGGTTAAGCGATCTTTTGCTGGAGTTTCCATTTGGAAGCATCTCCCAGGCGGTCGCGCGGAACCTTCTATGCCGCTAGGATATACCAATCGCAGAGTGGCCTGCGGGCAATAGTGCTCCGTTCAACACTCATTTCTTTCTGCCTGGACCGCGCCGCGGGCGGGTTCAAACCGACAACACTACACAACGCAAGTTTACAAGTCTAAACCGCGTTCCCAGCAACAACGCCTGGGCCAGAGGGTTTGTAGTTGCCAGAGGGCAGTAAGCTGAAGCCGATCAAAGTTGCGATCAGCAACGGAAATCTGGCCCGGCTGGAAAGGAAAGATTTTATGAATCGGTTACGCATGTTGCTCATTCTCACGGCATTGATGACGGCAGGATCGGCCCTGGCGTCCGCAGAGGAATTTCACGGGGATGGCGGTCCGGCGTATCGCTACCAGGACCGCAACCAGAACCGCGACCGGGATGACCGGCGGTACTTTGTTCGCGACCGCGATGACCGGTTTCAGTCCTTTCGCCGCAATGATGGGTGGAGAAACGATGGCGGGCAACGCCATGACGACCAGCGCGGCCGCTACTACAGCCATGATCGCCGCTAACTAAGTCAGTTGGGCGGATCGAAAGGGCAGGGTGGAAACCCTGCCTTTTCTTCTTGCGCCAGAGCAGAAACGTATTTTTCAGTAGCCGGCTAAGGTTGCTGTTGAATTGTTCCGACCGCTACGGAGTTGGTGTCTATCTCGATAAACAGCAAGTGCGAACTGCTGGCTGCGTAGTAGATCACGTTGAGGGAGCCGGCCGCGCTGGAAAGCGTTCCTGTTGAGCGTCCATTGGCGCCCAGGCTGTATGTTCCTGTCAGCGCAAGGTTGGAAGTAAGCACTCCGCCGTTGTTCAAGTCCTGGGCCCCGGTGATGTGCCCGCTGCCGTCCGCGGTGGACTGGGCAATAAAGTCGAATGGAGTTAAAGGGGCAGCGAGTCCGGTTGCATTCAGGCCGTACTTGCCGCTGAATGTGCTGTTGGAGAAGGGCCCCGTCTGCTGAAAGGCGGAGCCGCTGACATCGGTGGTGTTGTCAATCTCCAGCAACTGGATTCCGTTCATGGAAGGATAAGCCGCCAGATGGATGGCGCCGGCATTTAAGGTTATGGTCCCGCGGCCACCCGACACTGAATAAGTCCCGCTGAGCGCGACGTTCTGGCTGATCACTCCGCCATTGTTGACGTCTTCCGTGCTGGTGCTCAGAACGTTGCCTGACCCATCGGTATTAATGATTCCGCCGGCCACAAACGCGCCGCCCGTGCCTACACCGGCGACGGTAAACGCAAAGGAGCCGGAGATCGTTGTGCTGGACTGGCGGAACGCGTCCCCGGACAGCGCAGGCGCGATGTCCGTCTCAATCAGCCGGATCTGGTTGGCACTGATTACGTAGTAGGCGAAAGTGCGCGTGCCATCGGCAACAGTGGTAATGGAGAGAGTGCCGCGGCCGTTGGAAGGATTGCTGATCGCCAGGGCCGCCGGGGGCACTGTGGCGTTGGTGCTGAGCGTGCCGTTGTCGTTCGTGTCCTGGACGCCGCCGGTGATGTTGCCGGATGCGTCCGCGGTAAACACGCCCGCGGAGGCGTCCGTGTTTGCGGCGCCGTCAATGCCAAAAATATTAAAGGCGAAGCTCCCGGCGAGCGACGCCAGATTGAATGCCGATGACGTTTGCTGATCAATGCTTCCGCTGGCGCTGGCATTGTTGTCAAAGCGGACCACCAGCCCGTGCTGGCTCGTCAGCAGGACAAAATCCAGATTGACGTTATTAAAGCCGGACCCGGCGGCCGGGATGATGGTGGCCGTCGTGCGCCCGTCAGCGCGCACCGAGTAGGTCCCGGTAATGGCGATGTTGGTCGCCAGCAGCCCGGTCCCCGGACTGTTGACGTCTTCCATGCCGCCGGTGATCATGCCGCTTCCATTGGCCTGCAAACTGCCGGCCAGAGTAAAGAACCCGCCGGCGTTGGTCCCGGAAACGGCGAAAGCATACGTGCCGTTCAAGGACGCATTGGTAAACCCGCCCACAGGAGGCGGGGCCACCTGGTTGCTGCCACCTCCGCAACCGCACAGAACAACGAGAAGTGACGATAAGGAAACCAGTATGACTACTCTATGGAATGACATCTTCTAACTCTCCTTGGCGAATAAAAAATAAAAAGTCAAAAATGCAGTTGTAAGCAGCCAGGCACAGCAGCGCTTGGTCTGTTAAACCCTGTGTCGCCAGACTTGTTGCGGCTTCAGCGAATTCCTTCCCTCGCTTACTCCTGGACTGTTTAGAGTAGCCGAAGACCGGCGGTCGCCTATGATAAGAAGTGTTGAGCGGAGACGGCGGCAACGATGCTTCCGTGCGCCGGAAGGTTGGCTAAGGTCACTGGAAAAATGGATGGGAATTCATTTTCAATGCGATCACGTACCCAATGCGGTAAGATCAGCCTGCGTTCAGATCAGGTGGCAATGATGAAGAGACCAGCGCGAATTATTGTTTATCTGTTGACGGCTGTTTTCTGCACTTTGTCCAGTTTCAGCGGCACGCTCGCTAAAGAGAATAAGCCACTCGTAGTGGTCGTATACGCCGACTGGTGCCCCTATTGTCAGCATCTGAAGCCCGCGCTTGCCCGGATCAACGAAAAATACCACGGCCAGATCCGTTTTGCGCGCCTGGATGTTACCAGCGCTGAAACTACGGCGAAATCCAAGTTGCTGGCGCGCAGTCTTGGTCTCGACGAGTTTTTTGAGGACAACAAGGCCTCCACCTCTCTGGTGATGATTCAAGATTCCTCCGGGCATGAGGTTTTCCGGGCGTTCCACGACTATGAGTTCCAACACTACGAGACAGTGCTGGACCGGCAACTGGTTGCCCGAAAGCCCCATAAGAACTAGCTGTCCATGGAATCCGGCATGAGCGCCGGCATGTTCGGATGGCGAAATTAGAAGGGTCTAATAAGCCCAAGGTTTCTGAGCCGTTCCCCAAAGAAGTCTAAACCCGCAACCCCACCTACCCGATAGTAACAGTACAGGTGTTTAGTGTCGGACGGGTCTTCCACGACGGGATCCACGCTGCCGAGCGGATCCAAAGTCGATATCCCTGTCATTTATCTCACGGCGCACTCCGACGACGCGACGCTGGTCAGTGGGTCCCAACTGCCGGGCAACTCAACTATAGAGCTGCAACAAAACAGCATTTAGCGGTTCCATGACCCGTTGCGTGCCCCGGCAGGAAGGCAAGGAGCATATCGATGATCGCAGGCACAAGTGCAACGGCCCAAAACGCTATGGCGCTCGCAGGCACGGAATCGGGCCCGAAAATACCCTTCAATGATAACGCGCCGGGGCCCCGCATTCTGGTGGTGGAGGACGAGCGGATTGTTGCCCTGGACATTGCGGCAACCCTCAAGCAGCTGGGTTACAAAATCGCCGCCAGTGTGAACTCCGGTGAAGCCGCCGTGAGAGAGGCCCTCACGTTGCGGCCGAATCTGGTGCTCATGGACATTCGACTGGCGGGAGTAATGGACGGCATTCAGGCTGCCGAGGCCATCAAAGCAGAAGCCGATATCCCCGTCATTTACCTCACGGCACACTCCGATGATTCGACACTGGCCCGGGCCAAGAACACATGCCCCGCCGGCTATGTCGTCAAGCCTTTCAAGTCCGCTGACTTACACTGCGCGATTGAAATTGCCCTGCATAAGCAGGAAATTAAAGCGAGTCTGCGGGAACGAGAACTATGGCTCGCCGGCACTCTCAAGTCGATCCGGAATGGCGTTGTAGCGCCGGACGCTGAGAACAGCGGCAAATTCCTGAACCCCGTCACCGAAGCCTTGACGGTATGGCGTTCCGAAGAGACAGTGGGCACGACGATCGACGATCTCCTGAACCTCGTCAGCAATAAAGACCAATCCCTGTTATCCAATCCCCTCCGCGCGGCCTTGTTAGAACGGTCCGTCAAGGCCACGGAAAAAAGCCTTGGTCTGGCGAGCCAAGGCGCGAAGACCATTCCCGTGGCTAAATTGGCTGCGCCGATTCTGGATGGAGTGGTCGTCGGGGACACCACCGAGCGAAGACGTGCGGGAGGTGACACCCAGGAACGCAACGCGGAATTAGAGCGGCGTGTGACGGAACGCACCGCGCAGCTGGAGGCGGCGAACAAAGAACTGGAAAGCTTCAGCTACTCCATTGCCCACGATCTGCGCTCTCCACTGAACGGAATCACCGGGTTCAGTGAGATCCTCATTGAGAACCATGCGGCAAACCTGGGTCCCGAAGGCCTCAGTTGCCTGCACAGGATTCAGTTAGCCACGGACCGAATGCGTCATCTCATTGATGATCTGTTGCGCCTGGCCCGTGTGGCGCGGCATGACTTCAAGAGGACGAGCGTCGACGTCACGGAACTCGCGGCAAAAGTCCTGGCGGAATTGCAGTCTATGCGCCAGGACCCTCAGGTCCACTGCATCGTTCAACCCGGTGTCACCCTGGAGGGAGACGGCGCACTTCTCCGAATTGTGCTGGAGAATCTCCTGGGCAACGCATGGAAGTTCAGCAGCAAAGTCGCGGCCCCGGAGATTGAATTCGGCTCCTTCGCGCATGAAGGGAAGCAGGTTTGCTACGTCCGGGACAATGGGGCCGGTTTTGATCCGCAATATGCCGGCCAGATGTTCGTGGCGTTCCGGCGTCTCCACTCCGCGCAGGAGTTTGAGGGAACGGGAATCGGTCTGGCCATTGTTGATCGGATTATCCAGCGTCACGGCGGCCGGATCTGGGCGGAATCGGCTCCCGACAAAGGCGCGACATTCTTTTTCACGGTTTAAGGTCTTGAGCAGCGGTTCAGGGAAGGTAACATGGCAAACAAACTTTTCGACAACGCCATCGTGGGCACCACGGACCAAGCGCTCGAGTTTGTCCGCAACATCCTCGAGTCGTCCACCGAGTATTCCATCGTTGGCATGGACCTCAATGGCAAAATTCTTCTCTGGAACGAGGGTGCACGGCGTCTTTTCGGCTACGAGGCGGACGAAGTCCTCGGCAAGCTCAACTCTTTCATCCTGCACGTGCCGGAAGACGTCCGCGCCGGCAAGCATGAAGAGATGATGGCCACTGCCTTGCGCGACGGCAAATGCGAAGAGACACTCGATCGCCAACGGAAGGACGGCAGCCGCTTTACGGCCCGGTTAGTCATCACCCCGCGCCGTGGCAGCGCCGGCCAGGCCATCGGCTACCTGATGATCTCGAAAGACGTTTCCACTGAAATCCGTCTGGCGGAAGAACTCAAGGCCACTCAGGGTTACGCCCGCAGTCTCATTGAAGCGTCGCTCGACCCGCTGGTCACGATCAGTCCCGCGGGCAAAATCACCGACGTGAATGCCGCTTTGGTCAAGGTCACCGGCGTGGAGCGCGAGCATCTCATCGGCGCCGACTTTTTCGACTACTTTACCGAACCCGAGAAGGCCCGTGAAGGTTACCAGCGGGTATTCGCCGAAGGGTTCGTCGCTGACTACCCGCTTACCATCCGTCACAAGGACGGCCGGCTTACCGACGTGCTTTACAACGCATCGGTCTACAAGAACGACCGGGGCGAGGTGCTGGGCGTATTCGCGGCGGCGCGCGATGTGACCGCGCAAAAGAAGGCCTCCCGATACGCACGAAGCCTGATCGAGGCCTCGCTCGATCCGCTCATCACCATCAGTCCGGAAGGAACCATCACGGACGTTAACGAAGGCTCCAACAAGGTTACCGGGATCTCGCGCGAGAAACTCATTGGGACCGATTTCTCTGACTATTTTACCGACCCCAAAAAGGCCCGTGAAGCTTACGAGCTCGTATTTGCCGCGGGGTTCGTCACCGACTATCCCCTTACCATCCGGCACAAGGATGGCCGGCTTACTGACGTGCTGTACAACGCGTCCGTGTACAAAGACGACCGGGGCAAGATCCTGGGCGTATTCGCGGCGGCGCGCGACGTGTCCGCGCAGAAGAAGGCCGAAGCTGAGGTTGCCGAGCAGCGGTCCAAGCAGCTGGAGAGGCTTGCCGAACTCGAAAGTTTCCAAAAAATCACCGTGGGCCGCGAACTCAAGATGATTGAACTCAAGAAAGAGATCACCGACCTCCGCAAGCTGGTCCCGGCGGAAAGCCTGGCCGGATAAATGGCTACGCAAGCTGCTGGTCCAGTGAATCCGGGCGGCGCGCCTAACTCCCAGGAATACGCCAGGGCGCTGATGAACATCCTCGATGATTTCGCCGGGGAGAGGGCCCATCTTCAGGGGACACAAGCGGCTGTCCTCAACATCCTGGACGACGCTTCGGCGGAGACCGACCGCCTGCAGAACCTTCAGAAGGCGATTGTCAATATTCTCGATGATCTTCAAGTCGAAAAGAACAATCTGGAAAAGACGCGGAACCAGTTGATTCAGTCCTCCGACGAGGTCCTGGAGTCGCACCGTCATCTGGAACACCGGGTGGAGGAACGCACTGCCGAGCTGGCGGTCTCCAACAAAGAGCTGGAGGCGTTTGCCTATTCTGTCTCGCACGATCTGCGCGCGCCGTTGCGCCATCTGAACGGCTTTTTGACGCTGCTGCGGAAAAGATGTTATGAGGGGCTGGATGAAAGCGGTCGCCATTACATTGATGCCGTACTTTCCTCCTCCCAGCGACTGGGCACGCTGATTGACGACCTTCTGCAATTCTCGCGCCTGGGGCGGGCGGCAA
>DATMPO010000139.1:0-18557 GCA_035567035.1 Verrucomicrobiia bacterium | reverse complement strand
TTGTGGATATGGAGGTAATTCCACCGCGGAAGAATGGCCGGCAGCGGCCTTTCCGGAAGCCAATGGTTGTAACAGGCGGCATCATGAGAAAGCACCATCTTTCCGGCGTGGCCGCGCTCGCACATAGCCGCTACGGTTTGCACGCGGTGTTCAAAGGAGAGAATGGTGTCAATACCAAAGCGGTCCATGCCGATGTACGATCCGTTGCCGACGAGTAATTCCAGGTAGGACAGATCAGTGGTATCGCCGGAATGTCCAATCACCACGCGCGAGAGATCGACGCCCTCCTCGCGGAAGACCTTTTGCTGGTCGAGCCCCACGCGCCGCCCGGCGTGGGTATGAGTGGAAATAGGCACTCCGGTCTTCCGGTGCGCCTGTGCCGTGGCGCGCAGAATCCGTTCAATGTCCTTGGTGACGCCGGGCTCGTCGGTGGCGCACTTCAGGATGCCGGCTTTTACTCCCGTATCCGCGATGCCTTCGTTGATGTCGCGCACGAACATATCAACCATGATCTCCGGACCGCCCAGCGCCGTGCCCGGTCCCCGGAAATGGAAGTAAAGAGGTGCGTCGTGATAGGTATAGATTCCAGTAGCGACGATGATATTGATTTGCGTCTGCTGCGCGATCCGCTTGATCCGGGGCAGATAGCGGCCCAGACCGATCACCGTAAGATCGACGATCGTATCCACGCCTCTTGCTTTCAGTTCGTTCAGCCTGGTCACCGCGTCCGCGATGCGTTTCTCCTCGGCGCCCCAATCTTCCGGATAATTCTGGAGTATCTCGGTATCGAGTACGAACACGTGCTCGTGCATAAGTGTGGTACCCAACCGTGAGGAATCGATTGGGCCGCGGACCGTCTGTACTTGAGCCATGCTGAAAGGTTCCTTGGGAGAAGTGGATGCTCACGCCAATTTCCGGGACTGAGTCCGTCCCCGAGCGCCATCACTATAAGTAGAGACGAAGCTTTCGTCAATTACCTGACCTTGGCAGGCGTTCGCCCTTCACGTGCTTGCCGCCGTCTGGGCGAGACCTGAAATGCGCGGTGCCTTCGAGACCCATGAGAGCTTTAGCTACAATGGGCATGCATGCCCTACCAGGAATTTCAGTCCATGTTGCGGGCTGATGCCGCACAGATCGCGATGGCGGTGATTCTGGTGAGCGCGGGTGTGGCCGGTATCCTCCTTTTCTCCATTCGTCTGTTGAAGAGAGACCTCGCTCTGCTGCTCTTCGGGATTTTCGCCGTGCTGTACGGAACGCGCCTCTTCTTGTTCGCTCCGCTCTACAAATCAGCTGCGCATTTCAGACCGACGGCACAAGCGTTGCTTGCTCTGCCAGCGAATTTTCAGGTGCACATCTACCGGGAGATCACATTCCTGCTGCCGCTCGCGGGTTTTCTGTTTTGCGCGCAGGTGCTGGACCAGACCCTGCGACGGCGTCGGCTCTTCTGGTTGCTTCTGGTTCGTGTGCCGATTGGGATCGCCATCGCCGGGCTGACCTGCGAGCTTTTCCTGCCCTGGGCTGTCATCACAATGTTGAACGTTTCCGGCCTGTTTTCAGCGGCGGTCGTCATCGTGGTCGCATCTCTCCTGATAAATGATTTTTTTCGTCGCGACCAAAAGCCTAATCCAGAGATGCGCGCGTTTGCGGTCGGGTTTGTGGCCATGGGAATCTTCGTAGTCCACGCGAATCTGACGTTCGTTGGCGTACCCGGACCAAATCTGGAACCTGTAGGATTCTTCATCTTCATCTGGGTCCTCGGGTATGTAGTCGTCTTGCGCAGCTTCCGGAACGAGGAACAACTTCTGGCGGTCAGAAATGAACTGGAAATCGCGCGCCAGATCCAGTCGTCCATCCTGCCACAGGAACTTCCCAAGATTGCCGGAATAGAAATTGCAGTGCGCTATGCGCCGATGACGACCATTGGCGGCGACTTCTACGAGTTCCTGCCTGTGGATGACAGGCGGTTGGGAATTCTGATTGCCGACGTGTCCGGCCATGGCGTTCCCGCTGCGCTCACGGCGTCCATGGTCAAAATCGCGGTGTTTGCGCAGGCAGAGAACGCGGCGCGGCCCGCGCAGCTGCTGTCCGGGCTCAACAAAGTCTTGTGCGGCAACCTGCGGGGTCAATACGTAACCGCTGCCTACCTGTTTCTTGATACCGAAAACAAGAAGCTCTCCTGCGCCTGTGCTGGTCATCCGCCGGCTCTCCTGTGGAACCGGGCTTCTGGTAACACCTGCTTTCTGGAAAACAACGGCCTCGTGTTGGGCCTGTTCCCGGAAGCCGAGTATCGTGCCACAGAGCTGGCATGGAGCCCCGGAGACCGATGCCTGCTTTACACCGACGGAGTCGTTGAGGCGGAAAACGCCGCAGAAATGCCGTTTGGCAGAGACCGGCTGGAACAGTTTATGCAGGCAGAAGGCAGCAATCCCAAAGCGTTTTCCCAACACTTGCTCAATTCCATCGCTGCCTGGCGAGGGCGCGTCGGGAGCGATCCGCAAGACGACATCACCATCATCGCCGTACAGTTCATGGGAGGAGCAGCGAAGCTTGCTTCCGGACCGCAGGTGCCGGGCCTTCTGTAGCTCCAACTTTGGTGATTCCTTTTGCATGAGCTGAAATAACGATGCCGCGCCCAAACCTTGAGCGCGGCATCGTCGCTTGAGATTGAGCGAAGTTTACTTCTTGGCGGTAGCCGACAGATAGGCCTTGGACTCCATGCCTACGATGTCGAGCAGATTTCCAATAGTCAGGTTCACGTCGATCAGGTGCAGACCCCAATCGGGCAGGACCTGTCCATTGACGACGACATCACCAACGATCTCGCTGGCACGCGGACCTGCAGGATCACCATGCACGCTGACAGCGAGATAGGAACCTTTGTCATTGGCAACGCACTCCGCGGTCAGCATGCCCGGCACGCTTACAAACGGAGTGGCAATGGGCTGCGCAGGCTTGACCCACGGTCCCGGCTCCGCTTCTGCGGTGCTGACAATGCCGCTGCCGTGCGTTCCCAGGTAAGAGTGCAACTCACCGCTGCCGCCTGCGAGCGCGGCTGGATTGGTGCAACCGGAAACCATGTTCTCACCGGTTACTTTGCCGAAGCGGCTGTTGGCCGGAGGCGGGGCAGTCGCGCGGAATGAGGCGTACGTAATAACGCATCCGGTTTGATTGGCTGCGTGGCAGAGCGGCATGTGCTGGAAAGCGCCGCCCACGTCTTTGCCCTTAGGCACAGGCAGGCTGGTTCCCAGCAGCAACGCGGAAATGATGCGCCCTTGCACCGGCTTGCCGTCAATCTCGCTCTTGATGAGCTGCGTGAGTACGCCGGAACCCTGCGAGTGTCCGATCAGCACAACGCCGCGGCCCTGGTTGTCATGTTCCAGGTAGTAGTTCCATGCATCGAGCACGTCGTTGTAGGCGAGGGCGCGGTCCATCGGCATGGGCGTACCGCCAAGGAGGGCTCGCAGCGCTGTAAGGGTGATCTGGCGATACATGGGCGCATAGGCGCGGCACTTGGCCGCAAAGCGGGCAAACTGCGCGCGCACCACGCCTTTCTCTTCCGGACCGGGAATCATGTCGCTGTTGCCACCGGGATCATTCGAGACGGTGGGATAGACGTAGAAGCAATCGATCGGCGCGTTGGGATTGGCGGCCCACGCTTCTTGCTTCAGCTTGCCGTTGGCGGAGATGACGGTCGTGGTCAGGTCAACGGCACAGGCGTCCTGCCGGCCGGGACGGCAGAGCCAGTTGTCCCCGTTGCTGTAATCATTCTTCGCAGCGGGCGCGGGCTTGGATGGTTCCTGGGCCGGCGTCGCGGTGGCGGTTTGGGCGAAGCTCGTGCCCACGCAGGCGCACAGCAGCGTCAGGACTGTAATTAAGCGTCGTAGCGTAATTTTCATGTTTCCTCTTTTCGAGTTTCTTGAAAAATGTTGCAGAAGTTCAGACCACACTCACGGGCCTCGCCGGATGGAGAAAGCTTCACGCGTTATTCCACTCCAAAAGCCAGCAGCACGTTGCCGGGTATCTCGTAGTTATGACCATAGCCGGAGTTTACGAACACCATGCCCCCCGCCACGGCTGGACCGGCGCCATCCAGCGAGCCGCCTTTAGCCGGCGCCTGGTTGACGGTCGTAAAGGCGCGCAGAGTGTCATAGTCCCATAGCACTCGGCCGTCCTCACTTGAGTACGCACGGAAATGGCCGTCGAGCGAGCCGGAAAATACCACGCCGGGAATAGCCGTGACCGCCGCCAGTTGTCCCGGGCTGCACCGCGGAGTATGGCAGCCTTCCGCGCTGGGAAGGGCGCTCCATAACTTTTTACCGTTACTGATCTGCACAGCGAAGAGTCCACCGCCCACTTTGGGGTCCGGCAGAATGCCTTCGGGGCCCGCGATTGCGCCCACATCCGATATGGCTACGTAGGCAGCTTCGCCGTCCGCCGCCGGTCCCCACTGGATGCCGCCAAGGACCCCGCCCTTGCCCAGCCGGGTCTGCCAGATGATCTCTCCCTCTTTGTCGGGATCAAGCGCGTAGATCACACCCGATTTCTGGCCGGCCAGGACAACATTGCGGCCGCCGGGCAAGGCGCGCAGAATGGGGGACGATCCGAAATCGTAGTCCGGCCCCGCATCTTTGGGACAATTGCTGTTACCAGGCTGGAAGCAACTGGTGTTCCAGTCGTCCTGCGGAGTGATCTGGCGCGACCACATGATTTCGCCGGTGGCGAGACTGAGAGCAAGAATGGCGTCGGTGAACGGCGTGGAAGGCTTGGTGTAACCATCGCCTGTTCCCACGTACATGAGCTTGCGTTTGGGGTCGATCGCCGGTGAAGACCACACGGCGGCGCCGGAAGGTCCCCAGATCTGCACACCCTCCTTAGTGGTTTCCACCACGTGGGCGATTTCCTTGACCGTGTAAGTCCTCCAGATTTCTTTGCCCGTCTTCGCATCCAGGGCTGCGATGCTGCCCCGGAAGGTACAGCAGCGGTACGCCGGATCGGAAGCTGCCCACTCTTCACGGGAAGAAACCGGCACGTAGAGCCGGCCGTCGAATAGCTTGGGAGAACCCGTAATGCGCGCCACTGGATGAGGATCCAGCGTTTTCTTCCAGAGTAATTTCCCAGTCACGGCATCCAGGGCATAGACCTCGGCCCGCAGGTCTCCGAAATACGCGATGTTGTCCGGGCCGATGGTAATCGCCGTGCGCACGCCGCCATCCGCTTGGAAACTCCAATAAGTGCATCCGGTAACTGCGTCCAACGAATAGACCAGGCCGGTGGCGCTGCCCACAAAGACGCGTCCTCCAGCCACCACGGGCTGAGCGTACGCGGCAAAAGCAGCGGGAAACCCGAAAGCCCACTTCAGCTTAAGCTTGGGAACCTGTTCCGCAGTGATCCTTGCCGCATCGGCAGGTTGGAAGCGACTGTTGTCCAGGTCCACACCCCAGCCGTTCCACGTTGGTCCGTCAAAACTCTTGGCTGCCTGGTTGGCACAGCGATTTGCGGTGGCAGGCGGAAACTGCCCTACCCGTTTGCCCGTGAGGAACTCTGCTACCGCCACACGTTCAGCCTGACTGAGGTTGGCGCCTTGGCTGCGCATCGATCCGCTGGTCACGGCGCTGACGATATTTTCCGGCGCCATCGTTCTCAACACGTGGTAGTTCATAAACGGCGCGGTGGTGGGCATCTCGTGACAACTGGCGCAGTGCGCCTGGTAAAGCGCCTGGCCGTTCGGTGGTGTTGCTTGCAAACAGATGGCGCGCGAGAACAACAGGCTGGCCACCAGGAACGCTTTGCAGCAGAACCTGGCTGTAGGCTTTACGACATTCGTCACGCATGACTCCTCAGGCCCTTCGTGGGGCTTCGCGCGGTCGATTATGTGCTCTGCAGAATCTTTCGTACTTCCGAATTCGGATCGTTCACGACCTGGCTTTTCACGTTGAAGATCATGGTGGCGCGAGTTGTCGCGTCGTAGGCCGGCCAGGGCGGAATGCTGGGTGCATCGGGTTTACCGGTGCGCGCGAAGGCCGCCCAGGCATCACTGAACTGGCGCGCCATCTGGTCCGGCTCGGGGCCGGGTCCAACGAACTGACGCACGCGATTATAGCTGTACATCATGAAGGGAATCTCCATGGTGTGTGGTGTCTTGAATGCGCCGTTGAGGACCGGAGTCTCCCAGGTCAGATACCACATGTATACCGGCGCCTTGTGCTGAGCGGCTTTGCGTTCCGCCAGGGTGATAGAGCCTCCCAGGGCCGGAGCGCTGATGGCCGAGATGTAAAGATACGTCGGCGAATAGTCGGGATGGATCTTGCGGAAAGCGGCAAGCAACGCTTGTCCGCGCGTCCCAAAAGGCTTGAGGCGCTGATCGAGATCAGAGTCAGTCATCCTGCCGAACCACGGCTCCGCCGCGGTAAAGATGGTCCACTCGTCCTTCACTGAGCCGATCAGAATGGGCACATCGGCCGATACGTCGGGTGCGTCGGGATCGAAGGGATCGCGAGTGATAACAACTCCGTCCAGGATCGGATTAAAACCACCCGCGCCCCCGGAGCCAGGACCAATTCCCGTGGGAACGTTCCGGCTGGCAACTGCGGCCGCAGCCTGAATCAGTGTCGGAGCCGGGACGGCCTGCAGCGCTTTGATATCGCCAGGCGCAATCTTCAACTCGTCCAGCAGGGCCTTGGCAATGCGGTTAGCGTTTTCTTTGCGGCCAACTCTCAGGCCCGGTCCACTCTGGATGGAAGCTTTATGGAACAGGCCTTTCGCTGCGGGCATGGACAGCAGAATCGAAACCTTGGCCCCGCCCCCCGACTGTCCCATGATCATTACGTTGCCGGGATCGCCGCCAAATTCTGCGATGTTGTCGCGCACCCACTCCAGCGAAAGAACCAGGTCCTGCATGCCAACCGTGCCGGAGGACTTGTAAGGTTCGCCCATCAGGTCGCCCAGATGCATGTAGCCGAACAAGTTCAGGCGGTGGTTCATGCTGACCACCACGACATCCTGCTTGCGCGCCAGATCTTCGCCTTCGTAGATTGGCTGGCCGCTGGAACCGAACGCAAACCCGCCGCCGTGGATCCAAACCATGGCCGGGCGCTTCTTGTTGTCGGTGCCCGGCGTCCAGACGTTGAGGAAAAGGCAGTCCTCATTCTGGATTTTCAATTCCGAAGGCGTGGTGAACACGCGGTCCATCTGCATGCCGAAGTCGGAGACCGGTGCAGCGATGGTACCGCTGGCGATCTGCATGGCCGGCGCGCCGTAGTCCGAGCAATCGAGAATGACCTTCGAGGGCTCCGGTTTCTGCGGCGGCATCCAGCGCAGCGGACCGATAGGCGGCGCTCCGTAACGAATGCCTTTAAATGTGAGGACTCCGTTGTTGACCAGCCCCTGCACCCGCCCATTGGACGTGCTGATGACTTTCGTGACCACCGGAACGTCGCCGTCAGATTGAGACTGTCTTTTGCCTGTTGGCTGCTGGCCGCCAGTCGTTTGCGGGAAGCCGACGCCAGCCGTCGCAGCCACGGCTGCGCCTGCCGTCAGGCGCAACATATCTCTCCGGCTCACGCTGCCGGGATTCGATGTGAATTTGGATTTGGATGTCGCGTCACTCATCAGAATCATTCCTCCTTGTCGTCTATCTCCGAGTAGGCTTCCGAAATTCGGCGACTACTATCTTTGCAGCTGCGGAAAGCCGGGGGAAGCCTGTACCATTTCGCTTTGCGCGCTATGCCGGTTGCAATGCGCGCCGATGAGGAGCAGCCACTGATAGCAGTCGAGAAGGCCGAAAAGAAAATGCGGCATGAAATGATGGCGGAGGTCCCCGTTGGTTGCGCTCGTGAAGTCGCGCGTGCGCTGGCGGGTGGTCTCGAATTCCGGCAACAGCGCTTCGGCTGGCCACCGTGACGACGGCAACGAGTGCGCCGGCGCCTGGACGCGTTCCCGGACCGTTCCAACCTGCCGGACCACTTCTTCATCTGCCATCGAGCATTGCCTGGACAGGTCGGGCGGTTCTTGCAGAAGCTTATCCACGGCACTCACCAGGCGCCTTTCCGTTACAACCAGGTGTTCCACATTCTCGGCAATCGACCAGCGCCCCGGCTCCGGGCGATACGACAGCTGCTCTTGCGAAAGCCCGCGCAGAATGCGCTGAAGGCGTTCGCCCGTCTGGTCCAGTTGTTTTATTGCGAATTCGCGGTCGGCTTGCGTCATCGTCTCATTTTCCTTCTTCAGTTCGATAGTGAATGGTCCTTCACAAGGATGAACGGTCGGTCATTTTAGACCTGCACCGTCCGGTCTGCAACCAGTTTCTGGAAGAAGAAGCCCATTCTGGACGAAAGAGCAGGGATCGGAACGGGCTCAAAAATGGTTCGAAAATGTATCGTGCTGGGGGCCTGCGTGTGCTATTTCTGGGCTCCCGGCGGACTTTCTATGAAATTTGAAATGATCTACCAAAAATCAAATATCGATCGCTCCGAGCGAAAGGCAAGAAAAAGAACGATCGTCTAGCAAAAATGAATTGACGTGCGTTTATTTCGTGGTACGCTTCCTGCGCCAAACTTTTGGGACGAGGTGTGATTTCATTCGCACCGCGATAGACCGAGAGCCGGCAAAGAATGAGTTGACAAACAAGCTGAAGAAGACTATGCCATCGAGACGGCAGAGTTCTTTATAGCCCGCTATTTTTAAACTTTTGAATTCCATGTTGATTTCAGGAGGGGCACAATGAAACGACTCAACAGGTTCTGGTTCTTGTCCGTGCTGTCTGTAGTTTTGGTCGGGTTCCTTTCTGCGTCGGCGCAGGTTGATTATGCGACGGCCACGATTCGGGGAACGGTACTCGACCCGCAAGGAAATGTAATTGCGGGAGCGACCGTCACCGTGACCAACCCGAGCACGGGAATCATCAAGACGGCCAAAACCGACGGCAACGGTGCTTATCGCGTGCCGGCGCTTCCGCCGGGGACCTACCAGATATCCATTGAGGTCCGGGGCTTCTCCCGCGAAGTGGCCAAGGGGATCCAGGCAACGGTGGGCCAGATTCTGGTCTACGACGCGCACTTGAAGGTGGGCAGCGCCACCGAGATAGTTGAAGTGAGCGCGGACAACGTCCCTCTGATTGAAACCGATCAAACCCAGCAGGCCAACACCATCAACTTCCTCCAGGTGGACGACCTGCCCAACATCAACCACAACATTACACAGCAGGTGTACACGCTGCCGGGCGTGAGCAACGCGGACGCACCGCGCGCCCAGAACCCTGGGTTCACCGGCTTCGGTACCACCGGATTCTCCATCGGCGGCAGTAATGGTCGCAATAACCTCTCCACCATCGATGGCGGCGAGAATGAGTATGGAACGGGACAGTATCGCATCACCACCATCCCTCAGGACACCATTCAGGAGTACCAGGTCAACCGCAATGGCTATGCCGCAGAGTTCGGCTTCACGGACGGCAGTGCCATCAACATCGTCACCAAGACCGGCGGCAATAAGTTCCACGGCAGCGCCTACGGCTACTTCCAGGACCACAATACTTCGGCGCAAAACTTCTTCAACGGAATCGAGGGCTTGCCCGCGGCGTACAGTCAGAATGTTTACACCGGATTCGCTGTCGGCGGCCCAATCAAGCAGGATAAGCTGTTCTTCTTCCTGGCCTACGAGTATCGGAACCTGAACAACCCTGATTTCACCAACGCCAACATCCTCAACGCGCCTACTGTACTGGGCATTAGTAATCCGGCGCTGCCGGCAGGCTGCAGCGCGGGCATCGCCGCCAACCAGCTTTGCTACGTGAATGCGCTCAAGGCGTCTGGCAACCCGTTTTTGGTTGGATTCGCCAATGGAATTACACCGGGGCTGTCGCCGCTCAACAATCCCGCGCTCAAGACGATCCTCACTGCTGAGAACGGAATATTCAATAACCCGACCCGCGACCACAACACGCTTGTGCGCTTCGATGGGCAGCCGAACGGCAACAATTCCGTGAATCTTCGCATGGAGTATTCGCACAACAATAACAATGCCGGCAACCCCGATGGCAGCGGTCTCTTTACCCGTGATTTCAGCATCCTCTCCACGTGGACCCACACCTTTAGCCCGTCTTTGCTCAACCAGGTCCTGGTCCAGTTGGTGCCAAGAAATGTTGCCAATAATCTGCCCAATCCATTCCAGGGAGTGAATTTCAGCCTGGGCAACCTGAATGCAGGCAACCTGGGCGGCACTTCTTCGTTTGGCAGCCCCTCCCTTGTTCCCTATATCGCTCACCAAAGACGTTATCAATTCGAGGACAACGTCACCTGGAACCACGGGCCGCATACCTTCAAGCTGGGGGCTTCCATGCGTCTGGCGGATTACAACGTGCAAGACAATCTTTGGTTCAACAACGAGTTTGACTTCCACGATGGGGCCATCCCGCTGATAACGCTCGCACCGCCCGCCGTACAAGGGCAACTGGTCGGTTTCAACCTTGCTCACGGCTTTCCCGCGTTCGGTCCCGCTAATACTAACCTCAGTGCACCTCAATCTTTTGCCTTCGGGCTGCCGGTGGACGTTCTGGGTGGATTCAACAATCCCAAATGGCAAGGTTGGGGCAAGTACTTCGGTAGCTACATCCAGGACACCTGGAAGCTCAACTCGCGCCTGACCATGAACGCCGGCGTGCGTTTCGACTCTGACAGCGAGCCGCCTCCGCTGAGCACCAGCTTCTACGTCTCGCCCCGATTGGGGTTCGCCTGGGACCCGTTCGGCGACCAGAAGACCGTCATTCGTGCCGGAGGCGGTGTCTTTGTAGCGCCCGTGGACGTCCTGATTCCTTCCTATGGCTCTCTGCTCGACGCGAGCGGCAGGTACATCAATGAGGTGCTTGGCATACTCAGTCCGACGGATCCAAGAGTGGCCTTGCTTTGGGGAAGAGGGGTAGGCTTGGGCCTACTGCCTTTCGGGAATCTGACGCCACAACAGTTCCAGACTCTGTCTACGTGCGCCCCTAGCCCTCAATGTCCTACGGGAATACCCGGTTATGATCCCAACGCTGTCGGCGCTTCAGCTCTAGTGGCTTACGGCGTCGCTCCCAACTACAAAAACCCTTACACGATCCAGGCCAGCCTGAGCGTGCAGCGCCAGTTGGGCAGGAGCTACTCTGTGGAGGTTGGGTACAACATGTATCATGGTGTCCACCTGCAAATGCCCCTGGAAACTGGGTACAACCAGATCAATCCCGGGAATCCGGCATGCGCCGCCTTCCTGCCGACACTCCCGAACTGCACAGACGCTACCGGCGGGCCGCTGTACATACCCAATTCGAAGCAGTTGCAGCACACGACATACGAATCCATCGGCAGCTCGATCTACCACGGTCTGACAACTTCATTCACCAAACGCTATACCCACGGGTTGCAATTTCAGGTCAACTACACCTGGAGCAAGAGCATTGACAACGTGATTGATTTCGCCAGCTTCCAAAACTGGTTCCGGCCAAGCCGGCTGGACCTGTTCCGCGCGGTTTCAGTGTTCGACGTACCGCACACGTTGGTGGCCAACGCAGTCTATACAACTCCGTTCAAGCCGGGCACAGGGAACGCCTTCACTACCATTCTGGCGGACATCTCGGTTGCGCCTATCGTGACCTGGCGCAGCGGTCTGCCATTCTCGGTGCGGACGCCCAGCCTGGCCAACGGTGTTGCATTGGACGGCAACTACGCCATGCCTTTCCATAGTTCTCGTGACAACAACCGCGGGCCGGCCTATGCAACTACGGACCTCACCCTCAAGAAAGCATTCTTCGTCAATCGGGACCGCGGCGTGCATGTCGATCTGTCGGCCACTGGAACCAACATCTTCAATCGGACCAACTTCGACCGGGTCAGCGATCAGTTTGACATCAACGGGATCGGCCCGAGCGGAGTCGTGCAGACCGCCAACGGTCCGCTCAATCTCTTCACCGGGCCTTACACCGGACTGCACGGCGTCAAGCCCACCAGCCCGGGCCAGGTCACGCAGCCGCTGTTCTTCTCCCAGGCCGACGTCCCGCGCCAGATTCAGTTCGGTCTGAAACTGGTTTTCTGAACTCCATCTCAAGCGTGAGATGGTTGCAGTACAGGATCTACAAAGAGGTCACCGGGTATCAAAAGATGCCCGGTGACCTCAAGTAAGTCCTCGCCAAAGTAGAAGCCGACTTACCAACTCGGCAGAACCGCAATAGGCCCCTGCGTACGCTCTTCGACAAGGATTGTCGGTAGTAAACCATGAAGCCTTACAGGCCCTATGGTTGTAGTTCAAGGAGTGACAAGACCAGATATCCCTGAAACCGAATTCATAAGAGACCGCGGACAACGCTCTCAGGACCATTTTCATCCGGTGTGTAGTCGACGGTAAATTCTCTTAAAAACGAGTACCTGCCGTGCCCAAAATCGCGCCAGATCGGATTGAGGAGAACCAGCGCAGGATCACGGCTGCGGCGCTCAAGCTGTTCACCAAACGCGGATTTCACGGCACCAACATCCGGGACATCGCTCAGAAGGCCGGTATCTCCACCGGAGCGATCTATACTTACTATCCCAGCAAGGAATCCATTTTTGCGAGCCTGGTCGAAAGCTATCGCGCCCACAGAGACAACTGGCTCAGGCAAATCTTCGCGACCCTGACGATCCCTCTTTCCCAGGACGACCTTACCCGGCTGGCGGCGGAGGTCCTCTCGTTATTGCACGGCGACCCTGAATACCTGCTCCTGATCTATATCGACGTCGTGGAATTTCACAACCAGCACTTCGCGGAAACTTTTCACGATGTTCCGGAACAATTCCGCCGTCTTCTCGGGCCCGCCCTGCGCAAGGCCAGACAGGACGACAACTGGCGCGGCGAAGACCCGGCGTTTGTACTGGCTTCGGTCTATCTCTACTTCTTCACCTACGCGAGCATCGAGAAGCTTTACCACGGCAACCAGCATCTCGGCGTTTCCGATGAACAGGCCGCGAAGCGTTTTGCCAATCTTCTGTGCCAAGGGCTATGGCATTCCGCCCCGGAGACTGCTTCCGGCGGCGGGAGGCCCCAGGCGCCAGAGAGCCACACGAAACGGGAACTGGAAGCCTTGCAACAGCCCGTGCGCGACCGAATCGAACTGATGCGCCTGCTCTCCGGAAGACTCTGGAGTTCGCCACCGGATGTGGGCGATTCCCAGGCCAAGGCCGAGCCGATGTTGTTTGTCCCCCGGATCAGCCGGACTCGCATCGATCAAACCCAGATCAGGATTGAGGCCGCGGCCCTGGAACTGTTTACCAGCCAGGGGTTCCATTCCACCAAAATGCGCGACATCGCGGAAAAGGCCGAAGTTTCCTCCGGCGCCATCTACACCTACTATCCGAGCAAGGAAAAGCTCTACACGACCCTGGTGAAGAACTACCGGTCGTGCATGCGCGGTTTTCGCGAGCGGGTGTTCCGCGCCCTGGAGGACCCTTTCTCCAAGAGCGGTCTCCGCTTGCTCGCCTTCGCCGTCCGCTCCATGGTCTACAACGATGTCGAATATCAGCTACTTACCCTGATCGACATCATTGAATTCCGCAACCAGCATTTCGCTGACACCTTTTACAAAATGCCGGACCAATTTCGCCGCATCATCGGCCCGGTCCTGAACCAGGTAAAAGAGCAGAAAGGCTGGTGCGGAGAAGACCCGGCGTTCGCTCTGGCGGCCATCTATCTCTACTTCTTTACCTACTTCACGGTAGAACGGCTCATGGAGCAGGGCAACCACCATCTGGGAGTTGCCGACAGCCAGGCAATCGAGCGGTTCATCAATCTCCTCTCCCACGGCCTGTGGCGCCAGGAAACCGCGCGCCCCAAATCGCAATCCAGAGACGGAGTGCCGGTCCTGGAAATGGAGAGCAGCTGAGAGATCGCCGTGATCGCCGTCATCGCGCGTGATCGCCGTGATCGGAAAACCAGAGCCGCGATGGTTGCTCACATCCCTCACTCCTGCCGCTTCCCTGCTAACAGGGAAAAAAACAGGGGAGAATGCGACCGCTTTGATACTCCAGACATGCGAAACCTAGATTCCACGGGCCTTTCGTGAACCTTTTTCCCGGACAGAGTCACTTCGTAACAGGGGAGGAACAGGGGCGTAACAGGGGCGTAACAGGGGAGGAACAGGGGAGCATCGCACGTGATCGCCGTCATCGCACGTGATCGCTGCGATCGGGAAAACCATACCACTGATGACACTGATAACGTTGATGTTCTTGATCAGTCAGAACCAGTGTCATCAGCGGTAAGGTTCTATGGTTTTCCTCGCTTTAGGTTTTCAAAGATCGTTCTCTGCGGTCCGCCTGGGCGGACAGGCTGTTGGTTTTCTCTGGCTAATTGCCATTTGCTAACTGCTAATTGCTCCCAATGCGGCGCGCATGGTACCGCGAGGCCAAAGCGATTGTCAACGCCTGAATTGTCTTTGCTGTCAATGGGTTAGCGACGGGCCTCATTTGTCGTTTTTAATCGCAGATTTGCGCGGATGGGAGAAGCACTTAGCAATTAGCACTTTGGCCGGGTGCCCGTCTCTGACGATGCAGGTGCTGAAACAGCGGGTGTCGCGTGCGTGCCGAAAGAAGCAACGCCAACGGAGGCAAATGAATCTGTGGAAGCCGAGTTTCCGTCGGCATCTTGGCAACCCCGGTATTATGGTTTCAACGTCTACTCCGAACGGAAGTACACCGAGAAACTGCGGTATATTCACCGTAATCCGGTAAAGCGGGGCTTAGTGGCGTCCCCGGAATTGTGGCCGTGGAGTAGTTTTCGCTACTACCGTTTCGGAGAAGAAGGACCGGTGAAGGTCGGCAGCTATCGTGGGACCCACCCTTTCGCAAAAACCGCGAAAGGGTAGGGCACCCTCGTTTGTCGAGGGGTTAAGAAAAAGCGGGGAAGGCTGGGCCACCCCGCCAGAGATACCAATTTTGGAACAACGCATCCACGAACTGGAGTCAAAAAACCGTTCGAACGCGGAAGATCAGGAGCTACGTGTTCTCAACGGAGACTTGAACAACGCAAGAATAATATCAACTGACCCGATAGCCCAGAAGGTATATTGCCGCGACAGATAGGAGCACTAAATGAAGTTCTCTAGGCTTATCCGATCACTCTTCTACGTCGCTATCGTGATTGAGATCTTGAGCTTCGTTGCGATGGTGAGTGGGAACAGGCCCCACGGAAAGGCTGCGGATGAAGCTTTTGCACGCTGGTCAGCTAACCGTACACCTGAAAATGAAGAAGCCTTTCATCGAGAAATGGATAAGCTTGAGGAACAGCCCCGAAGAATTAGGCGATATGGGACCATCGCTTTCTCCGTGACCAGTGGGATGCTGCTTGTGCTGCTTACGCTTCGGCGGAGTCCTTACTACGGGGGAAAGCACCGCTTCCGTTCAAAGGATCCGGGCGAGGTGGATGCAAAAAAGATCAGAGCATGACCGGCCAACTTTTCACGAAGTGCGCGCGGACTACCGCCGGCAGCTCCGGCAGGTTGCGTTCCTTGACTGCAATTGCCAGCCGTATGAACTGAGCGTTGGTCCAGGCCAGCGGCGTGGCCGAGCCTGTGCCTTGACCGAACTTCAGCCATGGGCGCGGAGATTCCGGGCGGTCCCACACCTGCTCGGCGAGCATGCCGTCGGCATTCGACATCTTTTGCATGGCGTCTAAGTAAGGATGAGCATCGCGGCCGCTGGCCAGTTCATATTCGCCGCGTTCGCCGGCGAAGATGATCCAGAGCCGTCCGATGCCGGTTCCGTCGTAGCCGTGGCCGTCGGGCTTTTCGCCGTAGCCGTCGTGGTTGTAACGATAAAAGGTTGCGCCGTTGGGAGTTTCCACCCGAATCACTTTGTCCACCACGGCAAGAGACTTGATCACCACAGGATCGTCCGGCGGGACGATGCCCAGGCGGACCAGTTCCAGAAATCCCGCGTCCACGATCTCCCGTTCATCCCATATACCGCCGCCGTTTGTGGTGTCGATCGGTCCGCCCACGTCAGGCTGGCCTTTTTGTGCGATGCGGATGTAATACTGGTCCGCATATTTTCCGGTGTGAGTCACCGTCCACTGCGGCAGCTTTCTGGCCCATTCGTCGGCCGTGGCGGTCCATTGGCTGCGCGAAGCTTCGTCGCCATTCAGGTGCGCGATGTCGGCAGCGCAGATCAGCCCGGCAATTTCCGCGGCAATCGTGGAAGGCGAATATCCGCTCTTTTCTTCCCAGCGTTCCTGGGGCGTAACGGGCCCGTGGGCGACAACGAAATTTGCCGCTGGCTTGACGTGTTTCTCGAAAGTATCTTTGTCCGTCTTGCCCAACTGCCAGGCCAGGATACTGGGATAGGAAACTTCGTCCATTTGCAGCGAGGGCCAGTACGGTTTGCCGTCGAGCCAGGAGTTCTGCGGGAAAGAGCCGTCGGCTTTCTGCTGGGTTTCGAAAAGATAATTCAGAGCGCGCTCGGCGGCCGCGCGGTCGCCCATTGCCAGGAATGCCGTTGCCACTTCGTAGAGGTCTCTCGCCCAGACCAGATGATAGCCGCCTACGTCTTCCTTACTGGAATCCACTTCATTGCCCCAGGGAATGGTCAGCGAGGCGGCGATGGCGCCGCGATGGGTCTTGTCTTCATGCGCTTTCAGCACCATGGCGGAGATTTGATACTGCTTGCGGTAACGCGGCTCAACCTTCTTTAGAGTGGCGATGTATTGGTGCCAGCCTTGTTCGTATTCCGCGCGCACCCCGGCAAAGCCCGCGGTCAGGCTGGCTTTGACTGCGGCCAGCGCCGCATCGGCGTCGCCGCCGAAACCCAGGGCCACGGTGACCGGCTTGCCTCCAGAAAACGATTGCGGTAACTCAGCGATCTGCGCCACATTGCCGTCCGGAGCGGATGAGTAATGCCGGGTGAGCTTGTATGACGTCTTCAATTCTGTCCAGCCGTCACTCGAACCTGCGTAACCGCTGGAAACCGAAACAAATGTCGGGGTGGCGGCCAGCGCGCATGCAACGCCCGTCTTGGCGTCCAGCAAGCTCTTGTTCCGATCTGAACCGTTGTCGTGGAGGCCGCTGTTCTTAAGGGCGGGATCAAAATAGACGAACGCAGTCAGCGGGCCACCATGCAGCACTTTGAGCCGCATCTGAATGAGAACCGTGTCGTGCCGGGGATCGGTGATGTAAGTCTTGCGTATCTGGTAGCGCCCGCTTTTGGAAGTATTGATCTGGGTAAAGACCAGCGCCGCCGGATCGGGCACTTCCACCGCGTGGACCGTGTCTTCGCTTTCCAGCTCGGCGAAGCTTTTGCCGTCGGTAACGATCAGCTCCAGAGTACGAGTGTTGGCGCTGTCGATCGCCGGATAATAGACTTCGTTGAGCGCACCATTTTCTCCCAGAGTGAACCACACTTTCGATGTCTCACCGGCTGAAGTGCCCACGCCGACTTTGTTTCCGTTGGTCCACGTGGGTTTGGTTCCGGGCGCTCCCGGAGCCTGCTGCGCCGGCAAACACAGTGCGGCAACCAACAACAAGAACGCAGATACAGTGTTACGACGGCAGCAAATCATAGTGTGCTCCTAGTTGCCGAGGCCTGGTCGAAGTTGTTGAGTGCGATGCGCAAGCAGCTCGCGGCCGCAGTCAATCCACCCGATAAATACTCAGAGAGCGTCCCGGCAATTCCACCTTGATCTTTGGTCCCGGCGCCAACACGGCGTCGTGTTCGGCCAGGATTCTAGACAATGCTCCGGCCTGGGCCAAAACAGTATCACCAACATCTATTTCCACGGTGCGAGCCTGGTCGGCATTGTTCATCAACATGAGTAAGCGTTCCGGGCGTTCGGCTACTTTGCTTTTGTTGTCTCCGCGAAAATCGCGGAGGTAGACGAACGTGCGGTCATCGCTAAAGATGTGGACGTAGTTGCCGCGGCGCAGCGCCGGATGCTGCTGGCGCAAATGTAGCAAGCCGCGGACCTGGGCGAAAATCTTCTGCTCGTCCGCGGTGCGACCCTCCGTGGTGAATGCATTGCGCTTATCGCCGGGGAATCCGCCGGGAAAGTCACGCCGATTGTCGGGATCATCGCCTCCCGGCATGCCAATCTCATCACCAGCATAGATCTGCGGAATGCCGCGCATCGTAAGCAGAAGCGCAAAAGCCAGAGTCAGCTTCTGCGGAGTCGCACCGGCCTCTCCCATAAAACGCGGCTTGTCATGATTGCCGATGAAGGTTACCAGCCTCTCCGGATGAGGAAACAACCAATCATGCTGTAAGACTTCCTCCAGCAAGTTCGCCGGCTGATCGTGCAGGACGACCTTCCGCACCGCCGAGTACAGTGAAAAATCGAAAACCGTGTCGACACCAGCGTCAATTCCCGCAGTAGTCTTCCCTCCAACGAAGTATGCAGCCACGACTGGATCAAACCCTGAAACCTCTCCCACGGTGCGGAAACGCGGGTAGGCGCGATGGAGTTCGGAATGGAAGTCATGCCAGAACTGGCGGTCGACGTAGGGAAACGTGTCGAGGCGAAAGCCATCGAGCGCGCCGGTCTCCGCCCACCACATTGCGTTCTGGCGGAGGAAT
>DATMPO010000138.1:0-4671 GCA_035567035.1 Verrucomicrobiia bacterium | reverse complement strand
AGTAAGAGCTTTCAAGATAGATGGGATCAACCTGATCGGCTTTGACGAATTCAAGGACCTCCATCACCTTGGCGGTCTTGGGGGCAACGTTCTTGATGTCTTCTTCGTCGACTTCCACATAGTGATCTTTTTCGTATTCATAGCCCTTCACCAGTTCGCTGCGCGGCACAGGCTTGTCCTCCGCCTGGCAGTAGATCACTTGTTTGATGCGCGAATGATCCTGTTTGTGAAGCAGATTGAAACTGATGGTCTCGCCGCGCGCAGCGCTGAATAGCCGCACCGGAAAAGAAACGAGGCCGAAAGTAAGATGTCCCTTCCAAACGCTGCTTGCCATGTATGCAACCTCACTTGCGCAGGAGAACCGTCTGAATGCCCTCTAACACCGATATCATGAGAAAGGGAGGTTTTCAACATTTTTGAATGGCGTTGAACGAATACGTTCGTAAAAGGTCGTTCAAGGAGACCCCCGAACCCAGTCCTGGGGCGAACGTACCCGCCTCCGGTAACTCCTTCTGCGTGCAACGGCACGATGCCTCGCGGCTGCATTACGACTTCCGGCTGGAGATCGACGGCGCCCTTAAGTCCTGGGCCGTACCAAAGGGCCCCACTCTTGACCCTACTCCCAAGCGCCTGGCAGCCATGGTGGAGGACCACCCGCTGGAATACGGCAGTTTTGAGGGCAACATACCGGCCGGCAATTACGGCGCAGGCAGCGTGATGCTTTGGGACCGCGGCACGTACGAGCTGCTGGGGGATAAGCCCGCTCTTGAACAACTGGCGCGCGGAGACTTCAAATTCAGGTTGCACGGAGAAAAGCTGAAGGGTGAGTTTGCCATCGTCCTCATGAAAGGACGCGGCAAAGGCAACGAATGGCTGTTACTCAAGAAAAAAGACGCCGAGGCGCGCCCGGGCTGGGATGTGGAAGAGTACGCTTTCAGTGTACTGACCGGCCGTAGCCAGCAGGAGATCGCGAAGGATCTGCCATCACGGAAGACGGCAGAAACGCCGCTCAAAAAAAAAGTCGCTGAGCCCCAGCGAGTAAGCGGCGGCAAGACCAATGAGGCTATTGTTGATCCGGCCCGGCTTCCTGGAGCCGTGCGCGCTCCCATGCCCGGCGCCCTCCTGCCGATGAAATCCACGTTGTCTGAGACGCCGCCCAAGGGCGATGAATGGCTGTTCGAGATCAAGTGGGACGGCGTTCGCGCCATCTGTTTTATTGACGACAAGAAGGTACGCATCACGTCGCGCACCGGGAACTCATGTGAGCGGCAATACCCCGAGCTAAGCGTTATCGGCCACCAGATCGCGGCGAAACAGGCCATCCTGGACGGCGAGATCGCGGTGCTGGATAAGAACGGCGTGTCCAGCTTTGGGCTGATCCAGCCGAGAATTGCGGTGGCGGATCCCAACTCGGTTGCGCATCTAGCCCGCCGGACTCCGGTCACGCTGTTCGTGTTCGACTTACTCTACCTGGACGGATACGACCTCCGCGGCGTGCCGCTCATCGAGCGTAAGCGGGTGCTGCAATCGCTCCTGCAGCCCTCCGGCGTCATGCGATTCTCCGAGCATTTCGTGAACAATGGCGGGCAGATGTTGCACGCCGCGAAGGCCACCGGTCTCGAGGGCATCATCGCCAAGTGCGCCAGCAGCGCTTACCAATCGAAGCGGAGCCGCGATTGGATCAAGATCAAGATCGTGGCGCAACAGGAATTCATCATCTGCGGATATACGGCCGGAGAGCGGGAATACTTCGGATCGCTGGTGCTGGGTCTTTATGACAGCGGCGAGCTAGTTTATGTGGGGAATGTTGGAACCGGTTTTGACCAGCGCCTGATGGAGCAGATTTACCGGCAGATCGAGCCGCTAACCACCCAGGAGTCGCCTTTCGAAGAAATGCCGGAGATTGGCCGGGAGATCACCTGGGTGCGGCCGGAAGTGGTCTGCGCGGTCAAGTTCGCCAGTTGGACCGAAGAGGGACGCCTGCGCGCCCCGGTGTTCCTAGGCTTGCGTTTGGATGTCGAACCGAAAGAGTGCGTGCGGGAGACCGCCATATCCACGGAAACCAAACCCTCGCCCGCCGCGCGGTCTCCACTACTCACCGGCAATAGGGAAGAAGCAGCTGTGACCATTGATGGCCGCCCGCTGAAATTCACTCATCTGAACAAAGTTTTTTATCCGGCCGAGGGTTACAACAAGCGCGACCTCCTGAATTTCTACGACGCCGTGGCCAGCCTGCTGCTTCCTTATCTGAAGGACCGGCCGCTCTCTCTCAAGCGTTACCCGGACGGAATTGCAGCCGAGTTCTTTTTTCAGAAGGACACGCACGACCGCTTTCCACCCTGGGTGCGCGCGGAGCCTATTTACTCCGACCATAAAAAGGCGCCCACACGCTGGGTGGTGGCGGACGACCGCGCGGCGCTGCTGTACCTCACCAACCTCGGGTGTATCGATCAAAATCCGTGGATGAGCCGGGTCGGGTCGCTCGAGTGCCCGGATTTCATGCTGATCGATCTGGATCCGCAAGGATGTGAATTCGACCGCATCATCGAGGCCGCGCAGCTTGTGCGCAAGAAGCTGGACCTGGTGGGCCTGGAAGGATATCCCAAAACCACCGGCGGTGACGGCATGCACATCTATGTGCCCCTCGTACCTGTTTACTCCTATGAGCAGGTGCGCTCGTTCACGGAAATCATCGCACGGGTTGTGGCCGCCGAGCGCCCGGACCTGTTCACCACGCCGCGGGCAGTGACGCGCCGGGAGCAGGGCAAGGTTTATTTCGACTATCTGCAAATCGGGGAATCGAAGACCATAGCCGCCCCTTACGTGGTGCGTGCCTATCCGGGTGCGCCCGTCGCGACACCGCTTGCCTGGCGCGAGGTCGCAACAGGACTGATGCCGTCGCACTTCCATATCCGCAATGCCATGGATCGCTTCGAGCGGATGGGGGATCTGTTCGAGCCGGTCTTGAAGAAACTGCAGCGGCTCGAGCCGGCAATGGCAAAACTGGAAAAGTTAGTTCAGGCAGGCGCCGGTTGACCGCGACAGATTAACGGTGGTGTGGGTGATCGTGCGAGTGGCTCTCCTCCGCGCCCACGGGGATGACGCAGCCGTTCTCGGAGACCGCGCAGTTCATGTGTTCAAACTGGACGGTGGTGTGGCCGATGCGGAAACGTTCGGAGAGCAGATCGTTCAGACGGCGGAGCGTACGTTCGCTCGATGAAGGCGGAAGATCCTCGATCAGCACATGGCAGCTTAATGCCCGCGTGTTCGATCCCAGGCACCAGATATGCAGATCGTGCACGTCCAGGACGCCCTCCACTTCACGCATGGCTGAAATCACTGCCGGCAGCTCCAGTCCGCTCGGCAGCCCTTCCAGCAGAATGTTCAGGGATTCTTTAATGATGTCCCAAGCCGTCCAGACAATGAGAACGCCAATCAGAATCGACAGGATCGGGTCGATCTGTGTCCAACCGGTGTAGCGAATTGCGACTGCTCCGAGGACGATGCCAAACGAGCCCAGCAAATCGCCGAGCATGTGGACAAAAGCGCTGCGAATATTAATGTCGTCATGACGGGCGAAACGCAGGCCCCACATAATGCCGCCGTTTAACACCAGGCCGGCCGCCGCCACCGCCATCATGATGGTTTCGTGTACGGGCTGCGGACTCACCAGGCGCGTATAACTTTCATAGAAGATCCATGCCGCGATCGCCACCAGCGTCAAGGCGTTAATGAACGCGGTCAAGACACCGGCGCGGTGATATCCGAACGTCTTGGTTTCGTTGGCGGGTTTCGCCTGCAAGTAAAACCCAAACCAGGCCAATAGCAGGGCCAGCGCGTCGGTGAAGTTGTGGCCGGCGTCCGAGAGAAGGGCCAGGCTGTGAGCCCGAATCCCCGCGAAGAACTCAACCAGCACGAACAGCGCTGTGGCAAGCAGCGACCACCATAGGACGCGGCCGGTCTCGCTGGTGTGAGAGTGGCAATGCACGGAAGGTCCCTCTACTAGTTTACTGCCAATGGTGCCGCACGATGGAGACAACGAGCCACAGGCAAACTCTCGAGTCGGATGATTCTAAGGAGATGGGTCTGCATCAGTTGACTGGTGGCGCCGTAGGCGGGCGTCCACCTGCGTTTCCGAAGGAGGTGACGGATCTGCCGGGGCCCCCCTCGCTTCGAAACGGCCGGTCACGGAATAATCTCAATTGCGTTGATCTTGGGATTCTGCACGACCCCCACGAGCTGAATCAGGACCTTGCCGTTAGTGACACTCACGGGGAATGTCAGGACCAGTGCTTTGTTGGCTCCTACTACTGAGAAGATGTCGAAATTTGAACGCACGGTTTGGCCGTTCAGGACGATATTGAAGATGCGCTTGCCAATTGCCGAGAACGCGGTTTCCGCGAACCTGAGGTTAACGGTGTGGGTCCCATTGGGAATGGCGAACTGATACTGCAACGTGCCAGATTGCCAGCGATACGTCTGATAGAGTGCCGGGTCCGTGGTGCCGCTGATGGATACAGTTGTGCTCGCGGCCGTGCCGCCACTGCTGTAGCCGGTGTCGGCGCTCCAGACATGCCCATTTACGTCCTTGTACTGCGGGCCTCCGGAATTTACTCTGATCGGGGCCACTGTCTGGACTGGTGCTTTCTGGACCGTGAACGAAGAACTCAC
>DATMPO010000137.1:0-76802 GCA_035567035.1 Verrucomicrobiia bacterium | reverse complement strand
CCACGAGTGAGACGTGGCATGCCACGTCTCTACGTCTTGATCTTCTTATTTCCCTACGTAGAATTCGGGAAACTGCTCACGTAAATGTGTGAGCTTGGGGAGATCATTAAAGACGATGTAAGGCTCATTCGGATGGTGCACCAGATAGTCCTGATGGTAATCCTCGGCGGGGTAAAAGGCCCTGAGAGCCGTGACTTCCGTGACGATCCTCCGCGGGAAGACTCTAGCCTGGTTCAACTGATCAATGTAGGCCTGCGCGATCCGCTGCTGGGCTGGGGTGGTGTAAAAAATGATCGAGCGGTATTGCGTGCCCTGGTCCGGCCCCTGCCGGTTCAATTCCGTAGGGTCGTGGGCCACGGAGAAAAATATACGGAGAAGCTGGCCGTAAGTAACTTGAGACGAATCATAGCTGACGCGCACCGACTCGGCATGTCCGGTGGCGCCGTTTTCCACGATTTCGTAATGCGCGGTATCGGCGCTGCCTCCGGAGTATCCCGCCGTCGTGCTTGTCACTCCTTTGACGTGCTCAAACACCGCCTGGACGCCCCAAAAACAGCCTCCGGAAAAAACAGCGGTCTGCTGGGTCTTCGTCTTGGACAAAGGTTCGTCCAGAATGGAACCTGGGACGGCAGCACTGGCGGCTTTGACTGAGTTGCACGCCATCAGGCCACTCAGGAAAATGACCAGGCAGGCGTATAAGAGCAGAGGCCGTGTCCGAATTGCCAGCGCTTGCTTCATAAGATCAAGACTAATCCTCTGCTTCCGCCGAAGGCAAGCAGATCTAAGTTCAGTGTATTATCAGCCCGCACTTTTCCACGACCGGGTTCGCCGGCAGCTGGATCGGCGAAGGAAAACTGACCAGCGGTTCCGAAATCAATTCTCCGTAACGGGACCATTGCGTCTTCGTCGCTCCGGCGTCGCGCGCGTAAGGCCACGACTGAACCTCGACACTGATGAAATGATTGCCGTCGGGAACTGTGCCCGGCGCCGCGTCGGCTGTGAGGTTTCTCACGGGTATGCCCTGCACCGTAGTGAATGCATAGCTCTGGTTGTGTTTGAGCACCGCGAAATCGTCCGAGGGCGCTGGCGTGTCAAACTTCACGTTCAAACCTGAACTGCGCAAAGGACGCACGGGAGTCGCCAGTTCATACTTGCCCGCAGTCAGGTCACTGACGCTCGCGCCCAGGAGGATCCGCTGCACATTCAATCCTTTGGCCACGATGATCGGCGTATGCCGGGCGTTGGTGATGGTGACCTCAATCGGAAAGTAGACCATGTATGCCTTCGGCCCGTACTCACAGAACCGGTTTGACGCCAGGACCTCAGCGGAGACTTCGACACCCCCAACTTCCCCTGCGGTGACCGGCTTTGCAGGGCCAGTCTGGATCGCCGCAAGAGCGATCATCGCGGACAGCAGTACCAGATGCATCGCCAGCGTCGTCCGGAAGTCTCCGTTCATCGGTCACTGCCTGGGGTGTTCATTAAAATACTGAAGAGTGATTGTACTGCCGTGGTAGCATCTGGCAAAGCCGATGACCGGTCTCAAGTACCTCACGGACAATGACTGGGCGCTGTTGCGGTCCAGGGCGCGCCGACAGACATTTGGAGCGCAGGAGATAATCATCGCCATAAACTCGCGGCCCGCGGCCCTGTTCGTTTTGGTGCGCGGCGGCGCCGTCGTGGAGGTGGTGCGCGGCACTCCTATCGCCCGGCTCGTGGCGGGAGAAATCTTCGGGGAAATGTCTTTTATAGAAGACGGCGTGGCCAGCGCGTCCGTTGTGGCGGAGACGGAAGCCGAAGTGGATACGCTGGATCTTGCCGACATCAACGACATTTTCCAGCACTATCCTCATCTGGAAGCGCGGTTTTACAAATCGCTGGCATTAAAATTGTCGCAGCGCCTGCGGGGCACCTCGGCGCAGTTGGCCAAGACTAAGTCCTGACCTTTTTATAGACTAAGCTCAAGTGAGAACTACACCAAACGCGGAGCCATCATGAATCCAGCAGATCCCAGCCGCCAGTTGCTACGTCATACCCTCGCCACTCTCGCGTATCGCGCGGGCAGACCTCTTCGCGGAGCGCCGGAAAGCTTTGCCACTTTTGATCCACCTCCGGGCGGCAAGACGCCAGCGCAAATCCTGGCGCACATGGGCGATCTTTTTGACTGGGCACTGAGCATGGCCAAAGGCAAACAGGAGTGGCACGATTCCACTCCGCTGCCCTGGAAGGAAGAGGTACAGCGCTTCTTTAAAACATTGCAGGCGTTTGACGACTATCTGGCCTCGGACGCCCCGCTGGCTTTTCCCATCGCAAAGCTCTTCCAGGGCCCCATTGCCGACGCGCTCACCCACACCGGACAGCTCGCCATACTGCGCCGGCTCGCGGGCTGTCCCATGAAAGGCGAAAACTACGCGCGCGCCGAGATTGTGGCTGGCCGCGTCGGCTTGGACCAGACGCCCGGCAAAGAGTTCTGAGAAAACACCCGCTGGACTTCTGCCAGACACAATTGGCGGCGGATGGTAGCTGCTCGCAAGTTGCACAATAACTCCCGCGAAGGTACGTGCAAGTATTTCTTCCATGAGGTCAACAATGATGGGATTCACCGTAAAGCTGGTCGCGACCCTTCTCTTGTTCTCGACCGGCGCTGCCTTTGCGCAGTCGGACCAAAAGCCGCAGTATGAGATCTACGCGATTCGTTACGCCACCATCCCTGACTTTCGTGTGGCCCAACTGGTGAAAGGCGCGGACCCTTCGCGCAAGCTCGACATCGCCATGACGGTCTGGCTGGTCAAAGGCCACGGACGCAACATTCTGGTGGACTCCGGTTTTTACCGCGACAAGTTTTTCAAGGACTGGAAGATCATAGATTTCATCAAACCGTCTGAAGCGGTTGCCCTGCTCGGCGTAAAACCCGAAGAGATCACTGACGTGATCATCTCCCATATGCATTGGGACCACGCCGACGGCATGGACCTTTTTCCCAAAGCCAGAATCTGGATACAAAGAGACGAATACGTCTATTACACGGGCGAAGCCTGGCAGCAAAAAAGCACGCACGGCGGGATTGATCCGGATGACGTGCAGGCCCTGGTAAGACTCAACGTCGAAGGCCGCGTGGCGCTGGTGCCGGGCGACAACCAGGAGATCATCCCCGGAATCACCTGCTACACCGGCGGCAGACATACCTATCAGTCGCAGTATGTGGGCGTGAGCAGCAAAAGCGGCACCGTGGTGCTGGCGAGCGACAACATGTATCTCTACGAAAACCTGGACAAGCACGTCCCCATCGCTGCCAGTCTGGATTCCGATTCCAATCTCCGCGCCCAGGACCGCATGAGACAACTTGCTGCAAGCCCCACGCTGATTATTCCGGGACACGATCCGGCAGTGTTTGGGCGTTTTCCCAAAGTCAATGATCGCGCCGTAAGAATCGAGTGACAGCGCTGCGCGGTTTTCTCACCTTTTTCTTTTTTTGCGCTCCTTTCGCGGCGTAAGTTCAACCTTGCTGCGCGGACGGTTCTTGATCCAGATCGGCGTACCGACAAAGCCAAAAGCTTTGCGGATCTGGTTACCCAGAAATCGTTCGTAGGAAAAATGCAGCTTCACGTCCTTGTCAGTAAACAGAATGAATGTGGGCGGAGAAACGTGCGCCTGCGTCATATAGAAGACTTTGACTTTCTGCCGGTGGGGAACCGACGCGCGCTCAAAATCAACTTTCTCCAGAAAGCGGTTCATCTGCGAGGTGCCGATGCGCTTGCGGCGCTCGCTGGAGACCAGTTCGAGCGTCTTGAATATCTGGTCCAGGTTTTTCCCGCTGGTTGCGGACACAAAAACGATCGGCGCATAGTCCAGAAACTTGAGTTCGTTGCGGACGTGCTGTTCATAGGTAAGGCGGTCAGCCGGAGGCCGTCCATCCGGCCGGCCCGGCCCCACCAGGTCCCACTTGTTGATCACGATAATGACCGAGCGTCCGCTCTCATGGGCGTAACCGCCGACGTTGGCGTCGAGAGCATTCACTCCTTCCGTCGCGTCAATGATCAGCAAGGCAACGTCTGCGGCTTCCAGATGTTTGCGCGCCATGACCACGGACATCTTTTCCGCCATAAGCTTTGTCTTGCCTTTGCGGCGGATGCCTGCGGTATCTATAAAACGGTAGCGCAGTCCGCCGTGCTCAATAAGTTCATCCACCGCGTCACGCGTAGTCCCGGCAACCGGCGAGACAATGGCCCGCGCCGTCCCGGTGAGTGCGTTCAGCAAAGTAGATTTTCCGACGTTCGGATGGCCGATGATCGCAACTTTGGTCTCGTTTGTCTGGGCTTCCGAAGCCGTCTCTTCCGGACGTTCTTCTGAACCCGCCGCTGCATCCGGGAGTTCCACTTCTGTTTCTCCTTCACAGACCGGCACGACTGCCAGCACGGCTTCCAGCAACTCAGCCGTTCCTGTTCCATGCTCTGCTGAGACGGTGAAGAGCTGGTCAATCCCCAAAGTGCGAAAATTTTCCGCCGCGGCCACCTGTTGCTGGGAATCAATCTTGTTCACTACCAGAAACAAAGGCTTGCTCAGGCGCCGCAACAGACGGGCTAGTTCCATGTCCGGAGACGCCAGTTCGCTGCGCCCGTCCACAACCATCACAATGGCGTCGGCTTCTTCCAGCGCAACGCGCGCCTGGCGGAAGATTTCGGTCGGAATATAGTCTTTTTCGTCGGGAACAATGCCACCGGTGTCCACCACGCGCAGCCGCCGGTTGTTCCACGTGGTTTCGCCATAGAGGCGGTCACGCGTAATGCCGGGTTCGTCGCCCACAATCGCCCGGCGCGATCCAATCAGGCGGTTAAAGAGCGTGGATTTACCGACGTTGGGCCGGCCCACAATGGCCAGGAGCGGCACACCCGTTTTGTCCTTCGTTTCAACGATTGATCTCATACCACCAACAGTCTCCGGCTATTTCCGTCTTTTCCGTCTATTATTAAGAGACGTTTCGCCGTGTCTTCGACCTTTAATTCCGCATCTGCTGCGAGCGACCAGCCGCGTTCCCGGCCCACGCTCTATCAGTTCTTTGCTCCCAACGGCCTGCTCAGCCGCGCGCATCCGAATTACGAATTTCGCCGCGGCCAGCTGCAAATGGCGGAAGCCGTGGAGCAGGCACTGGAAACGCGCAAGCATCTCATCGTTGAAGCCGGGACCGGAACGGGAAAGACCCTGGCTTATTTGCTGCCGGTCATTCGCAGCAGCAAGCGGGTCATCATCTCTACGGGTACCAAGAACCTGCAAGAGCAGCTCTTCTTCAAGGATATCCCATTCCTGGAGCAGCACCTGGGCAAACTGCGCGTTTGCTACATGAAAGGCCGCAACAATTATCTCTGTCGCCAGAAGCTCTATGACCTCACCGACCAGCCGGTGCTGAGCGGCTTGGAGGAAATTGAACAGTATCGGCACATCGCGGAGTGGGAGCCGGCGACCGAGACCGGCGACCGCGCCGAACTGAAAGACCTTCCGGAAAACAACCTTCTGTGGCAGAAACTCGATGCCCGCGCTGACCGCTGCACCGGACAGAAGTGCAAACAATGGGACCGCTGCTTCATCACCGAGATGCACCGCCGCGCGGCGGAAAGCGACATCATTATCGTGAACCACCATCTCTTTTTCGCCGACCTGGCGTTGCGGCAGAGCGGCGCGCCGGATGCGGGAATCCTTCCCGAATTCTCCGCCGTGATTTTCGACGAAGCCCATGATCTGGAAGAAGTGGCCAGCAGCTATTTTGGCGTCAGCGTCAGCAATTTGCGTTTTGAGGAGCTGGCGCGAGACATCGAAAACACCTTGCAGCAGAAACAGGCCATGTCCGCGGGGTTGCATCAGGCGCTGGCCCGCGTGCGGGAGCGCGCCCGGTTTTTCTTCGGCATGCTGCCCGAGGGCGAAGGCCGGTTCGCTTTCGGCAACCGCGAAGAGTTTCTGGAACAGCACGGAGACGAGTTCGACACCGCCATGCAATCCCTGGGCCGCGTGTTTTCCGAACTGGAACTGCTGCCGCAAAAGCCCGACGAAGTATTCGCCTTCGCTCGCCGTACCCAGGAATTGCAGACACAACTGGCGTTCATCATGGAATCGCGCGACAAGAACACCGTCTTCTGGATCGAGCGCCGTGGAGAAGGCCGCAAGACCCGCACCGGACAAGCACACACCATCCTGCAGGCCACGCCGATTGATGTCTCGCAGATTCTCAAGCAGACGCTGTTTGAAAACGTCGAAACCGCCGTGCTGACCTCGGCTACGCTGGCCGTGGCAGCGACGAATGACCAGGGCAGCTTTACGTATGTTCGCCAGCGAGTCGGACTCGACCATGCTCGCGAGTTGGTCGTGCCTTCGCACTTTGACTACGCCAGCCAGGCGGTGCTTTATGTCCCGCCGGACATGCCGGAGCCGCGCTCGCCGGCCTTCCCGCGCGCTGCCGCCGAAAAGGTCCGCCGCCTGCTGGAAATCACGCAAGGACGCGCCTTCTGCCTCTTCACCAGCTACGCGCAAATGCACGACATTCACGACCGGCTCCTGGGAGAGCTGCCGTTTCCCATGCTGCTGCAAGGCTCCGCACCCAAGAACGCGTTGCTCGAAGAATTCCGGCTCACGCCGAACGCCGTGCTGTTTGCCACGGCGTCTTTCTGGCAGGGCGTTGACGTCCAGGGTGAGCAACTGAGTTGCGTCATCATTGACCGCCTTCCCTTCGCCGTTCCCAACGATCCGGTAGTCGCGGCGCGCATACGGGCCATTGACGAAGCCGGCGGCAATGCCTTTTTTGAGTATCAAGTGCCTTCGGCCGTGATCTCACTCAAGCAGGGCTTTGGCCGGCTGATTCGGTCCATGAAAGACCGCGGCGTGCTGGCGCTTCTGGACAACCGCGTCCTGAAGCAGCGCTATGGACGGGTATTTCTGGAAAGCCTTCCGCCGTACAAGAAAACGCGCGATCTGGCGGACGTGGAGGATTTCTTTGCCAAGGGGAAACAAGCAATTGGCAATTAGCATCAGCGAAGAACAGCGCCGACGCGATGGCCCCCGACGCAGCTCATCCCTACCTTCCCGTATACAACTGCAATGACGCCCAATAGAACGGATGCCTGTAGACGGTATTGGAATGCAGCATTGTGAGCTTGGCGGAGCGCAGCGCATCGGCAGCGGACTTGCCGTTTTGGATAGCCGCGTAGAAGTGGTCCATCAGTTCGGGCGTGGCGGCGTCATCTACGTCCCATAGTCCGGCTACTACCTGGCGCGCGCCGGCATGCTGAAAGGCCCAAGCCAGGCCGACGATGCCTTCGCTCTGGTACCAGCGCGTGCCGACGCCATAGCAGGCGGAAATGGTGACCAAGTCCGCGTGCAGTGGCGTCTTTACTATGTCGCGCGCGTACAGCTTGTACGCGTTGGTATCATCCAGCGAAAGCACAATGGCGGATTCCATGGGGATCTTCTCGCTAGCAGTGCCGTGGGCCACAAAATGGATAAAGCGATAGTCTCCGGGAGCGCCGGACAAGTACGTCTTGGGGGTTGCCTCCTTGCCGCTGCGAACCGCGGTCGAACTTCCGGGAAAACGTTTGCTTACGCGGTCCATTTCTTCCGCGGCGTGTCGCAATCCGTCAAAATCTTTGTCCACTTCCACTGGAGCGCCAATCAAAAGCATGTCTTTGGTCGATCCAGTTGCTTTCCTGCTTGGCTTCAACGTCTGCAATCCCGCAAGCGAACTGGTCTCCTGAACCGCGACATCCTCGATCCAGTAATGAGGCTTAGCGCCCGGCAAGCCCGGAACCACCAGGGTCTCAAAGTTAATGAGGCTCAGGATCTTGCTGGGGACAATGGTGACGCGTGATCCTTTGGGAATGAGCCTTGCAGCAGGCTGAACAAGCGTGGCGTATAGCTTCTCGCCCGCCAAGGAACCTTCGGTGTTGCGATGATCACGTATCTCGCCGCTGTAGGCGGCGATTTGCGAATAGAGATCGAAATGTTTAGGTAGGTGAAAAACCTCGAACTCGGACGGAGTAATGACCCAAAGGAAGGACTCATGGTCGGTGACCTGATAGTCGAGGACGATCTCTTGGGTCTTTTTCAGGCGGGAGCGGATAGTCGCGATATCGAAACGGGCCTTTGCCGTGTCTGCCGCGTCTGCAACCTGGGTCAATGAGCGGACGTGTTCCACGAGATGCAGTGCCTGGGCCGGCTTATTTTGTGCGACCATGAAACGAATGTAAGCGTCAAAGAACGGATGCTCGTCAAGGAACGACGTGCGATACTCCGGCCGAATTTTGGTCAAGGCTTTTTCGGCTGTGTCGATGCCCTCGCGAAACATCTGGTCGGCTTGAACGACCTTCTTTTCTGACCAATACACACTTCCCAAACGCTCTTGCGCCATGGACCGACGCACGGCGTTGGTTTTCGGGTTCGCAGCAATAACCTCAAACAGCTGCTCTGCTTTGGCAAATTCATTTCTTGCGTAGGCAATTTCCGCTTCGTCAAGAGATGAGTCAGGATCGTCATCATTATCAGGAATATGGGTCTTTTCTTCTTTCCAATATCGCTCGGCTTTATCCGGCTCATGCTCCTTGATCGCCAGCTGCGCAAGGTTGTGCAAGCATTTTCTCGCGGTGTCTTCATCCTTCAATCTGGTTGCGAGGAGAAGGGCCTCGTGATACTGCACCTCAGCTTCGCCCGGATAGTCACCGGGAAGAGCCGCATAAGCGCGGCCCAAGTCAAGCAGCCACCTTTCTCTAGCATCCAGACGAGTCAGTTCCTCGGCAATCTCCGCAGCCTGTTTGGAGTAATCAATGGCTCGCTTGAAATCGCCTAATTGGGCATAGCTGAAACCCAGGTTGCCTTGTGCCGTTTCTCTGATCAGCGGATACTCGGTCAGAGAGAGCGCATGGGCTAATGGGGCTATAGACTCATCGTAGAGATCGCTGCGCAAGAGCACGTAGCCGACGCCCAGGAGAGCATTCGCACGGATAAACGGGTCGCCACCTTGCGCTAATTCGGCGGCCTGTTGGTAATAGCGCAATGCAACCTTGAGGTCGGTGGACAAGGCGCAGGCCGCGCGCGAGAATGCAACTCCCGCAGCCAAGTCGCGGCCGGCAAGTTGGCTGAGTTTTTCCGCTTCTGCCAGGATGTTCTGCGCTCGCTCCCCTTTACCGACCCGGCAAAGAGCTTGTGCTTGGACCGTCCGCTTGCGAACGCGTATTTCGGCGAAAACCGTGTCCGGCGGTTCCGGATCAAGCAGAGAGACTGTCTCTCCATATCTGCCCGCCCGCAGGAGCGCCTCCGCCTTCAGAATTCGGAATTTCCAGTTCCAGGTAGCGTCCTGGTTTTCAGAACCATGAAGGCCCTTATCGGCCAATTGAAGCGAGATATCGGTATACCCCTGGCGATATTTCAGGCGAGCTTCTGAGTATTGGGACTGAAAGTCCGGATTGGCTTTACAACCGGCGAGGCTGAGGAACCAAACGCACAGGACCCCAAAAACCAGGCCTAACCTGGAGGTGGCATCCCGCCGCTGCCTGTGGTCCCGCCACCGTCGCTTGATCCTGTGCTGCCAGAGCACATCTGCACGCGGAACATAGTCAGCCTCCGGGAGTGTGGGGTGACCAGCAGTTCCGCCAGACGCACCACACCGAACTTGGGGACCACAATGATGGCCCCGAAGTTCTCCAACTCGGTTTCCTTGACGTGGTCTTTCAGGTCCAGATGACCGGCCGGCGAGCACCAGTAGGCGCCGCCTTTGGCTCCCGGTTTTTTCTTCCATTGTTTGGCTCTCTGACCGATGCCGCTTAGGGCATGATACTGGTCTTCCAGCTTCTCCAGTTCATTCAACTGGGTGTTGTCCTGATCGCCCCAGGGTAGCAGGCTGGCGCCGCCCTTGGCGTGAATCGCGCTTTCAAACTTGGAATACGTGTCGCACTGGTGAAGCTTAAGAGTCGCCAATTTTATATTGATTTCGTGGCCGGCGACCCGGAGATTGTCAAAGTGGCTGCCCGTGATGCTAAAACTCGGTTCATCATCTTTTCCGACTTCGGAAGAATAGATGACCATGTGGGAAACCACTTTGTCAGCGGTAACCACGTCGGCGATATTCAAGCCTTCCACAGTGGAAGAGGCGTAGGTGGTGTGTTTGTTGTGATCGGGGTCAAAACTGCCGCCTACTTCCGTGTAGGCTGCCGCGACCGAGATGAAAGGCGCAAGACTGAATTTGTCCACCCGGCCGGAACCGCGACCTCCGCTGGTGGGGAGCACGCTTGATGCCTGGCTGGGGACGCTCTGCCGGACCGGCCGCTCGATCTCGGCCGCGAACCCGTACGCACACGCCTGATACATGTACTGCGATTGGTATCTCGGAGACGGTTTAGGCATGTTCATTGCTCCTTTTCTTCTTTAGGCCCGCTCGCGCCTGGCCATGGTTGGGGCATGGAACGTTGCTGAGAAGAGGAGAATCTATGTCGCCGCCAGTTTACTGCATTGGAATGGTAAAGACTCATCTTCACACTCCCTACAGATTCACCTGTATAGCGGCCCTGTGCGAGGGAAAAACCAGCTGACCGCACTTGGTAGCTCAGTCTATAGCAAAGACGGGAAAAAGCAAGAAACCTTTAATGCCGAATCATCCCACACTCAACCTCGACATTGTCAGAACACTTATCTTTGTATCCTTCGTATCCTTCTGGAAAAGCTGCACTTAGTCCTGAAGCTTCAGGTCAAAACGGTATCGGGCGACTTCGGTCTTATTGCTGCTTGTTCCGGCAATTCCGTCAACGACCACCGTGTACCTGCCTTCGGACAATCCGCTGGCATCCAGCGAAACCTGGACTGCTGCCTTGGCTTGCTCGGCCGAAATGCGGAAGGAATCCGCTACCTTGCCGGACTCGTCAACGACGCGGGCTTCATAACTCGTGAAGCCTCCCTGGGGCGGAACATCAACCTGGAAGGCCACACGGCCATGGCGCGGCGCGGTCACGGTCTTGACCGCATCGCGCGACGGTGTCAGAAAGACCGCGGTTCCGACTTGCGGCGCCCTGAGTTGTCGAATGGTCACTTGGTTCTGGTAGACGCCCAATCCAGCCACGAGCACCAGCGCGGCGACAGCGAATGCCGGCATGGGACGAAGCAGGTCACGCAGCCCCAGCCATACAGCCCGGGGTTTCGGGTCAGGAGCGGTCTGCACGCGCTCGTTCGCGAAAAAATCGCGGGTTGCGCGGGCAAACTGCGCTCCGGTCTTTACTTCCTCGGCGCACGCGGCGCAGGTAAAGAAATGTTCCTCGTAGGCGTCGCGCTCCGGGCCGTCCAGTTCGCCCAGCAGATAGCGTTCGGCGGCCTGGTCCTGGATCGCTTGTTCATGGTTCATTGTGCTCATTGAAATATCCTCTAACTACTAACTTCGCCTGGCTTTGTAATGGGCGCGAAAACTGTTCTTGGCCCGGTGCACCAGGACCCGCAGATATCCGCGCGCCACGCCGAGTTCGCGGCAGATCTCGTCCTTGTCGCGGTCTTCCAGGAAAAGCGCGCGCAGACAGTCCCGGTCCCGGGGCGCCATCCCTGCCAGCACTTCGGCCACTACCCTGGTGTCTTCCTGTTGCAGCACGGAACGCTCCAGATCAGTGCGGCAGTCCGGCAGGTCGAATGTATCCATGTCCACCTGCTGGGCACGGGCGGAAGCGCGGTAGCCCTCCAGCAAAATGTTGTTGCACACCGAATTAACGAAGGCGCCCAGCCGCTCCGGATTGCGGATGGTGTCTCCGGAACGCACCGCCAGAAGGACGCGCAGGAAAGTTTCCTGGCAGGCGTCGTCCACGGTCTGGGGCGGCAGAAACCGGCTGCGCAGCTTGATGCGCAAAAGTGCGCTGAAATACGAGACAAAATGGGCTTCCGTGGCAGGGTCAGCCCCGCGCAGGCGGCGCAGATAGTCGTCGTCAAAGGTGTAGAGTTCCACTGGTTTTCCAGCGGACAAGTATACTTCAGCGCTGCTAACCCGCTTTTCGGCGGCCCTGCGCGGCTTCTTCTCCCGGACACCCGGCCGCCAGGGCAGGACTGTCCCGGCAGCCGGGCGTTCCATGGTATGTGCGTTCGCGCTCTTCATTTACAGCGTTGCCTCCGTGTACAGCGTGCCTCCGCGTCGGGCTTCAGGATGCAGATCAGGATTCATAGAGCCTCCGGGGCAGCGGCATGTCCGAACCAAAATAGAGTCCTGGCTGGGATTCAGCCATGACCAACGACGCTGCCGCGGTGATCGTCGTGAAGATACGTTTTTGATCGAAAGAGAAACAGCCCCCCGCTGCCGGCGTATCCCACAGGGCCGGACACGCGCGGGCGGTCGAGGGCCAGGACCCGTCGTGCAACTGTCTGCGCCGCAGGCTCACAGCCACCCACCACGCCCGTTGCAACCGCAACTGCAACAAGCACCGCAGAAGCAGCGCCTGCTCAAAGGCATCGTCGGCGTTTGCGCGGCCTGCGAGATTTCGGAGCTTTTCCGCAATGGCCAGCGGTATCGCGCCACGGCCCAGGTCAAGCACCGCCGAGCAGACATAGAGTGCGGATGGGACGCGGCAGCCGGAGATGGTGAGCCTGTCCCGCAGCAGCCAGGAATCAAGATACTCGGCCGCGGCGGGACCAAGTTCCGCAAAGCGTTGGCCGCCATAGCGGTAACGTCCGGAGCGCTCAACTTCCAGGAATCTCCGGCAGCGCTGGTTTCAGGACATGCGGCTGTCCCGCCGTCCGGCCGGGCGCAGTCCCGGACCAGGTCAAGCGCGGTTTCCGGGACCTTGCGGCCATGGCGGCGCAATGCGATGACGGCCCAGGCCGTGGAATCGGCGTCTGCTTCCGCACCGGAACTGTGGCCCCAGGCTCCCTCAGGCGTGCGGGCGGCCAGGAGCCAGTCCAGGGAAGTCCGCACCTGGACGCGCATGGCGTTGGAAAGAAAGTAGGAAGGAATTTCACCCAGACGGGCCAGAACGTGCGCGGTGACCCACACATCAGATTCGCTGTCCGCCAGACTGAAGTCGGACCAGTGTCCGCCCTGTTGCTGCGACAAAAGAAAGCTTAAAGCAGAGCTGATGGCCTGGACGTTGCTCCGGCGGGGCACTGCCTGCGGAAACGCCGAGGTCACTGGGTTGCCATGACCGTTCCCTTTGGTTTCCGTCAACATGTTCTCCTTCTGCGGGCAGAGGCCGAATACCGGGCTTACAGAGGTAGTGACGGCATGACGCAATGCGTTTCAAGAAAAATGCAAAATATAAGGGCCTGGACAGTACACTTGTCGCCAATCCCATGCCTGTGAATTCCAAATATCATCCGCAAGACCTCGCCGAGTTGGAGCAGTGCCGCTACCTTTTTGGCCGGAAGGAAGCCGCGCGGACGGCCAAAGTCCTGAACAGGCTGGCCGCAAGGCAGTTTCCGGATACGGCGTGTCTGGTCCGCTTCCACGAAGCGCTGTTGTTTCTGCGGGCCTTCCCGCACTCCCCGCACGTACTGCGCAAAGTCGAAAGCCTGCTCAATTCTTTCTGCCAGCGAGTAGAAGAATTGCGGCAAGCCGGCGCGGACATGAGTGCTTTTGATTCGTTCGAAGTTTCCGGCATTGCGGGCACGCGGATGAGCGACACGCTGACTTTTGACGTCACCCGCTGGCTGCTGCGGCACGTTCCCGGCATGGTCCACATTGACTGGAAAAACAACGACGAAGAGCGCGCCATGGGCTCCACCTGGCCGCGCTTCATCCCGCTGCTGGAAGAAGATGGGTACGTGGAAGCCACCATCCCGTGGCGCGAATGGCTGCAGACGGCCCAAGGCAGTAAGCAGGACGGTCCGGACTGGCTCGTGCAGCGGTTCGAAGAACTGCCGTTGTCCGACGCCGCCAAGGCTGAACTCTACGATTCGCTCCGGCTTCCGCTGATCTGGAACTTGAACAATCATCGTATCTCTCGTACGCGCAACTGGCGGACAGTCCGGAAGGTTTTCTATCATGACGCCCCGCTGATAGCGCGCAGCCAGGTTTCGCTCGCGAAAGAACTGGCGCGGCGTCCGCCGGAACTCAAGCGGCTTTCGCTCGCGGAAGGCCGCAAGACGATGGACCTGGTGCGCGAAGTCATGCTGGTCCGTTACCGTGAGCTTTACGGCACCACGCTCGGAGACCCCGCGCACGTCGTGCGCGCGGACCTGGACCGGGGCGTTTCCATCTACTTCTGGGGCCTTCCCGCGTCGCGCCGCCTGCCTCTGCGCGCCTACGTTGCCGGATTCACTCTGAAGAACGGCGTTCCGGTCAACTACATCGAAGCCATTGGGCTGTGCGAATGGATCGAAGTCGGCTTCAACACCTTCTACACGTTTCGCGGCGGAGAAACCGCGTGGATTTACGCCCAGGCTCTGCGCTGTCTCTGCCATCTGACGGGCGCGACGTGCATCTCGGTCTATCCGTACCAGCTCGGCCATCACAACGACGAAGCCATTGAATCCGGCGCGTTCTGGTTTTACCGCAAACTCGGCTTCCGGCCGGGACGCGACGATCTGGCCCGGCTGGTAGAACGCGAAGAACGCCGGATCGCCGCAAAACCCGGCTATAAAACACCGGCGAGGACCCTGCGCCGTCTGGCCGCAGAGCACGTGTTCTACGAATTGCCAGGAAGCGAACCCGGTGCCTGGGACACCTTTTCTACACGAAACATCGGCATGAAAGTAAACCGGCGCATGGCCCGCGAATTCGGAGGAAACAGCGCCGCAGTCCGAAGAGCGTCTTCAGAGCAGGTTGCCCGCGCGCTCGGACCGCGAACTTCCACGCTGACGCCGCTCGAGCAAATCGCTTTCGAAAACCTCGCGCTGGCTCTGGCCATGGTCCCTGATCTGAAATCATGGACACAGGACGAGAAAGCTTCTTTCCTGCAAGTCATCCGCGCAAAAGCCGGCGCCGACGAAATGCGTTTCCTGCACCTCACACAGAACCATGGCCGCCTGCGCGAAGCCCTCCTGAAGCTGGGATCGTAAGAAGATGCCGATCCCAGGGAATCCGGAGCAGCGAGCCGCTCCGCCCCAACGGCTCGGCCGTTTCCCTGCTAACAGGGAAAAAAACAGGGGAGAACGCGAGCGCTTTGATACTCCAGACATGCAAAACCTCGATTCCACGGGCCTTTCGTGAACCTTTTTCCCGGACGGAGTCAATTCGTAACAGGGAGCGAACAGGGGAAGAACAGGGGAGGAACAGGGGGAATCGCCGTCATCGCACGTGATCGCCGCGATCGGAAAACCATACCACTGACGACGCTGATGTTCCTGGTTTTGGTTTTGGTTTTGGTTTTGGTTTTTGGTTTTGGTTCTTGCCTGGCTGATTGCTGATTGCTGTTTTCAGTGTCATCAGTGGTAGGGTTCTATGGTTTTCCTCGCTTTAGGTTTTCAAAGATCGTTCCACGGTCCGCCTGGGCGGGCCCCCCGGCCGTATCGGATGGTCCCAGGTTTTGCTAATTGCTGACTGCTAACTGCCAATTGCTTCTTTTATTGCCATTTACTAACTGCTAATTGCTTCCAATGCGGCGCGCATGGTACCGCGAAGCTATAGCGAAAAGCAAGAGAGAAATTGTCCATGTTTTCAATGGGTTACGCGCTGGCCTCTTTTGCCGCTTTTACCGCTGATTTACGCGGATGAACACGGATCCGGCAAGTGCTTTCCCGATCTGCGTCATCAGCGTAATCAGCGGTATGGTTTTGTCGGGAACAGGAGAAGAAAGTTGCTGGGCGATCAATCAGGCAGCTTTGTCAGCAGGCCAAAATCACGGCGGACTCGCCAGGCAGTGGCAAAGGAGCCATAGGTTTTCCTGGCCAGCGCGGCGGCTGACAGGGTGGTATCGTCCTCGAGGACGGCCCACATGTCCGCGCGATAGCTGGGCCCGATGACGACGCGCCAGCGGTAGGTGGGATGGCGTCGCGCCAAAGCAGCCGGCGGCAGAACATCGGTGGTGCGATCACGCAGGACGTTCGCCGCAACCCGGATAGCGCTCCCCGCGAAACGCGGATCTTCGCCGTATCGCTTGATCTGAAACTCCGTACCGGTCTCCAGCAGGTCCTGGCGCGGACCCGCATACAACCGGGCGAGGCGCGCGAAGCGGCGGTCTTTTTCCTGCTCCTGCCAGCTTGCCAGGGCCGACCAAAAGGCGCGGACCCTTGGCGACGTGTTCATGCCCGCCAGCCGGGTCAGCCGGTCCGCGTTCACCCATGTGGCGTGCACCCCAAACCATGTAGCCAGGATGGCGAGCACGCGCAGGTCCGGCTTTTCCCTTTCCAGACCTTCGATCGAGGCGAACAGCAGAGTGTCTTCAATGTTTGGCGCACCGCTGATATTGGGCGCGCCGCCGGTCAAACCGATATTAGGTTGACGCGTGCCCGAGACGGCGAAGTTCATTCCAATGCCAACCATGGCGGCGGTGAGCGCATCCCCTCCCGCCGATGCGGCCGGAACCAGAGCGCGACTAAACGCCATGACCGAGTCTCCGTCCAAGGTCTTCAAGGGTTGAGCGGACGTGTGCCGGCCAGTCGGGATTGGCGTCCTGCTCCGCCAGCCAGGGAAGGATGTGGCTGAGCTCTGCGGCTGTTGGCGCCAGCGCGAGACAGTCGCCAAGATCAATGCCGCGATCGCACAGAGCAAATAGTTTGGCGCAAAGAAAATCACTCCGGCCGGGACAGCGCAGATGGATGGCCGCGCCGGTAAACACGGTTTGCAGGCGCTCCTGCCACTGCGGGCGAAGATGACCGGCCAGGGAAGCCGGTCCGTTGTTGAGCCAGTCATCCTGGAGTATCTCGCCGGTTCGGCGAACTTCAGCGGCAAAGACCCGCGAAGCGTCGGCGACGTCCTTTGGGATTTCCGGGTACAGAATGTCGCAGTCCTTCGTAAACCGCGACACAACGCCGAGCAGGTTGAGGGCGGCGCCACCAATTACCACGGCGTCCAGCCGCAGTCCGCTCTTGGCCAAGTGTCGATCGAACAGTTTCAGGATTTCACCTGTATCCATGGTATCAGTGTATCAGATACCTTAAGGGCTCGGAAACAGCTTTTACCGCTGATTTACGCAGATGACACAGATCGGAAGAAGCAATCAGAAACCAGACGCCGCCCAAGCAAAAAAATCCCTCCTGCTGCGCAGGAGGGATTCGGTGTCATATTTCAGCCGCCGGATTACGGCTGGTTCTGCAGAAGTTTAGTTCTGCGGTGTGCTTCCGGGCTGGGCTGGCGTCGAACTCGATGCCGTGCTGGGGTTGAGTTCGCCGAGGCTGTTTTTCAGCAGGCTGATCTCGACGCGTCCGCCGCGGGTGTGCTCGATTTTGCCGTTTTCGGCCTGGATGGGCTGGTTGCCCATGCCGACGGTATAGATCCGGTAGACGGGAATGTCATGCTGCAGCACCAGGTAACGGACCACGGACTGGGCGAGTTGCCGGGAGTTCTCAATCGCGGCCGCTCCACGGCCCTGGGAGAAGCCCTGCACTTCGACAACGTAGCCCTTCTGGCCTTTGAGCGTTACCGCCATTTCGTCCAGAGCTGCCTTGGCGTTCTGGCTCAGGGCGGCCTGGCCGGCGCGGAAACGGATTTCCGTTTGCGTGACCGCCTGATACTGGTCGAGTTTGCTGACGGTTTGTTCCACGTTGGTGAGCCGCGAGGTGGCCTGGTCGGCGGTCTGCTGCGCCTGGCTGGCGCGGTTGCCGGCTTCTAAGGCGTGCGAATCGGCTTCATTGGCCTTGCCCATGGCATTGCGGATTCCTTCGGTGGACCGCGCGTCAACGTCGGCGATCATGCGCGAGTTTTTGGCCGTGAGTTCATCCAGCTCGTTGACCCGTCCGCGGATCGGGGCTGTTTGCCGCTCAACGTATTTCTTGCGCGCGAAAGGATTCAGGTGTCCCCAGAAGCCTTCATGCCGCTCATACTTCAGCGGCTGTTTGCCGGTGGCCGCGGGCTGTTGCTGGTCTTTGTCCTGCATCTGGGCCTGGGTGGCTTGCTGGTCCTGGGAATTGCTGGATGGAGTTTGTGCCGCCGCGGCAATGATCAGGCTCGCAATTATGCAAAGTGAGAGTAGCCAAAACTTTTTCATTTCTGAAATCCTCCGAACGCCGGGTTGGTCGTTGGTCGAAGACGGTTGCTTCAGAACTCTTTGAGATTTGCTCTTTGCTTCGCCGGCCTGCGCTTTCAACGATCTTTGATCTTTGCCCTCGAATTCAAGGCGGGCCCAAGGGGAGGGAGCCCACCTTGACTCCGAATGCATAAACCCTGCAAGCCCTTCACTACTACATTCTTGTTGCCAAACTCCGCGGGAAGAAAAGAGGAATTTAGAGCTTTAGTTTCAGGCAGTTAGGAAAATCATGTCTTGTTAGGATTCTGTCCAAGCGGGTAAATCTTTCACGCTCCGAGGGGAAATACCCACAACCGGCGATCGACGCAGGGTAGGCGGCTATTCTCTGGCAGAAGCTTTGGACGGAGCAGGCGGCACCACGAACTGGTCCAGGAAGTCTTCCAGTTTGGCGCGGTTCGTTTCACGATAGCCGGCATAGTCCTGGGCAATGCCGTCATCGGCCGCGATGAGAAGCACATACGGCTCGATCATTTTGGCGTGATTCAGCTTGAGGAGTGTTACCAGGCTGGGATCTTTTGGTCCAGATGACGGTTTCTGGTTCTTGCTGGCGTCTGATTCAGTCCACACCGTGGCAGCGAACGCCAGCGCGCCCGCTTCCTCCGCCAGACTGTGCCGGTATTGCTTTTCGTTTGGGAACTCTTTCTTGAATTTGTCCCCACGCCAGCCGGCTTTGAACAGACCGTAGGACAGCCAAACGGCAGAGGTTTCTTCCGGTGCGTTGGGGTCAACGTTAATGGTTATGTTCTTGTCGTCCTTTTGCGACACATTATTGGGGACGTCAATTTGTACTCGTATCAATTGCACTTTGTTCGCCTGCGCCCAATACCGCAAGCTGCGCCATGTGATCGGGTTGTAAGGCTCAGCCACCACAGATTGAATGGCGCGGGTGCGCGCCTTTTCCATCTCTCCATGCTTGATCAACATGTCTGAATAATAGCGATAGGCGGTCGCAACGTTGGGGTCCACCGCAATGGCGCGCTCATACCACTCACTGGCTTTAGCGAAGTTGTCTTGCGCGAAATACGTGTCGCCGATGTAAAGTACGGCTGAATAATTCTTTGGGTCAAGCTCCAGTACTTTGGAATAGTTCTTGATGGCTTCAGCGAAATCCCTTCTGGAAAATGCGGCTTCTCCCGCGCGCATGGCCTGGTCCGCTGGGGTACTGGAATACTTGATTACTCCGTCAACCGGGATCGTCTGCAGCATGTTCTCCATTAATGTGCTGGTATCGCCCAGTTCTTTGGCTTTCAGCAAAAGCTCACGCGCACGCAGGCGTTCCTTTGTCGCCGTGTCCTCGTCCGTAAGGGTCGCTGATTCACCTACCAGGCAGACGGCCAGTCCCACCAGCACTTCACGGTCCTGGGGACTTCTCTTGGCCAGGTCTTCAAACATCGGTAGCGCTTCCAGGTGCTTGTCGGCATCAAGAAGCTGCATCGCCTGACGACGCTGGGCTTGATAGGCATCATCCCTTTGGCGCTGCGCGAGCGCACCAACTGACAAGATGCACACAAAAGCCAACGCACAAACTGAGCTGATGATTTTGCCGATGGTGGAGCGCATATTTTCCCTCCGCGAACTCACACGAGGAACGATCATCGTGATGAAATCTTGCAGTCTCGTTCTGTTTCTAAGAACTATCCGTTCGGGCAAAAATGCCGGTATTGGTCCTGGACGTAACTATCGGTCATACCGGCAATGTAGTCACAAACCACGCGGTGCAAAGGTTCCTGGCGCGCTTTTTCCTGATAGTTTTCCGGAAGCCGCTCTGGCGACTTCATGAAGTATTCGAACAGCCCGGAAATGACCCGCTCGCCCAGTTCGTGGTCCTGTTGCAGCAGAGGACTGTAATACACATTCCGGTACAGGAAGTCTTTGAGCTGGCGGCGTTCCGCTTCCATTTCCGGACTGAAGGCAAAGAGCCGCTGCGGATGCCTGCGGACATCACTCGCCGAGCGGACACCGGAGGCGGCGATCCGGCAGCGCGTGTTTTCGATCAGGTCGCTTACCAGCCGGTCCAGGACACGCTTCAGCGCTTCGTTGAATTTGAGTTTTTCCGCCGCTCCGGGATAGAGCCGCTCGACTTCAGCATAGAAACGCGCGAAGACCGGGACGGCGTCGCGGATCTGCTCGATGCCGAGCAGACGGGCTTCCACGCCGTCGTCCAGGTCGGCGGTGTTGTAGGCGATTTCGTCGGTCAGGTCAATGAGCTGGGCTTCGAGCGGCGGTCGCTGGTCCAGAGCATATTCCTGCAACTGCGGAAAGTCGGCGGGGGAGTAGTCGCGCGAGTGCTTGATGATGCCCTCGCGTACTTCGAAGGTGAGGTTCAGGCCGGGAAAATCGGCGTAGCGCTGCTCAAACTGCTCCACGATGCGCAGCGCATGAAGATTGTGATCAAAGCGGTCGCCATGGGCCTGCATGGCAACGTCAAGAACGCGCTCCCCGGCGTGGCCAAAAGGAGGATGGCCAACATCGTGGACCAGCGCCAGGGTTTCCACCAGGTCTTCATTCAGTCCGAGCACCGCCGCGATGGTGCGCGAGACCTGGGAAACTTCAATGGTGTGGGTGAGCCGGTTGCGAAAATGGTCGGAGTAGCGGCGGGTAAAGACCTGCGTCTTGTCTTCCAGCCGGCGAAAGGCCCGCGAGTGGACAACGCGGTCACGATCCCGCTGGAAGTCGCCGCGGTAAGGATGCCGCGGTTCGGGAAACCGCCGCCCGCGGCTCTCCTCCGGACGAAACGCGTAGGCGGCCAGCGGCAGCATGCAGGAAGTCTAAATCAGATTTACCCAAATCACGGTTGCGTTTGCTGGCGTTGCTGCGCGAGCCGGACTTTGGTGCTCTCCAGTTTTTTCTGCACGCGCGCCACGTCCTGCTGGTCCACGTCCGCGGGCACGGACTTGTTCCATTCGTCCAATGCGCGTTCCCAGTGCGTGGCGGCCAGTTGCAGCCGTCCGGTCTTGAAGTAGAGTTCTGCCATGTGGTCCTGGACCGTACCGTCGTTGGGGGTTTTTCGCAGAGCCTTGCCCAGGTTTTCTTCCGCCATATCGTAGTTGCCCAGCTTGAAGTAGGCCCAGCCCAGCGAATCCAGATAGGCGCCATTTTGCGGGTCGAAGGTCAGCGCTTTTTTGATCAGCGAGAGCGCTTCTTCCAGGTGCGTGTTATGGTCGGCCATCATGTATCCCAGATAGTTCAACGTCATGGGATTGTTGGGGTCCTGCTGCAGCACCTGGCGAAAAGCCTGCTCCGCCAGATCATATTTCTTCTGGCGTTCGTAGAGAGACCCTTGCAGGAAATGGATGGTGGCCTTGTCTTCCGGACGCGTGGAAAGCTGGTCGGCCTTGGCCAGCGATTCATCCGCTTCTTTCCAGCGTTTGAGCCGGGCATAGATGTTAAAGATGGAGATGTAAGTTTCCCGGTCGTCGGCTGTGCCCTTGAGCAGAGACTTGGCGGTTTGAATGGCCTCGTCGGCTTTGCCGTCATCGGCCAGCTGGGTGGCCAGAATGAGTTTCAGGTTCCTGTCGTCGGGCAGTTTCTTCGCGGCTTCCTGCGCGGCCTTGGTGGCTTCGCTCCACTGCTTTTGCTCGCGATAGGTTTCGATGATTTCCTGGTATCCGCGTGCGCCGTCCTCGCCGCTGAATTCGACCATCTTGCGGAACGTCTCGATCGCCAGCAGAGGACGGCCTTCTTCGCGATACACGTTCCCCAGCCGGTCGAGAAACAGTGCACGGTTCCCGCGTTCCTGCGAAGTGTAGTTGCCAGTCGGCTTGGTGGTGGCGGTAATCAGCTTCTGCAGAAGTGCCGCGGCTTCGTCATATTTTCCCAGGGCGTCAAAAATGAGGGCTTCGTTGTATGGGACTTCCAGGGAATCCTGGTTCAGCATCTCGGCTTTCTTGAGCTGCTGCAAAGCCAGGTCGAATTTGCCTTGTCGCTGGTAGAGCTTGGCGGCCTGAACGGGCGCCTGCGGGTCCTGAGGATCGGCTTCGCCGAGGGCCAGATACTGGGCCAGGGCAGCGTCGGTTTGGTTGTCATTGGCCAGATTTTGCGCCAGACCGCGCAACGCTTCCAGGTTTTCGTGGTCCAGACTTACAGCCTGCCGGTAGGCGCTGACCGCGTTGGAGTAATCCTTGAGTTGCTCGTAGGTATAGCCCAGCGCCGCGTAGAGCTTGGCGCTACGCGCCGCTTCCGGCACGGAAGTCAGGGTCTCGACCGCGCGCTTGCCGTTGCCTTCTTCATTGTAAAGATAAGCCAGATTGGTGATGGCTTCTTCCGAGTGCGGTTCGAGCTTGACGGCGGCGGTGAATTCGCCTTCCGCCCGGGCCGTGTCTTTGTTCAGGATATAAAGCCGCCCGAGGAGCAAACGGTTTTCAATATTGTCCGGCTCAATCTTGACGATCGCCTCATACTGCTCGGTGGCCTGTTTCAGCATTTCCTGCGACGGCGTTCCGGACTGCATGTCGCCCATGGAGCGCAGATAAATCCGTCCCAGAAGTTTCCGGGCTTCCAGATTGTTGGGGTCGCGCTTGATGATGTCCTGGGCTTCGACCACCGCGTCGCGGATCCGCCCCGTTCTGGCGTACAGCTCAGCCAGACCCGACGCCAGGTATTCCGACCCGGGGTCGTTTTCCATGGCCAGCCGGTATTCCTCAATGGCCTTGGACGCGTACTCGGAACGGCCATACATGACGACCATTTCTTCGTAGTAGTGCGCCAGCGCATAGTGATAATACGAAGCCGCATGGTCCACTTTTTTCGGCGTGGAAGGCTGGACTTGCGCTTCCGGCTGTGCCGGACCGGACGGACCACTCGGCGAAGTGCTGGTGGGCGGATTCTGCTGCGCGGAAAGGGACAGAGTTGCCAGAACGATCCCTAAAAAAAGAGAGCGCGATTTTACAAAAGTCATAATATCTAAGATTACAAAACCTCTCTATTGGATGCGGAAAACGCTTGTGAGAGCTGGCTGCAGCACCACTCTATTGTAGTACTTGAACCCCAGTTATGCAGAAGAGTCTTTGTGCAGAAGAGTAAAGAAAGGCGTCCTTTAGTGACGGAAGTGCCGGACGCCGGTAAACACCATGGCCAGCCCCAGGCGGTTGGCCGCGTCAATGACTTCCTGGTCGCGGACGGACCCGCCAGGCTGGATAATGGCCGTCGCGCCGGCCTTGGCGATCTCTTCCACTCCGTCGGGAAAGGGAAAGAACGCGTCGGAAGCGGCCACCGAACCCTGAAGCGGAAGCACCGCCTTCATGGCGCCGATTTTGCAAGAATCCACGCGGGACATTTGCCCGGCGCCCACCCCGATGCTCTGCCCGTCACGAGCGTAAAGAATGGCGTTGGACTTTACGTGCTTGCACACTTTCCACGCAAACAGCAGGGCGCGCATTTCCTGTTCCGTGGGCTTGCGTTGCGTGACGATCTTGAGATCAGCGTCGGTAAGCGGGCGCATGTCCACGTCCTGCACCAGCATGCCGCCGGAGACATGTTTGGTGACAAACTTCTCCCGGCTGGGCTTGATTTCAACCAGACGCAGGTTCTTCTTGGCGGCAAACCTTTCGCGGGCAGCGGCATCAAAGCCTGGCGCGGCAATCGCTTCCACAAACAGCCTGGCGATTTCCTCGGCAGCCTCGGCGTTCACCACGCGGTTGACGCCGATCACCCCACCGAAAGCGGAAACGGGATCGGCCTCAAGGGCACGCACATAAGCTTCCTTCAGTGTCTTGCCCGTCGCCGTTCCGCATGGGTTGGTGTGCTTAATAATGACGCAAACGGTTTCCTCAAATTCCTGTGCCAGGTCCCAGGCGGCCTGCAGGTCCACGATGTTGTTATAGGAGAGCTCCTTACCCTGGAGCTGTGTACCGTTGGCAACGCCGGCGCCGGAGGAGTCGGAATACATGGCCGCGCGCTGGTGCGGGTTTTCGCCGTAACGCAGGTCCATGATCTTGTTGAGCGAAAATTCCAGCCGGGCAGGAAAATCGTTCTGCGCTTGCGGAAGCTGGAATTCCCCGGCTTCAGTCAGCGGAATCCGCGCCAGCGTGGATGCAATCGCGCCGTCATAAGCTGCGGTGATCGCAAACGCCTTCTGCGCCAGACGCCAGCGCGTCGCCAGGCTGAGGTCGCTTCCGATGGCGGCCATTTCCTGTGCGATCGAGGAATAGTCGTCCGGCGAAGTCACAATGGCCACGTCGCGGAAGTTCTTGGCGGCGGAGCGCACCATGGAAGGCCCGCCGATATCTATGTTCTCGATGATTTCATCAAAATGCACGCCCGGTTTGGAGGCCGTTTTCTCAAACGCGTAGAGATTCACCACGACCATGTCAATCGGCTGAATGCCGTGTTCGCGAGCGGCGGCAACGTGGCCAGGATTGCCGCGAATATGCAGAATTCCGCCATGAACTTTGGGATGCAGCGTCTTCACCCGGCCGTCCATCATTTCGGGGAATCCGGTGAGTTCGGAAATGTCTTTCACGGGAACGCCGGATTCGCGGAGCAGTTTTGCAGTGCCGCCGGTGGAAACCAGTTCCACCTTAAGCTCCGCCAGTTTTTTTGCAAATTCCACGATCCCGGTCTTATCGGTAACGCTCAGGACAGCGCGCTGGATTCTGGGCACAGTATTTGTTCCTCAAAAGAGAATCAGGAAGGTGTACGGAATAAGGTATCAGCGGGAGCGACAGGATGCAAAGGACCTAAATCAAGCTTGGCTAAGGCGTAATTACGGTGAGGCCGGAGAAGGCAGCCTGATAGAGGGCTTCGTCCAGCGTGAGCAACCGGTAGCCGCGATGAAACGCATGAGCGCCGATCAGGAAGTCCGCCAGGATGCGGCGTGGACCTGGATCGCGCTGTTTTCTTCTCCTGGTTACGTACGCCTGGAACGCACGGCCAGCAGCCTTCCAGATTGCCTGGTCCAGATCAAACTCAACGCTGATGCCGGTCTCGTTGAAGAAAGTGGTGAGAAACGTCTCAGTCCTGCCAGGAGCGGCCATGAGTTCAGCGAATACAGGCGCGCTCACCACCAGGGCCCCGCGATTCAAAGCGTTATCGAGGGCCGTCTGGGCCGGTCTACTCACTGCCGGATCGCGGTCCCAGAGGGCGATGATGACGTTGGTGTCCACTGCTGTGGTCATCGGCCTCGCATCTCTCTGACCCAGCGTTTGATTGCCTTCCGGCCAGTACCGATCCCGCGATTCCCAATGCCGCGGTATTTGGCAAAACGACTCTCCGTCCTTACCGGGCGAACCCTGACGCCTTCCTTGTTGCTCTCGAACAGCAGAGAGTCTCCAGGTTGGACACCCAGCGCCCGCCGAATCGCAAGCGGTACTGTAATCTGTCCCTTCGTTGTAATTTTCGCCTCTTTCTCCACTGCATACCTCTAATTCCTTACTTTAACATATGTGTCCTTACTTGGCGATTCTGAATGGGCAATTGCCTTTTGCCGCCTAAATGACCTTGATCACCATTTCCTGACTCGAAACCTCTTTCGTCGCCGGATGCCGCAAGGCAGCCACCGAAAACCGCGCGCCGCGTTCGATCAGCGGTGGATCGAATTGGTAGCCCGATTCTTCGACCACTAGCCGCACGGTTACGCCAAAGTATTCAGGGAAGACGACTTTCTCTCGCGCATCACAGCACATATAGAGAGACAAAAGATCGCAGAATTGCAGGAGTTCGGTGAGCTGTTCCAATTCCTTGGGAGTATGCGCTTGTTTCGCCGCCAGCTTTTTCTGCCGTTTGCATTCGTCATCCAGGAATTTCTGGACCGCCGAACGGTCTTGTTTGCGATCAGGCGCGGCAGCCAGGCGGGATTCGGCGATCCGGCAAAAATGCGCGCTGACGATGTATCCGCCGGCGGGTGAAACCGACTGCGCGACATCAATGGACTTGTCCCACGCAGCCAGGTACTCGGCCAGCGCCACCTGGATAAATGACTCAGGCAACTGCTTCTGCACCGACCGGCTGCGCATAATGGTCTGGGCGTCGGGCACGCCCCAGCCAGCATCGTGCAGGGCAATCGCGCGGACCAGATCGTTCTCTACGTTCGGAAGGAGAGGAGATGAGACTTTGGCCGCCAGTTCGCCGGCCAGCGCCGCGTGGGATGGCTGCGTGATCAGCCAGCATTCTTGGTACTTCTGGGACTGCGTGCGCTGGACCACTTCCCATGCCGGCACAAGTTCGTTCTTTGACTGTGAAGGCGCGGAAGGTTGCAGGGGACGAAGAATCATGAGCTGGAGCGGCGCTTCGCCATGCGTCCGGGCATGGCCGTGGCTTTCGCGGGGCCGCTGCTGGAAGGCGGCTTCCGCATGCCTTCCAGTAGCTCCTTTAGCACTACGGCGTTGTTGTGCTGATCGTCTCTGGAAGCATAGATCAGGGTGACGGCGCTGTGTTCGTTCCGGAGCTGGTACAGCCGCTCCAGGTCGGCGGCGGCTTCCGGCTCGGAGAGTTCCTGGAAATAGCGCTTCTTGAACATGGGCCAGTTGCCGTTCGAATGAAACCACTGCCGCAACTCGCTCGACGGGGCCAGTTCCTTGAGCCAATGGTGGATTCTTGCGGCTTCTTTTTTGATGCCGCGCGGCCACAGGCGGTCCACCAGGATTCGCTGGCCGTCGGAGCGGGAAGCCTCTTGGTAAGCGTGTTTGATCGACACGGCCATCATTGCACGCAGGAAACTTTCCAGAAATCGCAATCCAGACCATAATAATAGTCACTTGAAGCGTACAGCGTCCATCCTGCTCCCGCTACTTTTTGGCCTTGTTCTGCTGACCATCGGGGGCTGCGAAAAGGATTTATCCAACAAGAGCGATGCGGAGCTGGGTTTGAATGACCAGCAAGCGCACGGCCGGCGCGTCTTCAATTTCTATTGCGCCATCTGCCACAAAGCCTATTCCACGCAACCTCAAAAAGGGCCGGGACTGAAGGGGCTGTACAAGAAGCAATATCTCCCCAGCGGCCTGGTCGCCAACGACAGGTTTGTGCGAGATGCGATTGTCCACGGCCGCAAGATGATGCCCCCCATGGCCAATCAGCTGTCGGAACAGGAAATCGACGACGTGATTGCGTACTTACACACCCTGTGAAGCCTTAAAAATCCCGAGCAAAGCGAGGGATCCCTATCTCTTTTAGCGATAGCGAAGTTAGGAAGGTGCTTTTCAGTATTGATTCTAAGATTGAGTTCGTTTTCCCAATGCGGGCTTATTTTTGCCTCAGGACTTGTCGCGGGTATAGGGTTCCCTCGCTTCGCTCGGGAGAGATAAAGCATCGTACAATAGAGAGTTACCGGTCCATGGCCAGCCCCGTAGAACTCGTCCAGATCGACCTGACGCCGCGTCGTCCGCAGTCCAAGCCTGCGTGGCTGAAGGCGCGTGCGCCACTGGGTGACAATTATCACGAACTGAAGAAGCTGGCGCGCACTCTGGACCTGCATACCGTCTGCGAGTCGGCCCAGTGTCCGAACATTGGTGAGTGCTGGAACCACAAGACCGCGACGTTCATGCTGCTGGGTAACCTGTGCACGCGGCGCTGCGGGTTCTGTGCTGTCCCCAAAGGCAAGCCTGGGCCGCTGGACTGGGACGAGCCTCGCCGGGTGGCGCAAGCCGTGGCCACGCTGGGCCTGAAGCACGCGGTGGTCACCAGCGTGAATCGCGACGATGACAACGTGGGTGGCGCAAAGATTTTTGCCGAGACCATTCGTGAGGTCCGCCGCCAGGCCCCCGGATGCCAGGTGGAAGTCCTGATTCCGGATTTTCAGGGCAGAGCAGACTGCCTGCAAATTGTGGTGGACGCCAAACCGGAAGTCCTCAACCACAACACTGAGACGGTTCCACGCCTTTATCGCGCGGTCCGTTCCGGCGCCCGCTACGAGCGCACGCTCGCGCTACTGGAGAACGTAAAGCGCTTCGCTCCAGGTATGGTCTCGAAAACCGGCCTGATGGTGGGCATTGGCGAGACCATGGACGAGCTACTGGAAGTCTTCCGCGACCTGGCCGCGCGCCGGGTGGATATCCTGACCGTCGGCCAGTACCTGCGTCCTTCCAAAGATCATTTGCCCATCACACGCTACTACACTCCGGATGAATTCACTTTCATCAAGCGTGAGGCCCTCGAGATGGGTTTCAAGCATGTGGAATCCGGCCCGCTGGTGCGGTCTTCCTATCACGCGCATGAGCAGGCCGAATCAACGGGGCTGGTCAGCCTTGGCGCGGCAGAGCTTCAATAGTGCGCAGCCGGTAGCAGCGTAGCTGCACTTCCGGAGATACATCTTCAAAAGATGCGGAAATGGATCGTCAGGTATTTCTTGGGGTCCTCGCGAATCGCCTTCATCAGACCCCGCGTCTCGATGAGAAGCTGGTCGGTATTGTTATAAACCGACGGGTTCTTGAGAAACAAACTTGCCGATCCGTTGCCCGTGTCCAATTTGTCCGTCAGGGACGACAGTCTGGTCACGACGTTATCCAGCTTCCGGGCAAATTCCTCGTCTTTGGTGAGTTTTCCCAGCGCTCCGCGCCCGCTGTTGATGTCATCCATCAGTTTATTGGCTTTGGCGATGGTCTGGTTCGTGTTGTTGTAGACGGAATCGTCTTTCAGGAACTTGCCGATCGTGCCCTTGCCTTGTTGCACCTCGTCCAGCATCTTGTCGAGCTTGTCAACGTCATCGGTAATCTTGCGGTAGAGAGTGTCGTCCGCAAGCAGTTTTCCGATCGACCCTTTGCCGCTGCTGACGTCATTGACCATGACCTGGACCTGACCCAGAATGTCGTTGGCCCGGTTAAAGAAGCTCGGGTCTTTGATGAACGCGCCCATGGTCCCTTTGCCGCTCTCCATGGAGGCAACGATGCGGTCCAGACGTTTGACGAGAATGTCCAGGTTCTGCAGCGTGCCCTGGCTGCTGCGGACCACGTCTTCCAGCCCCGGGGTATCTACCGCCGGCAACTCGTCTCCGTCCGCCACCCGCGGCTTAACGGCGGCGCGGCTGTCCAGGTTAATAAACGATTCGCCCAGCACCCCAGCGGTGGCCACGGTGGCTTTAGAGTCCTTATGCACCAGGAACTCGCTTTTGCTGCCCACCCGCATGGTGATTTTTACGGGAGAGTCCCGGTGGTCGGCGACCACGCGGATGTCTTTGACGTTGCCGATGTCCACGCCCTGAAGACGTACCGGAGCGCCCACCTTCAGTCCTTCGGCATCGGCAAAATAGGCGTAGAGCGTGATCTTCGAAGAGAAAAATCCAGCGGTGCCGCTCATCAGGAAAATAAGCACACACAGGATCACAACAGCGATAATGACTGTTGCGCCGACTCGCAGCTCAGACCACCGCGTTTGATGTTGACTGGGCATTATTTCTCCAGGTGAACGCGCAAAACCCTACGACTCATGGCCCCTTTGTGACTATAAATGTACCAGTTTAGGCGCCAATGAGTGAATGTTTCCACGTACGCGAGAGCAGCGCCGCAAGCGCGTACGCCGCGGCCGCGCAAGCCAGCGTGACGGTCAAACCAAAGTGTATGGCGATGATCATGGCCAGCACCGAACCCATTACGCTGGCGGCGGCATTCATCGCCCACGCCCATTCCACCGTTTTCACCAGCCGCAAGCCTGTCGGGAAAGGCATGCCCATCAGGAATCCCAAAGGCGCCAGGACCACGGCGCTGATCAGCAGCTTGACTGCAAATTCCATACCCACGGCGGCTGAAAGCAACCACGGCAAGAATGCCAAATCAATCACAATGAGCAGCACGATGGCAGTCACCAGGCGGCGAATCCCCGCGCTGTCGGAGACCCAGCGCCGCGCGGTCACGCTGCCGGCGCCACTGGAAAGCAAGAGCAGGAACACCACCACGGTCAGAGCGTACGTGGGGTGCCCCAGAAAAAGTACGAACCGCTGGATCAGCGAGATCTCGACCAGAATGTAACCGAACCCTACCGCCACGAAATAAAGCAGCGCAGACGCTTTTGTTCCCGGGCCACCGCCGTTTTTTCGCAACAGCAGCGGCAGGACCAGAAATGCCAGGACCGCTACCATGGAGATCAAAAGCAGCAGGCCGAGCACGACCACACCGAGATTAATGCGCCAGTCCATGCCGTGCCCGGTGCCGGCCAGAATGTTGCGGAGCACGTATCCGGTCTTGAGGGTGAAGAAGAAAAACGGCGCGTTGTCATTTACCGGAGCCACATTGTAGGCGTACGACTGCGCGAATCGCCACGGATCGTTGGACGCAATGAGCTGGCGAAACACATCCGCCGCCGGCGGCAGAGCTTGCATACCGGCATAGTCCGCGGGGGGATTCAGCCAGATGAGATTGGGATTGTCGCGCAAGTGCCGGGCCACGGCGGCATATTCCGCGGAAGTGAAAGGCGACTTCCGGGCCAGGACCAGGACGGGACGGCCGTCTTCGTCCAGGCCGCCATCCGCCACGATGATGAAGTTCTGTTTGGGATCTCCGACTCCACGCTGATGCAGGGCCTCCATGGCCTGGGATACCACGCGCAGGGCTTCACGCGGTTGCCTGAACTCCCAGCGGGTGATGGCAATCATGCCGTCCGGCTTGAGGTGATCGAAATACTCGCGGAAGGCCTCTACCGTGTAGAGATTGTTTTCACTCAGAGCAAAGGCTCCGGCCGCCGTGGACGCCCAGGTGTCCACCAGGGTCATCTGCACAACGTCATATTTTTCCTGAGAACTGCGGACGTACGAGCGTCCGTCCTGAATGTGAATATGGACCTGCGGCAGATCATAAAGATGATGCGAAGAGTCGGCATACTTCCCGCGCATGACATCGTTGATGATGATGGGATTAATTTCAATTCCAGTGACACTGGGACTGCCGTTCGCCACGGCGCGCAGCACATCCACACCGCCTCCCGGGCCGATGATGGCGAAGTCGCCGCGCGGCCGCAGCACATTGGCCAGCGCCGGCGCGGCGGACATCAGACTTTTCTTCCAGTTGAACGCCGGCTTTTGCGGCAGACCTGTATTCGTGGGCGTGGGATTGCTGGGCTGGTCCTGGTCCCAGCGCGCCGGATCAACGCCCATGACGGCGCTGGTGGCATCCGCGTCAATAACAATGTAGCGCGCGCCACCCTGGTTGTTGACCTCAATGCGTGAGATGGCGTTCCACCGGGCAAACTCTATCCACTTGGGATCGCGCAACATGCCTTTGGCATAGACCACGTCAATGAGCCGGCTGTTCAGGTTGGCGGCGATCAGGAAAGCAAAAACCGCGGCCATCGCCAGACTGATGCAGCGTGTTTTTCGCCGGCCTGCCCAGAGGGCGGCTGCCCCGCTCATGGCCAGAGAAGCAAAAAGCAACGAGTTGGGCGCGCCCAGCAAATTCAACAGCGGTACCACCGCGAGACATGCGGACGCTCCTCCGGCCAGGTCAGCGCCGTACAGGACCGAAATGAGGCCGCTGGACCTGGCAAACAGCACCGAGAACAGCAAGCCGGTCAGAAAGAAGGGGACTGCCGTGACCACATAAATGACGGTGAGCCGGGCAAAATTCCATCCTGTCACTTGCAGGGACACCGGAATATGCAGGACCGTTTCCAGCGCGACCAGAGTGAAGACCGAATTCAGGAGGCAAAGCCAGGCGCCGAGGCTTCGAATGTCGAACCGGGCCAGCCATTCCCGCCGCACGTGGGCGAATACGCCGCCCGAGCCCAGTCCCAACAGCGCAACCGAAATGGCAAAGAAAGCAAAGTGATAGAAAAGGACCACGCTGAACAGCCTGGTCATCGCCAGTTCCAGCAGCAGGCTGGCAAAACTGACCAGGGCCACGGCAACCATCATCGGACGGGCGTTCATTGGCGCACCGGCGCGTTGGACTTCAGGAGCTGGGGTCATTCCGGGTAAGGGTCCTCAGGATTCAAGAATCACAAAAGCGATGGCCTGCTCCTTGGTGTGGGACAACGACAGGTGAGCGCGCTGGCATCCCAGGGCCGCCGCAAACTGCGCGGCCTTTCCGTGGAACTGCACGCCCGGACGGCCCCCAGGCTGGCGTACGACTTCAACGTCCTGCCAGGTCACGCCGTGGCGCAGGCCGGTGCCAATGGCCTTCATACCGGCTTCCTTGGCCGCGAAGCGCGCTGCCAGACGCTCGTCCGTGTTCTGCCGGGCCAGGCAGTAGCGGGCTTCTTCCGGAGTAAACACGCGCTTCAGAAAGCGCTCGCCAAAGCGTTCCCTGGCGTGGTGGATTCGGGCTACCTCCGCGATGTCAATTCCGGTGCCTACGATCATTGCTGAGCAGTTAAGGTAACACATTGCCCGCCGACGGCCGGGAGGCGAAAGTTTTCATTTCGTAGAGACAAATTTTTGACACCGTGGTTATAATGTGCCTGCGTATTTCGAAGCGTTGTACAGCGGTACTGCAACCCTGCAAACCTGCCTGCACTAACCCTCGGAAAACCGCACAACTTTACAAACAAGGAATGCGTGTAACACCATGGAAAACGGAACAGTGAAGTGGTTTAACGACGCCAAAGGTTATGGCTTTATCAGCCGGGAAAACGGTGAAGATGTCTTCGTCCATTTTTCTGCCATTCAGGCGAACGGGTTTCGCAGCCTGAAAGAGGGCCAGGCCGTGCAGTTTACCGTCGTTAAGGGGCCCAAGGGCTGGCAAGCGGAGAACGTGCAGTTGCTGTAAGCTTCAAAATTTCAAAAGGGCGGCCTCCCGGGGCCGCCCTTTTCGCGTTTAGGGAACCAGCTGTTAAGAAGAGCGCTTTCCGGGAATGAAGTGATAGGGAGGCCAGGGGCCGCTCATAACAACTTCCACGCCGGGTAGATGCCGGGTGGCCATCTGATAGCGGTTCTGGTACTTCTCCACGGCTTTGTGGTCAATGAGGTGGGCAATATCTATCAGCATGCCGCCGGAATCCACCTTGCGGCAACAGACATCCTGGTCGAGCGGACCAAAGATTTTATGGACCTGGACCGAAAGCGCCCGGGCCTTGGTCTGACGTTCGCGTTGCCGGACCGCCTTTTCCCGCAGCTTGGTTAAGTAATCGCTGCCGACGGTCATGGGTAGCGCGATTTCCTTGAGGGCCTCGCGCAGCGAGCCGTCTTTTACCAGGAGCTTCAGGTGCATTTCCGCCTTACCCTTAAGCTTGCAGACGCTTTCCAGGAACGCCTTGCGGTTCAGGCGGACAGCGCGGCGGAGGGCGTCGTCGGAGTCAAACACCGTGCCGAACCGGAACGGAAGCACCGTGGTGAGCTTGAAACACTCACTGACCACATGTGCATGCTGCAACAAGGCCTTCTGGCCCAGTTCGCCGGCAGGGATGTATTCGCTGACAATTACGGCAAATTCGCCGCTGGGATAGCCAAAAGTCTGGGCGTCACCAATTCCTTTGAGACCTTCAACGGGAAAGGGACGACGGGCGCGAGTATCGCCCTGGAATGCCTGCTGTTCAGTAATACAGTACGCGTACCATGCCATGGGGATGCTTCTCCTAGTGGAAAAAACATTGCGGTCCGGTCTGTGTTTTTCGAAACGGGCGAAGTGTTACGAAGCGTTGGCGATGATTTGCAGTTCCCCCACCACCAATGCCGACGGGTTTTTCGGCACCAACTTCATCCTATTCCGAGTGGAGTAGAAATGCAACCATACGCGCGTGATTAATACCGCATTGATTCAAGATAAGTAGCTTACTATCAACAACATATAAAGATTAAAAAGTACGCAGTTCAGTGTCTGAAGAAATCCTTATAAACGACAACCACCAGAGAATCCGGCCAGAAAGGCCAGGTCCATCCGGACAATACTAAAATTGCCTCAGGGACAGTAACTTTCGGTGTGTTCGGGGAGGGGTGAGGAGGCATCCTATCTTTTAACCGTACGGCCACGCCCCCGGCCGCCGCGGTTATTTTACGGGGTTCCCTCATGCCGTCCCGGAAACTGCTGGAATCCTCTGCTTTCGCGCCGGAGCACTTTGTCGTGGAAGTGTTCTCGGAACTTCCGGAAGAGATTGTCCGGAGCAGATGGCAGCACTTAAACCTGATTCTGCGACTGAGCATGCTGGCTGGCCTGCAAATGCAGCTTGACGCTACGTTCAACCTGATCTGCGACCTAGTTTCGGAAATCGCACCCTACGACAAAGCCCTGATCTATTTCTGGGACGACGCTCAGGACCATATGCAGCTTCGCGTCGCCCGCGGCTTTAGCGGAGTTGCTCAAGCCATCAAGGACTCTGCCGGCGGCAACATATTGAACCTCTGGGCCGCCAAACATGGCCGGCCGCTGCTGGTGGCGCCCTCACATGACGCGCAAGCAGACGCGCTACTGCACACTGTGGAGGCGGGCTCAGCCCTGGCGGTCCCGCTTTTCGTGAGCAACCGGGTCATGGGGTCCTTGCAGCTCTTTTCCGCGCAATCGCGGTTCGTCAAAGAAGACGCCCAGCTGCTCTGGGTGCTTTCCCTGGTCGCCGAGAGCATGCTGACGCGCGAGTACGCCAACGATAGTCTCCTGCGTTTTGCCTTTACCGATTTCCTGACCGGGCTCCACACCCGCGGCTACTTCGAACAACAGTTGGAACTTGAATTCAAGCGGGCAGAACGCCGGCGGCAGAAGTTCTCCTTGTTGATGCTGGATATTGACCACTTCAAGCAGTTGAATGACGGCTTTGGCCATCACGTTGGCGACCAAGTCTTGCGCGAGGTGGCCAAGGTCCTGACCCAGGACATGCGAGAAGTGGATACCGTGGCCCGTTATGGCGGAGACGAATTTGTGATCATCCTGCCCGAAACCGCGGAATCCGGCGCCATCTACGTGGCGGAACGTCTGCGGCTGGCCGCGGAAAAAGCCAGGTTCCCGGCAGGAACGGCCCAGACTGTGCAGCGTCTCACCATCAGTATTGGCGTAGCCGTCTATGACGCGGACGCGCAGTTCAAGCGCGACCTGATCGAATTCGCCGACGCGGCCTTGTACGCGGCAAAACGCGCCGGACGCAATCGCGTCGTCTCCTATTCGCAGCTCCCCGGGCGACGCAAGGAAGTCTCCTAGCGATCGTTAGAAACGATTCCTGGACCCCGTTCCGAGTCCATAACGCCTGAAAAACGTTCGGGGAGGAGCTGTGCCAGTGGCCAACCTCTGGTCACGTTATCATCGTAACTTGCCCGCCTGGAAGCCGCATATTAAAGTACTTTTCACGCCCCCCTTGGAATCTGATTCGGCATAAAGGACGTTATATGAATGAAGTCTTTCGCGTCGGTTTCGTGAACCGATGGGAGCGGCGCGATCCGCGAACCGGGCTCAACTACGCCAGTTTCCTGGTCCAGTGGCACGTTTACGAACCGCCGTACCAGCTCACAAATTCGAACCACATCAGGCCCGCATTACTGGAACATCCGCTGCAAGCGGAGCCCAATGGACAAGGGTTGGTCTATTCCGCGAAGGTGCTTCCCGGGACTTGTTTTTCTGATGGCACGGTGCTTACGGCAGAACACGTTGCCGCTTCGCTCGAGAAAACAGCAGCGTTCAAAGCACACGCCAGCGCCTCCTCGCGAGGCGACCGCGTGGTTTTTCGCCTGAAGCGCCCGCATGCTCGTTTTGATCTGCTGCTGGCCCGATTTGATCTTTGTATCGTCCTGGAGCGCGGCCGGGAACTTCTGGGCACCGGGCCCTATATGCTGGCGCCGAACAATCGGGCTGACGACTTTCGACTGGTGCGTAACCCGCATGCCCGGAACTCCGCACGGCTGTCTGAAATCGAGTGCCGTGTTTATCCATTGGACGCCGACGGCGGCCGCAAAAAACTGCTGGAAGCAGTCAACCGGGGCGAAGTGGATTTCACCGACGAACTCGCTCGCGAAGAAATGAACCGCGTGGAGAAAATGCGTAAGTGCATCGATCTGGGATATTGCTCGGCGATGCTCTTTTTCAATGTGGAGCGGCCTTTCTTTCAGGACCGGCGCGTTCGTATGGCCTTTGCCGGCGCCATCGACCGGAAGAAACTTGCCGCCCAGTCCTATTCGAATGCTCTGGCCTTCGCCGCGACCGGAATGCTTCCGCCGGTGCTGGGCAGCACACCAGATCTGATCATGCACGATCTTGACCGCGCGCGAGAACTGCTCGCGCAATCCGGCGCCAGGCCTTCTGGCCCGCTGGTATTTTCCGTGATTCCGGTGCCGCGTCCCTATTTGCCGGAACCTCGCGCCACCGCGGAACTCATTGCGGCGCAGCTTGGCGAACTTGGGCTGAAGATCGAAATCAAGCAGCCGCGCGATCTGAACGAATATATGGATGTCGCCGCCAGGGGCGCATATGATTTGCTTCTGGCCGGTTGGATTCCCGACACATCAGACCCCCTGGATTTCATGCAATCGCTCCTCGCCACGGACAGCATACCGGGCAAGACAAACGCTGGATCTCGAGGGAGTAATCTCAGTCGCTGGCGCGATGCAACTCTCGATCGAGCGCTGGAACAGCACAGGACCAGCCCCGAACCCGAAACCTGGAAAGGGATTTGCGACGTAGTACGCGACGAGGTCCCCTTTTTTCCCATCATGTATGGACCACGCATCGCTGTGGTGTCGTGGCGCACCAGGAATTTCCCTCGTGACTTCGGTTCCGGTCCGTTTCTGGCCCAGGTAGAACTGCCCGGTGGCCCGGATACCGGGAAGTTCCCGCGCTACGAGGCCGTAGCCAAATAACGAGGGAGTGGCCGGATTTTTTCCTCCTGTCATTCGTCCCGCGCCCACGTCCCGCGCCCAGACTAGCGCTTGCAAGCGGGAAGGCTCGAACCCCAGTCGTACACCCAGAAGCCGCGGCCAAAAGTTGCAACGAGCAATCGCCCGCTCTGGGAGGGATCGATCTCCAGATCGGTAATGGGGACGTTGTGAATGGGATACCCGGAAGTGATGGAAGTCCAAGTGTCGCCATTATCGGTGGAAAAAACGACGCCCCCGCGGTGCTGTCCCCAAATTGCCGCATATCCAAACGCGGCGTAGACCCGGGTGGGGCACGCCGGATCCACTTTTACGTCGCTGACGGTATAGCCAGGCTCCTGCGTTGCCAGGGTCCACTCTGCCGCTCCAGGTGATTTTCGATAGAGACCGCTGGTGGAGGCAATCCAGAACGTTGGCAAATTTCCGCCGGAACTGACGATCGCCGTGATCAGGAACGGCGGGTTTGCATTGAGGGCCCAGGGGACCCACGTATTGCCGTTGTCTTTGGAGAAAAACGCGCCGGAAGCTTGCGTTCCCGCATAGATGGCCCCCTTCGCGTCCACATAGACGGCGCTTGGCTCGGCGCGGTTTGGGAGGGGATGGGAGACGAGATTAGGAGTGGCCGATCCGGCATTCGTAATAACACCCACGGCAAAGTTCATCGCAAGATAAAGCGCTTCGGGATTGGCGGGGTGGACGGCGAGGGAATGATGCGTCCAGAAGTAAGGCGGGCTCATCGCACCCCCGGTCTTGGCAGGTTTTACAAAAGTCCAGGCGACCGCATCGCAGGAAGTGGCACTGCCGGCATTATTGGTCCGGGCAAAGCCTTCCTCGGTTCCGCTCCAGGCATAAGCGCGATTGGGGTTGGAAGGTGCGGCCTGGTAGGCAAACTGGTCGCCCGAGCCGCCGCCGGGCGGTGCACCGTTGGTCTTCCAGCCGCTCGCGCCGAGGGAATCGGAACACACAGAACCATTGTCCTGGCTTCCCAGAAAGACGCGTACCGGTATGGCCGCGTTCGACGTGCGGGCCACTCCGGCAAAATAGACCTGCCAGACCTTCAGGCCCTTGAAGCCCAGGTCCACTCCTGTTCCGGCGATGGGCGGGGAACCCGGTTTCCAGTCCCAGCGGACGACATTGGCGTATGCCCCGGAACTCGATCCGTCATTGACCAGCCAGACTTTCCCCGCCTTGGCGTCGGCGTAGAAATCTCGCGTGTCCGGATGCTGCTGCTTGATCTCGAGGGCCGTCCACGTAGCACCCAGGTTTCCGCTGTACAGGGGAATGACATTGGCCTGAAAAAGGTCTTGTCCGGTGCCTGGAGACACCAACCCCCGCGGAGTCCAGGTGGGACCGGAAATGGCTGGGGCCGGGTTCCATGAAGTTCCGTTTCGGCTCACGTAAATGGTTCCATTGGCGCCGTTGGAGACCACCAGGGCAACCAGCGCCCCTGGCCCAGGCTTTGCGCCGCGTCTGTCGCCGACCCAGGTCATCGCCGAGACCACCGAGTTGGGCGGCATGCCAGTATTTGCCGGGACCCAGGTTAGACATGGCTTCCCCGGCGCCCAGGCTGCGCTTCCGCAACTACTCCGGAACAGGTGCGCAAGACCGCTGCGCACGCTGCTGGCGATATAGACCGTATGGGAGACGGGGTCCGCCGCAATGGCTCCGATGCAGTTGTCAGGGTTTTTCGCTTCCCGGGGGAACGGCCAGTGCTGGGTGAAGTGTGTGCCATCGAAGGAGTAGTAGATTCCGCTGCAAGGAACGGCGGCGACGACCACACGTTCCCTTTCCGAGAACGCCATCTGCACGAACGGTTCGGGATCGGGGACCGACACGATTTCTCCCTGGCGCAACGGCGCCGCGTCGCCACCCGGGTTGATCAGCTCAGTCCAGGCGTCCGCGTTGTTGGTGCTCGCATAGAGTCCATTCCAGGTCAGCGCAAAAAGTTTCCGGCTATCGGTAAGGTCCCATTCCAGATGAGTAACGCTGAAATCCGCTAGCCCCACGTTTGCGGGAAACCTCCAGGTCTTTCCGCCATCGGTGCTGCGCCATACTCCTCCGCCCGGACTTGCCGTGAGCAGGAGATTCGGGTCCGAATGACTTGCGACGATCGCCGACAAGCGGCCACCCAGCTCGGGGCCCCGCTCCGACCATGTTCCAGACGTTGTTCCGGACGCCCGCGGAGATTGGCCCGCGCTAAGAGACGTAGCGGCAAACAGCAGCATGCTTCCTGCCGCGCGCATTAACTTGCTCATTTCCCTCGAGCGCATGGTCCGCTCCTTTTTCTCCGCATGATTGTCGGCCACGACCACAGGAGAAGCAAGCCGTCCGCCGTGTAAAGCCAGGGCAGTCGCGTCAACACGATACCAGGGAATACCTCGCCTCCTGGTTCGCCCATCTTCTGTTTGGGGACGTGTGGCAGGCAGGCGAGGCATGGTTCCCCCTGCTTCCTTTAGCGAGAAATGCGCACGAAAAGTGTAAGCACGGAAGAAATACTTCAGCGGAGCAGGCAAGGAGCGACGGCCGCGCGGCGCTGGGTTTTCGCGGTCTACATCCCCAGCTCAGCCGCTTCCTTCTTCAGCTTAGACAGCTTGGACATCAGAAACACCAGATACGCGAGGTAGATGACCCAGGCAGAGATGTAGCCGGCCAGCATGAATTTTGTTGGGTCAAGATTCTGGCGCTCCTGGAACAAAAAGGCGGCGGGCAGGATTATGCAGGCCGTGGTTCGCCTTGCTGCTTTCTGGATGTGAGTGGTGTTGATGTTGCGTGCCAGTTTTTCCAGGTCGCCGCGCAGCCAGATAATTAAACCAGCGAAGAAAAGAAATGCCAGCATATTAACCAGTAGCGCAAACTTCATGCCGGGATCTTCCAGCGTAATAGGTGGAGGATGGTGGCCACGGAAGCGGTTTGCTATGTAGCTGAACGGGACATCCAGAAATGCCATGATGGCCACGGCCGCGGAGATAACTCCTCCCGAAGTCCCCTCGGCGGAACGGCGCACCACGAGATAGCTTACATAGAGGAGCCAGAGTATCAGGAAGGTAGTCAGCCGGGGCTCCCAGGACCACCATGTGTTCCATGCGATTCTTCCCCAAATGGGGCCGGTGACCAGGACGACGGTCGCAAAAACCAATCCAACCTCGGCGGCTGCCACCGCCCACAAATCGGCGACGGGACTGCGTTTCCATAGAAAGACGATAGACGCCACAAAGTTGACGAAAAAAAGCGTGTACGCACAAGTGGCCGCGGGAACGTGATAGTAGAAGATACGCTGGGCGTTGCCCATGGAGGCTTCCGTGGGCGCGGGTGATTTCAGTTGCTGCGAGAACGGCATCCGGTCCACGACAGGGTAGGCGTCCAGGGCGCCGTGCGCGAAGTCGAGTTTGGCGACGGTGATGTGCCTTGCGTCCGGTATGGCCACGACTTTTTCTTTTTCGCGAAGACCGGACTCAGCGCTGTCAATGATGGCCGTGTCGCCGACCTTGAAGATAGCCGACGATTCAAGTTCCAGCACTACCTGCTGCGGGCTGGCGGCGATTCTGGTCAGCGAATCAGTGGCCTGTGCAGGGCCTTGGCCCATGCCCAGGTAGGTCCCGTAGCAGAGCAGGACCAGGGCCACGACGACGAGAAAGGGATATAGTTTGGATTTCATTCCGCGTTCAACACCATGTCAAACATTGCAAAGCCGGCCGCGGTGAATACCACACAATACGCGACCAGAAGTTTAATGTGTGTTGCCGGCGAACTCTCTCCGGTCAACACTGCTGTTGTGGCGCTCACCATGCTGGTGACCGCCGGTATGGACACGGGCAACAGCAGCAGAGGCAACATCAGCTCGCGGTTGCGCGTGCGGATGGACAGTGCGGCGAAAAACGTCCCATTTACCACCAGCGCCCAGGTCCCCAGAAACAGTATCACCGCAAGCTGCCACAGCGGACCCGCCGCGGTCAAATTGTAGAACAAGACAAAGAGCGGAACCATCAGGCATTCCAGCAACGCCACAAAAATGAAATTGCTCAGGACCTTGCCCAGCAGCAGGCCCTCTGCCGCGGAAGGGGAGACACGGTAGGCGTCAAGCACGCCGTTGCGAAGTTCGCGCGCCCATGACTGGTTCAACGCCACGATGGTGGAAAACAGAAATGCCACCCAGAACAACCCTCCGGCGAGACGTCGCGATTCTTCGGCCGTGGGCTCAAATGCGAAGCTGAAGATCACCACCACCAGGAGCGCAAAAAAAAGCATGGAGTTGAACACATCGCGCGACCGCCATTCCAGCCGCAGGTCCTTGGCGAGATTGGCCGCGATCAGCTGCAGCAAAGAGGTCTTCATGCGCTGGCCTGCCGCGCCGGGGTGCGGGCCGAGAGCTCTCCGGCGGAGAGGACGAGAAACTCGTCAGCCATTTCCGAAAGCAGGCCCAGTTGATGCGTGACCAACAGGATGGTGTTGTCGGCGGACCGCCTTTGTACAAGAAGAGTTGCAATCTGCGATGCGGAATCAGGATCGACATTGGAGAACGGTTCATCCAGAAGCAGCAGTTTCGGAGAATGAAAGATGGCGCGCGCCAGAGAGAGCCGCTGGCGCATCCCCTGCGAGTACTGGCCTACGCGACGCGCAAGCCCGGGATCCAGACCGACGTTACGCATGGCGTCCTGCAAAGGCGTGTCTGAGTTGATGCCGTAAAGCCGGGCAAAAAATCGCAGGTTCTCCATGCCGGAAAGTTCGTCATAGAGCAGAGGCGCGTGGGCCATGTAGCCGATGCTGGCACGAGCGTCTCTAGTTTTACGACCGAAGAGCAGGATGCTGCCGCTGCTAGGCTCGCTCAGGCCGGCGATCATCCGCAACAATGTTGATTTGCCGGCGCCGTTTTCTCCGCGAAGCACATAGAAACGCGCCGGCTCCAGCGTGAATGAGACTTCGCGTACCGCGGCGATGCGGCCATATATCTTGGAAACGTTTTCAACTTGAACGGGCGGCGCGAGCTGTGTGTTCAGCGGCGGAACCTCAGTTCATTTTAGTGTCGGCGGGCGCGGCGGCACCGGGTTGTTGCGGTGCGTATTTGGAAGCACACTTTGCCTGGATTTCATGCGCGTGGAAAACGCCGTCATTGCCGAATTCGCCCAGCACCAGGGCTTGCGCGTTGTCTTTGAAAGTATCGGGTGGGGGCTCTTTGCCGCGATAACTCACCCGCAGCTCCTGTCGCTCGTTGGTCTTGGGATCAACTTCAACGATAACAAAATCCGCATTAGGGCCCGAGGAATGAATCGAGCCAGGGACCACATTTCCGCCAACGCGCAGATGCTTCGAGTAAACAGTGTTGTCAGCGCGAAGTTCCTTGATGGTCATGTAGTAGCTCTTACTCTCCTGAACGCCGGTCCACGCGAGATAAACCAACGCAACCACGACCACGGCGGTCGCCAGGCCAAACTTGACGAATTTGTTATTCGACTGCGCCATAACACGATAAAGGTTAGTCCCGCGGGCAATGGCCGGTCAAGAGCGTTTCGCGACTGGCAGGTATAATGAAAAGCTTAGGATCAAGGCGGTGAATATGAGCGCAAACAACGGTAATGAGCCGTCTCAAGGCCTGCCTAAACTTCGCGAAGAATGGGTAACGCGGCGTCGCGAGGAAGCAGCAAAAACCGGCGATAACAACTTTTCCCAGATGCACTACGCCCGCAAGGGCCTGGTCACCGAAGAGATGGCGTACGTTGCGGACCGCGAAAAACTTGCGCCTCAACTCGTACGCGACGAAGTGGCCGCGGGACGAATGATTATCCCGGCGAACATCAATCATCCTGAACTGGAGCCGATGGCCATCGGCGTGGCTTCTCTGTGCAAGATCAACGCCAACATCGGCAATTCCGCGATCACCTCCGACGTGGACGAAGAACTGCGCAAGCTGCACACCGCCGTCCACTTCGGCGCCGATACCGTCATGGACCTTTCCACGGGTGGCGGCATCCGCGAGATTCGCGAATCCATTCTGCGGCATTCTCCAGTCCCGATAGGTACCGTACCAATCTACGAAGCTGTTTCCCGGGTAAAGCGGATTGAAGACCTCAGCGCCGATCTGATGCTTGAGGTCGTAGAGGAGCAGGCCCAGCAGGGCGTGGATTATATGACGATCCATGCCGGGGTCCTGGTTCAGTACCTTCCTTTGATATCAAAACGCATCACTGGGATCGTCAGCCGTGGTGGCGCGATTCTGGCGCAGTGGATGGCCCATCACCACAAACAGAACTTTCTCTACGAACGTTTTGACGACTTCACCAGGATCATGAAGAAGTACGACGTGTCGTACTCGCTGGGCGATGGCCTACGTCCCGGCTGCGTGGCGGACGCCAGCGACGAAGCGCAGTTCGCCGAGTTGCGGACTTTGGGAGAACTGACGAAGAAGGCCTGGGAGCACGATGTCCAGGTGATGATTGAAGGCCCGGGCCATGTTCCGCTCGACAAGATTAAGGAGCAGGTGGACAAAGAAGTGGAATGGTGCCACGCCGCGCCGTTTTATACGCTGGGGCCGCTGGTTACCGACATCGCGCCGGGCTATGACCACATTACTTCCGCCATTGGCGCCGCCATGATCGGCTGGCATGGAGCGGCCATGCTCTGCTACGTCACACCCAAAGAGCACCTTGGCTTGCCGAACGAAAAAGACGTGAAAGACGGAATCATTGCGTACAAGATAGCCGCTCACGCCGCCGACATCGCCCGCCATCGCCCCGGAGCGCGCGACCGTGACGACGCCCTCAGCTATGCCCGCTACACCTTCGACTGGGAAAAACAGTTTGAGCTTTCACTGGATCCGGAAACGGCTCGGTCCATGCACGATGAGACGCTGGCGGATGATTACTACAAAGACGCCAAGTTCTGCTCCATGTGTGGACCGAAGTTCTGCTCGATGAATTATTCGCAAAAAGTGGATGAGTTCAACAAGCAGGTCTACGGGATCGAGAAGAAGGACTATTCGGAGTTAATTGAGAAGCTCAGCGTAAGCAAGTAGCTCGTGAACAGCCGGCTGCCGAGGATCCCGAACGTCACCGTTGTCCGGGATCCAGCGAGGCGTCTACTTCAGCCATAGATGCCGAGCAGCATCTTGTCGAACTCTTGTTCTTCTTTGGTCGGCGCTGGCCGAGCAGTCTTCGGCGTCCGATTGTTCTTCTTCTTGTCTTTCCTGCCAGCATTGCCCGGGACGTTCTGCTTGTCGGCGTTCTGGGTATCAGCCTGGGCGGTTAATGACTTGCTGTCGTTGGTTTCGCCGGACGGTGTTTTGGAGTTGCTCTGTGTGCCGGCGAACGCCAGGGTAGTTGCCAGACACACGAACGCAGTCGCGGTCAAGATTGTCTTTTTCATGTTTTTCATGTTTTTCAAATCTCCTAAATTGACTTACTCGACGCGCGTCATAGTTGATAACTGATTGTTTCCGGTTTTATTCCTGGATCGGAATGGAAGAGGAGGGGCGCGGCGGAAAATGCGCCTTCTATTTAACAATCCACAGGACAAGGCTTTTTCGGATAGCGTATTGGGCAGTAATTATGGGCCGCAGATCTGTCTGGATTTTCTGAACGTTACTTGTACGCTTCCAGGACTCCCGCGGCCCGATTCAGCGCGGCGGTCAGGATTTGCAGTTCTTGCGCGGCGAGTGGAGCGTCTTTGGCGTCAATCGCCTCATTCACTCCGGGAATGACCACGGCAGCATAGCCGGTGTACTGGCCCGGTGCGTAGATCGAATGGCGGAACCACGGCCGGTTGGGCAGGCCTTGTTCCGTCAGCAAGGCGCGTTCTGCGGCGATTAGCGTTTGGTTCAGCGTTGTTGCGTCTTGCGGTGGATTTTTCTGGATGGCGAGGACTCTGGCACCAGCGTCCGAGAAACGCCTGGCCGCCTGTGATGCCACGGTGAAATCAGGCGCGTTGCCGCCTAGCATCTGCTGCGCTCTGGTCCTGGCACTGTCAATGTAAGCACCAATTTCTTTGCCATAGAGCCCGTAGTCGTAGGGCAGGACGTCGGCGGACGCCATGTGCAGCGCTTCCAGGCCAAAGATGCGCGCCATCTGCTGCTCGTAGACAAAAGTCGGATCGCCGAATTTCTTGAACCAGGCAAAGTTATCAAACGCTGAGTGATATACGCCGTAGGGTCCGCTGGAAGTCATGTCGGCGGACGGTACGCCCAAATGCTGTATGAAGACGCTGTAGTCGGAGCCGCTGCCCAGATCGCCGACGGGAACATCGTTTTCGACTTTGGCGTTCGGTCCGCGGTTCGGGTTAAAGTCCGGGCCAGGCCTCTGGTCGGCTTTTTCCTTGTCCGCTTTCCAGACGTCATACACGGTGCCGCCTTTGGGGCTGGGCACGTGCCGCGTCACTTCACGGACAAATCCCTTCAAGCTCGGCACGGCCTGGGCGCTGAAACTCGGGCCCGTCACCGCGACATCTACGTTGAAGTATGCCACCGCCTTGCGGGTGAGCTCGCTGTCATGCTCCTCGCCCCATTCCGTGCTGCCGATCAGTCCTTCCTCTTCGGCGTCCCAACTGCCAAAGATGATCGTCCTGTCAGGCCGCCAGCCTTGCTTGAGCAGTTCGCCGAGTCCGTGGACTGTTTCCAGCATGGCCGCTGTGCCGCTGTTCGGGTCCACCGCGCCGAAGACCCACGCATCGCGGTGGTTCCCCAGCACCACCCACTCGTCGGGATACTTTGCCCCGGGAATTTTTCCAATCACGTTCCAGATTGGCCAGTACCGGTAATTCTGCTTCAGGTGCAGCTTCACCTTCACCGGTCCCGGACCCATGTGATACGTGAAGGGCAGAGCGCCTTGCCAGTCGCGCGGTGTTTCCGGACCGCCAAGATTCTGCAGGATCGGCGCCGCGTCGCCATAGGATAGCGGAGTCGTCGGAATCCTGGCCATGTCGGTGGCCTGCTCCGGCGGCACGCGCTGCGAATCCGGCAAGGACAGCACGGACGCGATTCCCGGCGTCGTCGGGTCTCCCGGATACTTGAACATGTATTGAATGGAGCCGCGCTGCACCGCGAATTCCGGACGCCACGGCCCTTTTGGATACGCGTCGCCTTTGAAGTAGCCGTCGTCCCAGGGGTCGGAATAGATGAGCACGCCGGCGGCGCCGTGTTCTTCCGCGACAAAACTCTTCACGCCGCGAAAATTATTGCCATAGCGCACGATGATCAGTTTGCCGCGCACGTCAATCTTCAGCTCCTCGAGCTTCTTGAAGTCTTCCGGACGCCCGTAGTTGGCATAGATGACTTCGGCCTCCACGTCGCCGGAAGGCGAAGAGCCGCTGAAGGCCGGAAGAATGCGCGGATCGTCCTGGTAGGGATCGCTGGACACGTGCTCGCGGGAAGGCCCATGCATCTTGACGTTCGGCGGCGCGGTCACCGTCACGCTCACTTCCGCCGGACGATTCATCCAGACTTTGTATTCCACAATTTCCGTCTGCAAGCCGGCTTCTTTGAACTCTCCAGCGACGTAGTCGGCCGTCTTCCTGTCTTCTGGTGACCCGGCCACATGCGGCGCCGCGGTCAGAATGCGCAGGTGCTCTTCCGCCCGCGCCGGATCCGGCACGGCGATAAACTTCTGGTCCCACTTGCGCTGCTGGCTGAAATCACGGAAGCCAAACACCTGCCGGGGCTGAATCGCTGGTGCGGCTCTATCTGCGTTCTGCTGGGCCAGGCTGGTCAAGACCAGAGTGGAAACGGCTGCGGTCCAATATCTGACTCTCAAGTGATTCTCCTGCTGCGTGGTGGGGAACAAAAAGCTTACACTAAGAAGTGGCATTTGTTCGAATCCGCTACCGGACTGACCTTCCTTGAGCGACAACCCGCAGATGGACGCCGGCGCCGCGCCGTCAGGGATAGAGGACCCTGGCTTGCCGAATGCTGGAGCGGTGGTAGCGGCGCCCGCGGCCGGCGCCGCCGAAGTGGAAGCTGCCTTCGAGCTGCCGCGCATTGCCCGCGCGCTGCGTCACCGCGATTTTCGCCTGTTCTGGGGAGGGAACTTCCTTTCCAATATCGGCACCTGGATGCAGAACGTGGCCCAGGGCTGGGTGGTGCTCAAGCTTACGGGTTCTCCGTTCTGGCTGGGCGTCGTGGGATTCGCTTCGTCCATTCCTATTCTTCTTTTCGCGCTCATCGGCGGTGTGATCGCGGACCACGTCAACCGGCGCAAAATGCTCATCATCACGCAATCGGTCATGATGGTTTCGGCTTTCATCATGGCGTGGCTGGCCTACCGGAATACCATCAAGGTATATGAAATCGTGCTGCTGGCCCTGCTGACCGGCATCGCCATGTCGTTCAACACGCCCAGCTACCAGGCTTTGGTGCCGGAGCTGGTGCCGCGTGAAGATCTCACCAACGCGATTGCGTTGAATTCGGCGCAGTTCAACATGTCCCGCGTCGTCGGGCCAACGCTGGGCGGCCTGGCTATGGCCGTTTTTGGCGCGGCTGGGAACTTCTTCCTCAACGGCCTGAGTTTTCTGGCGGTGATCGTGGCTCTCACGCGGATGCGCTCGGTGCGCGGCGAAAACACACCGGAAGGCGGCTTGTGGGACAAACTCAAGGACGGATTCCGCTACGTGTTCTCCCACGCGGAAATGTCGTCGCTGGTTGTGCTGGTAGCAATTGGCAGCCTGCTGGCTGTTCCCTACCTGACGTTCGTCCCGTATTTCGCGCGTGAAGTCCTGCATATCGGGGTAACAGGTTTCGGCGCGCTCATGGCCTGCTCCGGAGCAGGCGCGTTCTTCGGCGCCGCCACCATCGCCCACATAGGCGTGGTCCGCCGCGGGACGGCATTTGTCGTCTGGGCGGGTACAGGGTTCTTCTCGTCCATCATTTTGTTCACGTTTTCCCGGTCATTCTATCTCTCGGGATTCTTCCTGATGGCCGCCGGGTATTTCATGATCCTGATGGTCGCCACCATCAATTCCCTGCTGCAGCACATGGCGGAAGACCACATGCGCGGCCGGGTGATGAGCATCTATTCGACAGCCTTTCTGGGCTTGCCGCCTATCGGCAGCCTGATCGCAGGATCGTTGTCGCACGTATTCACCGCGCCCCACGTGATCGCTGGGATGTCGGCGGTGGCGATGGTGGGAACAATTTTCTTGGCGGCGAAACCAGCAAAGCTCGAACCAAAACCTCACCACTGGAGCGAGTAGCCGTCCGGCGTCGTATTTGCTCGCGTCAAACCCCCGCTGCTAAACTCAACAGTTTGCGTGTTGCGATGGCAGTCAGCACTCAGCTTTTCAGCCCCTGACCATTCCTCTAGTCCCGAGCGTTTAGACCACTTAACCGCAAAGGACGCGATGGACGCCAGGGAATTTGGACTGAATCCTTTGCGGCCTTCGCGACCTTTGCGGTAAATCGGCGGCACTCGGTGCGAGATATGGTCAGGGGCTGAAATGCTGAATGCTGATTGCTGACTGCTTATAGGAGAAGCATGACTATCAAAAAAGTTGGCGTCCTCGGTTGCGGGCTCATGGGCTCGGGCATCGCTCAAGTCAGCGCGACGGCGGGATATGAAGTTACCGTACTGGAACAGGAACAGAAGTTCCTCGATAAAGGTTTCGCGGGCATCGAGAAGTCTCTCGCCAAATTTGCCGAGAAGGGCAAGCTCAAGGACCCCGTCGCAACCGTCCGCGGACGGCTGAAGGGCGCGACGGACAGCCGCGCGCTGGCCGATTGCGACATTATTATTGAAGCCATCATTGAAAACGTGGAAGAGAAGAAGAAAACGTTTTCCGCGCTGGACATGATCGTCAAAAAAGACGCCATCTTCGCCAGCAACACTTCTTCCATCTCCATCACGGAAGTCGCTGCGGCCACCAAGCGGCCCGATCGTTTTGTTGGACTGCATTTCTTCAACCCCGTGCCGCTGATGCAGCTCGTCGAAGTCGTGCGCACGATCGGCACCAGCAACCAGGCTTTCGAGACTGCCTATGAATTCGGCAAGAGTCTGGGCAAGGTCCCGGTCCGCACAAGTGACAAGACGGGCTTCATCGTGAACCGGCTCCTGGTGCCGTATATGCTGGACGCCATCCGAGCGTACGAAGAAGGCGTGGGCTCCATTCCGGACATTGACAACGCCATGAAGCTGGGCTGCGGCTATCCCATGGGCCCGTTCACGCTGCTGGATTTTGTTGGCCTGGACACCACGTACTACATCACGCACGTGATGTTTGACGAGTTCAAGGAGCGCCGTTTCGCTTCTCCTCCACTGCTGAAGCGGCTGGTGATGGCGGGGTGGTATGGACGCAAGACGGGCAAAGGGTTTTACGATTACACGGATCCGAATAATCCAAAGCCCTTGTTTTGAAAACATCCCGAGCGGAACGAGGGAGCCCTACAAGGGCGAGGCTGCTGCGGAAACACGCCGCCGCGGAGGCAGGTTCACCGCGCCATTAGTTGCTAAACTTAAGGTTCCTCGAGCAGGCAGGGTTCCCTCGCTTTGCTCGGGACAAGAAAAAACAAATGATCAAAGCCATCACCACGGTCCGGCTGGTTCGCGGCCCCAAAGAGTTCAAGGCGCTCGCCGAGCTGCTCGACTCCCTTGGGCTGGAGCGTGGCAAGAACTGGAAGACACGTCGCGGCCAGGGCCTGCCGTTTCACGCTCCCCTGGGCAAAGTTGAGATCATCGAAGGAAAAGTACCGCTTCCCGCCGATCTCTGGGTGGAAGTCACCGACCTGGATTCGATTCGCGATCTGTTGAAGAAACAAAGGATCAAGTTCGTTTCCGATGTCGCGGCAACCGGATGGAACTCGCGTCTTCTGGTGATCGAGCCGGTAAAGAACTTGAGGCTGGCATTCTGGCAGAAGGACCGTCCGGAGAAAGACGCGATCGAAGGCGGCTTGAACGCCGCGGGAATGCGCTTGGCCATTGTGGTGGCCCGCTGGAATTCGTTTATCACCGAACGGCTGCTGCAAGGCGCGCTGGATGCGTTGCGCCGCTCCGGCTGCCGCGGAGAAGACATCACCGTGGTCCGTGTTCCGGGGTCGTTCGAGATTCCTTCGCAAGCGCGTACCCTTGCCGAAACCGGCACGTATGACGCCATCATTACGCTGGGCTGCCTGATTCGCGGCGACACCACGCATTACGAGCACATTGCCACGGAAGTCACGCGGGGCATCGGCCAATCCGCGCAGGAAACCGGCGTGCCGCACACGTACGGCGTACTGACCTGCGAAAACCTGGAGCAGGCCCTGGATCGCGCCGGTCTCAAAGCGGGCAACAAAGGTTTTGAGGCTGCCATGTCCGCGGTGGAGATGGTCAGCCTGAAGCGCCTCACGCAGAGCAAGAAGCCGCGCGCGCGGACGCCGGCACCGAGCAAAGTGCGCTAACCTTATCATCTACATCTGAATTATGGGCACCCGCCGCAAATCCCGCGAGCTTTGTCTCCAGATGCTTTTCCAGTGGGACATGGGGAAGCAGATGCCGGAACACGTCCGCAAGGCTTTCTGGGCGGAGCGTGCCGAAGTAGACGACGCGACGCGCGACTTTACCAACGAGCTCTTTGAGGTAGCCACCAGTCGCCATCGGGAAATTGACGAGCTGATCCAGAAACATGCCCAGCACTGGCGCATGGAACGCATGGCCGCCGTGGACCGCAATGTCCTGCGCACTGGCGTCGCCGAGTTTCTGGGGCACCATGAAACGCCGCGGCCGGTGATCATCAATGAAGCGCTGGAAATTGCGCGGAAATTTTCTTCGCCGGAATCAGTCCAGTTCATCAACGGTGTGCTGGATTCGGTGGGGAAAGAGCTTGGTTCTTCGCCTGTCCCGAAGCGAAGCGAGGGAACCCTATAGTCCGTCCACTTTCCGTTGGATGATATATTGCCCACACCCCGAATCCAGGAAAGTACGAATATGCTTTGGCTTGCGGCAAATGCCAGCTTTGAAACGTTTTTACATCTCTGGCTCCCTCTCCTCAGCGCGCTCATCGCGCTGTTGATTTGGCTCGTCCGCCGAGTTCGCTCCAAGCTGGCACAAGCATGGCCAGTCATGGATGGAACTGTCGAATCCGCTCATGTCCTGGTTGAGGGTTTTGGGCACACTCAGCGAGTAACTCCCACGGTTAATTATTCGTTTACCGTAAATGGAGAGTACTATTCCGGCGCGCATGTTGAGAGTGGCGAAAGCCAGTTTGTGTACTTTCCTAGAGGCTCGCGCGTTTTGGTCCACTACAAACCATCCGATCCTTCTATGTCGTTTCTTGATCGTGAGGATGTTCGGTCGCGTAAACGACGAACGAGTATGCGCTAAAGCGGTGCTACAATAATTTTTCTCCACGCATCCAACGCGCGCGACGGACCCCAACTTTGAAGAAGCCCATCACATACGCCGATAGCGGAGTTGACATTGACCGCGCCGATCGCGCCAAACAGCGCATCAAGTACCTGGCGCACCGGACGTTTACTCCCGGCGTGGTCAGCGAGATCGGCGGCTTCGGAGGCATGTTTGCGATTGACAGGAAGAAGTTTCGCGAGCCGGTGCTGGTCTCAAGCGTGGATGGAGTCGGCACCAAACTCAAGGTCGCCTTCATGATGGACCAGCACCAGACCGTGGGCGGTGATCTGGTCAACCATTGCGTAAATGACATAGCCGTCCAGGGCGCTACCCCGCTGTTTTTTATGGACTACCTCGCGACAGGGACGCTGGATCCCGACATCGCTGCAAAGGTCGTTGAAGGAATCGCGGACGCATGCCGCCACAATGGTTGTGCGCTCATCGGCGGCGAAACGGCCGAGATGCCTGGTTTTTATCCCGCGGGCGAATACGACCTCGCCGGCTTCATCGTGGGTATCGTTGAAAAAAGCAAAATCATCACGGGCCAGGAAGTGAAAGAGGGCGACGTGCTCATTGGGATTCCCTCCAACGGGCTCCACACGAATGGATATTCACTCGCGCGCAAGCTCTTTTTTGAGGTTGCGAAATACAAACCCGACACGTACGTGCACGAAATCAAGAGCCAGGCCGGTAACGAACTGCTGCGCAGCCACAAGAGCTACTGGCCGGTGCTGCGCAAACTGATTGACGCTGGACTGGTCCACGCCATGGCCCACATCACCGGGGGCGGCATTACGGACAACCTTCCGCGAGTTCTTCCCAAAGGCTCCGGGGCGGTCGTCAAGATGGGTTCCTGGCCGGTGCTGCCCGTGTTCCATCACCTTCAGAACATCGGCAACGTGCCCCAGGACGACATGATGCGCACGTTCAACATGGGGATTGGCATGGTCCTGGTTGTGCCGGCAGACAAATTCAAGCGCGTGCAAGGTCTCATCGAACGGACAGGCGAGAAAGCCTATCTCATCGGACGGGTGGTCAAGGGCGACCGCCAGGTCGCCTACGCGTAACGCATGGGCCCTCTCAAAAAAATCGGCATCCTGCTTTCCGGGCGGGGATCGAATTTTGAAGCCATTGCGGATTCCGTTGCAGCGAAGCGCCTGCCGGCCGAGATTGCCATGGTGATTTCCAATCGGGCTGGCGCCGCCGGGCTGGAATCGGCAAAACGTCGCGGGTTGAAAGCGCGGCTGATTCCCTCAAAAGGCCGCAGCCGCGAAGAGCACGATGCCGAGGTTGTAGCGGCGCTGCAACAGGCCCAGGTTGATCTGGTTTGTCTGGCCGGCTACATGCGGCTGCTATCGCCGCAGTTTGTGCGGGCGTTCCCGCACCGCATTTTGAATATCCACCCTTCGCTGCTGCCGGCGTTCGCCGGGCTCGACGCGCAGAAGCAGGCGCTGGAGTACGGCGTGAAAGTTTCCGGGTGCACGGTGCATTTTGTCGACGAGCACCTGGACCATGGGCCAATCATTTTGCAGAAGACAGTCCCGGTTTTCGATACCGACGATGGGCACTCACTGGCTGCGCGTATTTTAGAGCAGGAACACATTGCCTATACCGAGGCGATTCGGCTCGTGCTTTCCGGAGAGGTCGAAATTCAGAACAGAAAGGTCGTCCGCAGGAAATAGATGCTGAGGGTAAAACTGCTTTCGCTAGCCGCCACGGCGCCTGCCGTTGCGCATCCCGGAGAAGATCTGGGCTATGACGTTTTTGCCTCGGAGACGCTGACGATTCCCTCACGCGGCCACGCGATTGTCCCGACAGGCATTGCGGTTGAGTGTACCTCCCGGACCGGAGAAAAGATGGGCGCGCTGCTGCGCGACAAGTCGTCCATGGCCGCGCGACGCCTCGCAGTCACCGGCGGCGTGATTGACGCAGGATACCGCGGCGAGATCCGCGTGCTTATCGAGAACCTAGGAGATGCTCCCGCTGAAATCCGCGCTGGTGACAAGATCGCCAACCTGATTCCCTATCCCGTTCTAACCACGGAAGTCCAGGTAGTTGACGATCTCACCGATTCCAGCCGCAAAGCGGGAGGCTTCGGGTCAACTGGAAGGTAGGCCCGGCCCTTTCCCATCTGGTCTTTTGCAGATCAGGGTCATCCGCGTAATCAGCGGTATGGTTTTTCGGTGCATTCTCTATAATTAACTCCAATGCCAAACTTTCCTCCCGTTGATGAACAACTGGCGTATATCAAGAAGGGTGCGGCGGAGATCATCCGCGAATCCGACCTGCGCCAGCGTCTGGAAAAATCGTATAAAACCGGCAAACCGCTGCGAGTGAAAGCCGGGTTCGACCCCACAGCGCCCGATTTGCATCTGGGCCACACGGTCCTGATCCGCAAACTTAAGCACTTTCAGGATATGGGTCATACCGTGATTTTCCTGATTGGCGACTTTACCGGAATGATCGGCGACCCTACTGGACGCCAGGTCACGCGTCCTCCGCTGACGCGCGAAGAGATTGACCGGAACGCGGAGACGTATAAGGCCCAGGTATTCAAGATCCTGGACCCGCAGAAGACGCTGGTTGAGTTCAATTCACGCTGGTTTTCGAAATTAACGATTGAAGATTTCATTCGCCTGGTGGCGAAGTTCACCGTCTCCCAGATGCTGGAGCGCGAAGACTTCCACAAACGCTTTCAGGAAGAAAAGCCCATCGCTATGCACGAATTGCTGTATCCCGTCTGCCAAGGTTATGACTCCGTGGCGTTGGAAGCCGACGTGGAACTGGGCGGCACCGACCAGAAATTCAACTTACTCATGGGCCGCGTCCTGCAAAAAGACTATGGCCAGCTTCCGCAGATTGTCCTGACCACGCCGCTTATCGAAGGCACGGACGGCGTGCAGAAGATGTCAAAGTCCTACGGAAATTACATCGGCATCACCGAGCCGCCACAGGAGATTTACGGCAAAGTCATGTCTATCTCTGATGAGCTGATGTGGCGCTACTACGAAGTGCTCACGGACGTGAGCGGCACTGAAATCGAGCAAATGAAGAAAGACGCGGCCACTGGTAAGCAGCACCCAATGGCGTTGAAGAAAGCCCTGGCGCGAAGGATTGTGCAGGATTTTCATTCTTCCGAGGCAGCCACGGCGGCGGAAGAAAATTGGAGCAAACAGTTTCAGAGAGATGAGGTGCCGGAGGATGTGGAAACACAAACGGTACAAATTGACAGCGTCAAGGCAAGCGAGGAGATTCAAGGTGTCGGACTTCGTCCTGTAATCCGTGTCGACAAACTTGTTGTGCAAGCTGGCTTGGCAGCATCAACAACTGAGGCGCAGCGAAAGCGGAAGGAAGGAGCAGTTAGAATCAACGATAAAGCCTTTGAGGCGCACATGGTCATCCTCGATTCGCAAGAATTGGTTCTCAGAGTTGGTAAGAGGATCAAGCGCATCAAGTTCGTTTAGTGTGGAGCGCAGGCGCCCTCGCCTGCGTCCCGAAAGCCTCAGCGCAGCCGGGGGCGGCTGCATTCCATGGTTCGCAGTGCTTAAGCACTTCCTTCAAGAAGTAAGAAATGACGACTTTCTATGAACGTCGCAGGCCTGCTTCACCCTGAGGTTTCGCCGCAGGCAGTCGAACGTTTTCGAAGCGTCACCTCCACCATCACAATCCGGGAGAATCTGGACGACTTTGAGCGCAGTGACGCCGCCCTCGTCTTCGGTGGTGACGGCACAGTCCATCACTACCTTCCGCAGATTTATGAACACAAGATCCCAGCGCTGATTGTCCCCAAAGGCAGCGGCAATGATTTTGCCAAAGCCCTGGGAATTTTCAATGAGAAGACAGCGCTCCAGGCATGGCAACAGTTTTGCGCGACTGGTAGCAACGTCCGCGAAATTGACGTCGGAGTCATCCACAAGGATGGAACAAACACGCTGTTCTGTTGCATCGCCGGGGCCGGAATGGATTCTGACGCCAACGCCCGGGCCAATCGCATGCCTGTCTGGCTGCGCGGTTCCGCCGGATATTTGCTGGCTGCTTTGCAATCCGCAGCCTGCTTCAAGCCGGCGGGCTTCCACGTTGCCGGAGACAACTTTGATGTCCGGCGTTCGGCCCTGTTCGTCGCTGCCGGCAACGCGCACCGCTATGGCAAGGGGATCAGGATCGCGCCCGGCGCTGTCCTGGACGATGGCTTGCTGGATATTTGTCTGGTTGCGCGCATGAACAGGCTGAAGCTGCTTTCGGTCCTGCCAACGGTTTTCTTTGGCGCGCATGTTCGCTTCAAGGAAGTTGAGATCTTTCGCACGCGAACGCTGCTTCTCGAAACCGACCGCCCGCTGGACCTCTATGCCGATGGCGAATATATTTGCCTGACGCCGGTCGAGATCAGCCTTCTTCCGAAGGCACTGAAGGTAATCGTGCCGGCGTGAGCGCACGCCCGGGCCCTTTGGTTTTTCTTTTTTAGGGAAGCCAACGATTTCTTGACGGCGCGGCCCATTTCAGGTGGAATAAGGGCTGATATGACCAAAGCCGATTTGATCGAAGAAGTCTCGCGCCTGGCGGAGCTTACGCGCAAGGACAGCGAAATCATTGTGGAAACAATCTTTGAAAGCGTTGTCCGCTCGCTGCGCGCGGGAGACAAGATTGAGATTCGCGGCTTCGGCAGCTTCCGCACCCGCCAGCGCAAGCCGCGCGTCGGACGCAATCCCAAGACCGGCGCCCGCGTGGAAGTTCCGGCCAAGAAGATCCCGTACTTCAAGCCCAGCAAGGAACTCAAGGACGTGATCAACCACGATCACGCAGCGCCAGCGGCGCCGGAGAAATAGCAACATAGCAATTAGCAAATAGCTGCAAATAACAATTGGCAATTAGCCAAACCGTTTCACCGCAGAGGCCGCCGAAAATTGAGACTCGGTCAACGGATGCGAGAAGTTGATTCCATTACGAACGCTTTGAAATTCTCCGGGTTTCCCTCAGCCTTCCGCGTCCTCTCTGGTGGGAATTCCTGGTTTGGCTGATTGCCAATTGCTATTTGCTGATTGCTTTAACCCCCACCACCGCCATCATCCGTCCCGTTGTGCCTTTTTCCGCGCGATGGGAAAAGAACGTTTTGGTATCGCACGCCGTGCAGCCTTGGAGCGCGGTGATCTGGGTTTCCGGTACTCCGGCAGCGAGCAACTGGCGGCGGTTGGCTTCCTGCAAATCCAGATGCAGCTTGGTGCACGAGTCGCCGTGGCCGGGGGCCCGTGCGTTCATGAAGAGCATCGGGTATTTTTCCCGCACCGGATCAGATTCCTGGACTTCACGAAACAGTTCGGCGGCGTAAGGGAACTGGGACTCAAACTTGTTCTTTAACTCTTCGCCCACTTCATAGCAGCACTGCTGAATGCCGGGGCCGATTGCCGCATGGACGTCCTGCGGGCGCGTGCCGTACTCCCGGCGCATCATGCCCAGGCCTTTTTCTACGATGCGTCCAACCGTCCCGCGCCATCCGGCATGGAACGCGCCAACGGCCCTGTTCTTTGTGTCCACGAGCAAGATGGGAAAGCAGTCCGCTGTCTGGACCGCCAATACGAGGCTGGAAAGATTGGTCACCAAGCCGTCGCCGGCAAGCTGCGCCGTGTCGCGTGAAGTCACGGCATGAATCAAGTCGGAATGGACCTGGCGCAACGTGATCATCGGCCACGGCCTGGTCCGGGTGGCCGCCCCTGCGGCCGATAACAGCAGCTTGCGGTTGCGCGCAACATACTCTGGTTTGTCGTCTTTGGTTAACCCCAGATTCAGCGTTTTGCCACCGTAGCATGTGCTCACGCCTCCAGCGCGTGTGCTAAAGCCATGGACCAGCCAGGTGAGCGCCTTTAGATTAGGAGCTTCCAAGATATGCAAATTCATTGCAGTTTTGCGTTGGGCGGCAGCAGGCACATTGCTATTCTAATGGAGAGCAAATATGCGTGACATGTCCCTCTTTCGCGTGGCCACATACAACACACACAAGTGTCGTGGCATGGACGGGCGCATCAGGCCGGCGCGGGTGGCGGCGGTATTGCAGGAGTTAAACGCCGACATCATCGCGCTGCAAGAAGTGGTTAGCCATACAGGAAAGAAAAAAGAACAGAACCAGGCGCGCTACCTCGCGGATGCCGCCGGCCTCGAGTTCCGGGTGGGAGAAACCCGCAAGCTCCGCGGCGCAGCTTACGGCAACGTGGTCCTCAGCCGGTTTCCCATAAAGGAAACGTATGTTTATGACCTTACGGCTTCCCGCCGCGAGCAGCGCGGCTGCATCCGCTGCGATCTGGAAGTGGCGCCGGGAAGAATTCTACACGTGTTCAACGTCCACCTGGGAACCGGCTATCTGGAACGCCGCAAGCAGTCCCGGCTGCTCATAGGCCGGGAGGTGCTGCTGTCCCCCGACCTGAACCAACCCCGGCTGGTGATCGGCGATTTCAACGAATGGACCCGCGGCCTGGTGTCGCGCTCGCTGCAGGTGGAGTTTCAGAGCGTGGACATCATGTTCCACCTGAAACGCCGGCGGACCTATCCCGGCGTGCTGCCCATCATGCACCTGGACCACATGTACTTTGACAAGGCATTGACGCTGGAAAAATTCAGCCTGCACCGCAGCCGCATGGCCCTGATGGCGTCAGACCATCTGCCTCTGGTGGCCGAATTTCGGCTGAAGATAAAGCCAAGTAAAACCGCATGACCCATGCTGAGTTGTTCCATCACTTGGAACGACAATTTGCCGGCCTTGATCTGAGCGAAGAATCTATTTAACTTTTAGTTTCCTTTTTTGCGGACGCGGGCAATGGCGGAAGCGTTTCGCAAATGACTGCTGGCTTCGCAGAGCAACGCTCCCGGCAGAGATCAAAGACCTTGAGAGAAGGAAGGAGTAAGGCTTGCCCTTTGCGACTGTCGATAAAGCGCGGCTGTTTTACCGTCTCGAAGGAAGAAGCGATCTTCCGGTTCTGGTCCTCTCGCACTCTCTCGGTTGCGATCACGGCATGTGGGCGCCGCAGATGCCGGAGCTGCTCGAGCACTATCAGGTGCTGCGCTACGACACGCGTGGCCACGGCGCGTCCGACGCTCCCGCCGGCGACTACTCCATCGAGCAGATGGCACGAGATGTGCTTGCGCTGGCGGACGCACTCGGCCTGAAGACCTTCAACTTCTGCGGTCTCTCGATGGGTGGCGCAATCGGGCAGTGGCTGGCAATCCACGCTCCGGAGCGCTTAAGAGCGCTGGTGCTCGCGAATACTTCGGCGCAGTTCTCTTCGGAGATCCTGGAAGCGCGCCGCAAGGCCGTGCTTCAGGACGGCATGAGTTCGGTCGTGGACGCGGCGATGGGACGTTTCTTTATGCCGGAAACGCTGGCGCGCGGCGGCCCGTACACGCAATCCATACGCTCGGTGTTTCTCGGCTCCAATCCTCAAGGATATGCCGGATGTTGCGCCGCAATTCGTGACGTGAACCACAAATCAGGCCTGGCGAAGATACATGCCCCGACGTTGGTAATCGTGGGTGATCACGATGCGTCTACGCCCTGGACGGGACACGGCGATCTGCTGGCCAGCGGCATTCCCGGCGCCAAGGCGGTCCATCTTCCGACTGCGCATCTCTCCAACCTGGAGCAGCCAGGGTCTTTTGTGGCGGCGGTGCTGGAGTTTCTGCTCGCAACAAAGCCGTAACACCAGCAGCTAGATCGCAATGGACAAAGAATCCGCGCTGGGGTGCGGGTATTGATTATTCTCGATCTCGGTAATCGGACTCTGCAATCGCGACAAGACGGGCGCCCAGGTTTGCGCGACGGAGCAGGGCAGTTGCAACGGTTCCAGCCGGACGAAAGGCTGGGCCAGCGAAGAGGCCAGCAGGCGCGCGGCCACCGGACTCCCGGTAAGGTGAAAATGCTTTTTCAGCACCTGGTACAACATGCGTGGTTCTTCTGCCGAGCACGGGGCGCTACGCACAAACCCGCGGTGGTGGTAGTCATCGGAGAGAAACTCCTCAAGAACATAGAGAAGTCCGCCCGTCATTCCTGATCCCAGGTTTATCCCCGTGCGACCCAGGACCAGTACTATGCCGCCGGTCATGTATTCGCAGCCATGGTCTCCCACGCCTTCGACCACGGCGAGGGCGCCGCTGTTACGCACTGCAAACCGTTCTCCGGCAGAGCCAGCCAGATAAAGTTCCCCGGACGTCGCCCCATACAGGACGGCATTTCCGGCGAGGACATCCTGCCCTTCGCCTTCTCTTGACGTCTTGTCGCCGCTGAAGATTGCGATGTTGCCACCGCTCAGGCCCTTGCCGACGTAGTCGTTGGCTTCGCCCTGCAGGCGAAACGTTATTCCGGGCACCAGAAAAGCCCCAAAGCTCTGCCCGGCAACGCCGGTGAAAGAAAAGTCCAGCGGACCTGATTCGGGCAAGGAAGCGCCGCGGCGGCGTTGTACTTCACCGCTCAAATGGGCCCCAATGCTGCGGTCTTCATTGGTGATCGCGAATGGCTGGACGGCCCAGTTCGATGGCGCGTCGAGGGTACGCGTGAGTTTCGCGGCAAGCACGCGGCCGCTCTTGGAATGGCCGGCCGGCGCGCTGCCGCCGGGGTCTACGACAGGCTGCAGCAGTTCGTGTACCCAGATAGCGCCATCTTCATTATTCATAGGGCGCAGATAATCCGCGTGGCCGACGATTTCCTCGATGGAGCGAGCGCCCAGGGACGCCAGCAATGTCCGCACTTCAGCAGCGATGCCCTGGAAGTAGGCCATCACCATCTCCGGCTTCCCGGCGAAACGCGTGCGCAGGGCCTCATCCTGGGTGGCGATGCCCACGGGACATGTGTTGAGGTGGCATTGCCGGGCCATCACGCAGCCCATCGCCAGCAGAGCGGCGGTTCCAAACCCAAATTCATCGGCGCCGAGTAGCGCGGCTTTCACTACGTCGCGGGCAAACTTCAATCCGCCGTCAACCCGCAGGCGTACCCGTTGCCGCGAACCCATTTTGACCAGGGTGCGGTGAGTGTCGCGCAGGCCAAACTCCCAAGGCAATCCGGTGTTCTTGATCGAACTCAGCGGCGACGCTCCGGTGCCGCCATCATGCCCGGCGATCGTGATGACGTCAGCTCCCGCTTTGGCAACACCGGCGGCAATGATGCCCACGCCTGCGCCGGAAACCAGCTTCACCCCGATCTGGGCCAGGGGATTTACCTCGCGCAGATCGTGGATCAGCTGCTCCAGGTCCTCAATGCTATAGATGTCATGATGTGGTGGCGGCGAGATGAGCGCCATCCCCGGCACCGCGTGACGCAGCCGGGCAATATAAGGGCTGACCTTGGTTGCCGGAAGCTGACCGCCTTCTCCGGGTTTGGACCCCTGGGCCATCTTGATTTCGATTTCCGCGGCATGCACCAGATATTCCGTGGTAACGCCAAAGCGGCCGGAAGCAACCTGCTTGACCTTGTTGGTGGCCGCAGGTTCGGTCCGGTAGAGATCGGGGTCCTCGCCGCCCTCGCCAGTGTTGCTGCGAGCCCCCAAGGCGTTCATCGCCAATGCCAGCGTGCGATGCGCTTCCGGACTGATGGCGCCCAAAGACATGGCCTGTGTGCTGAAACGGTGAAGAATTACCGTCTCCGGTTCCACTTCGTCTATGCCCGCGGGTTGCCCGGGCTTGAATTCGAGAAGGTCGCGGACGGCGATGGGTTCCCGCGTTTGGCCGAGTTCTTCGTAGTGACTGGCGGCGTTCCCGCTCTTGATGTCCGCATGGAGCTGCCGCATGAGTTCCGGCGAAGTAGAGTGACGCTCGCCTTCTTTCCGGTAGCGGTACAAGCCGGCATCTTTCAGCCCGGTCTGGTGTTCCGCAAACGCAAGCTGATGGTTATAGACGTAATCTTCCAGGACTTTTTCGAGCGATCTAGCTTCACCAACGTGGACCACGCTTTCAAAGAAACGGTCGCCGAGCTTTCGGTCGAGTCCCACGGTCTCGAATAGCTGGCTGTTGCGGTAGCTTGCCAGTGTGGAAATGCCCATCCGTGAGAGGACTTTTTTCAAGCCGCCAGCTACTGTCTGATAATAGCTTTCAGCGCTGCCGGCTTTGTGTTCTTCACAAAGTTGCAGGGCCAGGTATGGATGCACGGCCGTGGCCCCTGCTGCGAGCAACAGGGCTATAGAGTGCGTTTCAATGACTTGCCCGGTTTCCACTACCAAGGGAACACGGAATTGTCCCGCCCGCACCATGCCTTTCCAAACGGCGGCGGCGGCCAGGAGAACCGGCAGCGCGGCCCTCTCTTTGTTCACGGCGCGGTCACTGATCAGCAACATGCGCCATGATCCACCGTTTGCACAGGCGTTGTTTTCCAAGGCATCCAGCAGTTGAAGTGCGCCGGAGACGCCGCTGGAAGCTTCGAAAGTAATATCTATGCGCCGATGCGGAGCAAGATGCTCTTCTAGAAATCGGACCTGCCCTTGCGAGAGTACAGGCGACGCCAGAACGAACTCGCCACCCACCAGCGTAGACAGGGACATGACGTGCGCTTCCCGCAGAGGATCAATCGGGGGATTGGTGACCTGCGCGAACCGCTGCTTGCAGTAGTCCCAAAGGGTCCGGCGCTGCCGCGACATGAAGGCCGGTGGCACATCATCTCCCATGCTCCAGATAGGCTCTCTGCCGTCCGCCAGGGGATGCAGCAGAAGACGAAGCTGGTCCTCACTCCAACCCACGGATCCGGCGGTCCTTTTCGGATCGCTAACGAAGGCCCCGGGTGCGACGTCCGCCGGCACCTGCGCAATTGGGCGCTGAGGCAGATGCCTACAATTGTCCGCGATCCGCGTCAGAAGTTCGCCGTTCTCATAGGCTTTGCCGGACGCCAGATCAACCACCAGCATCTCGCCGGGACCGAGTCGGCGCCGCGCAACAATCTGCTTGTCGTCAAAATCAGCAATGCCGGTTTCCGAACCGGCAGCCAGCCAGCCATCGGCCGTGCGCGTATAGCGCAAGGGACGAAGCCCGTTGCGGTCCAGTTTTGCGCCGACCACGCGGCCGTCACTGAAGATCAGCGCTGCCGGACCGTCCCAGGGTTCGTGATCAACCGCAGAGGACTCGAGAAAGCGTCGCACGCTGGGCGTGGTTCGCGGGTCTTTTTCAAATGCCAGCGGGACCATCTGCAGCATGGCCGCCTCAGCCGTTGAGCCTTGGCGCAGGAGCAGTTCCAGACCGTTGTCCAGGCTGGCGGAATCGCTCATATTGGGTTGCAGACTGCTGAACCACGCTCCGGCGTTCAGGCGCTGCCGGACTTCCGCTTCCCGCGCCAGCGTCCAGCGCCGGTTCGCCACGATCGTATTGATCTCCCCGTTGTGGGCCAGCAGGCGAAACGGCTGGGCCAGCGGCCACGAAGGCTGCGTGTTTGTGGAAAAGCGCTGGTGAAATATGGCGAACTTGCTTTGGAAGTCCTCGCAAGCCAGGTCAGGATAGAAAAGCGGAAGCTGTTGCGGAGTGAGCAGCCCTTTATACACAATGGTGCGCGAGGAGAGCGAGCAGAAATAGAAATCGCTGGTCAGCTCGGCTTCCGTTTGTTTGCGGAAAAGAAACAGCTCCGCTTCCAGGTCTTTGCCGTCACAGTCCGCGAAAAAACATTGCCAGATGCAAGGCACGGTTTCCGTGGCGCGCCAGCCCAGAATGGAAGTGTCGGTGGGAACTTCACGCCATCCGAGAAAACGGAGGCCGCGCCGCGCGGCAATTGTTTCCACAACACGACGCTTATCGCCATTGTCGTCGCAACGGAGAAACAGCATTCCTACGGCAAAGCGCGCCGGCAGCTCAAAACCCAGGGCGCGGGTCTGGCGGCGCATGAAGGTTTCCGGTATCTCCGTCAGCAAGCCAACGCCGTCACCGCTGGACCCATCCGCGTCTGCTCCACCCCGGTGCGTGAGCCGGCGCAAGGCGCACAGCGCGCGGTCCATGACCTCATGGCTGGCGGGCTGGTTAAGCTGAACGATAAAGCCCGTGCCGCAAGCGTCATGGTCCGGATGTCCGTGGACGACACTTTTCATCGTCCTTCTTAATTAAATGTCAGCGGAGGAAAAGTACAATAAGGAATTTGGATTCACGAGATTTGAGTTTCTGCTGCGAGGATTCCGTACCGGTCGCGGGTGTTTAGGCGGCGCTTTTGGGCCCAAGTTCGCTTGCGGCCATTTCCAAAAACGCGGAAGCCACGCGCGGCAGGCTACGGTCCTTGCGATAGACAAGTCCCAGTTCGCGCCACTGATCAAGCCCTTCGAGCGTCAGCAGCTTCACTTCTCCCCGGCGCACGTTTTCGCGGGCGAAGCTGGCCGCAATCAATGAGACGCCAAAGCCGGCCGCCACAAAGCGCTTAATCATCGTCAGGCTGGTGAGTTCCATGGTGATCTTGAGGTGCTCGCGGTACGGCCGCAGGTTCTTTTCAATCATCTTGCGGATTGAGCCGGTTTTGGGCACGATGATCGGCTCGCGAGCGAATTCTTCCAGCGTGGCCGAATTGCGCTGGAACAGGGGGCTGCTCCGCCCGACCATCAGCAGAATTCTGTCCTTAAACACGGGCACTACTTTCAGGCTCGGCGACCGGACTGGCATGGTAACCACGCCGACATCGATCACTCCGTCTTCCACCTTCTCACTTACTTTCTGGGTGAAGTTCCGGTATACGCTGATTCTCACAGTGGGATACTTACGGTGATATTTCTCCAGTACTTTGGGCAGAACGTAGAGAAACGTCCCTTCATTGGCGCCGAGGGACAGCGTTCCGGTCATCTTGCCGTTCCAATCGGAGATGGCCAGCCGTGACGTGTGGCGTAACGCCAGCAACTGCTGGGCGTATTCCAGGACCACCTCACCCGCGGGCGTAAGCCGCACGGCTTTTGCCGTGCGATCAAAGAGTTTTTGCCCGTACTCTTCTTCCAGTTGCCGGATCTGCGCGCTGACCGCGGGCTGCGAGCGCAACACTTTCTCGGCAGCGCGGGAAAAGCTCCCCAGTCTGGCAACTTCCGTGAACGTCTTTAGCTGGTCGAAGTCCATATTCCGGATAATGTGTCACGTCCCCCAGGAATTCAGGCTTTCCTGATCTACAAGTGTAACTGAATATATAAGTTTGTCTAATGATATATATATGAATTATTAATTTGACTAATACACAAGTTGCGGCGAATATGGCAGGAATGAGGAATGTGCCCGTGGTTTGGCGGGGGGTTGGGACACATTCTCATGGCAACAACAAGGACCCATCTGGTGGCCGTCATCAGGAAAGAGATGACGGTCTCGGCGTCTTAGGAGGCGCCGTTTAGGAGAGCATTCCCAGGAGATTGTTCGCAGGAGACTTGAAGACATGCCACTGGCAACCGAAGATCGCGAAGCCGCCAAGACCACAACGTCAGAAGTGCCGGCGAAGATGCGCGGCGCCCGCATTCTACTGGAAGCGCTGGTGCGCGAAGGCGTGGACACGGTCTTCGGATATCCCGGCGGCGCGGTGCTCCACATTTACGATGAACTGGCGCGCATGGGACCAAGGCTGCGTCATGTTCTGGCGAGGCATGAGCAGGGCGCCATCCACATGGCCGAAGGCTACAGCAAGGCGACCGGGAAAGTGGGAGTAGTGCTGGTGACTTCCGGCCCGGGAGCGACGAACACCGTTACGGGAATCGCCAACGCGTACATTGATTCCACACCGCTGGTGATTATCACCGGGCAGGTCCCGCGCAAGATGATCGGCACGGACGCGTTTCAGGAAGTTGACACCGTGGGCATCACCCGGCCGTGCACCAAGTACAACTACATGGTGCGCACCGTGGAAGAACTGGCGCCGATTGTGCAGGAAGCGTTTTATCTGGCGCGCACCGGGCGTCCAGGCCCCGTGTTGATTGACGTGCCCAAGGACGTTACCGCGGAGACGGCGGCGTTCCCGCCCCCTGCTGAGATTCGCCTTCCCGGATATAAGCCGTCTCTGGCAGCGGAGCCGAAGCAAATTGAAGAAGCCCTCGACAAAGTGCTGGCCGCGAAGCGTCCCGTGCTTTACGTAGGCGGCGGCGTCATTCACTCTGGCGCATCGGAAGAATTGTTCGAGCTGGCCGAAGCGCTGCATATTCCCGTCACGCCAACTCTCATGGGCCTGGGATGTTTCCCGGCCGGGCATCCCCTCAGCCTGGGAATGCTGGGCATGCACGGGACCTACTGGGCCAACATGGCGGTCTCCGGTTCCGATCTGCTCCTGGCCGTTGGCGTCCGTTTTGATGACCGCGTTACCGGGAGGCTCGACACATTTGCTACAGGCGCCGAGATCGTCCACATAGACGTGGACGATTCTTCGCTCAGTAAGAACGTCCGCGCCCATTGCGCGATCGTGGCCGATGCCAAAACTGCGTTGCGGCAGATGCTCGATGCCTTGCGCCTCAGGCCCAGTCCGGCAGCGCCGTCGCGCAGGAATTTGGACGAATGGTGGCAGCAGATCGCCGTCTGGAAGGCGCATGCTCCACTTGCGTATAAAGCGTCGCGTGACGTGATCAAGCCACAGCAACTCTGCGAGGAGTTAGAGCGCCTCACCGGCGGCACGGCCATCATCGCTACCGACGTTGGCCAGCACCAGATGTGGCTGGCGCAGTATTACGGTTTCCGCGGGCCGCGCCAGAACCTGACTTCTGGCGGGCTCGGCGCGATGGGGTACGGCTTTCCCGCGGCGCTGGGCGCACAACTTGCGTTTCCCGACCGCCAGGTCATCGCCTTCGTCGGTGATGGCGGGTTTCAGATGACGGCGCAGGAACTGGCTACCGCCGTTCAATACCGGACGAATACCAAGATCATCATCATGAATAACAATTCGCTGGGCATGGTGCGCCAGTGGCAGGAAATTTTCTACGACCGCAACTACTCCCACGTGGACATGGAATGGACCCCCGACTTCTTGAAACTTGCGGAAGCTTACGGGGCTACAGGGCTGCGAGCGCGGTATCCTTCAGAGTTGAGCTCGGTGCTGGAAAGGGGACTTGCCACTCCGGGCGTCGTGGTGATGGACATCATCGTGGAAGTGGAAGAGAACGTCTTTCCCATGGTCCCGCCGGGCGGCGGTATTGCGGATATGGTGCTGGGGTAAGGGATTTGGGGCAAAGGATTTGGGTAATGAATTTAAAGATGAGACATACGCTTTCGATTGTCGTCGAGAACCATTACGGTGAGTTGGCCCGGATCGTGGGATTGTTCGGCGCGCGCGGCTATAACATTGAAAGCCTCACCGTGGCGGAGACGCTCGATCCGGCGATTTCCTGCGTCACGCTGGTCACTTCCGGTGACGATCGCACGATCGAGCAGATCGTAAAGCAGGTCAACAAGCTGGTACGGGTCTTGCACGTCTCTGACCTCACGGGCAGCGCGCATTTTGAGCGTGAAATGGTGCTCGTCAACGTGCGGACGGAGAGCAGCAGCGCCCTGCAAACCGTGCTCGGCCTGGTTGCCCAGGACCATCTCCGGGTGGCCGAAGTCATGGACGATGGACTGATTATCGAAGCCACCGGAGAATGGAAAGAAATCAACACTCTGATCGCCAGGCTTGTGCCTTTCGGCATTCGGCATATCGTCCGCACCGGAACTGTCGCCGTGTGGAAGCAACCCAGCGAGGAAGTTACGAACCTGGTGGGCAACATTCAAAAGTCGCCGTCGGAGGGCCGCGCCGGAAAAGTGGCGTAAGCCTCGCAAATCTCGAACATAAACATTTCGAAACGAAGGACCAGCAACATGAAAATCTACTACGACAAAGATTCGCAACCCAAGTTTCTCGCCGGCAAAAAGATTGCCATCATCGGCTATGGAAGCCAGGGACATGCGCACGCCAACAATCTCCGGGATTCCGGCCACCAAGTGGTCGTTGGTTTACGACCGGGAAGCCGGTCCTCCGCCAAGGCAGAAAAGGCCGGGCTGAAGGTTGTAAGCACTGGGGAAGCCGCTGCCGCAGCCGACGTGATCATGATGCTGGTCCCCGACGAAACCGCGCCCTCGATCTACAAAGACGAGATCGTCCCGGGTCTGCGTCCGGGAAAATATCTGGCTTTTGCTCACGGATTTGGCATTCGCTATAGCAAAATCGTTCCGCCCAAAGACGTTAACGTGTTCATGGTGGCACCGAAGTCTCCCGGACACCTGTTGCGCTTCGAATACACGCAAGGGAGAGGGGTCCCTTGCCTGCTCGCAGTCCATCAGGATCCGACGGGCGACACGCGGGAACTCGCGCTGGCCTACGCTTCCTCCATTGGCGGAGGCCGCGCGGGTATCCTGGAAACAACTTTTAAGGAAGAAACCGAGACTGACCTTTTCGGCGAGCAGGCCGTACTCTGCGGCGGTCTTACGGCGCTTATCCAGGCGGGATTTGAAACGCTGGTGGAAGCCGGATACTCGCAGGAAATGGCCTATTTCGAATGCCTGCATGAAATGAAGCTGATTGTTGACCTGGTCTATGAAGGCGGCATCGGCAACATGCGGTATTCCGTTTCCAACACCGCGGAGTACGGCGACCTCAGCCGCGGCCCACGCGTGATCAACCAATGCGTTCGCGATGAGATGAAGAAGCTGCTGCGGGACATTCAGTCCGGCTCGTTCGCGGATGAATGGATGGCCGAATGTGAGGCTGGGAAGCCGCACTTTAAGCGCCTGGAAAAGCAAGGCGAAGAACATCCGATTGAAACCGTGGGGGCGCGCCTCCGCAGCATGATGCCGTGGCTCAAGGACCGGCGCCTGGTGGACCGGTCGACAAATTAATCAGTATTTAGTAATTAGTATTTAGTAGTTGGCCAAGCGCTCTTGTGTTCGGCTCGCTAAATACTAACTACTAAGTACTAACTACCGTCTTCTATGCGCAGCAGCACAATCACTCAAGGTGTGGAACGCGCGCCGAACCGCTCCATGCTCCGCGCTGTGGGCTTCAGCGACCGCGATTTCGACAAGCCGATTGTCGGCGTAGCCAACGCCTACAGCAACATTACTCCCTGTAACTCCAGCTTGAACGACCTGGCCGCGCGCGCGCAGGAAGCGCTGCACGAAGCCGGCGCAATGCCGCAGGTCTTTGGCACCATCACCGTGAGCGATGGAATTTCCATGGGTACCGCAGGCATGCGGTACAGCCTGGTTTCGCGCGAAGTGATTGCCGACTCCATTGAGACCGTTTGCCAGGCACAGTGTATGGACGGCGTCCTGGCCATCGGCGGTTGCGATAAAAACATGCCCGGCGCCATGATCGCCATCGCCCGCATGAATATCCCGGCGATCTTCGTCTATGGCGGGACCATCAAAGCGGGTGACTACAACGGCAAAAAGCTGACCGTAGTCAGCGTCTTTGAGGCCGTGGGCGAATACAGCGCCCACAAGATCAGCAAGGAGCAACTCACCGAGATTGAGCGCCGGGCCTGTCCCGGTGCGGGCTCCTGTGGAGGCATGTACACCGCCAACACCATGTCCTCCGCCATTGAAGCTCTCGGGTTCAGCTTACCCGGCTCATCTACGATGGCGGCTGAAGACGACGAAAAGAAGCAAAGCGTGGTCCGCTCGGCCCAGGTGCTGGCGGCGGCTGTGCGAAAGCAGATTCTGCCGCGGCAACTACTGACGCGGAAGGGGTTTGAAAACGCCATTGCCGTAGTCATGGCCGTTGGTGGGTCCACGAATGCAGTTCTTCACCTGCTGGCGATTGCTCATTCCGCGCAGGTCCCGCTCTCCCTCGATGACTTTGCCGCCATCGGTGCGCGCGTTCCGGTCTTGTGCGATTTAAAGCCTTCCGGCAAGTACGTGGCCACCGACCTGCACGCAGTCGGCGGCATCCCCCAGGTCATGAAGATTCTGCTGGTCAATAACTTGATCCACGGCGACGCTCTTACCATAACGGGTGAAACGGTAACGGAAGCCCTGGCGCATGTGCCTGATCTGCCGCCAAAGAATCAAGATGTCATCCGGCCGTTCCAGTCGCCGCTCTACAAACACGGACATCTGAGCGTGTTGCGCGGCAATCTCGCGACTGAGGGCGCGGTCGCCAAGACCAGCGGTATCAAACAGGGCCGCATCACCGGACCGGCCCGCGTGTTCAACTCGGAAGAAGAATGTCTTCAGTCCATTCTCGCGGGCGGCATCAAGCCGGGGGACATCATTGTGATTCGCTACGAAGGCCCGAAAGGCGGACCGGGGATGAGAGAAATGCTTTCTCCCACGTCCGCGCTCATCGGCGCCGGCCTGGGCGACTCCGTCGGCTTGATTACCGACGGCCGTTTTTCCGGCGGCACCTACGGCATGGTCGTCGGCCACGTTGCGCCGGAAGCCGCGAGCGGCGGCGCCATTGCGCTGGTCGAAGAGGGCGACCAGATCACCATTGATGCGGAAAAGCGGCTTCTACATGCCCATCTTTCCGACGGGCAACTCCAGGAAAGAAGGAACCAGTGGAGTCCACCCGCTCCCAGAGCGCAGACTGGGGTCCTGGCAAAATACTCGAGAGTAGTTTCCAGCAGCAGCCGGGGTGCGGTAACCGACTGACACTGGCTAACGTCCGAGTTTGTTGATGTCCGCATGACGGAAGCACGAGACCAGATGGTCATTCACCATGCCCACGGCCTGCATGAAGGCGTAACAGATCGTCGGTCCCACAAACTTGAAGCCGCGCTGGAGCAGGTCTTTGCTCATCTTGTCTGATGTGGCGGTGCGGGCAGGGAGACGCGCGATGGACTGCCACGCGTTCGCGATCGGACCGCCGCCGACAAACTGCCAGACGTACGCGTCGAAACTTCCGCATTCTTTTTGCACCTTCAGATAAGCGCGGGCATTCTGGATGGCCGCCGCGATCTTCAGCTTGTTGCGCACTATGCCGGCGTCAGCCATCAGTTCTTTGAACTTGTGCGTGTCGTAGCGCGCAACGCGAGCGGGATTAAATCCGCTGAATGCCTTGCGATAGGCAGGCCGCTTTTTCAGGATCGTCGACCAGCTCAGCCCGGCCTGCGCACCCTCGAGGATCAGAAACTCGAACAGTACGCGATCATCGTGCTGTGGCACTCCCCATTCCTGGTCATGGTAGATGATGTCCAGATCGTTGCGGGCCCAGGGACAGCGCTGCTTATTGTCTGTGGGATCCATTCGGAAGGATTCTCTCACAAGCTTCCTCCAACCTTAAAACCGCACACGACGCGCGCACGGATCAGCACGCTTTGAATAAGCTTGATTGTGTTGACCGATCGCGTTTAGAAACGTCATTAGAGTCATTGGCTGAGAAAACAACAGGGGGCTATCCGATGAGATTTGTGGAATTCCTCAACACTCTGCGGCAGGACGCGCATTATGCGTTGCGACTGCTGGTTAAGACTCCCGGATTCACTATCATTGCCGTCCTGACTCTGGCGCTTGGGATTGGCGCCAACACCGCCATCTTCAGCCTGATGGATGCGGTGATGTTCCGTGCTCTGCCGGTTGAGGACCCGCAGCGACTTGTGCTGCTGCAGTGGAACGCCAACAAGTCGCCCGAGTTCCGCATGTACATGGTCACCGGCGATACTAAGTTTACCCGGCTGCGCGACGCCTCCAATCCAACGGGGAATTCATTCTCATATCCATTTCTCGAGCAGGTGCAGAAGTCGAACGTCTTCGCTGGTGTGGCCGCCTTCGCCGGTGGTGGGTCACTCACTCTGACCGGGAACGGTCCGGCAACAACGGTATCCAACCAATCGGTCAGTGGTGACTTCTTCCATACGTTTGGTGTCCACGCCGCCGCAGGACGGCTGCTGGAGCCCGGTGACGATCAGCCTTCTTCCGCGCCCGCTGTGGTGCTGAATTACGGATACTGGCAACGGGCCTTTGGCGGCTCTCCTTCGGCGATAGGAAAAGTTGTAAATCTCAATGGGATCGCGTTCACGGTGGTCGGGGTGGCGGAAAAGAAGTTCGTCAGCCTCTCGCTCGGTAACGTGTTTGACACGTGGATCCCCATCGCGATGGCGAATCGACTGAACCCGATGTTCGCCCACCGCAACCAGGATTCTACTGCCTGGTGGGTACTGATCGCGGCCCGTTTGAAGCCAGGCGCCACGACAGAGCAGGCGCAAGCCGCGCTCGATGTGCTCTTCAAGAACAGTGTCCTTCATGGCGACAAACCGGTATTGAAAGAAGCCGACGCGCCTCACATTACTCTTCCCCGCGCGCAGGACGCGCTGATCGGCGCCAGCGCTCAGTACAGAGATCCGTTGCGTGTATTGACGGTGGCCGTCGCCATTGTGCTGCTGATTGCCTGCGCCAATGTTGCCGGGCTCGTGCTGTCACGCGCTACCGGACGCCGCCGCGAAATTGCCGTGCGTCTCGCCCTCGGCGCGCGCCGCAGCCGTCTGCTGCGGCAGTTGTTGACCGAAAGCACGGTGCTGGGAATTTTCGGTGGCGCGTTGGGAATCGTGTTCGCGGTCTGGGGCGCACGTACCATCGTTTCCATGGTCGCCAGTGGCCGGACCCGGCCGCTGGGCTTCAGCGCGACAGTGGATTGGCGTGTGCTTGCGTTCACCGGGGCTGTTTCCGTGTTGACTGGGATTCTGTTCGGACTGGCGCCGGCGTTGCGCAGCCTCAGACTCGATCTGACTCCGGCGCTAAAGGACGGATCGGGCGCTTCGATCGGCGGGAAGCCGGAATCGCGCCACCGCTGGTTCAGTTTGAGCAACGGGCTGGTCGTCATCCAGACCGCACTGGCGATCGTGGTGCTGATGGGCGCTGGGCTGCTCGTCCGCACGCTCACCAACTTGAAAGATCTGAATCCCGGCTTTGATACGCGCAATACTCTGACCTTTGGCCTTAACCCCAGGCCCGCTGGTTACAAACCGCCGCAGATTGACAATTTGTATCGCGAGTTGCAGGGCCAGATCGGCGGCCTCCCGGGCGTGATGGCAGTCAGTTATTCGCAAATGTCACTGCTGAGCGGAGGCTGGAGCCGTACAGTGTTTGAGTACCTGCCGCCGGGCGGTTCCAAGAAAGTACAGGTTGAAGCGGACGACATGCCGGTAGGGCCTGGCTTCTTCAACACGGTAAAGATTCCGCTGGTCGCCGGACGCGCTCTCAACAGCGCAGACTACGAACGCGCTGCCAAGAGTCCGGACCCCTTCGCCCCTCCGGGTGCATCGGTTGCACCCCCAGGCACTCCGTTGCCGGTAGTGGTGAACCAGGTATTTGCCCGCAAGTATTTTCCCGGAGTAAATCCGATCGGACAGACCTTCGGAGAGAATGATGGCAGCGATCCCAAGGACCCTGAAAAGGACCCGGGGAATGTAATCGTCGGCGTGGTGCAGGACGCAAAATACAATGACTTGCGCCGCGCGATTGATCCCACCATGTACGTGCCGTTGAGCGGGCAGAGCGCGACCTTCGAGGTACGCTCAGCCGGAGATCCCACCGCCATGGTGCCCGCCATCCGCAATCTCATTGGCCAGCACGACGCCAATCTTCCGCTGAATAACGTCATGACGCAGTCGGAACAGATCGATCAGCTGTTGCAACAGGAGCGGCTCATCGCGAAGCTGTCCAGTTTCTTTGGCATGCTAGCGCTGGTGCTGGCATGCGTTGGACTCTACGGCCTGCTCTCCTATGAGGTCACGCGCCGCACGCGCGAAATTGGGATTCGCATGGCGCTGGGAGCACAGCGCGCGGACCTGGTCCGACTGGTAGTGCTGCGCGGCTTCGCGCTGGCGCTGACCGGAACCGCCGTGGGGATTGCAGCCGCGTTCGGCGTCGGACGGCTGCTCTCGACGTTGCTCTTCGGTGTGAAGTCCGGCGATCCAATCACCATGGCGGTTGTGACACTGTTGCTGGTTGTCGTGGCGATGCTGGCCGCATTCGTCCCCGCGCGCCGCGCCACAACGGTAGATCCAATGATCGCTTTGCGATACGAATAGGATTATCGGTAAGGCTTTGCCGATGTTCGCGACAGAAGAATCGTGTCACTCTGGACACGATTGTCTTTTCCCCGCAACAGACTTGCCCCAAGACCAAGGCTCTAAGTGCCGTGGAATCAGTCAGTATTCGAGTGGCCACATCTGTGCAATTCACCCTGGCAGCTGCGAGAGCAGCGGAGGTGAATCAACATGGCACAAGAGAAATCATTCAATTTAAAAACTGGCAGCATGGGTAAGGCGATGCGGCGTACCTTCGGCGTAGGTATTCCCACAACCGTCACCCTGTCGGCCGCGCTCGCGGTGGTCTTCGCAATCGCAATCGATGGCTGCTCCGGGAGCAAGAACAACAACAGGACCAATACCAGTGTGTCCAACAACAGCCCTTCCACTGTGGCGGAACCGCGGGCCTTCTCGTCCCGGGCGGCGCGCGGCGCGGTCGACCGGCAAATGACTAAGGCCGAAGTCGCAAGGAAGAAGTCCGGGGCCCAGCTTTTGACCACAACCTACATCGACACCGTCTCCGGCGTTTCGCTCCATTATCCAAAGCTGTACACGCTGGTGACACCGGAAAAGGCACTGAACGCTCAGTTGCTGGACCGTGTTCCCATGAACTTTGTCCAGCCCGGCGGTATGCGAGTTGCGACCCTCACGTCGACGGACCCGCTGGTGGCGCCGCTTCTCGAAGTGAACGTCCATAAAGGGCTGACCGCACAACAGTGCGACCAGTTCGCCAATCCGGACCCGGCCTATGTAAGCAAGGCTCTGCCGCTTGATGCCATTGACGATACGCTCCCGTCGAAGGTGAAAATCAACCAACTCGACTTCATGCGTGTTGACAATGGCACGGACCAGACGGACACCCGGTACTATCACCACTTTGAAAACGGCAGCTGCTACGAGTTCGCTCTGGCGGTAGTGGATAAACCGGGCAATGTCGCGACGGTGGACCATAAAGGACAAGTCAATGCGCTCGAGCAGATCATGAACTCGGTCGAGATCAAGCCCGAGGGACTGGCGAAGGCCAGCGTGGCAACAAGTCCGATCAATAAGAGCAAGTAATAGTTAAGAGCCGCGGTGACACAGGCCAGATTCCGAAAAGAGTCTGGCCTGGTTTTTGGTCTCAAAAGCAAGAACCTCACCGCTGATGACACTGATTGAACTGATTCACACTGATGGAAACGGGGACGAACAGTGCAGCACAGCTGCCCTCGGCAGTGTGGTTTATGATTTCCTCATGTTCAAGCCCACACTCTTGGTCCTGTTGGTCGCAGCGGAAATGCTGGCTGCGCCCACTGACGCGCGTCCCAGGTTCGAGGACTTCGCGGTTAAGACCATTTATCAAGGCACACCGGCTCCGCCGCGGCTTTTGACGAAAGGCCAGAGAGGTTTCCGCACGATGATTCGGAGTGGAGCCAAATCGAAAGTCCAGTTCGCGGGACACTACACGGTTCCTATGTGGGGATGCGGCGCCGGTTGCAGCACATTTGTCACTGCTGATTCGGTGTCCGGCAAAGTTTATGAGCTTATATCTGTAGTGGATCTTCCTGACGAATTCGGCCAGAACGGCCAGCCTCCCGAGCGTTTCGAGTTCCACCCCAATAGCCGGCTGCTGAAAATCAACGGCTGTCCGAACGAGCGGGATTGCGGCTTCTACGATTACGAGATGGTCGATGGCCTAGGCCTGAAGCTGGTGCGCAAAGAACTGCTTCCGGCGAAATATCAACCGCAGTAGATCGGTTAAAATTGCCCTACTCTTTATATGTTCGCTTCCACAACCGGCAATTTGATTGACCGCGTGACCCAGCGATGGGTGCAATTCACCGGCCGGCAAGTGGATCTGGTCAAGGACGCCTGGCTCAAAGGTCCCATCGGCGATCCTCAGTGCATCGGAGGAGATTATTTCCACGAGTTGGCGAGAAAAGAGTCCTGGCAAGTCCGCCCTGGCACCGGATTGGTCCGTGATTTTGCGAAACTGCGGGGGCCTGGCTTTGAACCTGGCGCAGTAGCAAAGCCTGTGGCCGAGTTCTACGAGAAGACTGCTGGTTACACAATGGACGCCTGGTCGGAGTGGTGCAGCGCCTTTCGTCCGTTCGGGTCACTGCTGGCCCTGATTTTCAGCCGCCGGCTGCAGCAACTCAATATTCCTTTGAGTTCCCTGGAGACCAGTCGCGGGCTGACGAGCGAGGTCATGGATTTAGTTGATCCGAAAACGGGAGAGGTCCGGATCACCGCATGGTTGCGCCGCTTAGTGGATAGCGGCCGCGTGCTCTATGCCGGTTCTTACTCCACCTGCCGCGTGCCGAATTACGAGGGAGAATGTGTGAAAGTAGTGTTTCCGCTCCCCAACGGAAATGCCATGGTGATCATGCGTCCGGTGGCCCACGCGGATGGCTCTTTCTCAGTGATTTCCCATGGAAAGCATTTCGGCGACCCCGGCTTCTACTTCACCGTACACTCCACCAGAGGCGTACGCGCCCGTTACCTGAAAAGTTTGCGGGAGAGCATCCGGGTCTATGCGGCAGAGGAACAGACCGTGAGGGCGGACCATGTGCTCACGTTGTGGGGACTTACATTTTTGAAGCTGCATTACCGGCTGCGGCGTAAGCCGCAGGCTTGATTAGGACTTCAGAACGCAGCCGAGGGCGGCTGTGCTCCACGCTTTTTTTCTTCCTAGGATCGATCCGCGTAAATCAGTCGAATCAGCGTCAATCAGTGGTAAGGTTTTCCGCCAGAAACACAAAAGGCCCCATTCATCTCTGAATGGGGCCTTCTGGATTTTAATGCGGCGACGACCTACTCTCCCACACACTTTCGCGTGCAGTACAATCGGCCCTGCGGGGCTTAACTTCCGTGTTCGGGATGGGAACGGGTGGAACCCCCGCGGTATGATCACCGCAAGATTAGCGTCTCGAGTTCCTTCGCGGAGTGCGCTCAGGATTTCGGCTGGCGGCTCAAACGCCGCCAGAACGCCTCAACTTAGCATTGCGCGGCGCGAGTCAGGTTCTACGTCGTGTTATTTCCGCGCAAAGGGTCCTTACACGGCTGGAAGGACCAAAGATTTTTAGCAGGGAAGCACTCAGCGTTCAGCACTCAGCCAAAACAGGACCGCTCCGGCCAATTGCTATTTGCCAATTGCTATCTGCTGATTCTCAAAGATCGTGAGGACGATGCCTCACAACTGAATAGATTGTGCTTCTACCGCGTTGACGCAGCAGCGAACTGCTGCGTTGTATTGCGTTTAAGGCGCCAGACCATAGCATGGTCAGCGGCCCAGCCAGGTTCGGCTGAATGCTGAGTGCTAATTGCTGAGTGCTCGCGCGCAAGCGCGCGTGCCCTGAGTAAATTTTATGGTCAAGCCAATCGGGCGATTAGTACTCGTAAGCTACACACGTTACCGTGCTTTCCACTCCGAGCCTATCAAGCAGGTGGTCTTCCTGCGCCCTTTACACCCTTGAGGGTGGGGAGATCTAATCTTGAGGAGTGTTTCACGCTTATATGCATTCAGCGTTTATCACAACCGAACTTCGCTACCCAGCCATGCCGTTGACACGACAGCTGGAACACAAGAGGTTCGTCCATCCCGGTCCTCTCGTACTAAGGACAGACCCTCTCAAATCTCCTGCGCCCACACCAGATAGGGACCGAACTGTCTCGCGACGTTCTGAACCCAGTTCACGTACCGCTTTAATAGGCGAACAGCCTAACCCTTGGAACCTTCTACAGCTCCAGGATGCGATGAACCGACATCGAGGTGCCAAACCGGAGCGTCGATATGAACTCTTGGCTCCGATCAGCCTGTTATCCCCGGCGTACCTTTTATCCGTTGAGCGATGGCCCTTCCATGCAGAACCACCGGATCACTAAA
>DATMPO010000136.1:0-38114 GCA_035567035.1 Verrucomicrobiia bacterium | reverse complement strand
GCCGGCCGCCACGTTCACGTATGACAACAACGGCAACACTCTGAGCAAGACGGACTCAACGGGCACCAGGAATTACACGTGGGATTTCGAGAACCGGCTGACATCGGTCGTGCTTCCGGGCTCTGGCGGGACGGTTACATTCAAGTACGACCCGTTCGGACGGCGGATTCAGAAGAGTTCATCCAACGGAACTATCAACTATCTCTACAACGGAGTCAACAGTCTCGAAGAGGTCGATCAGACTGGCAATGTACTTGCACGTTATGCTCAGGGTTCAGGTGTTGATGAGCCGCTGGCGGAGCTTCGCTCCGGAAGCGTGGGTTACTATGAGCAGGATGGCCTAGGCTCGGTAACATCATTAAGCAACACCACCGCCTCTCTGGCCAACACCTACGTGTATGATGCCTTCGGCAACACCACAGCTTCAACTGGTGCGCTGGTAAATTCGTTCCAATATACAGGCCGCGACTATGACCCGGAGACTGGCCTGCACTACTACCGTGCCAGATATTATGACTCCAACGTCGGGCGCTTCATCAGTGAGGACTCCGCTCGCGTCGAGGTGGACTTGTCGTGGTACGAATATGCTGGCAACAACCCAACAAATTACGTCGACGGAAGCGGCTTTCGGAAATCAAGGCCGCCGCAGTTGGTTCCTGGTACAGCCGAGGAGTACTGGGCTCCATTTCAAGGTGGCTTCATGGAGGCATTGCGACTGCTGAACAGCAAGCCGTGTCAGGACTATTTTGTAAAGGCATGCCCCGGCAAAGACCCTGTTAAGACCCTACAGAATTCACAGTATGATTTTGTGAGCTTGTCTTCAGGAGTCGGGGCGCAGACGAATATTCCTGCACGAGATCCTGGCCATGTCGACGTTGATATCAACTCCAATGGAGCATTCATAGAAACGAAGGGCAATACGGCTACTTTCGCGAAGACTCACGTGGTCAACTTCGGAGACTTAATCGATCTCCGAGCCATCATTCTGCTGCACGAGCTGGGCCACCAACTCGGAATATTTCCTGCGGACAGTGATGACGACGCACTTAATTGGAATCACACTCTGACCATTATCAAAAACTGTGCTCCATTCGCCAAGGAGGTTAAGAGATGAAACGGTTGCGTCTTTTTACAATGATCCTTTGTTTTGCCTGTTTTTCGGCTCAACTACAAATAGGAGCGCAGGATCGCTCACAATTGAAGGGGAACCAAAGCGGCCTCACTATCACCGCAACGCAGATAGAGGAGCAGCATTGCGAAAACTATCCCCAGTCTTTTTCGGTCTTCTTGAAACTCACGCTCCGCTTCAAAAACAACTCCGACGAAAAAGTCATTCTTTCACGGCAACCGAGTGACCTGAACCATGTACGCGTGAGCACTTCAACAGAGACGTTCAGTCATGGGGAGTTTATTTACAACCCGTCACCATATGAGGTTGGCACATCGCCGCCAAACATAGAACCTTTTGGCAGCGCTCCAGATGTCGAGCGTTTCATCGTTCTTGATCCTGGTGCTGAATACCAGACGTTGGCTTGGACCGAAGTACTAGCGGACTTGACCACAACCCATCGTAAAACCCAAAATACAGGCCCGACGGCAGGTCAATATGTAATGCAGGTGCTGGTACAACCTTGGCCCTACGAACAGAGGGATAGTAACGCCCTCGTTGCTCAGTGGAGCTCGTGGGGCAGACTTGCAATTATGACGATCCCATCCAACATATTTACAATAGATCTTCCGAAGTCCAAACATGGGATTTCCTGCCGTAGCTTCAAGAGACCTGTACAGTAAGTGTTCGATGGGTCGTGGCGGCTTAGGGCTTTCACAGCACTAGTGATTCTTTCTTTTGGGTTAGAGAATTAGGACGGGTTCTATAAAAGGGAATGTCAAGAGAAAGTTTTCCCCCCAAGACGGAGGGGCGAACCTGTTCTCGACATTCAGCCCCTTTCGCAGGATCCATGTCGCTGGCAGCGCCGTGCTCGAGCAGCCCGCGGATATGGTGTTGGGGATCAGGTTTGCCATACGGGCATGGGTCGCTTAGAACGCATGGCAACAGGAAACACAATGGTCGGCATAAACAGCCGACTTTCAATCCCACCACGCTACAATACGCCGATAGTGGCCATACGACCGCCATGTGATGAAGCCATCCTCCGCTCGGCGGGCGCTGGGGGGCCGTGCGCCGCGGCGGCGCGGCCCTGGATACTTGCTGCGACCATTCTTGGTTCCAGTATGGCGTTCATTGACAGCACGGTGGTCAACGTGGTTCTGCCGGCGCTTCAGGCGGGCTTTCATGCGACCGTTGTCGACGTGCAATGGGTGGTCGAGGCTTATGGACTTTTTCTGGGGGCGTTGATTCTTGTTGGAGGCTCGCTCAGCGACCTGTTTGGCCGGCGCCGGATTTTCGTGATTGGCGTGGCGCTTTTCGCGGCGGCTTCGGCCGGATGCGGACTGGCTTCGGGCATTCATCAGTTGATCATCGCGCGCAGCATACAAGGCGTGGGAGCGGCGCTGCTGGTGCCGGGCAGCCTGGCGATTATCAGCACGTCGTTTGACGAAGCCAGCCGGGGCCGGGCGATTGGCACGTGGTCGGGGTTCACGGCCATCACGGCTGCGATTGGGCCCGTGCTGGGCGGCTGGCTGGTCCAGCATGCGACGTGGCGGTTTGCGTTTTTCATCAATCTGCCATTGGCCGCGGCGGTGATTGCGATTTCGTTCTGGCGCATTCCGGAAAGCCGCAGCGCTTCCGCGACGCGCGTGGATTGGGCCGGGGCGGTGATCGTCACGCTGGGATTGGGCGGATTGGTCACCGGGTTGATCGAATCCGTGGTCCGGGGCTGGCGTGATCCGCTGGTTTTTCTGAGTTTGATTGTCGGCGTCGCCTCTCTGATTGTGTTCGCGATCGTGGAAGCCAGGGAGACTTCCCCGATGGTCCCCTTGACTCTGTTTGCATCGCGCGCCTTCAGTGGCGCGAACCTGCTCACGCTGTTTCTCTACGCCGCTCTCGGGATTTTCTTCTTCCTGTTCCCGCTGGACCTGATTCAGGTGCAGGGATACTCACCCACCGCAGCCGGCGCGGCCATGCTTCCCCTGATTTTGCTTTTGTTCCTGCTTTCGCGCTGGTCGGGCGGACTGGTCGCGCGCTATGGCCCAAAAGTTCCGCTGATCACCGGCCCGGTCATTGTGGCGCTGGGATTTGCTCTGTTCGCTCTGCCGTCGATTGGAGACAGCTACTGGATAACGTTTTTCCCAGCCTCCATTGTTCTGGGGTTTGGGATGGCGATCACCGTGGCTCCGCTCACTACCGTGGTAATGAATTCGGTGGACCGCGACCATGTTGGCGCGGCTTCAGGAATCAATAATGCCGTGGCCCGCGTTGCCGGAGTACTGGCGATTGCCGTCCTGGGGATCCTGATGGTGAACGCCTTTGCCGGGCGCCTGAATTCCCGGCTGGCGCACTTCTCGCTCTCCGCCGTCACTCTGCACCAGATCCACTCGGACGAGACCAAACTCGCCGGTCTGCAAGTTCCGGCGAGCGTCGCCCCGGATACACGGGCCGCAATCAGAGAATCGGTTGGAGAATCATTTCTGTTTGCGTTCCGGCTCATGATGGTGATTTGCTCAAGCCTGGCTGCGGCCAGCGCGGCGATGGCGTGGCTGTTGATTCCTGGTGCCAGAAAGGTGAACTCTTGAGCGTTCTTCCACCGTGTTGGCAACGACCCGGCCGAGAGTGGGTCCCCCTTTGGACCCCATAATCAGCGTCCCATCGAGTGCTAGTCCACTCAGCCGGAACGACTGCCCATCGGTACCATATCCAGCATGTACAACTGTCACGGCGTTGCCGTGCCTCGGTAATCTGTTATTCGCCGGTATATGGTGCGATGCTGTGGACTATGGCCCATTTTCCTCAATCCAACAGTAGAAAACGCGCCCCCCGGGTTTCCGTCCACAGCGAAGAAACGGTGAAGTTCAACCTCGGGAGCGGACAGGTATCAGCCTCACTGCGGCGGCTTTCGACGACCGGCGGACTGGCTGAGTTTCGCGGCAGTATCGGCACGGTGCCCCTGGCTGAAATAGCCCTGGAAACGCCCTCCGGCCCGGTCAAAGGGCTGGTGGAGTTTCTCAGTCCACTTCCCAAAGAGAAACCGTCGGCCCGGGCGTTCCGCTTCATTGCGCTCGATGAAGAAGACTTTCGACGTCTGCGGACGACTGTCCAGGTCATGCGCAAACAGAGTAACGGCGAATAACGCTTTTTGTGCTGCTTGAGGCGGGCCAACCCCCTTCCCGCGTCCCGTTCCCCCCGCTTAAAACATCGCCCCGGTATAAATCGCCATGCCGACGACGGCGTCCGCGCCGACTTCGTCCAGGCGCTGGACTTCTTCCATGGACTTGATGCCTCCGGCCACGATCAGCTGCCGCGTGGTGGCTTGGCGCAGTTCGCGAGCGACTTCGAGCGGGAATCCGGACATGGTGCCCTCGGTGTCAATGTGGGTATAGAGAAAAGCTGAGCAGAAGGAATCCAGGGCGCGAATCATCGTCAGCGCGTCCATGGCTGTGCGCTCTTTCCATCCTTGAATGGCGACTTTGCCGCCGCGGGAATCGACGGCGAAAGTCAGGCGGTCCATTCCCAGCTTCGCGGCGCATTCTTCCGCCAGGACCGTGTTGGGCGCGCCGTCTTTCAGCAAAGCCGACCCAAAGATCACGCGCTTGGCGCCGGCCTGGAGCAGTTCCCTGGCCCGCGCAATGTCGCGGACGCCTCCTCCGGTCTGGCACGGCAGACGCTTGCAGATCATGGCGGTCAGTGCATGGTTCTGGCCGCTGCCCATGGCTGCGTCAAGGTCGATTAACTGCACCAGCGGATACGCGGAGAAACGTTCAATCCAGTATTCGAAGTCGTCAAACTCCAGGGCCTTCTTTTCGCCCTGCACCAGTTGGACGATCTTTCCGCCCATGAGATCAATGGACGGAATCAGCATGGCCACCTCATGGGAATGCCCGCGCGCAGAAGGCCCTGCTTGAGTTCGGCCACAGCGTGCGTTCCGAAGTGAAAAATAGATGCCGCCAGCGCGGCGTCGGCCTTGCCCGCGGAGAACACGTCGGCGAAATGCTGCGTGTTCCCCGCCCCGCCGGATGCGATCACGGGAATGGAAACCGTTTCCACCACCGCGGCGGTCAGCTCGCAATCGAAGCCGCTGCCCGTGCCGTCGCGGTCCATGGAAGTCAGAAGAATTTCGCCCGCGCCGTGTTCTTCGGCCTGGCGCGCCCAGTCGAGCACGCGTCTGCCGGTCGGCTTTCGGCCGCCCGCGGTCCAGACTTCGGCGTTGGCCACCGGCGACCCTCCGCGTTTGGCGTCAATGGCCACGACAACCGCCTGGGAGCCGAAGCGCTCGGCAATGTCGCGAATCAAGGACGGATTGGCGACTGCCGCGGAATTGACCGTGACTTTGTCGGCGCCTGCATCGAAGACTCTGGCCGCGTCGTCGAGTGTGCGAATGCCGCCGCCGACCGTGAACGGCACGAAAAGTTCGCGCGCAGTCCGGCGCACCGTACCGATCAACGTATCGCGATGGTCCGAGGTCGCCGTGATGTCGAGCAACACGATTTCGTCCGCGCCGGCGCTGGCATGGATCCGGGCCAGCTCGGCGGGATCGCCGGCATCCCGCAACTGCTGGAACTGCGTGCCTTTGACGACGCGTCCGGCGTCCACGTCCAGGCAGGCGATGATCCTTTTGGTAAGCCCGTCAGAGGCCACAGAAGTTCTCCAGGATCTTCAGCCCCGCCGCTCCGGATTTTTCCGGGTGGAACTGGACGCCAAAGACGTTGTCGCGTTCAACCACCGCGGAAAAAGCTCCGCCGTATTGCGTGCTGGCCACCGTCTGCTCGATGACCGGAGCGCGAAAAGAGTGTGTGTAATAAACAAACGCGCCGTCGCTGACGCCGCGCAACAGGCGCGAACGCCCGCGCATCTCGATCCGGTTCCAGCCCACGTGCGGTGACTTGACCTCTGCCGGGAAACGGGAACACTCTCCGGCGAACAGGCCGGCGCCGGGCGTCTCCGGCGCTTCGGTGCTGCCGGCAAACAGCCATTGCATGCCCACGCAGATTCCCAAAAAGGGAACGCCGCGGGCAATGGCGTCCAGCACGCTGGCGCGCAGGCCGTTCTTGAGCGCTTCGCATCGGCTGAAATGCCCTACGCCCGGCACCGCGATCTTGTCCGCCATCAGGACGATTTGCGGGTCTGCGGTCACCTGCGCGTCCGCTCCCAGATGCTCCAGCGCTTTTTTCACGGAGCTGATGTTCCCGGCGCCGTAATCCACAATCGCGATCATAGAAGTCCCTTGGTGCTGGGCAGCATGCGGGCGAGCTGGCGGTCGCGCGAACAGGCCACGCGCAAGGCCCGCGCAAAGGCTTTGAATAGCGCCTCGATCTTGTGGTGATTGGAGCGGCCGTACAGCACACGCAGGTGGACGTTCGCGCGCGCGCCCCGGGCAAAGCCTTCAAAGAAGTCATGGACCAGTTCGGATTGCAGGTCGCCCACCAGGCGCGCGCGCACTTTTGTGTCGACCACCGCGGCGGCGCGACCGCTGAAATCCACCGCGGCCAGCGCCAGCGTTTCATCCATCGGCATGACGAAGTATCCGGCGCGCATGATGCCGCGTTTCTTGCCCAGCGCACTATGAAACGCCTCACCCAGGGCAATGCCGACGTCTTCGACCGTGTGGTGCTGGTCAACATCCAGGTCGCCTTTGGCCGCAAGCTTCAGGTCAAATGCTCCGTGGCGCGCGAACAGTTCCAGCATGTGATCGAAAAAACGAATTCCGGTCGAGATTTCGTATTTCCCTCGGCCCTCGATGGTCAGAGAGAGCCGGATGTCAGTCTCCGTGGTGGAACGATGAAGTTTGGCGGTCCTCATTTCGCCACCGCCGCTGTTGTTCCCCGCAAAACCTGCCGCAATTCTGAAACCAGGTATTCCATCTCCTGCTGCGTACCCACGGTGATGCGGACGCAGCCTTCGCAGTCCGGACGATCACGCAGGGCGATGCCGCGAGCGCTCAGCGCGGCCAGGATGGCGGATTTCTTTTCGCCAAAGCGCGCCAGAACAAAATTCGCGTGGCTCGGCAAGCACTTGAAACCAAGACGTTCCAGTTCCCGCCGCAGCCACTCCCGGCTGCCGCGGACCTGGCGGACGTAATCGGCAATGAACTGGGTGTCGGCCAGGGCTTCCGCCAGGCATTCGAGCGCAAAGGCGTTCACGTTGAACGGCGAACAAATCCGCCGCAGCAAAAACATATGCTCCGCCGCTCCGGTGAGCGCTCCCAGCCGAAGCCCGGCAAGCCCGTAGGCTTTGGAGAAAGTGCGGACCACAAAAAGGTTCGTGACCTTGCCAATCAGGTCCATTACGGTTTCGCCATAAAAATCAAAATAGGCTTCGTCCACCAGGACGGCCGCATCGGGCGCGGCCTTCACGATTTTGAGGATGTCGGCGCGGTCTGCCACAGCGCCGGTGGGATTGTTAGGGTTCGTGATCACGATCATCCGCGTGCGCGGGTTGATGGCCCGCAGCATGCGTTCGGTTGGAAACGAGTAATCGTCTCCCGCAGGAACACCAACCACTCGTGCGCCCGCCGCGGCGCCAAAGATTTCGTACATGGAAAACGCGGGCAGCACAAAGACGATTTCACTTCCCGGTTCGAGGAACGCGCGGCAGAGCAAGTCAATCGCCTCGTCAGCGCCGTTGGTCAGCAGCACCTGGTCCGGCGCCAAGCCCAGAAAGTCCGCCATCAGGTCTTCGCCCGGCTCGCGCGGAGAATAGAGCGCGATGCTCCGTGCACCCATGCTGTTGAGCCGGGCCAGCACGCGAGGCGAGCAGCCCGTCGTGCTTTCGTTCAGATCGAGACGCAGGCGATGCGCCGGGTTGCTGACCGTCGCGCTGTACTCCGGCACCTGATGGACGCACTTACGCGCTTTCAGCACGGGCGCACCTCACACGAATGGATTCTGCGTGGGCCTTCAGTCCCTCAGCCTCGGCCAGCGTGATGATCGCCGGCGCGAGCCGCTCCAGGCCCTCGCGCGAAAGCCGTTGCACGGAAATGTTTTTCAAAAAGTCTTGCACACCGAGCCCGCCGCGGAAGCGGGCCGCACCTCCGGTGGGCAGAACGTGATTCGGGCCGGAAGCGTAGTCGCCGGCGGCCTGCGGCGAGTAGTCGCCGATGAAGATCGAACCGGCATTGCGGACGTGGCGCAGGCCGTCCTCGTCGACGGTGATGTGTTCCGGCGCAATCCGGTTGGCCCATTCCATGGCTTCGCCTGGCAATCGCGCAAGCAGGATGGCGCCGTTGTTTCGCAACGACGCTTCGGCAACGGCATTGCCCGCGCTTGCGATCTTGACTTCCTTGGCCACCTTCACGGCCAGCGCTTTACGTGTAGTAATAAAAATAGAAATCGCTTCCGGATCGTGTTCCGCCTGCGCGACCAGATCGGCCGCTATCAGACGGGCGTCTCCGGTGTCGCTCACAATGACCACTTCTGTTGGCCCGGCGAGGAAATCAATGGCGCAGTCAAAAGCCACCTGTTTCTTGGCCGCGGTCACGTAGAGATTACCGGGGCCAACAATCTTGGTCACGCGCGGAATTGATTTTGTCCCGTAGGCCAGCGCCGCGATGGCCTGGGCGCCGCCCACGCGATAGAAGTCGTGTACGCGCAGCATGAACGCCGCCGCGAGCGTCGCGGCCGCGGGCCGCGGCGAGACTACGCAAATCCTTTCGACACCTGCCACCAGCGCGGGAATCACAGTCATCAGCACGGTCGAGGGCAAGGGATAGCGTCCGCCGGGCACGTAGCATCCGGCGGAATCCAAGGAGACGGGTATCTGTCCAACTTCCACTCCCGGGGCCAGGGACTGCCACCACTCGTGCGGCTTCTGACGTTCGCAATACTCCCGGATATTTCTTGCGGCTTGCTGCAATGCATCGCGATAATCCTTCGGCGCCTGGTCCCATGCCGCGGCAAGCTCGGTTGCGGGGACCTTCAGCGGCTGCCGGGGGCCGAGGCCGTCCCACTTTTCCGCGTAACGGAGCAACGCGCGGTCGCCGTTTTTGCGGACGTCGTCCACAATCCGGCGCACTGGTTTTTCCACGCGCGCCAAAGCTGTGGAGCCGCGCTGTTCCAGCTTGCGCACCATCGCCTGCGCGCTGCGTCCGGCAAGGACCTTCATCACAGCACCACCTTATTTAATGGATATTCGACGATTCCCTCGGCCTTGGCTGCCTTGAGCTGCGGCATGATTCTCCACGCCGTAGTTTCTTCGATAATGGTATTCACCGCGACCCATTCGCCGTCACTCAAAGCGGAAATCGTGGGCTTCTGCAGCGCCGGCAACACCGCCAGCACACCAGGCAGGTCATGCTTGCGGACGTTCAGCATAAGGCCAACGCGTCCCTGGGCGTGGATGGCGCCGCAAAGCATCAGGGCGAGATTTTCGATTTTTTGATGTTTCTCGTGGTCGGCCCACGCAACCTTGTTGGCAATGAGCTGCGTGGTGGATTCCATCACTGTATCAATGATGCGCAGCCGGTTCGCGCGCAGCGAACTTCCGGTTTCCGTGATTTCGACGATCGCGTCGGCCAGCGTGGGCGGCTTGACTTCCGTGGCGCCCCAGGAAAACTCCACTTTGACAGGGACCTTGCGCGAAGCAAAGTAATTGCGCGTCACGTTGACCAGTTCGGTGGCGATGATTTTTCCGGCAAGGTCCTCAGGCTTTTGAAATGACGAGTCTTCCGGCACCGCCAGCACCCAGCGGACCTTGCCCATGCTCTGTTTGGCATACGCCAGTTCTTCGGCGGTCACCACGTCCAGGCCGTTTTCCAGGACCCAGTCTTTTCCGGTCAGGCCGCAATCCAGGGCGCCGTGCTCCACGTACCGCGCCATCTCCTGCGCCCGTATCAACATGCATTCAATCTCGGGATCGTCGGTGCCGGCGAAATACGAACGGCTGCTGACGTATACATTCAAGCCGGCGCGTTTGAACAGCGCGACAGTGGCATCCTGCAAGCTGCCTTTGGGAATTCCCACGCGCAATTTCATCGCGACACCCCGGCGGGCTTCATCATGAGCGGTTCGGTGAAACAGGATTTGGTCCCGGTGTGGCAAACCAAGCCATCACCTTCCACGACCACCCGCAGCAGGACCGTATCGCGGTCGCAGTCGGTCACCGCGGTGACGATCCGCAGACGGTTGCCGGAGGTCTCGCCCTTGGTCCAAAGTTTCTGGCGCGTACGTGAATAGAAGGTCACATACCCAGTCTCCGTGGTCCGGGCATAAGCCTCGGCGTTCATGAAACCGACCATCAGCACTTCTCCAGTCGCGTTGTCCTGCACGATGGCTGGGAGCAGGCCGTCCATCTTGTGAAAATCAAGGTCCATATTGTCCCTCGTAAAAGATCTCCGCAAAAATCAAAAAGCCCGCCGTTTTGCGTTCCGGCGGGCCTTCGAATCCTATGAGTGCGCTGTTTTAGTTGCTACAGGCCTCCGCCGACACGCTCGCCGCATGATGATGGTGATGATGACGGTGTGCCAGGAAAGCCATTTCGCTGTTTATGCTAGCGAAGTCGGCGGGGACTGTCAACCATCCGGCCGGTTCTGTGGCAGAATACCGTCGTGCTCCAGTCACTGACAGGACGAAAGGAATGGAAGTTTTTCGCCGTCCTGCCGAAGGCGGCCCCTGGCCTCGCCGCGGCTTGGTGGACGGCCCTCCTGCTGCGGGGGACGCTGCCGGCGGCGTTCGCGATCGCCATGGGCGTGCTCGTCGGCGCCGTGCAACGCGGCCATTCTCTCGCGGGCCCACTCGCGTTTGCCGGCACGATCTTCGTGCTGCTGCAAATCCTCAGCCCGATTCATCAGGCGGTCAGCGCCAACCTTGGCGACCGCACCGCGGCATGGCTCTACGACCGGCTCACCGAAGCCTGCGTCCGCCCGCCGGGCATGGGACACCTGGAGGACCCGAAGCTCACCAACGACCTCACCGTCGCGCGCGACTTTGACCTCGGAATGACCGGCCCACCGCTTTCCATCTCTATGGATTTCATCGCAAGCGGCATGGCGGAGATGATCGGCGGCGTGGCTTGCGCCGTGATCCTTGCAAGATACGCGTGGTGGGCGCCGATCGTGCTCGGGGGCGCGTGGCTGGCGACGCACTGGATTCTCAGTGACAGTGCGATCTGGCACGACCGCAACACCGAAGAAGTGCGCGCCGCGCAGCGGGACGCCGACTACACCTACCGGCTGGCGGTGGACCCGCCCGCGAGCAAAGAGTTGCGGCTGTTCGGCCTGGCCGGCTGGACGATCGACCGTTTCGTCGCCCGGCGCACCCGCCTGCACGAGCTGCAGTACGCGGCCACGCGTTTACGCGAACGTCCTGTGATCTGGAGCGTGCTGCTGGTTGTCTCCGCGAATGTCCTGGTGTTCTGGTTACTGGCGAGCGCCGCGTCCGCCGGCCGCATCAGTCTCGGGGAACTCGTCGTCTACGTACAAAGTGCCGTGGGCGTTTCGATGATCGCGTTCGGCGGATTCAGCTGGGCGCTCGACGGCGCGGCTGCCCCAGTCGCCGCGGTGCTGCGACTTGAGCCGGCCATGCGTCCCGCTGGTGCGCTACGCTCCGGTGATCGCCTCGCGGACGCGACACCGGCGCGCGAGATTCGTCTCCGCGATGTCACCTTCGCGTATCCCGGGGGCGCGCCTGTGCTGAAGCACTTCGATCTGACCATTCCCGCCGGCTCGTCGCTGGCCATCGTTGGGCAGAACGGCGCCGGCAAGACCACGCTCGCCAAGCTGTTGTGCCGGCTGTATGATCCGCAGTCCGGCGCTATCGAGATTGACGGCGTCGACCTGCGCGAGTTCGATCTGGCGTCGTGGCGGTCGCGCGTCGCGGCCGTGTTCCAGGACTTCATCCGCCTGGAGCTTCCGCTGCGTGACAACGTGGCGCCGGCAGGCGCGCCGGACGATGTGGTGCGCGCCGCGCTGGAGTCGGCGGGAGCAACGAACCTGGCGAAACTGGATACCGTGCTCGCTCGCGGGTACGACGGTGGCACCGACCTCTCGGGCGGACAATGGCAGCGCATCGCGCTTGCCCGCGCGCTGGCGGCCGTCAAGCTCGGCGCGGGCGTGGTGCTTCTCGACGAGCCGACGGCGCAGCTCGACGTGCGCGGTGAAGCGGAGATCTTCGATCGCTTGCTCGCCGCAACGCGGCATTGCACCACCATCCTGATCTCGCATCGCTTCTCCACCGTCCGCCACGCCGACCGTATCTGCGTGCTCGAACACGGACGGGTCATCGAGCTGGGCACGCACGACGAACTGATGACGCTCGGCGGGCGCTATCGGACGATGTTCGACATGCAGGCGCAGCGCTTCAACGTTCCGGAAGAGGAGGGCGCGACGTATGACGTCCTCTCCTGAACAAAGCCGTATGGTCGGAACGATCGAACCTCTGCCTCCCGCGCTGCGGTCCATGTGGCGGTTGTGCAGGCTGGGGTATCGTCACGAGCCGCGCCTGATGTTCTGGGCCTTCGTGCTCTCGCAGCTCGCCGCGTTGCCTGATGCGCTCCTCGCGTTGTGGCTGATGCTGCTCGGCAAAGGCATTCTCGAGCACCGGCCCGGCATGGTGGAGGGAGCGGCGATTGGCCTCGGAGTTTCGACCGCCGCGACGTGGTTTCTGCGCACGGTCAGCACACGCGTGCAGCGCCGCTTTCGCGACAAGGTGACCATTGCGCTGGAGTCGCACGTCGCCCGACTCCAGGCATCGGTCGCGACCATCGCGCACCAGGAACGCCCGGAGTATCTCGACCGGCTGTCCATGCTCCGCAACCAGGTGTTCGTGCTCGACCACATGTACATGTCGGTATTTTCCACGCTCGGGTGGATCCTGCGGCTGGGCGTGACCATGGCGCTGCTGGCTTCGATTCACCCGGCGCTCATCCTGTTGGCGGTGTTCGCGGTCCCGACCGTGCTGACCTCAACCTGGCGGCCCGCGGTCGAAAGGTCCGCGCAGGAGCGTGGAGCACAAACCAGCCGGCTGGCGCGTCACCTGTTCACCATCGCCACCACGGCGCCACCAGGAAAGGAAGTGCGGGTCACGGGCATCGGAGAGCGCCTGGTCACTGATCGCCGCGATGCGTGGGAGCGCTGGTACTTGCCGGTGGCGGCCGCCCGGTGGGGTTCGGCGTTCTGGCACATGCTGGCCTGGGCGATATTCGGCCTGGCGTATGTGGGTGCGGTGGTGTTCGTGTCGTCCGGCCTCCGCGCGCCGGCTGCCTTGGTGCTGCTGGTGCTGGCCGCAGGCGCCCGGCTGTCGGCGTATATCGGCGCCACGGTCGGCGAGATTGGGTTCCTGCGCGGGTTCTGGATGGACGGCTCGCGGCGGCTCGCGTGGCTCGAGGACTACGCCGCTTCCGTCGCGGCGGCGGGCGACCTGCCGGTCCCGGCCGTGTTGCGCCGCGGCATCCGGCTCGACCATGTGTCGTTCGTGTATCCCGGTACATCACGCGTGGTGTTGGATGATCTATCGGTAGCGCTGCCGGCGGGCGCGGTTGTCGCAATCGTAGGTGAGAACGGCGCCGGCAAGACCACGCTGGTCAAGCTGCTGGCGAAGATGTACGAACCTTCCTCTGGTTCGATTCTGCTGGATGACACACCGCTGGCGCGCGTGCCCGCCGGCGAGTGGCGGGCAAGACTCGCAGGCGCGTTCCAGGATTTTTTCCGCTTCGAATTCCGCGCGCGGCATACGGTTGGTTTGGGCAACGTTCCCCAACTGGACGACGAGCCTGCGGTGGTCGCGGCTGTCGATCGTGCCGGCGCAGGCGACGTGGTCGCCCGTCTGGCGTCGGGCCTCGACACGCAACTCGGACCGACGTGGCCGGGCGGAGTCGAACTATCGTTCGGCCAGTGGCAGAAGCTCGCGCTGGCGCGTGGCTTCATGCGCGATGAGCCCCTACTGCTGGTCCTCGACGAACCCACCGCCGCGCTGGACGCGGAGACGGAACACGCGCTGTTCGAGCGTTACGCCGCAGCGTCGCGCGGCGCCAGCGACAGCGGCAGCGGGCGCATTACGGTCCTGGTTTCCCATCGTTTCTCAACGGTGCGCATGGCCGATCTCATCGTTGTGCTCGATGGCGCCCGGCTCGTGGAGTTCGGCACGCACGATGAGCTGATGACCAGGAGCGGTCCATACTCGGAGCTGTACAGCATCCAGGCCGCCGCGTACCGGTGAGCGATCTGAAAACGGTTTTGACTTCAAACGCACGGACTCCCAACTTCCTACTATCTATTTGTCAAATCCATTTTTTTTCTTCCTTCTTTTTACATCGAAATTACAAGCCCGCCTTACGCAGCCACCTATAATGACTGCAAAACGGCGCGATCCTAGACTTACTTTTTTGCCCGGTGCGCGTCTTTACGTGTAAGGCCGCATCTCAGTTGACGAGGACTTATGAAAAGAGTTGGCATTCTCATCCAGTTGCTGGTCTTGACCGCGGCGAGCGCGGTGGCCCAGAAGGGCCCGGGCATGCCTCCGGGAGACAACGTCGCAGGCAAGGTGACGGCCATTGCCAAGGGTTCGATCACCGTGGCGCCGCTGGCGGGCGGCGATCCGGTTACGCTCAACGTCAGTGACGGCACGCGCATTATGAAAGACCGCCAGCAGGCCGGCGCCAGCGATATCAAAGTCGGCGACACGGTCTTTGCCCGCGGACCGTTGACGGGACAGACTATGGAAGCCAGCTTCGTCGCCGTGGTCGATCCCAGCATGGTCCAGCAACGCATGCAACAGGGACCCATGTCCCAGTTCAAACCGGAAGACCTGGGAAAGAAATTCATCGCCGGCGAAGTGAAAGCCATCAACGAAACCAGGCTCACCATCGCCCGCCCGGACAATCAAACCCAGGAGATCGAAGTGGACGAAAACACTTCCTTTAAAAAAGGCAAGGAAAGCATCACGCTGGCCGATATCACTGTAGGCGAATTTGTGCGCGGGGCGGGGGAAATCAAGAACGGCGTCTTTGTTCCCAAAGAGCTGGTCGTGGGCCGTCCGCGTATGCAGATGATGATCGGCGGTCCGGGTGGAAAACCCGGAGACCAGAAACCGCCGGAAACACAGAAGCCTGCAACCGATCCGCCTAAATAAGGAACCCAAGAAGGAATGCCCCGTCGGTCTCTCACATACGCAGCGTGTTTTCTCTTGACGTGTCTGGTAACCACAACGACGCTCGCAGGGCAAAGCACGCCGCCCGCGGCCGCGCAGGGTGCGACGGCTCCTGTTCAAGTCCCGTCCAGTCCTTACGGCGAGATCGCGGGCTCGGTCAAGTCAGGGTCTACGCCGCTTCCGGGCGTCACCATTACCGCGGCCAATACGCTCACCGGCAAGAAGTACATCACTTCGACCGACGTGGATGGCAGCTTCAAGCTCAGTGTGACGGGCAAAGGACGTTACGTTGTACGGGCGGAATTTGCGGCCTTCGCTCCGGTGACGCAGGAACTTCTTCTCAACGACCAGAACCGCAACGGCACCGCGGACTTGAGCATGATTCTGCAGTCGCGCGCGGAAAAAGAAGCGCAACAGGAGCAGCAAAAACTGGCCCAGCAGGGAGCGGCCGTCGGAGGAGGCATGCAGCGGCTGTCGCTATCCGCGGGCGGAGACGGTGATCTGGCCGGCGCTCCGGGCGCAACCGACGCCAGCTCGATCGCATTACCGAATGCCGGCCTGGCCGCCGAAGGCAGCAACGAGTCGGTCGCGGTGTCCGGAGCGATGGGCAGAAACGAGCAGCCGACATTTGATCCCGGCGAGATGCAGGACCGCATGGCGGAATTGCGCGATCAGCTCTCCCGCCAGGGCGGAGGCAGTGGCACCGTAGACCTGGGCGGCGGGAAGATTGGAAACATCCAAATCCTGGGCGGAGGTGGTGGCGGTTTTGGCGGCGGGGACGGCGGAGGCGGCCCGATGGTCTTCATGATGGGAGGCGGCCCCGGTGGCCGCGGCGGCCGCGGCTTTAACGTCAACAAGCCGCACGGCTCCATCTTCTATACCTACTCCGGCTCGACCTTCGATGCCAAGCCTTTTTCCCTCAACGGACAGCCTGAAGATAAGGCGGACTACAACCAGAACCGTTTCGGCGCAACCATAGGCGGTCCGCTCAACATTCCTCACATCTATCACGGCGGCACCAAAACGTTTCTCTTTGGCAGTTACACCGGCAGTCGAAGCAGCAATCCTTACGACGTTTTCTCGACCGTACCGTCGTTGGCCGAGCGCAGCGGCGATTTCTCGTCCCTTCCGACGCAACTGATGAATCCTGTTACGCACAGTCCGTTCCCGAACAATCAGGTCCCAATCAGTCCGGCGGCCGCGCAGCTGCTCAAGTTCATTCCGCAGCCTAACCTTCCCGGAACCAGCCGGAATTTTCATTTCGTGTCAGCCAGTCCCAGCCACCTGGACACGGCGTTCGTTCGGTTTAATCACAGCTTTGGCGCGGACCAGGGCCTCCTCGGGATCTTCGGAGCAAGACGCCAGCAGCGTCCGCAGCAACAACAGGGACAGAACCAGAAGAAACAAAAGCCAAAGTGGTCGCACAGCATCAACGGAGGATTCGTTTTCAACGATGTCCGCAACACCATTCTGAATCCCTTCCCCGGACTGGGCGGCCATCTCACTTCCCACAATTACAACGCTAATTTCGGTTATTCAGCGGTGAAAGGCCTCTTCCTGAATTCCTTGCGCTTCACCTACAACCGCAGCAATACCAATACGGTCAACGGGTTCACCAACGTCAACAACATCGAAGGTCAATTGGGCATCAGCGGCGTCTCCCAGTTGCCTGCCGATTTCGGCCTGCCGGTCCTGGGTTTTGCTCCCGAATTCAGCAGCCTGCAGGACCAGACCCCGGCGTTCCGCACCAACCAGACCTATACCATCAGCGATTCCATGAGCCTGACCCACGGCAAGCACTCCTGGATCTCGGGCGGGGACTTCCGGCGCCTGTTCTATGACGTGACCAACGCCAACAACGCCCGCGGAACGTTTACGTTTACCGGAGCGGCGACCAACGGCGGCAACTGCACTCCTCTGGCTCCGTGCGCCCCCTTTGCCGACTTCCTGCTGGGATTCGCGCAACAGACCTCGATCCAGTTCGGCGCCCAGGACTACCAGTTCCGCGCCAATTCCTGGGACCTTTTCCTCCAGGACAACTGGCGCATGACCAAGAACCTCAGCTTGAACCTGGGGCTGCGCTATGAGCATGTGACTCCGTATGTGGAAGGCAACAAGCAACTGGTGAATCTGGACGTTGCACCAGACTTCAGCGCCGTGGCCCCGGTGCAGCCCGGACAGACCGGGCCCATCACCGGCAAACAGTTTCCCGCAGGCTTGATCCGTCCGGACCGCAATAATTTTGCTCCGCGCGCGGGCATTGCCTGGAAGCCGCTTTCCAAGATGGTGGTGCGCGCCGGTTATGGGATCAACTACAACCTGGCCCAATACGGGCTCATGGCTACTCAGCTTGGCTTCCAACCGCCGTTCGCCGTGGCCCAGATCAATCCCGCGCCGACTACGACTTCCTTGACCTTGCATAACGGTTTCCCCGCCACGCCGCTGAGTCCCAACCACATCACCAACACGTACGCAGTCGACCCCAACTACCGGCTGGCTTATGTGCAGACGTGGAACCTCAACATCCAGCAGGAAATAAAGACGAGTCTGGTCATCAACATCGGATACACCGGCGCCAAGGGAACACACCTGGATATTGTCTCCGCCCCGGACCAGACCGCGACCGGCAAGTCAATCTTTCTACCCTGCACACCGATCACGCCTCTGGCAACTTCCTGCGTGTCGCCGTTCCTGTTTGAATCTTCAGAAGGCTCCTCCATCCTTCATGCGGGCACGGTGCGCGTGCGCAAGAGGATGCGTAAGGGCCTCTCCGCAGGCGGCACGTACACGTATTCCAAGTCGATTGACAATGCTTCTTCCATCGGCGGCGGCGGCACGGTGGTGGCGCAAAACAGTCTGGACCTCGCCGCGGAACGCGGTCTCTCTAGCTTCGATCAGCGGCACCGTTTCACGGCGGATTGCTCCTACGAGCTGCCCTTCGGCAAAGAGAAGCGCTGGCTGAAAGCCGACAGTTGGGAGCAAAAGGCCTTTGGCGGATTTTCCTGGAGCGGCAACCTTACTCTGGGTTCGGGGACACCGTTTTCACCGCGGTTCTTCGGCAGCGCTTCCGATCTGGGCCGCGGTGTCACGGGGGCCGCGCGTCCGAATGTTGTCCCGGGACAATCCATTCAACTCAGCGACCATAGTATCCAGGCGTGGTTTAACACGGGCGCCTTCGCGGCGCCGTCAGGACCGTTCGGCAATGCCGGACGCAACATCATTATTGGTCCCGGAACCGTTAGCTTCGATATGGCTTTGTCCAAGACCATCCCGGTAAAGGAAACGCAGAACCTGGAACTGCGCATCGGCGCAAACAACGTATTCAACCATGCCAACTTTACCTCGATTGATACAACTCTGGGATCGCCGACGTTCGGCCAGGTAGTGTCCGCGGGCACCATGCGCAAAGCAACGCTGACGGCAAGGTACAGGTTCTGAGAGAAAAGCATATGCGAATATCGCGGCTTTTTCCTGACTCGCGAGAGATAACGGCCACCACGCTTCTGGCTGCGCTGCTGATTGGAGCCGTTACATCACAGACCCCGGCGCCGCAGTCGCAGCAGCCGGCCGGCCAGGGCAACTTCCGGCTGCGAGTTGCGAGCGAACTGGTGCTGGTGAACGTAGTGGTCCGCGACAAACGGGGAAAACCTGTCACGGACTTGAAGACCGGCGATTTCAGCCTGCTCGAAGACGGCAAGCCGCAGCGCATCTCCAGTTTCGACTACGAGAACCTCGACACCACTCCGATGACCGCGGGCAATGGCGCAGGTCCCACGCAGCAGAGCGTCAATGGACAGACCGACGCCCCGGCCCAACCGATCTTCACCCGCAAAGACGCTGAAGAGGCGCTGAATAACAAACGGGCGATTGTGCTGTTCTTCGATCTCACCTCCATGCAGCCGGATGAGGTACAGCGCTCGGTGGATGCGGCCAGGAAATACGTCCAAAATAAGATGACCGCGTCCGACCAGATTGCCATTGTCTCGCTCAGTTCGTCGCTGCGGCTCGACCAGGACTTTACCAACGACCAGGCGCGCTTGCTGCGCATTTTGAACCGTTACACCCACTCGGAAGGGCAAGGCATGGACAACGGCGCCACCGGCGACGCCGACGGCATCGAAGAATCCGGAAACGCTTACACGCCGGACGAAACCGAATACAACCAGTTCAACACCGACCGCAAGCTGCAGGCGTTGCAATCGCTGTGCCAGGTGCTTTCCAAATTCAATCAGCGGAAGTCCATCATCTACTTCAGCAGCGGCATGACCCAGACGGGAATCGAGAATGAAGCCGCATTGCGTGCCGCTGTCAACACCGCGGTCAAGGCCAACGTGGCCATCTACACCATGGACTCGCGCGGACTCGAAGCCTTGCCGCCAGGAGGCTCGGCCGCCACGGCCAGCCTGCGCGGGACCGCCATGTACTCCGGCGCGGCGGTGCAGAACTCGCTCGACTCGAACTTCGCCAGCCAGGAAACACTGGTTACGCTCTCTGGAGACACCGGAGGCAAAGCCTTCCTGGACACCAACGACCTGGGTCAGGTGTTTGACCGCGTCCAGAAGGATACGTCCGTCTATTACGTGCTTGGCTACACCAGCAACAATCCGTTGAAAGACGGCGCCTTCCGCCATATTCAGGTCAAAGTCAACCGGCCGGGAATCAATCTTGAATTCCGCAAGGGCTATTACGCGCCCAAGGACTTCAAGCACTTCAACGCGGAAGACAAAGAGCAGCAGCTTCAGGAAGAGATGGCCGCGGACCTGGCCAGCACCGACGTCGCCGTGTACATGGAAGCGGCCTACTTCCGGCTGGATGAGGGCCACTTCTATGTCCCGGTGGCCCTGGTGGTCCCGGGCTCGCAGATCCCGTTCACCAAGAACGCGGAAAAAGACAAAGCTGCTCTCGATGTCATGGGCGAGGTCCAGGACGAACTGAAACGCACGGTGGGCACGGTACGCGAGACAGTGAAGCTCTCGTTGGATGCCTCCCAGGAAGTGCGGCGCAAGAACGTCCAGTACAGCACCGGCTTCATCCTGACGCCGGGCAAGTACCACTTCAAATTCGTCGTGCGGGAAAATCAGAGCGGCAAGATTGGTTCGTTTGAAACCGCGTTTACCGTGCCGGAAATCAGGAAAGCCCCGCTAAAGATGAGTTCCGTGGTGCTCGCCAGCCAGGTCCAGCCTTCCACCAAAAAGAGCCGCAACCCGCTGGTGCGCGACGGCAATGAACTGATTCCCAACATCGCCCACGTCTTCACCACCGACCAGCACCTTTACTTCTTCTATGAAGTGTACGATCCGGTAAGAGACAAAACTCCGCCGCCTGAGGCGGTCGACGCAAAAGACAAAGCGGCGGCGCTCAAGAACCCTGTCCACTTGCTCACCAGCATCCAGTTCTTCCGTGGAAAAGTAAAGATCTTTGAGACGCCGCTGGTGGAAACCCGGCAAGTCAACACTCCCGAGCGTAAAGCGGCGGTGTTTCAGTTTGACGTTCCCGTGGCCCAGCTCAAGCCCGGGCTCTACACCTGCCAGGTGAGCGTGATTGACGATGCCGGTGGGACTTTCTCTTTCCCGCGGCTGCCCATCCTGGTGCGCGAGAAACCGAGCGTTGCCGCGCCGCCCGCAGTTGCAGGCAGCGGAGGAGACCACTAATCGACGGTTAAACTTTGGCGGAGTTGTCGAGCGAGTTGCGGTCGATGATCTTCTGCACGTTGGCCAGAGCGGCCACCATGTCAACGCGCGGCAGCTGGCCGGGGGACTGTCCGCGGGTAAAGTTCGTCAGGCTGTGGATGAGGACCGTCATCCTGCGCACCGCCACCTTGATGCTTGCAATCCGGGGCAAATCCGCCCCTTCGTCGGGGCAGGCCAATAAATCAGCGTTGCCGGCGATGATCAGGGCCAGATTGCTGAATTCATGCATGGCCGCGGCGCTGAGCTGATTGAGCATCTCCAGTTGTTCCGCGCGGCGCAATTGCGCCTGCGCGCGGCGCCGTTCCACCGTGTAACGGATCACCCGCGGCAATACTGCCATGCCGATTTCGGATTTCAACAGATAATCATCGGCGCCGGCACGGAGGACCTGCAAGGTCGTTTTCTCTTCCACACTCGGCGTCATGACAACGATGGCCACACCAGGGCGCGCGCTGCCGACTCGCTGCACCGCATCCACGAGGTCCTTGCTGTCCGGGAGTTTCACGTCAAGCACCACCACGTCGTACTTGTCGTCGGTCGCGAGGGCTTCCAGCCCGTCGGAAAGCCGGGATTCGATGGTGATCTCAAACGCTTCGCCATCCCTGCCGCGAAGTGCCCGCTTTACCAGTTCTACATCGTCCGGATTATCTTCGATTGCCAGTACTTTAATCGTGTTCATGACATGCCTGAATTAGATATCGGACGGCCAGCACCAAACCTTTAGCCTGTGGAAAAAAGGACGAGCCAAGGCGACGGGGTTACTGGCGTGATTCGGTCCGTTACTGATGTAACTTGTCCCCGGTTTCCGTGTTAATTATGGTGAGAGTTGCGAAGGAGAATTCATGGCTGCCGGCGACATCACATTCCTGGAATGCCCTTACGGCGACTCGTTTCCGGTCATCAAGACGGCCACCCTCTCTCCCGGGACGCAGCAGGTTGTGTGCCCCAGATGCGGCCAATTCTTCGATGTCATCCTGCCTGAATCGGTGGAGCGGCTCTCCCAAAAAACGCGGACCCACTGATCCCGCCCGCCCGGCCTCCCGATTTGACAACCGCCGCCCGATCCTGTTACTACTCAAAGAGATGAAGAGCTGTTGCCAGAATTGCGTTGTTTTCTGTAGCTGCATGTGTTGTTGCGCTGCGGACCCGGCAATTCTGGCGAGTGATTAAAACAGGCTTCTTTCAAAGTTCTTGCAGGAAACCCACTCACCAGACGTGAGTGGGTTTTTTATTTTGCGTTGCATCTCAACCTCTGCTTATTAAAGGAGTATCCATGCCCGAACCGGAAAGCAAACAACCCCCGCGCGCCGCGACCGCACCGCGCATTTCCATAGATATCTTGTCCGTGGCCACCGGACTGGCGCTTGCCGCCCTGGTCTGGCTGGGCGCGCTGAAACACATTCCCTGGTAATCCCGGAGATGAGAGATATGGAGAAGACAAATGGCTAGTTCTGTCGCTTTACCCAAAGTTGTGCCGGCCAGGTTCCCCTGGTCGTTTCTGCGTCTTGTGCCGGGAGTCCTGTTGCTGGCAGGGATCGGTTTCCTGGGAAAACTGCTGGAACAAAGCATTACCCGCTATTCCAAGGCCCACCACCTCACGGTCCCCAACATTGAATATGTCCTGTGGGCGATCCTGCTTGGCTTGCTCATCGCCAACACCATTGGCGTCCCCGAACTCTTCAAGCCCGGTGTGGCCACCTACGAGTTTTGGCTGAAAACCGGCATCGTGCTCTTAGGCTCGCGCTTCCTGCTGGGAGATGTGCTCAAGCTGGGAGGAGTAAGCCTGGTTCTGGTGGCCATTGAGCTGGCGCTGGCCATCGCCCTGATGACGCTGCTTGGACGGATCTTCAAACTCAAGCCCAAGCTGACGACCTTGCTCGCCGTGGGCTCGTCCATCTGCGGCGTATCGGCGATCATCGCCACCAAAGGCGCAATAGACGCCGACGACGAAGACGCATCTTTCTCGATTGCCGCCATCCTCGCTTTGGGCGCGATCGCGCTGTTCACGTTCCCGGTGATCGGGCACTGGCTGCACCTGAACGACCAGGTGTATGGCCTGTGGGCCGGCCTGGGTGTGGACAACACAGCGGAAGCCGTGGCCGCGGGTTCGCTCTATTCCGATGCCGCCGCCAAAATCGCCGTTCTGGCCAAGACCACCCGCAATGCCATGATCGGCTTTGTGGTACTGGCCTACGCTATTTACTGGGCCACCCGCGACCGCCGGGAGGTGGTGCAGAACAAGGCCGCGTTTCTCTGGCAGAAGTTTCCCAAATTCGTGCTCGGCTTTTTACTGGTGTCTCTGCTGGCCACCAGCAGAGTATTTGACAAAGGCCAGATCACGGACCTGGGAAACCTTTCGCGCTGGGCTTTCCTGCTGACCTTTGGCGGAGTCGGTCTGAGCACGAACTTTCGCGAAATGAAGAAACAGGGCCTTCGTCCTTTTGTGGTGGGCGCGCTCGGCGAAGTGGCGATTGCGCTGATCACGCTCGGGTTGGTGGTGGGCGCGAACCGCATTGTCCGGATTTAGACATGGGCGTGAGGGGCGTCGTGGTAAGCTTCTTGGGCTTCTCTGAAACCAATGAACAACCCCACTCCCTCTCACATTGATCTCCAGGCGGCGGCGCGGAAGCTCATGCTGGAGAACGGCTTTGAGCCGGAATTTCCGGCGGACGCCCGGCAACAGCTTTCACAAATCATGGCCCAGCCACCGAAGGTTTCGCCCGGTGGTGACGTCCGCGATCTACGCCAGCTGCTCTGGTCGTCCATTGACAATGACACCTCGCGCGATCTCGACCAGATTGAGGTCGCCGAGCGACTGCCTGATGGGCAGATCAAGGTATTGGTCGGCGTTGCGGACGTGGACGCGTTCGTGCCCAAAGGCTCTCCGCTCGACCGCCATGCGGCCAAGGAGACCACCACGGTGTACGCCGGCGTGATCATCTTCCCCATGCTGCCGGAGCAGCTCTCCACCGGGGCTTCTTCTCTACTGGAAAGCAGCGACAAGCTGTGCCACGTCGTTGAATTCACGGTCAATCCAGGCGGCCAGGTTACTTCGAGTGACATCTATCCCGCCATTGTCCGCAACAAGGCGCAACTCGCATATAACGGTGTGGGCGCATGGCTGGAAAACGCCGGCCCGGCCCCGGCCAAAGTGGCTGCCTCCGCCGAACTCCAGGCCCAGCTCAAGCTTCAAAACGAGGCCGCACAGGCGCTACGGGCGGAACGCTTTCGCCACGGAGCCTTGACTCTGGAAAGCACGGAGCTGCGTCCCGTGATGGACGGCCAGAAGATCGTGGACATTGCCCGGCAGGAGAAGAACCTGGCCACGGAGCTGATTGAAGACTTCATGGTCGCGGCCAATGGAGTGGTCGCGCAAATGTTCGAGACAAGAAAGGTTTCATCCATACGGCGCGTGGTCAAGACTCCCGAGCGCTGGGACCGCATCGTGGCACTCGCAGGGCAAAAGGGCACGAAACTTCCGGCCGTGGCGGACTCCAAAGCGTTGAATGATTTCCTGACCAAGCAACGGACCGCCGATCCCGACCACTTCCCTGACCTGTCACTGGCAGTCATCAAACTGATGGGGCCGGGCGAGTATGTACTCGAGCGCGCCGGCGCCCCTGAGATCGGGCACTTTGGCCTGGCCGTGCAGGATTACACTCACTCCACCGCGCCCAACCGCCGCTATGCGGACGTGATTACCCAACGCCTGGTTAAGGCCGTGCTGGCGAAGCAGCCTGGTCCTTATTCCGATGGTGACTTGGCCGCCATTGCGCAGAATTGCACACTGAAAGAAGATGCGGCGCGCAAGGTGGAGCGCGGAATGGCAAAGCGGATCGCCGCGGTGGCCATGTCCAGCAAGGTCGGCCAGAGCTTTGACGCAATTGTCACCGGCGTTACGCCGAATGGCACCTTCGTCCGCGCGCTCGGTCCGCATGTGGAAGGACTGCTGATCAGCGGCCACCAGGGACTCGACGTGGGAGACAAGCTGCGGGTCAAGCTTGTCCGCACGGATCCGGAACGCGGATTTATTGATTTCGCGCGGGCGTAGAAAGCCTTTCGCGCTGGCCGGGCCTACGTGGTGGCGCTGTCTGCGTTCGTTTCCGGACGCGCCACAGCGTTTGTTCCACCGCGCCACGGGCTGTTGCTCCGGGGAACAAAGTCCGAATCAATCGGCAGTTTGGAGTCAATCCATAGATTCAGCTTCTTCTGATCGGCCGGCGCAACATGGTTGAACCGGATGCCCGCGCCGCCGTTGTCGCAGGCCCACACGATGACCCCGCTCACCACCGTCAATTCGCCGTCTTCCGGCAGGGTGAAGCCGAGCTGCAGCGTGGCGCCAAGCGGCAGCAACTCTCCGGCTGTAAGTCTCAGTCCGGTCTTACTGATGTTGGCGATCGTCACGTTGGACAGGGAACGCTGCCCGCTGTCCTGACCCACCACGGCGGATGACGCGGAAACGCCGAGCTTCTGGCGAAACGCGTTTCTTCTCTCCCGCAACATGACGCCGTAGGCCGCTTTCAGGCTTTTTACGAAGAAATCCGCGGTGAACGGCTTCTGCACCACAAAGTGGATCCGCCGGCCTTGAAGGTCGGGGCGTTTTTCCCGGCGCACCATGGCAAACACCATCCGGGGATTGCCATTGGCTTTGTTGGCCACAAGGTCCATGGCGCCGTCAACGTCGTTATCATAGACGGCCAGATCGACTGAGCCGCGCTTGATCAAGTCCCGCGCCGCGCTGGCGGTATGCACCACATTGACGTCAAAACCATAGTCGTCAAAAACTCTGTTGGTCAGCCCCACAACGCCAGCGTCATTCGAAAGCACCAAAGCGGAAAGGTTTTCCATGGACAAGACCTCACCTATGTCATCGGCTGAGTTGCGAAGAAGTTGCGGCCGGCGGACGGAATAAGCTCCCGGTAATCGCGAAGGTCGCCGGCCAAAACAGGACTTCCGTACCGCTGGGGCGTGATACGCTTTCAAACACCGAAAGGATGCTATGCGGTCCTTAATCTATCGCCGAATTCAGGCCAGGCTCCAGGCACTCCTGCGACGAGTCAGGAAACGGAAAGAGCCGGAACCTCCGGAAGATCCGTTCGCCTACGTCACCGCTCCGAGAAAGCCGCGGACCCCGAACCGCAGCGCGGCCGCGGTGGCCGAGTGGCCGGAAGAATAGTCGGCGGGCGGAGTTATCTTACGGCAGGAGCAGTTCGCGGCAGCCATCAGAACCAACAGGTTTCTCATGGACGTGGTTCTACTCGTCTCTCCGCCTTCTCACCGGAGGCTCCGGCAGCAGGCTCATGACAAATAACAGGAATACCGCCGTAACCAGAAAGTAGACCACCCACATAAATCACCTCATTGTCCTTGTGACGTTTGCCGGCCGTTCGTTTCGTAGCCGACAGTCACTGGGACAAAAGCAAGGTTAGGCCCACATGGAAGATCTCCCGTAAGTGACTCATTGCAAATTGATTAGAGGAATGTACGCAGAGGAGCCTGTGTCAGGCTCGACACGATGCCGGGCTGGAGTGACACGAGCGGAATAACGCAGCGCAGGTAGGGAGGCGGCGTTCACCGGAAGCTGGCGGCAGGTCTGGCAACCAGCTTTTCTATTTCCGGGCAGGATGTTGGAGAGAGCAGCGTGCGCTCCGGGGGCGGGACCTTGGCTTTAATAATGGACGCAGTCAGCAAACCCTGGCGAATCCACTTCGGGCCGGTATCGGGACTGCAGACGGAGCCGAGATAAGACAGACTCATCCACAACGCCAGTTCACTCTCGGGCACTCCCTGGCGCAGGGCTTCCCGCGCGCCGATTGCCATCTCGTCATTTTGCGCGGCAACCAGATTCGCCGGTGCGTCGTGCCTGGTCCTCAGACCCAACCAGCGCGTCACGGCCTTGTGTGCGCCCTGCTGGGTCCAATCCGCGGTCAGGGTTTTTATCCGATGACGGTGCTTCCCCTTAGAACTTGATCCGCAGTGCCAATTCGATGTTGCGTGAGCCGCCTCCGCCGAGAAATGGATTGCCCACGCCAACGTCCGGCGTGGCGGTAATCGGCAGGAAGCCACTGCCGCGTCCTGTGGAGAGACTCGTCTTTGGATCTACGAAAATGCCGTTCTGAAGAAAGTCCACGCCGAAACTTGGCCATAGAGGATTGGCAAAGTTGGGGTGGTTCAGGACATTAAATATGTTGACGCGGAGCTGCATGCTCACCCGCTCGGTCAGCTTGGTGTCTTTGACCATGCTGAAATCCAGGTCCTTGTACGTAGGTCCGACAAACGCGTTGCGGCCCAGGTTGCCGAAATGTTGCGTCCCCGGAACACAGCTGCCGGTTCCATCGTCGGTGCAGGGTATGTGAAACGCCGCCAGGTTTAAGAACTGGCCCGGCGCTTTAGTCCCCGCAAAGGGATTGCCGACCAGGTCCGGACGGCCAAAGAACTCGCCGCTGTTGTTGAAGTTTCCTTCAAACAGGTAGTTGACGTTGAAGGGCTGGCCGGAATTCAAAGTGAGCACGCCGTCTACGCCCCAGCCGGAGCTGACCCATTTCATGTGTCCCAGATCAGGCAGTTGATAGTTAAAGGTCGCGGTGAAATGGTGGCGCATGTCAAAGTTGGAGCTGGCGCGCTCGCGGTCCGGGCGGAAGCTGTTGTCCGGCTGCGTGGCGTTGGGGACGTAGTCCTGCCCGTCGCTGGCGTTGTCAATGGAGTGCGCCCAGGTGTAGTTCACGCTGGTAGTCAGGCGGTGCCAGTTGCGGACGCGCAACGAGGTCTGCAGAGAGTTGTAGCTGCTGCTGGCAGAAGACTGAAACTGGTTCACAAAACCCAGGCTGGGAAATGCCACGGTCCCGGTGGCCGGGTTGACCTGGTTCAGGTCCACGTAGCGGAAAAGTTTCCGTCCGGCGGAACCGACGTAGCCGATCTGCAACGCGACATTCCTCGCCAGCTCCCGTTCCAGGTTCAGGTTGTAGACTTGGATGTAAGGCGTGCGCATCTTCTGGTCCACGGTGAAAACGTCCGTGGCGCCGAAGGTTGCCGGGTCAAACACGCGGACTCCCGGCTGAATGGTTGCAACCGGAGAGAAACTGAACGTAATGGGGTTGGGGCCGACTCCGTTATACGCCGGCCCGGCGTTGAAAGTATTGAAAGGCAGCTGGCCGACGAAGAAATCCTGGGAGAAGCCGTCATAATACATTCCCCATCCCGCGCGCAGCACAGTCCTGGCGTTTCCGCAGGCGTCCCAGGCAAAGCTGGCGCGCGGCGCAAAGTTGTTGTAATCGTGCGGATAGAGTTGGTGCACCAGCTGCAAAGCACCTGTGGCGTCCAGGGTGCTGAACTGGTCCTTGGCTTCGCCAATCACGCCGAAGTATTCCCAGCGCAGCCCGTAGTTGAGAGTGAGACGCGGAAAGAGATGGAAGGTGTCCTCCACGTAAAGCGAATCGTTGTCCTGAAAAGTGTTGCGCGTGGAGTTTCCCTGCGCCTGACGGCCGCTGGAAGGACTGCCGGCTATGAAAGAGTCCAAACTACTGAAACCGAGTTTGCCACGATACCCAGCGTCAAAGAAACCGTCCACAGTGGTGCGGCGGTATTCGTAGCCGAACTTCCAGTTGTGGCGTCCGGCGATCCAGGTGTAGTTGCTGAAGAACTGCCAGTTCGTGTCCACACGGCCGCGCGGAAGCGAACTGTTGGAACCCAGAGTGGCGAAAGGACCAACGTTGATCTGCGGCAACCCAAAGTCCTGCGCGGTAGTACCCATGTTCAGACCGATGATCGAAGGATTGAAGGTCTTGTCCTGGGGAAAAAACTGCTCGGCAAAACGGTTGTATCCGAAGCGGACCTCCGCGAGCAATTTGGGATTGAACACATGGGTGAAGGAAACCGAAGCAATGTGCAAGGTCGTGGGAGTCACGGTATTCGATCCCGGAAGAATGCCGCCGCCCACCAGTCCGAGGGGGAAACTCTGGTCGCTGTTGCCAAAGTAGTAGCGCCCGGTGAGCAGGTCGCTGTGACCAAAATGCTGGTCGACCTTGGCAATCATGCTGTCCACGCGGTTTTTGGCCTTGTCCGAGGCGACCAGGTTGTTGCCGTTGGCGTCAGGGGCCTGGTTGGGCGTTGGCCAGGGCTTGCGCGCCAACAGGGCGGCAATGACCGGATTCACGACTCCGCCGTTGTTGGCGATCGAAGTGTTGATCTCAGTCGTCGTAGGAACACGCGCCACGGCGGGAATGCCTACGCCTTCCCGCTGGCCCTCGTACGCCACAAACCAGAAGCTCTTGTTCCTCCAGAACGGTCCCCCGAGGGAACCGCCGAACTGGTTGTTATGAAAGACATTCTGCGACTGGCCGACGGCGTTAAAGAAGTTGCGCGCGTCCAGCGCGTTGTTGCGGAAATATTCATAGGCAGATCCGTGAAGCGAGTTGGTCCCGGATTTGGTAATGATGTTCACCGTCGCGCCGGAGCTGCGGCCGTATTCCGCTTCCGTGGCGTTGATGATGGAGATTTCCTGCAGTGCATCCACGGGAAGGATGGTCGCCGGCGTGCCGAAGACGCCGCCCTGATTGATGGCCGGGAGGTTGCGGTAGCCGTCATTCATGTCGGTGCCGTCGAGCAGATAATTGTTGGACCGTCCGCGATTGCCGTTGATGCTGAACAGGCCGAACGATCCGGCGGAATCCGCCGCGCCGGAAGGATCGCCGCCCGAGCCCGGCACCATGACCAGAAGCTTCGTAAAGTCGCGGCCGTTGACGGGCAGTTCGCTGAACTGTTCGGCCTCGAGAGTTCCGCCCATGTTGTTCTCTTCGCTGTTCACCAGCGGGGCCTGCGCCGCGACGTCAACAATCTCGCTCACCGAACCGGGGGCCAGTTGAACGTCCACGCGCTGGCTTGCCGAGACTTCCACCTTGATCCCTTTCACCGTCTGGGTGCGAAACCCGGATTTTTTTACGGTGACATCATACGTACCGAGCGGCAATTCCGTGGCGCTGTATTCGCCAAAGTCATTGGTGACGCCGGTACGCTTGAGTCCGGTCTCCGGACTGGTAACGGTAACTTCCGCGCCCGCGACGGCGGCTTTGCCGGAGTCGGTGACCGTTCCCTGGATCGCGCCGCGAAAAGTCTGCGCGGAAAGAGTGGCCGCAAAAACTAAAGCAACGACCGTGCCAGAAAGAATTTTCATGGTAAGGACCCTCACGAGCCGCAGTTTGGGAATTTCAGTGCAAGGATTATATGCCGCGCAGGGCAGTCCAGCGGGGAAAAAGCGCGTTCGAACCAGACCCGTGTTGGTCTCAGTGCGCCATGGGAGCATCTGCTCCCTTGCCCTGCTTGGTGGGACGCTTCATCAGAAAGAGGAGAGGAAGACAGGCGATGAAGAGAACGGCGAGCAGAAAAAACACGTCAATATACGACTGCATGGCCGCCTGGCGTTGCACCATGCCAAAGACCAGGCCATAGGCCCGCTGGGTTGCGATGGTGGGGTCGGCGCCCTGGGCCATCATGGCGCTACGCGCGGAAGAGAGCGCGGCCCGCGCCGCTGGATTATCGAGACTCACGTTGGCGGCCAGGACGTTGGTGTGTACCTGGGCTCGGCGCGCAATCAGAGTGGTCACGGTGGCAATCCCAATGCTCGCGCCGATATTGCGCATGAGATTGAACAGGCTGGTGGCATTGCCGATCTCGTGCCGGGGAATGGGATCGTTGGTGATGGTAGTCAGCGGCACGAACAGCAGCCCCATGGCCGAGCCCTGAAGCAGCTGCGGCCAGAAGATGTCCCAGTAACCGGCATTGAGATTCAGCCGAGAGAGCAGATACAGGCTGCCCGAGGCCACGACCAGTCCCGCCGCCAGCAGCTTTCGCGGTTCGATCTTGCTCATCAATATGCCTACGACGGGCATGAAGAGAAACGATCCCAGCCCGCGAGGCAGCATGGCCATGCCTGCTTCCAGCGCGGAGTAGCCCATGACGGTCTGCAGCCACAGCGGAAGCAGGACGGTGCTGCCGTACAGCACAAAGCCCACTATGGTCATGAGAAACACACCGGTGCTGTACGTGCGGTTCCGGAAAACGCTGAGATGCACTACGGGGTCCTCGGCCAGGAGCTCGCGGATAATGAAGACGGCCACGCCCAGGAAAGTCAGCGTCGCCAGAATAGTAATGAAGTGCGACGCGAACCAATCGGCTTCCTGTCCTTTATCCAGCATAATCTGCAGCGCGCCGATTCCCAGCGCGAGCAGACCGATGCCCCAGTAGTCCACACCCTGCCGGCCCCGGCGAAGATATGGGGGATCGAAAATGAACAGCATGGCCATGACCACGGCCGCAATGCCGATGGGAATATTGATGTAGAAGAGCCAGCGCCAGCTGTAGCTGTCAGTGATCCAGCCGCCCACGACCGGCCCCAGCATGGGCGCGACAACGATTCCCAACGCCCAAAAGGCCATGGCTTTGCCGCGTTTTTCCGGCGGAAACGCTTCCAGCAGAATGGCCTGCGAGATCGGCTGCAAACCGCCGCCGGTGGCGCCCTGCAGGACACGAAACACGATCAGCGCGGGCAGGTTGGGCGCCATCCCGCAGAGAACGGAAAAGACGGTGAAGCCGGCAACGGAGATCAACAGAATGCGCCGCCGCCCGAACTTGCTGGAGAGCCATCCGGTGAGCGGGAGCACGATCGCGTTCGAAACCAGATAGGAAGTCAGGACCCAGGTGGCTTCCTCCGGCGTCACTGAAAGATCGCCGGCGATATGCGGCAGCGAGACATTCACCACCGTGGTGTCCAGCACTTCCATAAAAGTGCCGAGCATCACGGCGATGGCAATGATCCACGGATTGATCGCGGGCTTGAGACTGTCAGGCATTCAATGACCGGCCTTATCGGATAAAGACGGTTGGTTCCACGGACATTCCCGGACGCAGCAGGCGGCCGGGGTCCTGGCCCTTGTCAATGCGGACCCGCACCGGTATCCGCTGCACCACTTTGACGTAGTTGCCGGTGGCGTTTTCCGGCGGCAAAAGGCTGAAGCGCGCGCCGGTAGCGCCACTGACCGATTCCACAACCCCGGTGTAGTCGCGGCCGTAGGCGTCCACACGGAACGTCACCTTCTGGCCCGGCTTCATCTTCCTCAGTTGTGTCTCTTTAAAGTTTGCCGTGACCCAGATGTCATCGATGTTCACGAGCGAGAACAGCGGCTGGCCGGCCTGCACTACCTGCCCCGGCTCCACGCTGCGCTTGCTGAGAACTCCGGAAGCGGGAGCGTAGATTTTTGTGTACGTCAAATTGAGTTGCGCCTGGGCCAGGGCCGTGCGCGCCTTGTCCACTTCAGCGTACGCGGATCCGGCGCGGGCGCGCGTCAAGCGGAACTGTTCCGGAACGGTCTCGGCGGATTGCGCCTGCGCCCTGGCCTGCGCGGTGCGGCCGGTGGCCATGGCCACATTGGCGCGGGCGGCGTCGAGCGCAGCCTTGGCGGATTTCTCCGCCGCCACGGCGGAATCGTAGTCCTGGCGGGAAATTTCATCGCGCTGGACAAGCTGCGCGATGCGCTTCAGGTCGGCGGATGCTTTTTCATATCCGGCTTGGGCTTCCCGCACGCGCGCGTTCGCGGAATCAATTTCTCTTTCCGACGCAATCACCCCGGCGTTGGCCGCGGCGAGCTGCCCGGAACTGCTGGTCGCGGTGATCGGAACGTTCACGTGAGCGGCCGCGGCGTTGGCTTCCGCGTCCTTCAGCTCCGCCTCGGCGCGCTGCACCGCGATTTCATAGTCCTTCGGATCAAGTTCCACGAGCAGCTCGCCGGCTGCAACCACGTCGTTGTCTTCATGCAGCACGCGCCGCACGGTGCCGGAGACACGCGGGCTGGTGGGATCAATGTGACCGTCAATCTGTGCGTCATCAGTGGATTCCCGAACGGAATAGTATCTCCACACGGCATACGTTCCGGCAATTACCAGAAGCACTACGACGGCCAGGACCCACTTGGCTTGAGGATACACGCTGAAAAAACCGGCCGGCCCTTTTCCAGAATCGCTCCTGGACGCTTTCTCCGGGGCTTTTCCCGGTTCCTGGACCACCCGGGGACGCTGCATTCCCCGGTCATCTTCTTCCGGCGGCGGTGGAACGGTCACGATCTCTGCCACTTTACTTTCCTCCCAGAAATTCCCGCGTTTGCTGTTCGGCCACACCGAGCGCCCGGGCCAGCGAGAGTTTGGCCACATTATTCAGATATAAGGACTGGATATAAGTTTCATTTGCCGTGGCCACAGCCTCTTGCGCCTGCACCACGTCCAGAGTTCCGGCGACGCCCGCCGCGTAACGGTCCTGCGCTTGTATGAGTTGCTCACCCGCCAGCGTAACGGTCTGCCTGGCGACCTCGACCTGATCTGCGGAAGTTTTGACGTCCAGCCAGGCCGAACGGACTTCAAATTCAACCCTGCTGCGCAAATCTTCAAGCTGCATTTGCCGCTGGCGCAGTTCGGACCGGGCCTGCGACACCTCCGCCCTCACGCGTCCGCCTTGAAAGATCGGGATGCGGACGCCCGCGGCAACTGTGTACGTTGGCTCGGCGGATCCCGGCGAGCGGCCAATCGCCCCGTAGTCACCGTTCATTTGCACCGTCGGCAAAGCCTCGCCCTGCGCCGCCTTGACGGTGAGCTCGGCCGCCCGCGTGCGCGATTGCGCCGCCAGATATTCCGGCCTGCGCGTGTATGCGCGGGCCAGCGCCGCGTCCAGGTCCAGAGGAGGCGTGGGCGAAGCAGGCACGCTGTCCGACAACTCAATTTGTTGCGAGACCGGAAGGCCAATGGTCCGGGCCAGCACCATTTTCTGCCGTTCCAGTTGGTTTTCCGCAACCAGCAGGCGCTGCTGCTGCGCCTGCATCTGCACCTGGGCACGCAACACGTCAATACCGGCAGCCATGCCCGCGGCCTTCATGTCCCGGGTGCGGTCGAGAATCGTCATCGCTGTCTTCAATTGCGCCTGGGCGGTTTCCAGCCGTGCAGCATCAGCCAGTACCAGCAGATATTGGTCGCCTACAACCAGCACGACCAGCTCACGGGCGTCCTGCAAAGAAAACTTCGCGGCCCGTTCGCTTTCAGCGGAAGAACGCACCTTGTTCAGCAGATTGAAATCCAGGAGAGTCTCACTCATCGTAGCGCGGGCATCGAACACGCTGAACGGGCCAACCAGCGTGGACCCATTGATCGAGATGGGGATACCAAACGCCGCAAGGTTGATCTTTTGCACGTTCTCACTGGAACCCGCGGACACATGAGGCAAGAGCGCGCTTAGATTGCGCCAGCGTTCCGCGCGGGCGCTCTCCGTCTGCTGCTGCGAAAGCAACAGCCCCAGATTATGTTTGATTCCGCGGTCCATCGCATCCAGCAGCGAAAGCCGAACCGCGCCGGGAACGGGTTTGTCCACGATGCCGCTGCCATTGAACGAATCCAGTGAAGGCGGCAGGGATTGCCGTGTTTCCGCAGTGGGCTGGTCCGTGGTCCTTGAAGCAGGGACAGCAGAGCCCGTCAACTGCGCCGATGCAGTTTTGCCCGCAACACATACGAGCAGCAGAATCATGAGGAGAGATTTTGTCCGCATGGTCTTCTTCCAAGTACTGGGGTTTAGATGCATACGCCCCGTTCCCGCCTCCCGTCGCTTATCGCCGAGTGAATTCAGGCCCCTGCTGCCGGAACTCGGGCCTGGTTTCAAGGTTAAAATTAATTAATTAACTAGTTAGTTAGTTAGTTTACCAGACTGCGACATAACCTCGCAAATGCTGGTGGTTCAAGTCCGGACTTTCTTCAGCAGCGCGATCTGCCCGGCGTGGTACAAGCTGTGCTGCACGATCCCGTGAAACAGATAATAAAAGTCGTACTTCTGCCGCCCGGGAACGGCTTCCTGCAGCCGCTCGTCCCCGAATGCTTCCATGGCCCGCGCAAGCTGCTCAGCGGTCTCGAAAAGGCGGTCCGTCGCGGCGGCCCAGGCAGCCGCGCTGGTGTCCGCTGCAGTGGGCCAGTCTTTCTCTGTTCCATAGAGCTTCGGCATCGGGACGCCTTGCGTGGCTTCAAGCGCGACACGCGTCCACAATTCAATATGCAGAACAAGTTCCCAAATCGTATGGGCCGAAGCCACAGGACGAGCACTTGCCTGTCGCGCAGTAATGCCGGCCAGCAGCTTTTGCAAAGGATCGCCATGCCAGGGATCTCCGACAAAGGCCCGGCGCAGTTGATCAGAGACACGCTGACACTCGGTGTTCATAAATGGTTTTGTAAATCGGCGATCAGAGACTGCTCTTCAAACTGAAAACGACGGCTGGGTTCTAGATGCGTGCCAGCCGCCGTGTGATGCAGAAATTGTGGGGGTTAGTTGGCTACATATTTTCCGGCGTCAAGCACGCGTTCGGCAATCTGCCGCGTCAGGGCGATCACGTTGAACGGCTCGTACTTGAATAGCCGCCGCAAGATGACCAACTGTGTCCGCAGCATGTCGCCTTCCGCCACCGCGGCAACAACTTTTTTGGCCGCGGATTCGATGTGGTCCATCGCCCGGGTCAGACTCACCTGGGTCATGGCGATCGCCTGCTGTGACTTGGCTTCGCCATTGCTGGCAATCAGTTTCTGTGTGCGAAGGACAGCCGAGTCCATCGCGAAGGTTTCGATCACCATGTCCGCGATCGCCGCCAAGATCTCCTGCTGTTCGGCCAGGCCGGTCATATACTTCTGGACCGCGGCTCCGGCCAGCATAAGCGTGGCTTTCTTGGCGTTCGCGACGATGGTCCGCTCCGCGGCCAGCGGTCCTTCCAGCGGTTCCGCGCTGCCCGGACCGGACATGATCTCTTCCGTCAGCTTCTTGATGGCCGGCATGAGCGCAAGCTGGCCGCCCATGGCCCGCTTCATCAGACGGTCAAGAATCAGCATGCGGTTGATTTCATTGGTGCCTTCAAAGATGCGGTTCACGCGCGAATCGCGATATGCCCGTTCAGCCGGATACTCCTCCACGAACCCGTAGCCGCCGTAAATCTGGACTGTCTCATCCACCACGTAGTCGAGCAGCTCAGATCCCCAGACTTTCAACACGGAGCACTCGACGGCGTATTCTTCGATGCCTTTGGCATTGAGCTTGTAAGCATCGGGAGAATTCTTGTCTACATCCGAAAGCCGCGCGTCAATCATGCCGATGGTGCGGTAGGACATGGCTTCCCCGGTATAGATTCCGGCGGCCATGTTGGCAATCTTTTCCTTGATGATGCCAAAGTCCGCCAGCGTTTTGCCGAAAGCTTTGCGCTGCTTGGCGTACACGATCGCGTTGTGCAGCGAGTTACGCGCGCCGCCAACAACACCCGCCCCCAGTTTGAAGCGGCCGATATTGAGCGTGTTAAAGGCAATCACATGCCCTTTGCCGATCTCGCCCAGCAGGTTGTCTTTGGGCACGCGGCAATCATTGAGGATGATGGGCGTCGTGGACGAGCCGCGAATGCCGAGCTTCTTTTCTTCCGCGCCGGCCTGGAAGCCCGGGAATTTACGCTCGACAATGAAAGCACTGAACTTCTCGCCGTCAACTTTGGCGAAAACGATGTACACGTCGGCAAAGCCGCCGTTGGTGATCCACATTTTCTCGCCGTTCAGAATCCATTCTTTGCCGTCGGGCGAAAGGACGGCTTTGGTGCGGGCATTCATGGCGTCCGATGCCGAAGTGGATTCAGACAGCGCATAGGCCGCGATCCATTCGGCGGTCGCCAGCTTGGGGAGATACCTGGCCTTCTGTTCCCTGGTGCCGAAGTAGACGATCGGCAGCGTGCCGATGCCGGTGTGCCCGCCAAAGCTTACGCTGAAACTGCCGGAAACGGAGAGATGCTCGGCGATGATGGAGGAAGAAATCTTGTCCATCTCGGAGCCGCCGTATTCTTCCGGAATGTCCACGTTGGCGATGCCGATCGCGCACGCCTTGCGGATCAGTTCGCGCGTGACGGCAAACTCCTTGTGCTCGATCTTCTCCACGTTGGGGAGAATCTCATTCTGCGCAAACTCCTGGGTGGTCCGCGCAATCTGGCGATGCTCTTCACTCAAGTCCTCCAGAGTGAAGACATCGTCCAGGCTGTGTTCTTCAATCAGAAAACTTCCGCCGACAAGTTTGGTCCTGGCCGGAATTGCGAGCGTTGCCATAGATTTCTCCTTTAAATAGTTGCCGGCTTCTAGCAGCTAGCCATTAGCTTTTGGCTATTGGCCTTTGGCTGTTAGCTTGTAAACCCTTCGGGCTGCCGCTTTCCGATCACCCGATTATCCGATCACGGCGATCACCCGATCTTCTTGACCCGCGCGATAATGTAGAGCCTACGAAATATTCTCCAGGATGCCCGCGGCTCCCATGCCGCCGCCGATACACATCGTTACCAGCCCGTAGCGCGCATTCCTGCGTTTGAGTTCACGGATGATCGTTGCCGTGAGCTTGGCTCCGGTGCAACCAAGGGGATGTCCCAGTGCGACAGCGCCGCCGTTGGGATTGACCTTGGCCGGATCGATTCCAGCTTCCTTTATTACGGACAATGCCTGTGCGGCGAAGGCCTCGTTCAGTTCGATCACGTCTATCTGGTCGAGCGTCAGCCCCGCGATCTTCAGCGCCTTGGGAATTGCGTAGACCGGACCCAGTCCCATTTCTTCAGGCTTGTAACCGGCGGTGGCGAAAGACACAAAGCGCACCAGCGGCTTGATGCCAAGCTGTTTGGCTTTGTCGGCGGACATGACCACGGCAGCCGCGGCCCCGTCTGAAGTTTGCGACGAATTGCCGGCGGTCACACTCCCTTTAGCGTGAAAGGCCGGTCGCAGTGAGGCCAGAGCTTCCAGCGAGGTGTCGGCGCGCGGGCCTTCATCCACTTTGAAGATGATCTCCGTGCGCTTGGGCTTGGAACCGTTCGGGGTGGTGAAGCTTACCGGCACGGGAACAATCTCATCGTCAAACTTGCCTGCCTGAATAGCAGCAATCGCTTTCTTGTGACTGTTCAATGAGAATTCATCGGCCTGCTCGCGGGAAATGCCAAAGCGTTTCGCCAGCCGCTCCGCGGTCAGGCCCATGGAAAGATACGCGTCGGGATAGTTGCCTACAAGCCACGGATTCGCCGAGACCTTGTGTCCGCCCATGGGAATCATGCTCATGGATTCGGTGCCCCCAGCGACCATGATTTCCGCTCGTCCGGCGATGATGCCTTCCGCGGCCATGGCAATCGCCTGCAGGCCGGACGAACAAAAGCGGTTGATGGT
>DATMPO010000135.1:0-3760 GCA_035567035.1 Verrucomicrobiia bacterium | reverse complement strand
GCGTCTGCCGGAGGGACCCGCGAAAGGACCGTGGTATTCAAATTTGGGCTTCTTCGAGCACAAGCTTGCAGAGCCGAATGTGTGGGACCAGGGGAAGATCAAGTCGGAGACTGAAAAACTCCGCATGCCAAACGTGCACCTCACCCCGGAACAAATTCGCGCCTTGACCACCTTCCTGATTGGCAGCCAGGAAAGCGCACTTCCGGCGGCTTATCAGTACCGGCCTCTCGACTACCGCCGCGATATCCAGGAAGGCTGGTGGGTGGTTAAGAAGTACAACTGCATGGGCTGCCACCAATTCATTCCGGGCCAGCAAACGGCGCTGATGGGAATGAAGCGCTATCAGGAGGCGCAGGAGCAACTTCCGCCCAAGCTGCTGACGGAAGGCGCACGCGTCAACCCGCAGTGGCTGCTGCGCTTCCTATCCAATCCCTCGTTAAGCGACACCGATACCGACCGCAACGGCGTGCGATCGTATCTTCAGGTGCGGATGCCCACTTTCAGCTTCTCGGAGAACGAACTGGGCAAGTTGGTGCGTTTCTTTGGCGCTCTCTCGCGGCAGCCGTTTCCGTATATTCCGGAGCCGGCGACAACTTTGCAGGCAAAGGAAACGGACATGGCACGCGGCTTGTTCTCCAGCACCGCGGCGCCTTGCCTGAAGTGTCACGCGACCGGCGATGCGGCACATGATAAAAACGCCACGGCACCCAATTTTCTTCTGGCGCACGATCGCCTGAAACCTGACTGGGTTGAACGCTGGATCATTGATCCACAAGCCATCAGTCCGGGCACCGCGATGCCGTCGGGTTTGTTCAAGCGCGAGAACGACCACTGGGTGTTCGCCGGCCCGACGCCGGCCTCATTTCAGGGGTACGATAAGGATCACACCAAGCTGCTCGTGGATTATATTTTCCAGCTCACTCCGGAAGAGCAGCGCCGTGTAGCCGGAGCGATGGGGCGCAGCCAAGCCAGCAGTAGCGGAACTCCCCGGCCAAAGCCATCCAGCGGAAGCGCTCATGGCGGCGCGCGGTAAAATATGGCAAAGATTTCATCCCAATTCCAGGAAAGGTAGAGGGAAATCATGAATCGAAAACAATCGTTAGTTACGCTTGCACTCTGCGCCATTGTGGGCCTCGTTCTGCTGGCTGCGTGCAGCAAGAAACCGAGTGAAGAACAATCTGCCGCTCCGGGCAGCGCGGCCGCGCCGGCTGCGGCACCGATCGATCCTGCGACCGCTGCCAGTGTCAGCGGCACGGTGAGTCTTGCCGGCACCGCTCCCAAGGCGGCAAAAATTGACATGAGCCAGGATCCGGCCTGCAAGGGTCCGAACACCGCCGAGACCGTAGTAGCAGACAGCGGTAAGTTGTCCAACGTCTTCGTGTACGTGAAGGAAGGTTTCGGAAACCGAACGTTTGACGTTCCCAAGGACGCCGTGACCATCGATCAAAGTGGCTGCAAGTATCATCCTCATGTTTTGGGAGTGATGGCTGGACAGACGCTTAAAATCGTCAACAGCGATCCCACTACTCACAATATCCACCCAACGCCTGCCGATAACCGCGAGTGGAATGAGTCACAGCCTCCGCAGTCTCCGGCGCTGGAGAAGACCTTCGCTCGCGAGGAAATCATGCTTCCGGTGAAGTGCAACCAGCATCCGTGGATGAAGATGTATGTCAACGTGGTGAAGACTCCGTTCTATGCAGTCACCGGACCGGACGGCAAGTTTGAAATCAAGGGTCTGCCTCCGGGCGACTACACGTTAGCGTTCGTGCAGGAAAAGATGGGTACGCAAGAACAGAAGGTCACGCTGGCGGCCAAAGATAGTAAGACCGTGGATGCGACGTTCAAGACGCAATAAGCTGAAGGGGCCGACTTAGCCGTCGGCCCACGCTTCGTTTCTCGCTGAACGCAGGACTGGAAACCATCTGAGCAGTAATAAGGAGGGCTGTTGCTTCCGATGATGCTAGTGATTTCCATTGTCATGGGCATAGTTCCTCTTTTGGGGATTGCCTGGACAGTCGCCACGGGCACGGTCACGACGGTGGACGGCTTGTTCATGAGTCTGATCCTATTGACTCTCTCCGCCGTTTTTTTCCTGAATGCTTTCTGGGAACTGCGTGATCGAGGAGCTCTCGCTTTTCTCGACAAGAAGAAAGCGCCGACTGCAGCAACGCCCGCAGCAACTCCTAAAGTCGCAGCTAAGGTAACGGCGAGCGTAGCTCCCCCAAACCAAGAATCCAAGCCCAAAGAGGTTGAGGGCTAGAGTTGTGTCCCAGAAGTTCGCGACATAAATCATGTTGTCATCCTGAGCGAAGCGAAGGATGACAACATGATCGAGGATTAGCCAGCATGGCAGTACAACCCATCCCGCTTGTGCCTGCGGACAAATCTGCGAACACCGGGGATCATCCGCCGCCGTCGTCACGTCCCCGCATGTCCACGCGCAACCGGATTCTATTCTTCGTGACGGCGTGGCTCGTCGTGCTCATGCCGTTCATGTTCTGGTGGAGCACCTGGTTTGGCCGCGCGCTCACTACCAAACAGATGGGCGAATACCTCAACGACAACAGTCATCCGCGGCACATCCAGCATGCTATTGTGCAACTCGGCCAGCGCATGAGCCGGCACGACGTGAGCGCGGCACGCTGGTATCCCGATCTGGTGCGGCTCGCCTCAAATCCGCGCGAAGAGGTGCGTAGCACGGATGCCTGGGTGATGGGACAGGATACGGCAGGCCCCGGTTTCCACGAGGCGCTTTTGAAAATGTTGGAAGACTCCTCCGTGATCGTCCGCGGCAACGCTGCCTTGTCCCTGGTCAGCTTCGGCGACAGCTCGGGGAGGCCGCAGATTGTTTCTTTATTGCAGCCGGTCACGATCACCGCTCCCAGCGCTGGCCGTGTCATGGATACCGCGGGCGTCGGTACGGCGATCCACCAGGGCGGACTCATCGCGAAACTGCAGGATGTCGGCGATGGCCAGCAGACTCGCGAATTGCGCTCGCCGATTACCGGCCGCGTGCGCACACTTTCGACGGCGACGGGCGCCAGTGTAGTTCCAGGAACTGCGATTGCGACCGTCGAACCCGGAGAAGAACAAGTCTGGGAAGCCCTTCGCGCCTTATATCTGATTGGTCAACTGGAGGACCTGCCCGCGATCCGTCCGTACCAAAGAGAGTTGCCCGAAGTTCCGGAGCGGCTGCGTCAGCAAGCGCTTGAGACCGAACGGGCAATCCAGGAAAGAGCCCACGCCAGCAAGTAAGCGCGTTTGGAAATTTGTCGGGGAAACCGAAGCGTTATCGGCATTTGTACCCCCCCGATTTGTGCGACTCGGAGCGTGCGCAGCGCAGACATTATTCGTAAAGCCAGGGCTTGTAGCAGATCTCCACATTGTAGCCGTCGGGATCGAGTACATTGGCCGCATAATAGCGGGGATCCCACTGCGGCCGCAGCCCTGGCGCGCCATTATCCTTGCCGCCATTGGCAAGCGCTGCCTCGTAGGCCTTGTTCACCGCCGCCTCGGTCTTCGCGGCGAACGCGACGTAAAGCTCGGCGCAGCTGGTCTTTGAGGCCTTCAGCCAGAAGCCCGGGATGCCCGGCTCGCCAAAGCCCGTAAGATCGGAATAGCCGGCCTGCGCCTTGAAGTGCCAGCGCTCGGACTTACCGAGCGGGCCGAGCATGGCGCCGTAGAAGGTTTCCGAGCGCTTCAGGTCGGTCACGGGAAGATAGATATGGTCAATCATTGTACCTCCAGAGTGTTCGTA
>DATMPO010000134.1:0-137254 GCA_035567035.1 Verrucomicrobiia bacterium | reverse complement strand
TTCCTGATGTACACCAGCGGCACTACCGGCCGGCCCAAAGGCTGCCAGCACGGAAGCGGCGGCTATCTCGCGTACGTCGCCGGCACCTCCAAATACATTCAGGACATTCATCCGGAAGACGTGTATTGGTGCATGGCCGATATTGGCTGGATCACCGGCCACTCGTATATCGTTTACGGCCCGCTGGCCCTGGCCGCAACCAGCATTTTGTACGAGGGTGTTCCCAATTATCCGGACGCCGGGCGTCCGTGGCGCGTGGCGCAGCGGCTGGACGTGAACATCTTTCACACCTCGCCGACCGCCATCCGCATGCTGAGAAAAGCCGGACCGGACGAACCGAAGAAATACAACTACCACTTCAAACATATGACCACCGTTGGCGAGCCGATCGAGCCGGAAGTCTGGAAGTGGTATTACGAAGTCGTGGGCAAGCGCGAAGCAGTGATCGTGGACACGTGGTGGCAAACCGAAAACGGTGGCTTCCTGTGCAGCACCAAACCCGCGCTCGATCCCATGAAGCCGGGAAGTGCCGGCCCTCCGGTGCCGGGAATCTATCCGATTATTTTTGACGAACACGGCCATGAGGTGAAGGCCGGGTCCGGCAAGGCCGGGAATATCTGCATTCGTAATCCGTGGCCGGGAATTTTCCAGACTATTTGGGGCGACCGCGAGCGCTTTGTCCGCCAGTACTACGAGAAGTACAACAAGAATCCGCAAAGCAAAGACTGGCGCGACTGGCCGTACTTTGCCGGTGATGGCGCCGTGCAGGCCGCGGACGGCTACTTCCGCATCCTGGGCCGCGTGGATGACGTGATCAACGTTGCCGGGCACCGGCTGGGGACCAAAGAGCTGGAATCAGCCTGCCTTACGGTCTCCGAGATCGCGGAAGCCGCGGTAGTCCCGGTTGTTGACGAAGTCAAGGGCCGGGTACCCGAGGCTTACGTCTCCCTCAAGCCGGGCGTAGCGCACGCGAGCGGCGTCATTGAAAAGAAAGTCCAGGAGGCGATTGAGACACAGATCGGCAAGATCGCGCGACCGAGAAAAGTCCACGTAGTGCCGGACATGCCCAAGACCAGGTCGGGCAAGATCATGCGCCGCGTTCTGGCCGCCATCTCCAATCACCTGGACACGGGCGATGTAACCACACTGGCCAATCCCGACGTGGTGGAGCAAATCCGCGTGATGGTCCAGGGCGACAAGCCCGTGGTGAAGAAGGACGCGCCAGAAGATCTAAAAAGGTTCGGAGAAGAACAATAAGGGATTTTGGCGCAGTCAGCGCCTGCAAAAACTGAGGAGGAGACTATGGCAAAGAAAAAGAACGGCCAGGGTGTTTCGCGAAGAGATTTCATCAAGCTCACCAGTGCTGGGGCCATTGCGGCCGGAGTCGGACCGGCATTTCTGTTTCCGGAACGGGCCGCGGCCCAGCAGAAGACGCTGAAGATCTGCCAGTGGAGCCATTTTGTTCCCGCCTGGGACAAGTGGTTCAACGAAACCTACACCAAGGAATGGGGGCAGAAGAACAACACCAACGTGATCGTGGACAACATCAACCTGGTCGACCTCAAGACGAGGGCTTCGTCGGAGATCTCCGCGCAGAAAGGCCACGACCTCTTCATGCTGCTCTCGCCGCCCGCGGCCTACGAGAAACAGGTCATTGACATGACCCACGTCTACGCGGAGGTGGAAAAGAAGCACGGGAAAAAAATCGATCTGGCGCACAAGTCCACTTACAACCCCAAGACCAAGAAATACTTTGCGTTTTCCGACGCCTACACGCCCGATCCCGGCAACTGGCATAAAGACTGGTGGACGGAAGCCGGCTATCCCAACGGGCCCGACACCTACGACGATCTGCGCGCCGGCGCGAAGAAGATCCGCGACAAGACCGGCCACCCCTGCGGGCTTGGTCTTGCGCAGGAACTCGATACCAGCATGGCCATGCGCGCCATCTTGTGGTCCTTCGGAGGAGCGGAGCAGGACATTGAAGGCAATGTGACCATCAATTCCAAGAACACCGTGGAAGCGCTGAAGTACATGAAGGCGTTGTATCAGGAATCGGAAACGCCGGAAGTTTTCACCTGGACCCCGCCCTCCAACAATCAAGCCATGCTTGCCGGCCGGGTTTCCTACGTGGCCAACGCTATTTCCATCACCCGCCAGTCGGAGAGGGAGAAGATGCCCATTGACAGCAAGATCATGGTCAGCCGGGCGCTCAAAGGTCCGGTGCGGCGCATTGCCGCCGAGCACGTCATGAACTGCTATGTGGTCTGGAACTTTGCCGAGAACAAGGAAGGCGCGCAACAGTTCCTGATCGACTACATGGACAGCTTCCACGACGGCTTTGTAGCCGGACAGTTTTACAATTTCCCCTGCTTCCCCAAGACCGTACCGAACCTGCAGGCGGAGATCGCCACCGACCCGCGGGCCAATCCCCCCGACAAGTACAAGGTGCTGGGTGATGTGCTGACCTGGGCCACGAACGTGGGCTATCCCGGATACGCCACCGCGGGCATTGATGAGGCCTTCACTACCTGGGTGATTCCCACCATGTTCGCCAAAGTGGCGCGTGGCGAGGAAACTCCGGAGAACGCCGCAGCGGCGGCCGAAGCCGAGTACAAGCGCATCTTCGCAAGGAACACGGGGGCTTGATGGCGGTCGTTGAGACACGGGACCTGACCAAGGTATTCAAAGAAGGACAACTGGGGGCAGTCAACAACGTAAATCTGGAGACCCGCGAAGGAGAGTTTCTGGTTTTTCTGGGACCTTCGGGTTCCGGGAAAACCACTCTCCTGCGCATGATCGCCGGCCTGGAAACACCCACGGCCGGCGAAATCCTCATTGGCGGACGGGTGGTCAACAATCTGACGCCTCGCGAACGCCGGATTGCCATGGTGTTCCAGAGCTACGCGCTCTATCCCCATCTGACCGTTTACAAGAACATTGCTTTTCCGCTGAAAGCGCAAAGCGTACCCAAGAAGCTGCACAAAGAGAAAGTGGAATGGGCTGCGTCGCTGCTGGGCATCGGTGCGCTGCTGCAGCGCAAGCCCCGTGAACTGTCCGGCGGTGAGCGGCAGCGCGTGGCGTTGGCGCGAGCCATCGTCCGCGAGCCCTCGGTTTTCCTGCTGGACGAACCTCTGTCCAACCTGGATGCCAAGCTTCGCCTCTCCGCCCGTGAAGAGCTGGAACGCTTTCACCGGCGCGTGGGCACCACGACGATCTATGTGACTCACGACCAGGTGGAAGCCATGGCTATGGGCGACCGCATCATGGTGTTAAACCACGGCGTGGTGCGGCAGATCGGCACGCCGAAGGAGGTCTACGACGATCCGGCGGACACTTTTGTCGCCACCTTCCTGGGCTCGCCACCCATGAACCTGATCGAGAACCAGGATGTCATTGTCGGATTCCGCCCTGAACACTTCCGCCTGGCGCAAGAGGTCAAAGACGGATCCAAAGTAACTTTCAAGTTCCGCGTGGACAACGTGGAATACCTGGGGGCCGAGTTCATCCTCTCGGGCTGTCTGGCGGGCGGCAAGGCCGATGGGAAAAAAGTCATCGCCCGGCTGCTGCTGGGGCAATCGTTTGAAGTCGGGACCATCTACGACTTTGCCGTCCCCGAGCATCATTTGAAGTTTTTTGGCCGTACATCAGAGAAGCGGGTTGGGCCGAGGCCCCTGACATGGCAGTAGCCGGGGCGAAGATCAAGTCCATTGGAGCGGCCCAGAGCCCGCTGCTGGGCTTTGCCATGTTCGGCCCGGCGATTCTATACATTCTGCTGGTGATCGGCGCACCTTTTGTGCTGGCGGTCTTTTACGCTTTCAGCGACGCCCGCATCGGCAGCACCAGCCTGCATTACGTCGGTCTGGAGAATTTTCGCAGCATCCTGCAGAGTCCAAGCTTCCGTAAGGCCCTGTGGAACTCCGTCGTTTTCACCATCAGCGCGCAGATCATCGTGATGGTGTGCGCCAACATTCTATCCATTGCCCTGGAGAAGAAATTTCGCGGACGCGGGCTGGTGCGTTTTCTGATTCTGCTGCCCTGGGTGGCCCCGGTTTCTCTCGGAACCATCGGGTGGAAGTGGATCCTGGATTCAATCTACAGTGTGATCACCTGGGTCCTGATTTGGGCCCATGTCTTCAAGCCCTACAGCGCGCCCATGTGGCTGGGTGAACCGAAGCTGGCCATGGCGTCCGTGATTCTGGTGCACTGCTGGAGGCTGATTCCATTTTCCACGGTGATCCTGCTGGCCGGACGCACGGCCATCCCCAAGGAAATCCCTGAAGCCGCCGCCATTGACGGCGCCGGTTTCTGGCGGACCCTGTTCCAGATCAACCTGCCTATGATGCTGCCCATCCTCAGTGTGGCCGTGCTGTTCGGGACCATCTTCACTTTCACCGATATGACGGTTGTGTACATCCTGACTGCCGGCGGTCCGTACGATTCCACGCAGACCTTGCCCTCGCTGGCGTTTGCCACGGGCATTCAAGGCAGTGATCTGGCGGCCGGCGCGGCCATCTCGCTCTTCCTGGTGCCGGTCCTGGTGGCCATCGCCTACCTGATGTTGCGCGTGGCCCATCGCACGGAGGTGAACTGATGAAGAGCCTGCTGAGAAGAAAGCTTGGCCCGAGGATTGTTCACGTCCTGGTGCTTGCGGTCTTTGTCGTTCTGCTCGCCTTCCCTTTTTATTGGATGGTGATTGCCACGTTCAAACAGAACCTCGATCTGTACAACGTGGAGGCCAACCCGTTCATCTTCAACCTGAAGCCCACGCTCGACAACCTGCACCTGCTGTTTATGGAAACCCGCTTCGTGCGCTGGCTCGGCAACACGGTCTTCGTGGGAGTTCTGGTGGTGGCCATCACTCTGCTGCTTTCCATCCCCGCGGCGTACGCTCTAGCCCGCCTCACGGGACGCTGGGGCGAACGTCTGGGCATCGGCATCTTTCTCACCTACCTGGTGCCGCCGACGCTGCTGTTCATTCCCTTGTCTCGCGTGGTTGCCATCCTTGGCTTGCAGGACTCTTTGTGGTCGCTGGTACTGGTCTATCCCTCGGTCACCGTGCCGTTTTCCGTGTGGCTGCTGATGGGCTTTTTCAAATCGATCCCCAAGGAACTGGAAGACGCAGCCATGGTGGATGGTCTCACGCGTTTTGGGGCTTTCGTGAAGATGGTGGTGCCTATTTCCATGTCCGGCATTCTCACCGTGGTGATCTTCACGTTCACGCTCGTCACCCAGGAATTTGTTTACGCGTTGACCTTCATCTCGCCAGAATCCAACCAGATGGTCGGAGTGGGAATTCCCATTTTCCTGGTGCGCGGCGATGTCTATTTCTGGGGATCCCTGATGGCCGCTTGCCTGATCGCCAGCCTGCCCGTTGCTTTTCTCTATAATCTCTTCCTCGACCGCTTTATTGCAGGGTTCACCGTGGGCGCGGTGAAGGGGTAAGACCCTAATGGAAGTCGCGCGACGTCATGGCCATGGGCGCCATGTGCAACGGCGCAATCAATTCTGCTTTTACGTGCACGACTCTGTCTTTGTTTTGCAGGGTCCCTTCCATCCACACAAAGCGCTCCTGCAGGATGGTCATGGTGCTTTCCGCGTAGAGATCGGGAGTGATGATCGCGTTGGCGATACCGGTTTCATCTTCCAGGCTCATAAAAATAAAACCGTGAGCGGTGCCGGGACGCTGGCGCGCGATTACGCAGCCGGCCACGCGCACGTGGTCGCCATCGCACAGCAAAGCCAGTTCCCGCGCGCTTTTGGCGCCCATCCGGCGTAACTCTTCCCGGCGATAGAAGAGCGGATGTTGGCCGGTTGTCAGGCCGGTTCCGGAGTAGTCGGCCATGAGGCGTTCGTCCGTGGTCATGCGGAGCAGCGGAGAGGCCGAGTCCGGCCCGGCAACGCCGGCCAGGAGCGGGCCAACGGGCTGCGCGGCTTTTTGCGATTCCCAGAGCGCGTCCCGGCGATGGAGTCCATTTTCTTTTCCGATATTGTTCAGCGCTCCGATCTGCGCCAGCACGCGTAAGTTGCCTGGGGAAACCCGCGGGACGCGCAGCGCCAGATCGGAAATGGAACTGAACGGCCGCGCATTCCGCGCCTCCACCAATGCTCCAGCGGCGAGTTGGGGCAGCCTTTTCACATTGCGCAGCCCCATGCGCAGCGAGAATTTGCCGTCATTCTCCAACTCCAGCGAACAGTTCCAATCGGAACGTGTCACGTCCACCGGCTTTACGCGCAGGCCGTGCCGCTGGGCGTCTTTCACGATGGTTGCGGGCGCATAGAAGCCCATGGGCCAGTTATTGAGCAGCGCCGCGGTGAATGCGCCGAGATACCGGACTTTCAAATAAGCGCTGGCATAGGCGAGCAACGCAAAGCTGGCGGCGTGCGACTCTGGAAAGCCATAGAGCGCGAATGAAGTGATGAATTTCACCACGTCATCCTGGGTCCCGGACGCAAAGCCGTTTTGTGTCATGCCGGCGCGCAGTTTGGCTTCGATGTGAATCATGCGCTGCTGCGAGCGCCGGCTGCCCAGCGCGCGGCGCAACTCTTCGGCTTCTCCGCCGGTAAAGTTGGAGCAGATCATGGCCATTCGCAGCAGTTGCTCCTGAAAGAGCGGAACACCCAGCGTGCGCTTCAGCACCGGCTCCAGCGACGGATGGGGATACGTGACTTTTTCTTTCCCTTGCCGCCGTTTCAGGTAAGGATTGGTCATCTGGCCGACGATCGGGCCGGGACGGATCAGCGCCACCTGCGTTACCAGATCGTAAAAGCGCCGCGGGTTATTGCGCGGCAGCGAAGCCATCTGCGCCCGGCTTTCAATCTGAAACATGCCTACGGTGTCCGCCTTCTGAATGGTTTCATAGACGTCGCGCGCGGCGTCGTCCTGCGGCAGATGCGCCAGGTCAACGGTCTCGCCGTAGTGCTCGCTTATGAGATCGATGGAATCTTTGATCACGGCCATCATTCCCAGACCGAGCAGGTCTACTTTGATCAGGCCCAGCGCGGCGCAATCGTCTTTGTCCCATTGCACCACCACGCGTCCCGGCATGGTTGCCGGTTCCAGCGGAACGACCGAATCCAGTTGTCCCTGGCAAATGACCATGCCGCCGGAATGCTGGCTTAAATGGCGCGGCAGGTCGCGGACCCTCCGGCAGAGGTCCATGTAAACGCCAATTTGTGGATGATGAAGGTCCAGGCCGGCCTTGGTGAATTGCTTCTGCAGCGTATCCATCGGGTCGCGCCACTCCCATGATCCCGTGAGTTTGGAAAGGCGGGAAAGCGTCTCTTCGTCAAAGCCCAGGACCTTGCCCATTTCGCGAGCGGCGGAGCGTCCACGATACGTGCAGACATTGGCGGTCATAGCGGCGCCACGCTGGCCGTATCGCTGATAGACGTATTGAATGACCTGCTCGCGCTGGTCGCCGCTGGGCAGATCGAGATCAATGTCCGGCCACTCGCCGCGTTCCTCGGAAAGAAAGCGCTCAAACAGCAGTTCCATGCCGATGGGATCCACGGCCGTGATGCCCAGCGAATAACATACGGCGCTGTTGGCCGCGGAGCCGCGTCCCTGCACCAGGATGCCGTTCTCGCGGCAGAAGCAAATGATGTCCCACACGATCAGGAAATAGCCCGCAAGTCCCAGGTTTTCAATCAGCGCCAGTTCGCGCTCCAGTTGGCTGCGCACGCGGCCGGTGATGGGAGCATAGCGGCAACGCGCACCCTCCCAGGTGCGTTGATACAGGAATGAATCCATGGTTTCGCCCGCCGGAACGGGATAACGTGGAAATTCGTAGCCCAGGTTTTCCATGGTGAACTCCAGCCGCGACGAAAGCTCCATGGTGTTGGCGATGGCTTCTGGAATGTCGACGAAGGTCCGCGCCATTTCTTGCGGGCTGCGCACATGCCGCTGCGAATTTTGCGCCAGCAGACGGCCTGCCGTATCCAGCCGGCGCTTGTTCCTGATGCAAGTGAACGCATCGGCAATTTCGCGCTCCGCCGGCGTGGCATAACAGACGCCGTTGGTGGCCAGCACAGGCAGACGGAGTTCCCGGGCTAGCGCAATCGCCGCCTGGTTCCGCGCTTCCTGATGGCGATGAAAGTGCCGCTGCAATTCGACATAGACGTTTTCATGGCCGAATATAAAGCTGAGCTGCTGAAGCAATTTGCGTCCTGCTTCCATGCCGTGTTTCTGTAATGCAAGACTCAGCGGGCCGTTTTCATCACCCGTAAGACAGACCAGCCCTGCGGAATGACGCTGCAATTCGTCCCGAGAAGAAGCAGCAACAACGTTCTTTCCGTTACGTAGTTTTGCCGTGGTGATGAGCCGGCAGAGGTTCTGATATCCCGTGCGGTCTTTCACCAGGAGCGGGTAGTACCCGCCTTCGGCAAGGCAGACTTCCGCGCCGACATGGGCCTTGATCTTGCTCTCTTTTGCCGCCAGATGAAAACGCGGCGTGCCATACACACCGTTTTTGTCCAGAAGCGCCATGGCGGGAATGCCGCGCTGCGCGCAGACCAGCGCCAGCGCTTCCGGCAGGGATGCGCCTTCAAGGAAAGTGAATGCAGAGCGGGCGTGGAGTTCGGAGTACATTAGTCGTTTCTGAAATCCCGAGCGGTAGCGAGGGATCCCTATTTTCGCCAAGAACCCGAACCTCACACAGAATGCCTGACCACGGGAGTTTTCCAACGATAGGGCTCCCTCGCTACGCTCGGGATGTGTTTTAGTCCAGCACTCCTTCCACGAACCATTGTTTTCGTAAACGGTCCAGATAAATCCGATAGAAGCCGACGCCATCGGCTGTTTGCAGCGCCACGTCCCATTCTTCCCGTTTCCAGGCGGACGCCGCATTCCACCAGTGACCGGAACTGCGCCAGGGACCGGAAGCCGCCAGCACGCGGAGGCGTTTTTTCCTCAGGGAAACCGCCCGGGGTTTTTGGTCCATCGTTTCCACAGACGTTTCCAGGACGGGGCGAAACATCCGCAGGGCCAGGACTGGAACCGGAGCGGAATGGTCCGCGTCTTTGGTGGTGACCGTGGAAAAAGGCCGGACGGAAAAACTATCGGGTTTATGTGAATCCAGCACCTGGGGCGATCCGGCGCAGGCAATGCCGTTTTGGTCGGCGGCGCCGGTCACGCCGCGCACCCGGGCCAGCGTAATCTCAAGCTGCTCGGCTTCCGGCGATGGCGGAGCAAACAGGCCGCTCTGGCTCAATCGCGGTTTTACCGGCACTACCTGGACGATCAGCTTCTTTACCGGAGACGATTGCGTGTTGTCTTCCAGGTCGAGATAGGCCAGCCGGAAAAGCACTTTTGCGTCCTGCATGGGAAACGGCAGCTTCCATAAGCGGTCATACGATTCGTCCTGCCGTCCGGCCATTTTCTGCCAGGACGCCAATTCCAGTTTCAGCCGCAGTTCGTTCGTGGCCAGCGACCGGCATGCCAGGCGGGCACAAAGCTGGTGCAGAAGCCGGTTCAGGATGAAAACCAGAGACTCCAGGGTCTCCACCGGATCGTCGAATTCAAAACTTTCAATGAAGTCGGTCGCAGGCGCCGCGGGGACCAGCGGCCGGTGGATTTCTCCACGCGCCAGCCTCTGCAAATGCAGCCCGGATTGTCCCAGCCGTTCCACCAGGGCGACCGGTGGAAGCGCGCCCAGGGACTGGAGATTACGAATACCCCAGCACTCCAGGATCTCAAGAACTTCGAGCGGCGGTGAAAGTACTGCCACCAGCAAAGGCCCCAGCCGTTTTGCTTCTTCTCCTGATGGGATGATGGTGACGCCGGCAAAGCCGCGGGCCGTGTATAAAGCCGTGTCCGGATTGGGAGCTATGGCGATATTCAGATCGAAGCCGAACTCTCCCGCCAGTAGAAAAATTTTCGCTGCCGCGTTTTGCGGCAGACCAAAAAGTTTTTCTGTCCCCGTCAAATCCAGGACCACGGTCCCCGGAGCGGTGGATTCCACGCGCGGAGAAAAAGCGCGGGCGCAATCCAGCAGGGCGGACTGGGCCGCATCTTCCTGGGCCGGCGACCGTTTGCGCAGTGTTGCCCGGCTGCAGGCTTCCACTTGCAGCCGGGTCATGCCAATTTCAATTCCAGCCTGGCGGGCATTTTCATTGGCGGCGAATACGCGCAACAGGGACGCCGGACCTTCCAGAATGACTACAGGAGATTGCTGCAGCGCAGCCCTGGCAGGTCCCGGTTCCAGACGCAAGGCCGCCTGAACGGGGAAGTCGGGAGCAAACAGACAGGCAAACATGGATCAGGCCCATTGTGCTTTCAGCGAAAAATCCGGCCGCGCGGATTGCGGCGGCCTTTTTTCCCGCGTGCGCACGACTTCGGCGCGGACATTGCATTGCGTCAGCAACTTGCCCTGCCAGACGGCGGGCTGGGATTGCAATTGCAGCACCAGTCCCGCGCAACTGGTGGCGTGCGGCTGTTGTTCCAGAAAAACCAGCGCGGCCGGAAGTTTTTCAATCACGCGGCTGAAGCGGAACCATGAGGACAGCGGCACTCTGCGGACAACGCGCTCCGGAATCGCGCCCAGGTCCACGGCGATCAGCCCGAAACCGCCGCTTTGCAGAAGCATGTCGGCAACTTTGAATGCCTGCTCCAGCGGCCGCAGTTTGCTTTTCTGTTTTCCGCAGCGCACCCACAGCAGGCGCCCAAAATTCATGCCCGTGGCTTCCGCGGAAACCGGATCGAAGGAATCGCCGGCGTCCACCAGGGCGCAGAAGTGTTTTTCCGCGGCGGCGGCCAGCAAAGAAACCAGCACGGACGTCTTGCCGGACGAGGCCAGGCTGCTGCCACAGATTTCCGTCAACGCGCTCATGGGAACGCCGCCGGTCATGGCGTCAATTTCGGCAATCCCTGTAAGCAGGGTTTTTTGCTCCAGCCGCGGGGAACGGGCAAACGCGGAGGGGATTTTGTTCTCGATATGGGCACGAAGAAGGACGGCAGATGGCATAAAAATAACGGCGACTATTCGCTTTTTATTCGCTATGAGAGTAAGATTGTGCCGCAAGGAAGAAGGGTTGTCAAGTGGCCTGAAAAATGAACGAGCTAACGCGCTGCCAGCGCTGGAGGCATCCAGCGGCCGCTGATGACCGCATCATCGGGCCAGTACAAACGCAGAAACAGGTTGAAATTTCCTTCCGGCGCAGGAAGCCAGTTGTCCTCTTTTTCGCTTCCCGGCGAGTCGTGTTGAACATAGAGATCAAGCGAACCATCCGGATTGAACTTCAGGACATCGCGGTCGCCAATGGCAAAGCGTTTGATGGCGTTAGAAGCAAAGTAACCATGCTCGTCATACAGCGTCAGTGACCAGAAGGCCTTCACCGGCGGCAGCGCGCTCTTCGCAAAATGCAGCGAGTAGCGCTGGCCTCCGTTGAGTGGTGTTCCGTCGGGCGAGTGAAAGCAGCTTAGGTACACGGCGTCTTCAGCGGGAAGAGCGGCCAATGCGTAGCGGGCGGTCATAGCGCGCGCAAAATAGTCCGTGCCATAACGCCCGTATTTTCCCGGCAGACTCCATCCGGTCTTTCCCAGCGGCGGCCCCTGCTTCTCAAAATTCGACAAGAGGCCGGACGCCGCCTGGGCGCCATCTTCAATCGCTTTCAGGCGCTCCGTCCCCAACCTCTCCGGCTGGAACGCCTGTCCGGGGATGATTCCTATCTTCGCCAGCTCGCCCAGCATGGCCTGGTCACTACTGTGCGACGAAGTCGTCTTCAGCAACTCCGCAAACAAGATGAAGAACTCAACCGCGCTCATGCGCTCTGCCTGAACAGGAGGAGGTATTGCCGTCATCCGGGATTGAAGCGCCCGCAGCGTGGAGAGCGGTGTGCCGGGTTCCGAGGTCTGGCTTTCAGCGGAACGCGCCGTTGAGTACCGGCTCAAGGGTACTAGTTTGTAACCGCCCTGAATCTTGTGGACGAAGTCGTAGTCGCTCGGCCCGTTGGTCTGGGTCCGCCCAAGCAGCCAGGCAGTGCTGGTCGGGCAGAGGATACGCTGCACACCCGCGGGAAGTTCGCCTTTCCATCCGGGCCCCACAATGGCAAACCACCCCTCACCGGTTCCTGTGGTTCGTTTGCCGGGGCTGGAGATGGTTTCACTCCAGGCATCCATCAACTGCATGAGGTAGTAGCGGCCCTGAATGTCCGGTACATGGAGAAGAATCGGCTCTTTCGCGAGGTCGAGCCATGCGCCGGAATAGAGCGTATCGGCATTAGGCCGGATCACCTGGCGAAAACGGTCGTTCGGAAACACGGGTATATGGGTAAAGTGATTGATCAGGTCAGGGGAGCCGTCCAATGTCATGGTGCGCCGGGTCAACTCCATCAGCACCAGCGGGTAAGCGAATACATAAGCCTGTTCGGCGATCTTACGGACCTCCGGTGCGGAAAGCATTCCTTCCTGCGGCAGTGGCTTGTCCGACAAGTATTCAGCAACCATGCGCCGTTGCTCGGGAGTAAGCAGCAGGCCCTGGGGAAGCATGACCCCGGATTCCATTGTGCGAAGGATTTTTTCCGGCGGCATCAGCCGCATGGCCGCGAAAGACGGAGCACGTTTCTCGCTGGGGTTCTCATGGCACTTGAGGCACTGCTGTTTGTAGAGAGCGGCGCCATCGGGCGGCTGCGCCGGCACTAGCTGCAATCCGCTCAGCAGCACAGCCATGCAAGCCAACGTTTTGGCGAGATTGAATTCGCGCTGCATTTTGGAAATCAGAAAGCAAACCCGTCGCGTGCACCGTGACGGCCGAGCAGATCGCGCTACTTGCAGAGCGGCGACAAGGCAGCTATTTTTTGGCTTCAGCTCTGGTAGCAACAAAGGTGCCGCTAGCCTGTCCGCCGTAGTCCACGGTGCCTTCGATCTTGTTTCCATCCTGGCTGATTTTTCCGACGTAATGCACCGCCGCTCCCGAGGCTTCAAAGTCCCAGGTAACGTCGACGCCTTTAACGGTGCCTTTGAGTGGCGCGTCGCCCAGGGCGCCAGAGTACGTGCCGGTCAGCTTTTCGCCATCCTGTTTCAGTTCGAAGCTGGGAGACCCGCTTTGGCCGCCCAGGTCCACCAGGGCGTTCCATTTACCGGTCAGGTTGGCGGCAGCCAGGGCCAATGTCGCCGTGAACAGCAGGAGTGTCAGGACCATCAGTGATTTTTTCATGCACCGCACAATATCATTGCCGGACGGGTCATGACAAATCGGTTTTTCGGAGCAGAAAGATCATTTCCTGGGCGTCATTGTCGAGCGGTGTCCTGGCAAACGAGCCGTACTCCTCCACAATCTCCAGCCCGGCGAGCAGGAAAAGCGCGCGCAGATGAGGATAGGTGTAATACGACATCTTCAGCGGCTCACTCTCTTCCTGAATCAGTTTCCCGTTCTGCCAGGTACGAAAAATAAACGTCAGGCTGAAATTCTGGTTGATTTTGTCCAGCGATTCTTTTCTGAAGTAACGCTGGACGACCTTGCCGGGACCGGCTGTCCATTCCGCTTCCAGGATCTCCTGTCCTATTCCAGAGTAGAGGCGCTCGAATAGAGGGTAGAAGACGTTGAAGGCCAGAACGCCATCGTCTTCCAGGTGGAACGCCGCAGTCTTCAGCGCGGCGACCTGGTCTTCCACGGTGTACATGTGCTGCAGAGGACGAAAAGGAATCGTCACAAGGGCATATTTCTGGTTGGCTCGGAAGGTGCGCATATCTCCTTCGAAGACTGAGACCAGTTCACGAACGTCTTTGGCTTCGCGCGCCAGGTTCTTGTGCAGGACAACCAGCATGGGCGCGGAGTTGTCCACTCCGTGAATGGCGATCCCGGCGCGGGCAATCGGCAGCAGAACGCGTCCGGTCCCGCAAGCCAGTTCCAGCACCGGACCGCCGATTCGTTTGGCCAGGTCCAGATAGAACGGAACGTCGGTAAGGTCTGTCATGGCTGCGTAGGCCTGGTCGTAATACTTGGCGGACAGAGCATAAGATTGGACGCCCGTGGGCATTGAGAAGCCTCCGCGGAAATCTTATCGCCATCTGAGAATTTGCGCGAACGATCCAGGGCAATACCTTGAAACACAGAGGAACAGAGTAAGCAGAGGAGATTGGTAATTGCCTAGCAGCACCGAAATTTAAAGTCGCTCGATAAACGCAGTTTTGGCAATCACAAATCCTCAGCGCCCTCCTTTCCTCTGTGTTTCAAAGGTGTTGATTGACGGGCAAGTAGAATCACGGCTCCGGCTTCCCATACAATGCAAGAGCCTGGGAAGGCGTGGAAGTATGAAGACTGAGAAGAGCGCGCATAAATACTGTGAGCCGTATCGAATTGGCGATGGCGACAATTTCCGCCTGAAAGACTTTGATCCCGGGGACACGGGCAAAGTGTCCAAGGAAGAAGCGGGAGAATTGCTGGAAGAAGGCATCTCCCTGACCACAGACTTGCAGCAAAAACTCTATGCCCAGGACCAGTGGGCCATTCTGCTGATCATCCAAGCCATGGACGCGGCGGGCAAAGACGGGCTGATCAAGCATGTCATGTCCGGCGTAAATCCCCAGGGATGCCAGGTAACCAGTTTTAAAGAACCATCGGCCAGGGAATTAAACCACGATTTTCTGTGGCGGGCGGAATGCGACCTTCCCGAGCGCGGGAAGATCGGCCTTTTCAACCGTTCGTACTATGAAGAAGTGTTGGTAGTGCGGGTGCATCCGGAGATTCTGGCCAAGCAGCACCTGCCGCCGAGCCTGGTGACCAAAGAAATATGGAAGGAACGTTTTGCCGACATCCGCGCCTTCGAACGCCACCTCACGCGTAATGGCATAGTAGTCCGAAAGTTTTTCCTCAACGTATCCAAAGAAGAGCAGAAGCGGCGCTTTCTCAAACGCCTGGAAGAGCCGGACAAGAACTGGAAATTCTCCGAGTCGGACGTACGCGAGCGCCAGCACTGGGACGAGTACATGGACGCCTACGAAGATATGATTCAGCACACGGCCACGGAGTACGCGCCCTGGTACGTTGTTCCCGCCGACCACAAGTGGTTTACGAGGCTGGCGGTCAGTTCGGCAATCATCGAAGCGCTGGAAGAGTGCCGGCCGACATTTCCGCAGGTAGACGCCAAGCGTCGCAAAGAACTGGAAACGGCGAAGAAACTGTTGGAAGGAAAGTAGGTCTGAGCGGTCTGAGCGGTCTGAGCAATCAGCAAATAGCAATAATAGCAATTGGCAATTAGCAAAACCTTGAAACACAGAGGAACAGAGGAAGCGGAGGAAGATGGCCAGAAAAGTTAAAGTTGTCCTTAACGCAAATGCATAGATTAGCCGATTGCACGATTTTGGCAATTACAAATCCTCTGCGTCCTCCGTCCTCTGTGTTTCAAGGGTTTTGCTAATTGCCATTTGCTAATTGCTTGATTCCAAGGAGCGCAGTTTGAAAACCGTGTTCGTAATTGGCGCGGGGCCGGCCGGCCTGTTCGCGGCGCAGAAGATTGCCCAGGGCGGGCATGAAGTCATTGTACTTAACCGGGACATTAAACCCGGTGGACTAGCGGAATACGGCATCTATCCTACCAAGGACAAGATGAAGACCGGCTTGCGCAAACAGTTTGCCAAGGTCCTGAGTCTGCCCAACGTCCATTATTTTGGACACGTGTCCGTGAGCAACGAGTCTGTGCTTACCGTTCCAGACCTGCGCACGCTCTCGCCGGCAGCCATGGTCTTCGCCGTCGGCGCGCAGGGCACAAAGAACCTTGGCCTGCCCGGCGAGAACGCGCGCGGCGTTTACGCGGCCAAGGACTTTGTCTATTACTACAACGCGCTTCCGCCGTTTGCATCGCAAGATTTTTCGGTGGGCAAGCGCGTGGCCATTGTCGGCATGGGCAACGTGATGGTGGACCTTGCGCATTGGCTTCTGATTGATGATCCGAATAGGACGACCGAAGAAATAACGGTGGTTGCCCGCCGCGGCCCGTTTGAAGCCAAGTTTGATCTGAAGGAATTTGTCTATGTCGAAAAGCACCTGGACTGCGATGATTTCCGGCAGGAGCTAAAACGCATTCAGCCGCAATTGAACGCAGTCGGACAAGACTGCGCCAAGGTCGCCGACGATATGTTCCCGGTATTGAACAAGCCGGTAGACCAGGCGACCGGCGGAAAATTGAGGTTTCGCTTCTTATGCTCACCTCATGCCATTCATGCCGATGCGTCGGGACGCATTAACCGCCTGACCGTCACGGAGAATGTTTTGTATGAACGGGAAGGCAGCATTGGCTGCAAAGCCACTGACCAGACTGCCCACCTGGACGTTGACACCATGATCTTCGCCATTGGCGACGTGGCTGACCCCACCGTGGGTCTGCCGTACAACCGTGATGCATACGTTATGAATCCAGAGACCGTCGACACCAAAGGCGCGTCGTATGAAATCTTTGATCCACAGAGCGGTGCCACGATGGAAGGAATATACGCCGTGGGCTGGGCACGCAAGGCCAGCGAAGGCCTGGTGGGGATTGCCCGGCATGATGGCGAAGTAGGCGCCGCTAATGTTCTGAAGTATCTCGAAACCGCGCCGGATGGAAACGTCATCTCGGCGCAGGAACTGCTGCTCCGGATGAAGCGCAAAGGCGTCCAGACGGTCACCAAAGCTGATTTGGAATTCCTGGCGCGAGCTGAAGAGCAGGAAGCGCAAGCCCGTGGCGTTCCCTGGTTCAAGTTCTCGGAGGACGATGCTATGCTGCGAGCAATTGAAGCGCAGAAAGCCAAAGGACCTGCCGGCTAATCTCGTTGTCGATGACGTCTATCGTAAAACCTTTCTCCGCAATCAAGAAGCCTGCTCCGCTCCTGTGTGCCGTGCTGATTTCCGTCTCGTTTGCTCCAGGCCTGGTGGGTCAAGCCAAATCGCTTTGGCCCGGCGCGCGATATACCGATCAGGACCGCGAACAGGCCCTGGAGCGCGGGCTGCAATTCATCGGGCATGTTGCTTCCGATCCGGAATACTTTGTCCACAAGGGATATGATCTGCTCTGGTGCTTTTACACCATCTCCAACACGGCCAGGAGCGAGAAGCTGCGCGGCATGGCCCGCGAGATGGGCCAGGAGTATGCGCGACGGTGGCGGCATGGACATCCGGATCCGCCGACCGCGGACGCCGTTGATTTATTCAACTTCGTTTCCGGAACGAACGCCGCGGACTTGTTGCTGGGCGATAGCGATCCCATGATCCGGCTTCGTATTCAGGAAGCGGTCAGCCGTTTTTCGGCGCTTGATTTTCTGGCATTCGATCCCCGGATCGAGCCGCCGCCTTCCGACATTCCACTATCCTGTGAACATTGCACCCGCCGCGAAGCGCGGCACGCGCCCTGCCCTAAATGCACCAGCAAAGATTTTCGCAGCAAGTATGACGTCTGGCTTGACGCTCTGATTGTCACTTATTTCGGCAAATTGTACGGCGTGGAACTCGGCGCTACCTACGAGGACGTGTTGCGATGGATCTCCGTGATGCGTCCGTATCCCTCCCCGTCGAAACTTGACGAGGACAATTTTCACGATGTGGTGTATGCCATTACCCATGTGGTGTACACGCTGGACGATTACGAATCCTACTCGCTTTCGCCTAAGGGGCTGCCTCAGGAATACGCTTACTTGAAACACAATATTCGGCGAGCCATGCGATACGGGGACGGCGAAATTCTAGGTGAGTTTCTGGACACGCTGCGGGCCTTCGGCCGCGATGAGAACGATCCTGACATGCGGGCCGGCATTAACTATCTTCTTTCGCATCAGAATGCTGACGGCAGCTGGGGCGATCCGGACGAAGAGGACTTCTATACCCGCTATCACGCGACGTGGACGGCGATTGACGGACTGCGAGAATATGCGTTTCACGGCGAACGTACGGATTTCCCCAGCGTGCTGCCGAGGCCGGGCGAAAAGCACGTAAAATAGGTGCGTGACTGAAACTTCCACTCCACGCAAACTGCCCAGGCTGGGCTGGGTCCCCGGTCTCCTCATCGGGGTCCTCGTTGTTCTGTTGTTCGTACTGCTGACTGCGCGCATCCAATCCGGGCCTCTCGCTGCGCTGTGGACGATCATCACCGGACGCGATACGCGCATTGTCAGCCAGGGCTCCGTCGTGGACCGCATACAACGGCTGCAACGTCTGGAGACGGTCGTCTACAACATGGACAAGATCATCAGTGGAGAGCGTATCAATCCCATCCTGCCGGACTTCCTCACCGGCGACCGCATTCTCATGATCGTCCACGGACAGGTGCTGGCGGGGATTGATTTTTCGCAACTGCGCAGCGGAGACATCAGCATCAACGGGAAAGAAGTCCACGTAAAGCTCCCTGCACCGCAAGTCCTGATCACGCGCGTGGACAACGGCCGGACGCGCGTCTATACCCGCAGCACCGGGCTTCTGGTGCCGATGGATCCCAACCTGGAAACCCAAGTGCGCCAGCAGGCGGAGCAGGAACTGCGGGAAGAAGCGCTCCAAGACGGCATCCTGGCCATCGCCCGCGTGAACGCGCGGTCCAGCGTTACCAGCCTGCTCCTGGGGCTGGGCTTTGAGAGAGTCGAAGTCGAATGATTTTCTGTGCCCGCACGCGCCAGGCGCGTTCTCTCCGTTAATATATTGGCCATGGAATACGTCAACCTTGGCACTACCGGCCTGAAAGTTTCGCGGCTCTGCATGGGCACCATGACCTATGGCTCCAAAGAGTGGCGGGAGTGGGTGCTGGAAGAAGACGCCGGCCGCGGGTTCATCAAGCAGGCGCTGGACCTGGGCATCAACTTCTTTGACACGGCGGACATGTACTCCATCGGCGTGAGCGAGCAAATTCTGGGCCGCGCGCTCAAGGACTTTGCGCCGTCGCGCGACAAGGTGGTCGTCGCTACCAAAGTGTTTTTTCCCACGGGCGATGATCCCAACCAGCGCGGGCTTTCGCGCAAACACATCATGCACGCGATTGACGAAAGCCTCACCCGCCTGCGGACGGATTACGTGGACCTCTACCAGATCCACCGCTTCGACTATGCGACTCCGATCGAAGAAACCATGGAAGTCCTGACCGACCTGGTGAAGGCCGGCAAGGTGTTGTATATCGGCGCATCGTCCATGTATGCCTGGCAGTTCGCGCGCATGTTGTATATCGCCGACCGCCACAACTTTGACCGCTTCGTGACCATGCAGAACCACTACAACCTGATGTACCGCGAAGAAGAGCGCGAGATGGTCCCGCTATGCCGCGCGGAAGGCATTGGGCTGCTGCCCTGGAGTCCTCTGGCGCGAGGGCTGCTGGCGGGCAGCCGTAAGGCCGCAACGCTCCGCTCCAAAGTGGACGATTACGCGCACCAGATGTATCCCGTGGACGGCGACAACCGCGTGATTGACGCAGTCGAGCGGCTGGCTACGCAGCGCGGCGTGCCACCGGCACAAGTGGCCCTGGCCTGGCTGCTGCACAAACCCGGAGTCACCGCTCCGATCATCGGCGCCACCAAACCACACCACCTGGAAGATGCCGTAGCCGCCATTTCGGTGAAACTGACGGAAGAAGAGATTACAGCACTCGAATCCGTGTATGCGCCCCACCCGGTGCTGGGACATCACTGAGTGGCAAGACCGCACACGAATGACACTGTTCGGGAAGTGAAGTTAGAGACGCACCATTACCTTAGCGCGCCTGCGCGGGGATTTTTGTGGCCGCATACAGGCGCTGCAATCCCGGTTAGAGCTTACTCTTGTGTCTCGGTGGCCGAGGTCGCAACCACCTGGGGACGGTCCACTTCGCGCAGCCGGGCAGCCTTGCCTTTGAGGTCGCGCAGGTAGAAGAGTTTGGCGCGGCGGACCTGATTGGAGCGGACGACTTCAATCTTGTCAACCACCTTGGAGTTGAAAGGGAAAATGCGCTCCACACCCTGTCCGAAGCTGACCTTCCGGACGGTAAAGCTGCCCTGCGGCCCGTTGCGCAAGGAAATGACCGTGCCCTCAAACGCCTGCACGCGCTCTTTGTCGCCTTCTTTGATCTTGACCTGCACGCGAACGGTGTCTCCCGGACTGATTTTGGGAAGGTCGGTGCGGCGCAGTTTGGCCGCGAGTTTTTCCATGATGGGATTTTGCGACATGACTTTTTTCCTTCTTTAAGGGACGCAGCGCGTCCGAAAATCTGAGCCTTTAGCCGCGAATTACGCGAATAAACACGAATTCAAAGTTCTAATTCACGTCTTTCGCAGCTCAATTCGTTTTCTTTGTTGCAATCTCCGCCAGAATCTTCCTGTCTTCTTTACTCAAGGCCTGGCCCTGCAACAGATCCGGGCGGCTACGGAACGTCTTTTCCAGTGCTTTGCGCCTGCGCCACCCGCGAATCTGTTCGTGGTTCCCGCCGATCAGCACATCCGGCACTGCCATACCGCGAAAATCCGCCGGTCGCGTGTAATGCGGATAGTCTAACAGTCCCGTGGAACTACATGTACTGTCCGGCCCCGCGGGCTCGAGCTTCTGCGTTGCCGAAAAACTCTCCTGCCGCGCCGACGCTTCATTCCCCAGGGCGCCCGGCAAAAGTCGCGTAACCGTATCCACGATCACCGCCGCGCCCAGTTCGCCGCCGCTCAGGACGTAGTCGCCGATTGAGACTTCGCGATCTGCCAGCCCTTCGGCAACCCGCTCGTCCACTCCTTCGTACCGGCCGCAGATCAGAACCATGCGATCCAGCGCGGCCAGTTCCTGCGCCAGCTTCTGCGTGAAAATCCCGCCCTGCGGCGAAAGCAATATCACTGATTCCTTTACCGCCCGCCGAATCCGCGCCTCTCGCGGCGCCACGCCCAGCGATTCCACACATTCGAACAGCGGCTCCGGCTTAAGCACCATGCCTTCGCCGCCACCGAACGGACGATCATCCACCGTCCGGTGTTTGTCCGCGGTAAACGCCCGCAGATCGTGCACCAGGATTTCAATGAGCCCGGATTCGCGCGCCCGGCGCACGATTCCGTAATCCAGGGGTCCGCGAAAGAAGTCCGGAAAAATCGTTACAATCTCAAACTTCATCGCCGGCCCGGTCCCTTTTGCCGCTGCTTCTCTTCGCCACTCAGCGGTGCGTCCAATTCGAGCATGCCTTCCGGCAGCTCCATCTCCAGCCGCTTGTTCTCCAGGGACAGAGTCCTGATGTATCCGGAGGCAAAAGGGACCAAATACTCTTTTTCACCCTGCACCACGAGCAAAGGCGCTTCACCACCGCCAAAGCGCACATCCTTGATCTTTCCGATCTCGCTTCCGGCGTTATACACGGTACAGCCTGTGAGGTCGCTGATATAGATGGAACCCGCTGCCAGTTCGGCCCGCTCATTGCCTGGAACCTGGATCTCGCAGCCCACCAGCCCTTCCGCATCGCTGATGGAGTTCACGCCGGCAAACTTCAGGACCACCCACTCTTTGTGAAACCAGTGATGTTCCAACCGAAGTTCCCGCCGCGCGTTCTGCGAATCCCCCGCACCGGCCGGCAAGAGCGCGAAGAGCCGTTTCCGGGTGGCGAAGCGCTCGGGAAAGTCCGTGAGCAACACAGCAGCCAGTTCGCCAATGCGTCCCTGGGTCTTCACGACCTTGGCGATGGTAACAAATTCCGCTTCGCTTGAGTTGAACGTACCACCGCCTCCAACTCGCTTGTGCTTATTCATCCGCGAAGCAAAATTGCTATTCGATGATTTCCAGCGTGTAGCGCTTCTTCAACTTCATGCTGGCCGCACCGAGGATGGTGCGAATCGATTTTGCCGTTCGCCCCTGCTTCCCGATGACCTTACCCAGGTCCGTCGGCGCCACGCGCACTTCCAGTACGGTGGCTACGCCATCCTCAACTGCGGTCACCTGAACTTGATCGGGAGCATCCACGAGAGCCTGAGCAATTTGCTCCACGAGCGCGCGCATATCGCCGCTCGATTCCGTCATTCAACCGTCCTACTTACCGAACTTGGCCGGTATTCCTTCTCCAGGTTTTCTGGAAGACCTAAACTGCTGCTACTAAGCTGCCGCGGTGTCCGCAGTGCCTTTTGATTTGGAGAGCAAGCGGCTTACGGTTTCCGAGAGCTGCGCGCCCTTGGAGACCCAATAGTCAATCCGTTCATGTTTCAGATTCACAGTGGCCGGGCTGGTGCGCGGGTTGTAAAGACCCACGACCTCAACCGAGCGGCCGTTGCGGGCGCGCTCCTTCTCAATTACCACTACGCGATAATACGGCTGTTTGCGCGCACCTATGCGCGCGAGTCGAATCATTAGCACTGGGTACAGAGTCCTTTCTCGCAGGGAAAACCCTAGAAACGCTGGGCTGAATAGATATTATCGCGTAAAGTGCGGCGAAATGGCAAGGAAATGTCGCAAAGCCATCGCGGGATACTCTGGCTAGGCGAGGATACCGGTAGGTTCCCTCTCTTTTGGCAGAACTGCGGCAGCCCTTTCAAATGTTCAAGTTGCGCGCGAACAACGGAAATACTCGGTCTCGTGCTCATTCCGCCTAGCGTTTCTTGGGCTTCAGGTCGATGTGATATCTTCACTATTGGCGGCGGCCCACAAACGGAATTTGGTGAGTTCATGTCCGCCCTCTCTTCGCATTTCCCTCGTTTTTCCCTTGGACTCAATACTGCAGTGGGAACACTGGTTCTGCTTAATGCCCTCAACATCGATTTTGCGAGGGCAGAAAAACTGATGCTGCCGCATCACATGCGCGATCTGAGCGAGCGCACGCACATTTGGCGTTCCCAGTTTCCGAAAGAAGACTTGAGCCTCATCGTGCGCTTGCTTTCTAAAGATATTGATCCCAGCGGCTGCCTCGAAAACGAGAAGATCCCGGCGAAACGTAAAATCGTGCGCAGCTTTCGAATCGAGAGAATCCGGCTCACTGCCGAAGACAAAACCCAGTACATAATTGGGGGATGGGGATCTTGCGTCTGCGGTGCAGTCGGCAATTGTCCTGTTTGGATATTGGAGAAGCGCGCTGAAGGGTTCACTGTGCTACTTTCCAATGGCGGCTACGGCGGCTACAACGGCTTTTCCGTTGAAGAAACCAGCACGAATGGCTACAAAGACATGATCTTGCGCTCCCATGATTCAGCGTCCTCACATTATCTTTTTGCGTATCGGTTCAGCAAAGGCGGCTACAGGCTTTTCCAGTGTAGCTTCGTTGATTATTGGAAGTCAGACATGGCCGGAAAAAGATCTTCGCCTGAGATAACAAAGCAGAAATGCAAGTGAAATCTCGACGAGGAGTTGCCCTGAAAGCTCTCCACCAGCGACAATGTTCGTCATGCGATTCTGGCAAATCAGGCCCCGGCACGCGGTCACCGCTGCGTGTGTCTTGTTATTGACCCAAACCTCACAATCCGATACCCGGCCTCTTCCCGAAGACATCGGTGCAGTCCATCTTTATCAGCTCTTGGCCAAGTTGAAGACCACGGCCCGCATTATGCAGGTGGTCGCGCACCCGGATGACGAGGACGGCGGCATGATGACGCTGGAATCACGCGGACATGGCGCAACCGTGTTGCTGTTCACGGTCACGCGGGGTGAAGGCGGACAGAACAAGTTCGGCGCTGAAAGCTCGGATGAATTGGGCATCCTGCGCACACTTGAGCTCTTACAGGCGGACAAGTATTACGGCGTGGAACAGCGCTTTGGCCACGTTGCCGATTTCGGGTTCTCCAAGAACGCGGAAGAAACCTTCAACAAGTGGCACGGACATGACATTGCCCTGGGCGACCTGGTACGGGCCATTCGCATTTTCCGCCCGGACGTACTGACCAGCCGCTTCAGCGGCACGCCGCGCGATGGACACGGCCATCACCAGGCCTCCGGGTTGCTGACGGTTGAGGCCTTCCGCGCCGCCGCCGATCCCACGCGGTTTCCCGAGCAGATCAAGGAAGGCCTGCTGCCATGGCAGGCAAAGAAGCTCTATCTCGGCAATCCACCGCGCATGTTTTCCGGCGGGACGATTGCCGACGAAGACTACACATTGAAGCTGGACACCGGGGAATACAGCCCGGTCCTCGGAATGTCTTACACGCAATTTGCCCTGGAAGGACTGGCCCATCAGACCTCCCAGGGTACGGGCGGCATCCGTGTTCCGCCCGGACATCGCTATACCTACTACAAGCTGATGGATTCCGATTTGCCCAAGTCCTCAGGGCACGAAAGTGATTTTTTCGATGGCATCGATGCTTCTCTCATCGCGCTGGCTGCGCGACTCGGCGCGGAAGAATCGAAAGTGCCGTTTCTCCGCCCAGCGCTCGAATCTTTGCAGAAGCATGTGGACGCAGCGACCAAGCTCTTTTCCATCCAGGACACCTCGGCTTGCTCGCCGGATTTGCTCGCTGGACGAGGCGAAACGGAGAGTTTGATCCATCGGTTGGAAGGTTCGCAGCTTCCTGCTCCCGCCAAAGCCGAATTGCTTACTTCGTTGCGCACCAAGCTCGATCAATTCACGGAAGCAGCCAATGAAGCGCTGGGCATTTTCTTTGAGGTTACCGTGGATCCGCCGGGCCCGCCGCCTGCCCCCTCCTATTTCCCGCGCATGGAACAGACCATGAGCTTAGCTGTGCCGGGGCAGAGCTTCACCGTCACGACCCGTCTTTACAATCGTGGCAAAGCCACGGTAATCCCTCAGGGATTCTTCGTAGAGGCCGCTGAGGGCTGGAAAATCGAACACATCGCGTCTTCCGTAAGTCCTTACGCGCCCCTCCAGGCGGGCGATGTGTCCGCGACTCAGTTCAAACTTACCGTTCTTGAGGACGCTAAATACACAAAGCCTTACTTCACGCGCGGCAATCCCGAAACCGAGACGGTCTATTCCATCAGCGATCCCAAATACTTGACGCTACCCTGGTCACCTTACCCTGTACGCGCCTACGCAAGGTTCACCGCCGGTACGGGCGCCAGCGAAGCCGGAGGCGTCGCCAAGATCAAATTCGTTGATCCCGCGCTCGGGCAGTCGGAACGCCCGTTGGCCGTGGGCCCGCCGATCTCCCTGTTGATGACCTCGCCCGTAGTGATCGCGCCGGTCACGGGCGCAGGAAAATCGCAGATTGAAGTTAGCGTGCGCAGCAACGTGCAAACTCCCGTACACGCCAAGATGATACTAGAGACGCCCCATGGCTGGAAGGTGGAACCGGACGTCATCGCGGTTGATCTCGACCATGATGGCGACGTGAACAATTACAGCTTCCAGATCACGCCTCAAAGCTTGCACGAAGCAACGTACGAAGTCATGGCCCGTGCCGAATACAACGGCAAACAGTATGCCGAAGGCTTCAAGGTCATCACCCGGCCGGACCTGGATTCTTACTATGCTTATCGTCCGGCGACGCAGAATGTCCAGGCGGTTGATGTCAAACTGCCGCAACATCTGACCCTCGGCTACATCATGGGTGCGGGCGATGAGATTTCCTCCGTGCTGCAGAGCGTAGGCCTTGACGTCCGGCAGATCACGGCGGCAGAGCTCGCTTCCGGCGATCTCAGCCGTTACGACACCATCGTGGTTGGCATTCGGGCTTACGATGTCCGCACTGACGTCCGCGAGCATAACCGCCGACTGTTGGACTACGTCCATCGCGGCGGCACGCTGATCGTGCAATACAACCAGAGCGCCGGCGCTTTTAACGAAGGCCATTACACTCCATACCCGGCAACCGAGGGCAACGCCCGCGTCACCGTGGAGGAAGCGCCCGTAGATATACTGGCGCCGGAAGAGCGCGCATTCTCTTATCCCAACAAGATCGTTGCCAAGGATTTCGATGGCTGGGTGCAGGAGCGCGGGCTCTATTTCATGTCCCAGTGGGACCCGCAGTTCAAACCGCTGCTCGCCTGCAACGATCCCGGCGAACAGCCGCAGAAAGGCGGCTTGCTGCTGGCCCATTACGGCAAAGGCGCTTACATCTATTCCGGATACGCTTTTTCCCGTCAGCTCCCCGCCGGTGTGCCGGGAGCAATTCGGTTGTTTGTGAACCTGGTTAGTGCGGGACATGAGGGGAAGTGACTCCTTCGACGAATATCCTCACCCACTGTCATCCTGCGCAGCCGGGCGCCGCGAGACGGCGTAGTCGAAGGACCCCGAGGATGGGTCTTGGTCCATGCCGATACGAGATGTCTCACGAGAGTGTGAGTGCTGCGATTTTCGGGCACGAGGTATACGTTCTCTGGAAATTGTTTCAGGCCACTGCATCGTAGAAACTCGCTGAATCAGCTTGATAGTGCCACCACCTTCGGGGTCCTTCAACTACGAGGTCGCGGCCGCTCCGGCTCCGACAGGATGACAGGGCTTGAGTTTTCTTTTGTCAAAATCGTCGCGGAGAGGAAGCATTTGAGGCATAGTAATACAGGGCGAGTGAGTTCTTTGGCTTCAACCCCTCAAGAGCGATTAAGCATGCCACCCAATGAAGCATTTTGGAAAGCGCTGGCTCTCACGGCAATCACTAACATAGTTGTGTGGGGAGCTATTTGGTACTGGATCGGCCCCAATGGCGATGACTGGAGTGTGTACCTCACTCTCTTTTCCCTCAGCTTCTTGATGACGTTACTCGCTGCTTTCCGCCGTTATCGCAAAGGAAACGCGTTTGCGAAATGGACTTCCCGTCGCCATGGGCTGTCAGCGGTACTTTGGGGATGTTTAGGTGCTGCATGGGTCGCCCTGGCGTTGTTGAATCGGCATTCGCGCTGGCATATTGCCTGGAGGTTGGCTTTGGCGGTCCTCTATTGCGCAATGGCCGTTAGTCACTTACGTAAAGCTTTGCTGCCGGAAGCCACGCCAATCGCTCCAAAATGAGTTCTCCCTCTCAGCCCCCGCAACTCGCGCGTGAAATCAGCCTGCGCGAAGCTACGGCGCTCAACATGATTGACATGATCGGCGTGGGGCCGTTCATCACCTTGCCGCTGATCGTACACGCCATGGGCGGACCGCAGGCCATGCTGGGATGGATACTCGGCGCTTTCTTTGCCATGTGTGACGGACAGGTGTGGGCGGAACTGGGCGCGTCCATGCCGCAGGCCGGAGGGTCGTACCAATATCTGCGGCAGAGCTTTGGCCCGGGCAAGCTGGGCCGGCTGATGTCTTTTCTGTTTGTATGGCAGCTTATTTTCAGCGCGCCCCTGTCCATTGCTTCGGGCTGCCTGGGCGTGGCGCAATATGCCAGCTATCTGTGGCCGGCATTGGGAAAGGCCTACTTCGACCATCCAATTTCCGTGATGCTGCCCCTGGTCGGCAAGTTCGAAGTGCGCGCGCTGATCACCAACGGGACTTTTGTTGCAATGGCCGTATGCGTTCTCGCACTGTTTTTGCTCTACCGGCGCATCACGGTGATCGGACGGTTGTCAAAGTTTCTCTGGGTCGGCGTGATCGGGACCATGCTGTGGGTGATCTTCGCCGGACTTACCCACTTCAGCGCGGCGCGGGCGTTCAGCTTTCCTCCAAACGCGTTCCATTTTTCGACCGGATTCATGACCGGCCTTGGCTCGGCCATGCTGATTGCCTACTACGACTATTGGGGATACTACAACGTATGCTTCCTGGGTGCGGAAGTCCGCCAGCCGGAACGCAACATTCCCCGCGCGGTCTTGTGGTCTATTGCCATTGTCGCTGTCCTCTATTTGCTGATGAATGTGAGCATGCTGGGCGTGGTGCCCTGGCAGGAGATGGACCACGTTGCTATGTCGGGCACGCAGAGTTTTGTGGCTTCCACGCTTTTGCAACGAACCTACGGCGCGTGGGCCGGCAATACCGCCGCCGTGTTGATTATGTGGGTGGCCTTTGCTTCAGTCTTTTCTCTGCTGCTCGGATATTCCCGCGTGCCGTACGCCGCGGCGCGCGATGGCAATTTTTTTCGACCTTATGCCAATGTGCATCCGAAGGGCCAATTCCCTTACGTTTCATTGCTCACTCTGGGTGGCGTGGCGGCTTTGTTCTGCATGTTCCGCCTGATCGACGTGATCATCGGCCTGGTCGTGATCCGCATCACGATCCAATTCCTGATGCAAATTGTCGGACTGTTGCTATTGCGGGCGCGCCGGCCGAATTTCCCCCGGCCATTTCGCATGTGGCTTTATCCGCTCCCGGCAGTGCTGGCCCTGATGGGATTTGTCTATGTGCTCTTCGCACGCAGAGGTTCGTTGCGTGACGTCAGCTACGCTCTGGTGATTGTTGTGATCGGCTTGCTCATCTTCCTCACGCGTTCATGGCGCCGCAAAGAGTGGCCCTTTGCTGCGGCATCCCAACCGTGAACTCCTCGGGCAGCCGGCGTATAATTTTGGCGATCTACAGGAGACGCTACTCATGACGTTGATACGGACAGTATCTTTATTCGCAGTTCTCACTCTTGCGATTGTGGCCGTGGCCCAAAACCCGTCTAGAGAAATACCTCCCTCTGGAGGGCCGCCCGCCCAGACCACATCGCAGCCCGCGGCCACGGTTTCTTCCGTGGTGGACCGCCAGGTCAGCCAGTATGAAAAGCTGATGGTGGACGCGGCGGAAGCCATGCCGGAAGACAAGTTCAATTTCACGCCCGAAGGCCTGAACATCCAAGGCAGTGAATTCAAAGGCGTGCGCACCTTCGCCCTGCTGATCAAGCACACAGCCACTGCCAATTTCCGCTTTTGGACGGCGATCACGGGCGACAAGTTCCCGGAAAACATCAAAGGGCCCAACGGCCCCGATGAGTTGAAAACGAAGGCGGAAATTGTACAGTTCCTGAAGGACTCGTTTGCCGCTGGCCATCGCGCCGCCAAGTCTTTGACCGCTAACAACGCACTGGATATGGTATCCGTGATGGGTCGGGACCAGGCCCGTCTGGCTCTGGCGACTGGAGCGGTTATTCACTGCGGCGACGAATACGGCCAGATGGTGGAGTACTTGCGCATGAGCGGCATCGTGCCGCCGGCCAGTGCGCACCATTAACCACTGAGGACGCGGAGGAACACGAGAGAGATTCGGCTTCGTGTTCCTTCGATCCATTGTGTTTAACGACGGGGAGTATTCTTCTCCCACTCCGGCCTCTGCCGCCAGGCAGCGTGGCCGTTTCTCTCCGCTGTCCGCTCACGAAACGCCAGGCGACGCAGTCTAAACAGCTTCTATGGCCGTGCCTGCGATCAAGAAATCGGTCAGCGTTGTGGCCGCTGCCATTCCTGTCCCGCTGGCGCCGCCGCAGCATTCGGTATTGTCCCCGCTGCGCGAGCCGCTGTTCCGCATGCTCTGGGTTGCCGCCGTCATCTCTTACACGGGAAGCTGGATGCAGAACGTAGCGACGGGCTGGCTGATGACCTCGCTGACGGGATCACCGTTATGGGTGTCACTGGTGCAGGTGGCGCTGAGCCTTCCGGTCTTCCTGATTGCCCTGCCCGCCGGCGCGCTGGCGGACATGGTAGACCGCCGCAAGTTCCTGCTGTTGACCCAGAGTTTCATGGTCGCCGCTGCCGCAGTGCTGGGCGTGCTGACCGTGACCGGCCTGGTGACGCCGCAACTGCTGTTGTTGCTCACGTTCCTGCTGGGCGCGGGCGCGGTGATGAATGATCCCGCATGGCAGGCGCTGACACCAGACCTTGTGCCTTCGTCGAAGCTGGGCGCGGCCGTGGCGCTCAACTCGGCGGGATTCAACATTGCGCGCGCGGTTGGCCCCGCGCTCGGAGGTGCCGTGATTGCCGCCGCCGGTTCTGGACCAACGTTCCTGCTGAACGCCGTGTCGTTTTTTGGCGTCATCCTTTTTCTCTATCATTGGAAGCCAGGAGTGCGGGAGCGCACCCATTTTTCCGGCAGCTTGTCGAACGCCATTGGCGCGGGCATCCGTTATGCGTGGCAAGAGCCTGGGATCCGGGCGGTACTGGTCCGCACTCTGGCTTTTTCTCTCTTTGCCAGCGCGTTCTGGGCGCTTCTGCCGCTCGTTGCCAGTTGCCACACGGCCCTGGGATACGGCGTGATACTGGCCTGCTTCGGCCTGGGCGCTTTGATCGGCGCGTCGCTGCTTCCGCTCGCCCGCCGCCGGATGACGGATGACGGCGTAGTCGCCCTGGCCACAGTGATATTTGCGCTGGCTTTGTTCGGTCTGGTTCACACTGAATCCATGGCCATCTCTTCCTCGCTTTGCGCCGGGGCCGCCGGGCTGGCCTGGATCAGCATTGTGGCTACGCTGAATTTTGTCGCGCAAAAAGCAGCGCCGGCCTGGGTGCGCGCCCGCGTGATCTCGATGTACATACTCGTATTGCAGGGCGGGCTCGCTCTGGGCAGCTGGCAATGGGGAATCCTGGCTTCCAAAATAGGCGTCCGATTCACGCTGACCGCGGCAGCGGCCTGTCTGTTAGGCGCAATGCTGCTCGCGCCGTGGTATCGTTTACGGGAATCCAACCGCGGTTGATTCGGTCATCATTTGATCCACAGGAGAATCGAAATGAAACATTTGAGAGTTTTCTGCTTGCTCGCGGTACTCACTCTGGCTGCTGGCGCACTGGCACAGGGCAGCGGAGTCCCTGCGAAACCGGCGGGAGCCGCCCCCCAGGCGCAAACCACGCCGCAACCCGCCCCCACGATCTCCAGCATCATTGACCGGCAAATCAGCACTATCGAGAAGCAGTTCGTGGACGCCGCTGAAGCGATGCCCGAAGCCAAATTCAACTTTACTCCTGAGAGTCTTAACATTCAGGGAAGCGACTATAAAGGTGTGCGCACTTTTGCGCTGGAAGTAAAACACGTGGCTACCGCGAACTATTTTTTCTGGTGCAGCGTTACCGGTGACAAGCTGCCGGAAGGAATCAAAGGCCCTAATGGTCCAGACGAGCTCAAGACCAAGGCGGAGATCATTCAATTCCTGAAAGACTCTTTTGCGCTGGGCCATAAAGCCGCGGCCACGCTGACCGGGGAGAATGCAACCGAGATGTTGCCATTTCGCCAAAACAAGGCCCCACGCCTGAATCTGGCGGCCTCTCCCGTGGCCCACGCCTTTGACCACTACGGCCAGATGGTGGAATACCTGCGCATGAACGGTATCGTTCCGCCGGCTAGCCAAACCCGGTAACCGCAGAGGACACAGAAGAACACGGAGGAGAGCAGAATCCTCCGTGTTTTTCTTTTTGGTCAGTCCTTTAGGTGAACGAGGACGTCTTCCGGCTCCGGCCGCTGTCGCCAGTCAACATCTACCCGCGCGTAAGAAATAGTCCCGTCCCTCCGAATCACATACGTCGCCGCCAGCGGCAGTTCCCAGCTTGGGTCGCCGTTATAGCCGGGCAGCCTGGTCATGATTCTCTCGTACGTCTTCTGCATTTCTCCCGGCAATCGATACACCAGTCCGAACTTGCGCGCGACCTGATTGCCCGCGTCGCTCAGTACCGGGAAGAGCAGATTGTCCATGTCGCGCGTCATGTACGAGTGCTTCTGCGTCTGCGGTGAGATGGCCACCAGCGATGCCCCCGTCGCTGCAATCTGGTTATGTATTTCCTGAAGCGCGGCGAGTTGTGTGTTGCAGTAAGCGCACCAGCGTCCGCGATAGAAGACGGCGACCAGCGGACCGTTGCGGAGCAGATCTTCGGAGCGCCAGAGCAGGCCATCGCCGTCCGGAAGTTCGAAGCTCGGGGCGTGGGCTCCCGGCTGCACAGCATTTGCACCCGAGTCTCTGAGTTCCACAATCGCGCGATCTACAACCGCAAGACGTTCCGCCGGAACCAGCGACTGGAGTTTGCTGGTCAGTTCGTCGAGTTGTTGCTGAAGGGGCATTTGCCTTTTCCTTATCCCGAGCGCAGCGAGGGACCCTATAGTGCCCATGCTCTCTCGGTTCAGGATGTTCGATGTTCCAGGTAGTTAGGATATCGAGGTATCGCCAAATTCGCCGCCCATTGGTTCGTCGCGGCTATAGGGATCCCTCGCTACGCTCGGGATTTCAGACAAGCGAACTACATTCCCGGGAACTTCATGCCCGCCAGCTTCCGCCCGAAGCTGGCTTTGCCCATGTCTTTGAACATCTTGCGCATCTGGGCGTACTGGCGCAGCAACTGGTTGACTTCCTGCACCGTGGTCCCTGAACCGCGCGCGATGCGCTTGCGGCGGCTGCCGTTGATGACTTCATGGTGCAGGCGCTCGTGCATGGTCATGGAACCGATGATGGATTCCACGCGCACCAGCTGCCTGTCGTCCACGCTGTCGGCGGCTTTTTGCATGTTGGAGAACGGCCCGACGCTGGGCAACATCTTGATAATGCTCTGCAGTGAGCCCAGTTTTTTCATCTGGCGGATCTGGTCGCGGAAGTCTTCCAGCGAGAAGCCGCCGCCGCTCAGGGCCTTGGTCGCGAACTCCTGGGCTTTTTTCTGGTCGACATTCTCCTGGGCTTTTTCAATGAGCGTCATCATGTCGCCCATGCCCAGAATGCGGCCGACAATGCGGTCGGGATGGAACGGCTCGAGCGCATCGTATTTTTCGCCAACACCGATAAACTTGATCGGCTGGCCGGTCACATGGCGGATGGAAAGGGCCGCGCCGCCGCGGGCGTCGCCGTCCATTTTGGTAAGGATGACGCCGGTGATGGAAAGCTTCTGGTGGAATTCTTCCGCCGAGCGGACGGCGTCCTGTCCGGTCATGGCGTCGGCGATGAACAGGATCTCTTGCGGGTTCAGCAGTTTTTTCAGCGACTGCATTTCCGACATGAGGTCGTCGTCTATGTGCAGGCGGCCGGCGGTGTCCACGATCAGGAAGTTGCAGCCGGTGTTCATGGCCTCTTTGCGGGCCTCTTTGGCCAGGCGCTCGACGGTGGCCGTATCGGAGGTCTCGACTTTACCTTCGTAGAGATTGACCTTGATCGCTTCCGCCACGACTTTGAGCTGCTGCCGCGCGGCCGGACGATAGACGTCCACGGAAACCAGCATAGGACGGTTGCCGCCTTTTTTCAGCCATGCGGCCAGCTTGCCGGACGTGGTGGTCTTACCGGATCCTTGCAGCCCGGCCATCAGGACCACGGTCGGAGGCTGGGAAGCGAACTTTAGCTTGGCCGTATCGCGTCCCAGGATTTCGATCAGCTCGTCATGGACGATCTTGACCACCTGCTGCGCCGGAGAGAGCGCGGTCATCACTTCCTGGCCGATGGCCTTTTCCTGGATGTGGTCCATGAGCTGCTTGACGACTTTGAAGTTGACATCGGCTTCGAGCAGCGCCAGGCGGATTTCTTTCAGCGCTTCCTGGATGTTTTCCGGCGTAAGCGTGCCCTGGCCGCGCAGGTTCTTGAAAGCACGCTGGAGTTTCTCTTGAAGGTTCTCAAACATAGGTAATGAAAGGGAGCGCGCACATTTACCATGGCGTGCGCGCTGTGATTATTGTAGCAGCCGGATCGCGCGCTATTAATCTTCGTGCGCCGCTGGTGCGGCCAGGCCATATACTATTGGCCGGAAACGAAAAACATGACCGATCCCCGCCCAGCCACGCTCTCTGATTCTCCGGACTGCTGGCCCGAGTTGCCGCTGGCGTCCTGGAAAGACACTCTCGCCACGCTGCACATGTGGATGCAGATTGTAGGGAAAGTCCGCCTTGCGCTCACCACCAAGACCAACCACTGGTGGAATGTTCCGCTTTACCTTTGCGCCCGCGGCCTGACTACTTCGCCCATCCCGTACGGCCCGGGGGTCTTTGAGGTGCAGTTTGATTTTGTGGACCACCATGTGCGCATCCAGCATAGTGATGGCCGCAGCAAGACTCTTGCGCTCGCGCCCCGCTCGGTTGCCGATTTCTACAAGGAGTTCATGGCCGCGCTGCACGCCCTTGGCATTGCCGTTGAAATCTGGAGAATGCCGGTCGAGATTCCTGACCCCGTTCCTTTCGACCAGGATCACGCGCACGCATCTTACGAGCGTGACGCCGTGCACAAGTTCTGGCGCATCCTGGTCTCAGCGGACGAGGTCTTCAAAGCATTCAACGGACGGTTCGTAGGCAAGACCAGCCCTGTACACTTTTTCTGGGGCAGCATGGACCTGGCCGTGACCCGCTTTTCCGGCCGCCGGGCGCCGGAACGCAATGACCCTGACCCGGTGATGCGGAAGATCATGCGCGAAGCGTACTCGCACGAAGTGATCAGCGCCGGCTGGTGGCCCGGTGGCGGCCCGGTAAACGATCCGGCCTTCTACGCGTATTCCGCTCCCGTCCCGGAGGGACTCGCTCAACAGCGGGTGCGCCCGGAAAAGGCGTTTTATCATTCCGAAGCAGGTGAATTTGTGCTGATGTATGACGACGTTCGCCGCGCCGCCTCACCCACGGCTGCCCTGCTCGACTTCATGCAGAGCACCTACGAGGCCGCGGCCACGCTGGCCAACTGGGACCGCCAGGCGCTGGATCGCAAGCCATGACTGCTCTAAGAAAAACCTTGTTTACGGCCAAGGTCGGAGAGGGTGCAGGGGAATAAAGGTTCCAGCCCTGATTTTCCTGGTCCGCGCACATCCGCGCGAATCCGCGGTAAGATTTTCAGTGTCTGGCTCGTCATAGCAAAGGGAGATCTCCATGCCCGAAACCTGTCCTCATCTCAAGCAACGATTCAAGTTCACGCGCACCGATGTCCGCGTCTGCGAAGAGTGCGTTAAGATCGGAGACACGTGGGTCCATCTGCGGCTGTGCATGGAATGCGGCCATGTGGGCTGCTGCGATTCTTCGAAGAACAAGCACGCAACCAAACACTTTCACCACACCAAACATCCGGTGGTTCGTTCCATTGAGCCCGGCGAAAGCTGGACGTGGTGCTACGTGGACGAAGTCATGGGTGAATTGGCCAGGTAAATGCGTTCTGCTCTTCGCAACGTTGATGATAGGGCGCAAGAAGATGCCGGCGTTGAGATTTTCGCTTACCTTGGGCGCGTCGTTAAGTAGCCAAAATCTCTTTGGCTGCGACCACAGTATTGCAATGGATGGTCACCGTGTCTTCGACCCGGCGGGCGTAACCGCCGGCGTAGGTGGTCATCACGGGAATCTTGCGCGAGCGGGCCACGCGGAATACCAGTTCGTCGCGTTTCTTCAAGCCCTCAATGGTCAAGGCCAGCCCGCCGAGCTGATCTTCGCGATACGGGTCGGCGCCGGCAATGTAGCAGATCAGCTCCGGAGTAAAGTGACGCAGCGCGGAAGCCAGCGACTGGTCCAGCCATCCCAGATATTCCTCGTCCGTAGTGCCGTCGGGCAGATTCACGTCGATGGCGGACGGAGGCTTGTACGCCGGATAGTTCGCCGCCTGATGCAGGGAGATGGTAAAGACTTCCAATTCGTCGGGGTCTCTTTTGAATGGCTCGGGGGGCGCGTGGATATCACGCTGGCTGGCGCTTACGCTCGGCAACGGATGTCCGGGATGCGAGTTCCCTTCATTAAATGGAGGAAAGATGACAGCCGTGCCGTTGCCGTTATGGACGTCGCAGTCCACGGTCATGGCCCGCGTGAGTTTGCCGTCCTTGTGCAAACGCTTGATGGCAACCGCCACGTCATGAATCACGCAAAAACCTTCGCCGTGGCCGGGAAAAGCGTGATGAAAACCGCCTCCGATATTTACGCCTACGCCATCGCGCAGCGCATTCTGCGCGGCGAGCGTAGACCCGCCCGCCGCCAGCCAGAACGCCCTTACCAGTTCCGGGGAATACGGGACTTCCATCTGCAATTCTTCCTGCGGAGTCAGCGTTCCGGTCTTGAGCTTGTGGACGTATTCCGGCGTGTGGACCAGCAGGATGTCTTCGTCCGGCGCAGGCTGCGGAGTAACAAAGTCGTCAGGTTGGGCGATGCCGGTTTCCAGCAGGCGCTTATGAATCAGCCGGTATTTCTCGGCGGGAAAAACGTGCGCGCCGATGGGCAGATAGTAGCCGTCGCTGTAGACCAGTTTGAAAGGAAGCATGACCTATGAGGGTACAGCAGCAGTCCCAAAACGACCAGAAGCCATGCCAATTCCCGGCAGAATCATTCGCGTCATGACCGCTTTTGTTTGCTAAAATTTATTGGTAACAGCAATTTCCCGTCCCGGTTTCCCAGACTACTTCAACCTGACGAAAGCCAACAACGGGAGAGGAGTGTGCAGCGCGTGAAACAGGCGAATACCGCGGTGATCGTTGGCGCCCAGTGGGGCGATGAAGGCAAAGGCAAGATCGTTGACGTTCTCTCGGAGAACTTTTCCGTGGTGGCCCGCTATGCCGGCGGACACAATGCCGGCCATACGGTCATCATCAAGGGCAAAAAGTTTATTCTCCAGCTTGTGCCGTGCGGCGTGCTGCGCAAGGGCTGCCGCTCGGTCATTGGCAACGGCGTGGTGCTCGATCCCCTGGCTTTTTTGAAAGAAGTCGGCATGCTGCGCGACGCCGGGGTCCAGGTGAACGGCAATCTTTTTATTTCCAACCGCGCACACGTCATCCTGCCGTATCACCGCATGATTGAGATGGGAGCGGAGAACGCACCGGGACGTGTGAAGATCGGCACGACATCGCGGGGCATCGGGCCCGCCTATGAAGACAAAATGGGCCGCCGCGGCCTGCGCGTGGCCGACCTTCTGGATTCCCAACTGCTGAAGGCCACGATCGAGAATGCCTGCCGCGAAAAAAACATGATCGCCCACGCGCTGTTCAATTCCGAACCGCTCGACGCCGACGCCATGTACAACGAATATGCGCGCGCGGCGGAAAAGATTGCGCCATTCGTGGCCGATACGGCGCTGCTCATCAACCAGGCTATCGCCGCGGGCGAAGCCGTGATGTTTGAAGGCGCGCAAGGCACCATGCTGGACATTGACCACGGAACGTATCCCTTTGTTACTTCGTCCAGCGCGACCTCCGGCGGTGCGGTGATTGGGACTGGCGTTCCGCCCAACGCGATCAGCAGCGTGATCGGAGTGACCAAGGCGTACTGCACGCGAGTGGGCGGCGGGCCGTTTCCTTCAGAGATTCTCGGCGCGGCAGGAGACAACCTGCGCGCTCGCGGCAACGAATATGGCGCGGTCACCGGGCGTCCGCGGCGCTGCGGGTGGATTGACCTCCCGCTGCTCCGTTATTCGCAGATGATCAACGGCGTGAACTGGTGGGTGGTCACCAAACTGGATGTGCTGGACGATCTGAAAGAGATTCCCGTCTGCGTGGGATACAAGATCCACGGCAAAAAGATTTCCGAAGTCCCGGCGCTGGCCACCGGCTTTGACCAGGTCGAGTGCGTGTATGAGACGATGCCGGGCTGGGAAAAATCCACGCAGGGCGTCACCGATTTTGACAAGCTGCCGAAGAAGGCGCAGGCCTACCTGAATTTCATCGAAAAAGAGAGCGGCGCCAGGATTGGAATGGTCTCCACCGGGCCGGACCGCGAGCAGACGATCTTCCTTCCCGAATTTACCGCGACGCTCTCGGCCGCAAAAGCGAGTGGCAAGATCGCGAGGGCCAAATGATCGTGTTAAAGGTTGACATGCTGGTAAAGACCGGCACCGAAGAGAAGTGCAAAGAATATATTCGCGTGATGCAGGAGCATTCGCGCCAGGAGCCCGGATGCCTGATGTATGTCGGCCACCAATCGATTGAGGACCCGCGAAGGTTTTTCTTCTACGAGCAATACAAAGACAAGCCTGCGCTGGAAGCCCACCGCAACGCGCCCTATTTCAAACAGTATGTGATCGGCGGCCTGGATGGGATCATGGAGTCGCGCACCAGAGAGCTTGCCGTGCCGGTGGAATAGGAACTACTTTCTGTCCGCCATCAGCACGCCGCCGTGGGCGTAGTCTTCGCGCTCGACTTCGAGAATGGTGATGATCACCCCTTCTTTGGCCGTTTTCGCTTCTTCGACCATCACATCCGTCACGCGCTCCGCGATCTTGCGCTTCTGTTCGATGGTTCGGCCTTTCAGCATGGTGATTTGAATGTGCGGCATGTCACGCTCCTTCTGGCTTTTTTCGATCAGCGTTGATCTGCGTGCATCAGCGGCAAAAGGTTACTTACAGAGCTCAAAACCCGCAAAGAAATAGCTCAATTCAAATCTGGCCGTATCGTCCGCGTCGGAACCATGAATGGAATTGCGCTCAATGCTGTCCGCCCACTTTTTTCGGATGGTCCCGGGTTCCGCGTTTGCGGGATTGGTCGCGCCCATCAGCTTACGCAGATCGGCGATGGCGTTTTCCTTTTCCAGAGCCAGCACGACGATGGGCCCGCTGGACATAAAGGTCGTGAGTGAATCAAAGAACGGACGTTCACAATGTACGGCGTAAAATCCCTCCGCCTGCTGTTTGGTGATCTCCAACATCTTCATTCCGATGATGCGGAACCCCTTCCCCTGGATCATCTGGAGAATGTCGCCAGTGGCGTTTTTGGCCACGGCGTCGGGCTTGATAATGGAAAAAGTGCGTTGCAGTGTTTGCATTCTGGTTTCGCTTCTCCTGAAATGTCTACGTTTTTGCCGCGGCGCCCATGCGCGCCAGCAACGTCTCTGCCAACAACGCCGGGGACTTGGCCACGGCGATACCAGCGGCTTCCAACGCCTTGATTTTTTCGGCCGCTGTGCCGTGTCCACCGGAGATGATGGCGCCGGCGTGTCCCATGCGGCGTCCCGGAGGCGCGGTTTGTCCGGCAATGAATGCGGCCACCGGCTTCTTAACGTGAGCCTTCACGTATTCCGCCGCGGTTTCTTCCGCGTTACCGCCGATCTCGCCGATCATGATGACCGCTTCAGTCTCCGGGTCGGCATTGAAGAGTTTCAATGCGTCCACAAAGTTTGTGCCAATGATGGGATCGCCGCCAATGCCGATAGCGGTGGATTGTCCCACTCCGCGCTGCGTGAGCTGGAAGACCGCTTCATACGTCAGCGTGCCCGAGCGCGAGACAATACCGACGTTGCCTTCTTTATGTATATGTCCGGGCATGATGCCGATCTTGCATTTGCCGGGCGAAATAATTCCCGGGCAGTTCGGCCCGATCAGCCGCGACTTGCCTTTGAGCTTGAGGTATTCATACGCGCGGACCATATCCAGGACAGGAATGCCTTCCGTGATGCAGACAATCAGCGGGATCTCAGCATCCACAGCTTCCAGGATGGCGTCAGCGGCGAACGGAGGTGGAACAAAAATTACGGTGGCATTCGCGCCCGACTTTTCTTTGGCTTCCTGTACGGTGTTAAAGACCGGCCAGCCCTCGTGTGTGGTCCCGCCTTTTCCCGGCGTCACGCCGCCCACCACGTTGGTTCCGTAAGCGGCTGCGCCTTTGGCGTGGAATGTGCCTTCCCGTCCGGTGATGCCCTGGACAATAAGTCGTGTGGATTTGTCTACTAGTATTGCCATGTGTTTTCTTTAGCTGCTAGCTCTTAGCTTCCGGTCGCTAGCCGGAAGTTCCTTACTCTTATTTCCAACATCTCGCTTTCGATTGACTGCAAATAATTTCTTTTGTTCGCTGCAGTGCTCTGGCTAGAAGCCGGCAGCTAGGAGCTAGCAGCCTTCACTACTTTTTCCGCCGCGTCCTTCATGTCCTTGGCCACCGTGAAATTCAGCCCGGAGTTTTTCAGAATCTCTCGGCCGTGCTCCACGTTGGTGCCTTCCAGTCGCAACACCAGCGGCAATTTCAAATTAGTGGCTTTGGCCGCCTCCACCACGCCGTTGGCCAGCGTATCCACGCGCAGGATGCCACCGAAGATATTAATAAGGATGGCCTTCACATTCTTATCGCTCAGCAGAATCTCAAAGGCGTGGCGGATCTGCTCCGCGTTGGCGCCGCCGCCCACGTCCAGGAAGTTGGCTGGCGAGCCGCCGGCATATTTGACGATGTCCATGGTGGCCATGGCCAGACCGGCGCCGTTGACCATGCAGGCAATGTTGCCGTCGAGCTTGATGTAATTCAGGCTGTACTTTGAGGCTTCCACTTCCAGCGGGTCTTCTTCGTTAATGTCGCGCAGTTCTTTCAGATCTTTGTGGCGGAACAGCGCGTTGTCGTCGAAAGTAAACTTGGCGTCCAGGGCAAACAGCCGGCCGTCGGTCGTGGTGATGAAAGGATTGATCTCACACAGGGAAGCGTCTGTCTCGACGAAAGCCTGGTACAGTCCGGTCATAAAGCGAACGGCTTCGCTGATATGTTCCGGCTTCAGACCAAGCCCAAAGGCCAGCTTGCGGGCATGAAACGGTTGAAAGCCAACTACCGGATCAATCGCTTCTTTCAGGATGGCATTCGGATCTTTAGCGGCGACTTCTTCAATTTCCATTCCACCAGCCGCCGACGCCATGAACACCGGCCGCGCCGTCACGCGGTCAACAACAATTCCCAGATAGAGTTCACGGTCGATGGGCAAGGTTTCTTCGATCAAGAGCCGCTGGACAATCTTGCCTTCCGGCCCGGTCTGGTGCGTGACCAGCTTCATGCCCAGAATCTTGTCCGACCAGCTTTTGGCTTCGGCCAACGTCCTGGCGACTTTCACGCCGCCGCCTTTACCGCGTCCGCCGGCATGGATCTGGGCCTTGACCACCACGCCAGTGGCTTTCTGGTCGAACAGCCGCTTGGCCGCGGCTTCCGCTTCTTCGCGGGTCAGGGCCATCTCGCCGCGAGGCACGGCGACGCCATATTTCGACAGGATTGTTTTCGCCTGGTACTCGTGAATCTTCATGATTGATTGGGTTCTACAGCAGAGACCACGTGCTGAAGGGAACTGGTGATTTTATAGGAGGCGAAGCAGGTTGGGCAAACGAAGCGAATCGGGTGATCGGGTGATCGCGCGTGATTCGGGTGATCTGAAACCCGGCTAGTCTGCGAGGCAACCGATCACCCGATCACGGCGACCACCAGATCACCCGATCTTGTTTGATAAGCTTATTCGGCAAATGCCGGTCACTGACGCCCTGCACAAAGTCGCGCATCATCGCGCCTCGCTCGACAGAGACGAGGCGCGCGCGGTCATGGCCGAGATCCTTTCCGGCAAGGCCACTGACGCGCAGATCGCAGCGTTGCTCGTGGCGCTGCACATGAAGGGTGAGACAGTCGAAGAGATTGTGGGTTTTGCGGAAGCCATCCGCGCCGCGGCGCCGTCGTTTTCCCTCATCGAACATTCCACGCTGGACGTCAGCGGCACCGAACGCGAAGCCCTCGTGGACACTTGCGGTACCGGCGGCGACGCCAGTGACACTTTCAATATCTCCACCGCTTCGGCTCTCACCGTTGCCGGCGCCGGCGTGCGCGTGGCGAAACACGGCAACCGGGGCATTACCTCAAAGTGTGGCTCGGTCGATGTGATGGAAGAGCTGGGAGTGAAGGTTGATCTTCCTCCGCCGCGGATTGCCGCCTGCCTCCGTGAGGTCGGTATTGCTTTCATGTCTGCTCCCGCCATTCATACTGCAACCAGATACGTGCAAGCCGCGCGCCGGGAGTTGCGTCCGCTGCGCAGCGTCTTCAATCTTCTGGGACCGCTGACCAACCCGGCGAACGCTTCCGCGCAAGTCGTGGGCGTCTATTCGGACGACCTGGTGGAAAAACTCGCCCAGGCGCTGAAGATGCTGGGCTTGAAGCGCGCGCTGGTGGTCCACGGCGCCGACGGTCTGGACGAGATCACCATCACCGGCCCAACGCGCATCGCCGAAGTGCGTGGGGAGTCGCTGCGGGTCTATGAAGTGACGCCACAGCAGTTCGGCCTGAGCACCGCTCCACTGAGCGCGATTTCCGGCGGCGACACGAAGACCAATGCGGATATCATCCGTAAGATTCTGGCAGGCGAAAAATCTCCGCGCCGCGACGTGGTCCTGATGAACGCCGCGGCTGCCCTGGTCGCCGCAGGTAGAGCCGATGCCCTGGCCGAAGCCATGCCGCTGGCCGCGAAGTCTCTCGATTCCGGCGCCGCCCGCGCCAAACTCGATGCGCTGGTGGAATTTACGAATCGTTGATCCGGCCCCCCCCACGCACGGAATCAGGCAGGCCCTGCGACGGCGTGGAGCCCCGCTTACCGAATTACTCAGTTACTCAATCTCCGCGGGTATACAATACGTCAGTTTTTCAAACGCTGATTTCCTCAGGCCCGCGCCTGACGAGGAGACCAATGTACCGATTCTCAGGATTGCTGGGCATCATCGTTCTGCTTGGGCTGGCTTACATTTTTTCCACCAGCCGCCAGTCCATCAAGCTGAAAACCGTACTGTGGGGGCTGGGAATGCAGTTTGTTTTTGCCCTGCTGGTGGTCCGATACTCCTGGGGCATCCGGGCCATGAAATTCGCAGGCGACGCGGTCACTCATTTTCTTGGATACGCCTTTGCCGGAAGCAGTTTTGTGTTCGGCGCACTGGGGCTCCAGGCAGGATCGCCGGGATACATGGGCTTTTTCTTTGCATTCCAGGTGCTGCCCACCATCATTTTTGTCTCCGCTTTTTTTGCCTTGATGTATCACCTCGGCGTTATGCAGGTGATCGTCAAAGGCATGGCCTGGGTGATGGCGCGGACCATGGGGATCAGCGGCGCGGAGTCGCTCAATGTAGCCGGCTCGGTCTTTGTGGGACAGACCGAGGCTCCGCTGGCCATTCGTCCCTTTCTTCCCCTGGCGACGAAGTCTGAACTGATGACCATCATGACCGCGGGCATGGCGCATGTGTCCGGCGGAATCATGGCTGCTTACATTTTCTTCGGCGTCAAACCGGAGCATCTTCTTTCCGCGGTCATCATGACCGCGCCCGGGACCATCCTGATGGCCAAGATGCTGGTGCCGGAAACCGAAGAACCCAAGACCGGCGGCAAGGTGGAAATGCCGGAAGACGAAAGCCGCAAAGGGGAGAACATTCTGGGCGCAATCTCGCGCGGTACGATTGACGGCGGAAAACTGGCCTTTAACGTGGGCATTATGCTGATCTCGTTTCTAGCTTTGATCGCCGTTGTGAACGGGATCATGGGCGGCGTTCATAATCATTGGGCCTGGTTTCCCGAGGACATACAGACTGTGCTGGGCGTGATTTTTGCTCCGGTGGCCTGGCTGATCGGCGTCCCCTGGCATGACGCACCCACCATCGGCAACCTGCTGGGCCAGCGCATGGTGATCAACGAACTGGTGGCCTATAAGGCGCTGGGCGAACATATGGCCACTCTCGATCAGCGGTCCATTACCATCGCCACATTCGCGCTGTGCGGCTTTGCCAACTTTAGCTCGATTGGAATCCAGCTCGGTGGCATTGGAGCGCTGGCGCCGGAACGGCGCAATGACCTGGCCAAACTCGGCTTCCGCGCCATGTTGGCGGGGACCATGGCGAACCTGGTTTCAGCGGCCATTGTCGGGTTGCTCATGACAAGCTGAGGTTGATTGTTGTTTGTTTGGTTTGTGTGGCACAGGCACTCTTGCCTGTGCTCTGTGTCGATCAGAAGAATGACATGCACAGGCAAGAGTGCCTGTGCCACACATTCTTAAAACAAATCGATCTTGAAAATGGTGCGCGGCCTATGACAATCTCTACTCCTTCTTCACAACAAGACGACTACGCCCGCGCCGACGAAGCGGCGGCGTTCATCCGGAGCAAGACCACATTGCAGCCAAAGATCACCTTGGTGCTCGGCTCGGGGCTGGGCGGTTTTGCCGATGAACTGGCCGATGCCACCGTCATTCCTTGCGCTCAGATTCCGCACTTCCCTGTCTCCAGCGCGCAAGGCCATGCCGGCAATCTGGTGATCGGCAAAGTGGGCGCAATCGCTGTCGCGGCAATGCAGGGCCGCGTTCACTATTATGAAGGCCACTCGCTCCAGCGAGTCACGTTTCCTATTCGTGTCTTTTCCCGTTTGGGAATCAAGGCCGTACTGCTGACCAATGCCGCCGGTGGAATCAATCTGCAACTGGAGCAAGGTGCTTTGGTAGTGCTGAAAGACCACATCAATCTGCAAGGCGGCAATCCGCTGATTGGGCCGAATGACGACCGCTTCGGCGTGCGTTTTCCCGATATGTCCGAAGCGTACGCCTCAGACTTCCGCAAGCTGGCGATGGAAGAAGGTAAACGGCTGGGCATCAGGATTTCTGACGGCGTGTATGTCGTGGTCCCCGGGCCCAGCTATGAAACGCCGGCGGAGATCCGTTTCTTCCGCACGATTGGCGCCGACCTGGTCGGTATGTCCACTGTTCCTGAGACCATTGTGGCCCGCCACTGCGGAATGAAAGTCCTGGCGATTTCCTGTGTCACCAACATGGCCGCGGGGATTCTCGATCAACCCCTCGACCACGCGGAAGTGCTGGAGACCGGAGAACGCGTCAAGAATTCGTTTGTCGCGCTGCTGAAAGCGGTAATTTCGCGGATGGCCGAATCGCTGCGAGAGGTCTAGCCGCGAATCAACGCGAACGGACGCGAAACCGCACACACCGGCTCAAGAACAAGTCGTGTTCATTCGCGGCTTAATGACTTTCTTCCTACATGCGCGAAAGCTCGCGCAGACTGCTCACTACCTCAATAACTCTTCCGGCCACGTAATCAATCTCGGCTTCCGTATTGAAGCGCCCGATGCCAAAGCGGATAGTGCTCTGCGCGTCATCGTCGCTCAGACCCAGCGCGCGGAGCACGTGCGACGGATCTATCTTGTCGGAAGTGCAGGCGGCGCCGCTGGAGACAGCGATGTCCTTGAGTCCGACCATCAGCGGCTCGCCTTCCACGTGGCGGAAACTGGCGTTCAGGTTTCCCGGCAAACGATGCTCCATGCTGCCATTCACCCTGACTTCTTCAAGTTCGGCGGTGAGCTTGTCTTTCAGCCGGTTGCGCAAGGCGGCGGTCCGGCGGCTTTCTTCCGGCATTTCTTTCTGCGCGATGGCACAGGCTTCGCCGAAGCCAACGATGCCGGGAACGTTGAGCGTGCCGGAGCGCATGCCGCGCTCGTGGCCGCCTCCGTCAATGATGGCGGAAATCCGGACTTGCGGATCCTTGCAGCGCACATACAACGCTCCGCAACCCTTGGGCCCGTAGAGTTTGTGCGCCGTCAGCGACGCCAGATCCAGGTTCATCAGGTCCACGTCCAGCGGGACCTTGCCCAGCGCCTGCACCGCGTCAGAATGAAAAAGCACGCCGCGCTCGCGGCAGAGCTCTCCGATCTCTCGGAGCGGCTGGAGCGTACCGACTTCATTGTTCGCGGCCATGACGCTGACCAGAATGGTCTTTTCGGTAAAAGCGTCCTGCAACCGGTCCAGATCAATGACCCCGTCCGGCTGCACCGGCAAATAAGTTATCTGATACCCGTACTTCTCAAGACGCTTGCAGCTATCGAGAACGGCTTTGTGTTCCGTGGCCGATGTAATGATGTGGTTCCCTTTTGCCCGGTACATCTCAGCTACGCCTTTGACGGCCAGGTTGTCGCTCTCGGTAGCTCCGCCGGTGAAGACAATCTCACTCGCCGAGGCGCCAATCAGCCGGGCAATCTGCTGGCGCGCCGCTTCCACCGCGGTCAGCGCGTCCCATCCGAACTGATGGCTGCGGCTCGCCGCGTTGCCGAATTTGCCGGTGAAATACGGCATCATGGCCTCCAGTACGCGCGGGTCCAGCGGAGTGGTGGCGTGATTGTCGAGATAGATCGGCAGCTTTACCGCAGCAGCTGCGTGTCCATGGTTAGAAGCGCTATTCATCCCTTACGTCCTCACAATCATTTTACGGCACGGCAAACATCCGCGGTCATGAGCGCGACTGGCTTAGTTGCTCGGGGTTTTGTTCACTGTGTCCAATATGACACTTTCGCGCGCTTCCAGTCCTTAAGAAAGACTTGACAACCTGAGAGACAGGCTTAAAATACCGCCAATTCGTGTACTGTCGCCGTAATAAGGGCGTCTCGGTCCGAATTATGAAGCCAAGCCAAAGTTCACCTATCGCGAAACGACTTCCACCGACCAGAGATATGGAGAAGCCCTGCCGTCATCCCCGCGTCCGTGTTGTAGCCCGAGAAGACGATCAAGAATTCGTGGAATGCGAGTCGTGTGGCGAGGTCTTTGACGCGAGCGAGTTCAAAGACATGGCCATTGAAGAGAACATCGAGCCGGATGAGGCGTAGACTCTAATCTTGCGCGGTACTTTTGTACCCAACCCTGTCGCTTTCCTGCTTGCGGACGGAACGGCCGTCTTGGTACCTTGAGGCATCCCCAGAAAAATCTTTCATGCATCAGCTCGTTTTAGTCGTGGATGATTCCATGCTCATCCGCCATACTGTCTGTCGTTTTCTGGAAGAACGGGGATTTGGGGTGGAGTCCGCCGCCAACGGTCTGGAAGCCCTGGAGATGCTGAAGACCATTGTGCCCAGCCTCGTCATCATTGATCCGCAAATGTCCAAAATGGATGGGCGTCAACTGATGGACGCGCTCAAGTCCCGGCCGGAGATGGCCAAGGTCTCGATCGTGATTCTTGCGGCGAGACGAAGTCCGCTTGACGCCCTGCCGGAGAACCACTCGCCCCTTGTGATTTACAAAGACATGGACATCGAAGCCCAGCTCGCGCGCGTGCTGGAAACGATCTTGCCGCCGCGGCGCACTCCGCCCTCTTAACGCAAACTCAAAGACGCCTCAGCCGAGAATTCCGCGCCTGCGAACTCGCCGGCCTGGTATTTTGGCCAGGCGGCGGCCGCGATCATGGCCGCATTGTCGGTCGAGAGTTTGCGGGACGGGAAAAAGACCGGCAAGCCTTCCAGCGCGGCCTGTTTTTCGAACGTCCGGCGTAATTCGCTGTTGGCGGCCACGCCTCCGGTCACAAACAGTGTTGCCGCTTCCCGCTCCCGCGCAGCCCGCAGCGTCTTCCCTGCCAGGTCCTCGACGACGGCGCGTTGAAACGAAGCGACCAGGTCAAGCGTCCGGGCGTCGCAGAGCGGAAGCACGTCCTGGACGCGAGGGCTGGGTATGCCGGCCAGAGAGTGCTGTCGCGCCGCTATGGAGTCACGCATCTTTTCGACTTCCACGTAGCGCAGCACCGCAGTTTTGATGCCGCTGAAGGAAAAGTCGTACGGCGTCTGGCGGTCCCTGGGCGTTCCGCGGTTGCGATGCTTGATCTGTGCCGGGCCAAAATGTACGGCGCGCGGATTCCCGTGCGGCGCCAGGGCATCCACAATTGGACCGCCCGGATATCCGAGTCCCAGCAGCTTGGCGACTTTGTCAAAGGCCTCTCCCGCGGCGTCGTCGCGGGTGCGGCCAATGTTTTCATACGACCAGCCGCGCTCACGCTCGCGCGCCAGAAACAGGTGCGTGTGTCCTCCGGAAACGACCAGCGCCAGCACGGGAAACGCGAGCTGGAGGTTTCCTTTTTGTTTTTCCTCCAGCAGCACAGCGTGGATGTGACCCTCCAGGTGGTTCACCGCAATCAGCGGCTTCCCCAGTGCAAACGCCAGTGCTTTGGCAAAACTGATCCCCACCAGCAACGCTCCGGCAAGTCCGGGCCCCTGGGTCACCGCTATGGCATCTACGGATTCGTAGGACTGCCCCGCTTCCGCGAGCGCCTGGCGCACGACGGGAACAATCGCGCGTAAGTGTTCCCGCGACGCCAGTTCCGGGACCACGCCGCCATAGGGTTGGTGCGTCGCGATCTGGGAAGAAACCACGTTGGAAAGCAACTGCTCCCCGCCCCGCACTACCGCGGCTGCGGTCTCGTCACAGGAAGTTTCAATCCCCAGAATGCAAGCTTCGGACATACATCTATAGTATGTGAGCATGGCGTGTGTGGCACAGGCACGCCGGAGCAATTAGCAAATAGCAATTGGCCATCAGCCAAAGGGCCTGGGAAGGATGGGGTTTGGTGGCGCCGTCCGGCTATCTGCTAATTGCCATTTGCTAATTGCTGATACACATGAATCTTTCCTCGGACAAGGCGCAACAGGCCACTCGCATCCTGGGTGTACTGCGCGAGCATGGATACTCCGCCTATCTCGCCGGCGGCTGTGTTCGCGATCTCCTGCTGGGACTCGAGCCCACGGATTATGACGTCGCCACCTCCGCTTCGCCGGAACAGGTCATGGAGATCCTTCCGCAGACTTACGCCGTAGGCGCGCAGTTCGGCGTCGTGCTGGTGCCGGTCGTTCGCGACGCGCCGGAAGGCCCGGCCAACTACGCCATTGAAGTCGCGACTTACCGCAGCGACGGCGCCTATTCGGACGGCCGCCATCCCGACCAGGTGCAGTTCAGCGCCGACCCGCGGCTCGATGTCCAGCGACGCGATTTCACCATCAACGGGCTGTTGCTCGATCCCATCACCCAGGAAGTGCTCGACTACTTTGGCGGGCGCGAAGACTTGCAACGAAAGATCATCCGGACCATCGGCAGTCCGCGGCAGCGGTTTTCGGAAGACAAGCTGCGTTTGCTGCGGGCCGTTCGTTTCGCTGCGCGCCTGGATTACGCAATCGAGGAAAAAACTCTTCAGGCAATCCGAGAACTCGCGCCGCAAATTCTCGACGTCAGCCGCGAACGCATTCGCGACGAGATTCTCAAGATGTTGACCGAAGGCCGCGCTCGCCGCGCCTTTGAGTTGCTCGACCAGACCGGTCTGCTGGAACAAGTTCTGCCGGAGATCAAGAAAATGCAGGGCGTGCAGCAGCCGCCGCAATATCATCCGGAAGGCGACGTCTGGGTGCACACTCTCATGTTGCTGGAAGGCCTGCCGGCAAATTGCTCCACGACCCTGGCGCTGGGCGCTTTACTGCACGACGTAGGCAAACCGCCCACGTTCCGCGCGGCTCCGGACCGCATTCGTTTTGACAATCATGCTGAAATCGGGACGACGATGGCGGAAGAAATCTGCCGGCGCTTTCGTCTGTCGAATGATGAAACCGATCAGGTCTGCGCGCTGGTTGCCAACCACATGAAGTTTGCCGACGTCCCACGGATGAAAGACTCGACGCTGAAACGCTTCTTCCGCCTGCCGCAATTTGATGAACATCTGGAGTTGCACCGCCTGGACTGCCTAGGGAGCCATCGTGATCTGGGGCTGTACAACTTTACGCAGGAAAAACTGCGGAGCCTGCCCGCGGAACAGATCCGCCCCGAGCCGCTGCTTACCGGCGACGACCTCATTGCCGCCGGACATCAACCCGGCCCGCGGTTCAAAGATCTGCTGACCGCCGTGGAAGACGCGCAGCTGGATGGCTCGATCGCCACAAAAGAAGAAGCGCTGGCGCTGGTGGGCAAGTTGCATCGCGCACAAACGCAGCCTTGAATTGAGTTTCGATGTCCAGCAGGAGACGTTCTGCCTGGCGCAAATATCAACAGCGCGTAAATGACCGTGCCGTCACGCATAGCCACAATAGATTTTTTGAATTGGACTTAAGCTCCTCCCTCTGTCAGATTAGATTCAGTAGCAAACATCGAACGCTGGCGTTCATTAGGTTCTCCCTCGTTGTACAAACCACACTGACCTCGCCGTCGCAACCGACAACGTGAGCGGCGCTTTCCGGTTTTGCCGGAGTGCTTCTCCCCAACACAAGGAGGTCAGAGTGAAGTCGTTTTACGGATATTCGCCTCTGAAGGCGGCGATCATGGCCCTGGGCATGTGTGGTTTTTCCAGCGGCCCCGGCCATGAGCGTTCCGCCACAGACAGCATTGCGGTCCAATACGAGGCACGCAAAGAAGAAGCGGCGCTGGTGCAAGAGAACAGATTCTCGGAGGCAGTGCCGGCAGGTAGCTAATCAGGACGTTCTGGGGCGGGCCTCTCGGGGTCCGTTCCCATTTTCATAAATCGTAACCAAGGGAGACAGAACATGGAACTGCAGGGAGCAGAAATCGCAACCCAAACCACTGGCCTCATCGACCACCCGGAGGTGGACTTTCTTCATGAAATTGGCAGCCGCATGGCCGAGTGCGATTCGCTGCACGAAGTGCTGGCGCAAGTCGTGGAATTCGCCGCCGCTGTGGTGAAGTGTGACTCCTGTTTCATCTATGTTCTGGAAAAGAATGAACTGGTGTTGCGCGCGTCCAAGAACCCGCACCCCGAAGCCGTCGACCGCTTGAAACTCAAGCTGGGACAGGGCATCACTGGCTGGGTGGCGGAGCACCGGCAACCGGTTAGCGTGCCGTCGAACGCGTCACAAGACCCGCGCTTCCGGGGCTTCAGCGAACTGCCGGAAGACAGCTTCCAGGCTTTCCTGTCGGTGCCGGTTCTCAGCCGCCAGGGCGTGGTCGGGGTCATCAACCTCCAGCACCGGCGTCCGCACATTCACGGCAAGCGCGAAATCAAGATGATGTCCACCATCGGCTTCCTGGTGGGCGCGGCCATCGAAATGGCGCGCCTGGAAGACCAGAACCTGATGCTCGCCGAACAACTGGAAACGCGCAAGATCATCGAGCGCGCCAAGGGAATCCTGCAACGCGATATGGGGATCAATGAAGAACAAGCCTATCTCGCCCTGCAGCGGCAGAGCAGACAGATGCGCAAACCCATGAAAGAAATCGCGGAAGCACTGCTCCTCAGCGACGAACTGAAACGCGCGCAGCAAACATAGACCACCAGGTCGCTAACAAACGACTGGGGGTTAGCAAGGATCATCACGTAGAGACGCGGCACTGCCGCGTACTCATGGTTCCTCGGAAATCTCTGCCGGTCGTGCTCACTTATGAAACCCTAAATTTCCGGCCCCCAGGCGTGCCCGCACGGCGTACTTCCCTTTTCCCTGCCATTTGAACGAGCGAAACAGGCCGGACGTAGAACTGCCGAATACGTCGGCGTCAATGTTGCCGGCCCGGACCGACGCGTCCACGCTGGCGTACTGGCTGGGATCGCCGACGGTGATCTCTGCGTTTCCGGCGTTACTCTGAATGTCCTTGTTGCCCTTGATCGCCCCGGTCACCAGATTGCCGGCCGTGAGCCGGATGCGGAGGTCGGAAACCTCCGGCACTTCAATGATGGCATGGAAGTTGTTGTGCGGCGTGTTGGTCACTTCGATATCGGCATGGGTGCCGTTAGTGTTGACCGCCGCTTTGGCACTGCCAATGTTCCCGCTCAAAGTCACGCGGACCCGATTGTCAGCGCCGGGGCGGACCTCGTAGTCGCCGCCTTCAAGAGTCATCTCAATCCTGCCGCCGGAGACAAACGGTTTTTCCGGGTTTGTTTGCGCCGGTGAAGAACCTGCGGCAAGCGCAAAAAACGCGGCGAGCGTAAGTCTTGCCATCAAAGACGCTGTTCGTTGCATGACCGCCTCCTGCAACCATTACTACGCCCCAGATAATTGAAAGTTCCAGGAATCTTGCGTCTATTCGCTGGCTGCCGCCATCAGCCAGAACACAAACATGCCAAAAGCACACGCGGGAGCATGCCAGCGCACTGGACTTGGTCGCCACACACCGCGTAACGCAACTGCCCCTCCCGCCAAGGAAAGCACCAATCCGCATCCGTAAATCCTCATCAGGGCTGGATCGTAGTAGCGAAAACCGCCGGCGATACGGGCGTAGAGGAGGGTGGATATCGCAAGCAGAGCAGAGACCGTAACCAGCAGGAAACCCACAAATGCGAGAACCGGAACCAGTGTTCGCGGCCGCGGGGCACGCACCCATCGTGCCCAGCCCCAAATCAACGTTGCTGGCAATACACCATAGACTCCGATTGCGTAAGTGATCAGTAGCGCCGACCCCATGACGTTTCCTCCCCAGAGTATCTCAGAACAGCGCTCCCGCCCGCCAAGCGGCTCACGCTATAATCAAACGACTTTATTTTTACCGTGAGGCTTTGGCCATGGCGCCATCAGTGATCGCGGGCATGCCCGCACTCAAAGAAACGTATCAGCAACTCAAGACCCGCATGGACAAGGCGGTAGAAGACTTTCGCGTAAATCTGGCCGCCGCCCGCACCGGGCGCGCTTCCGTCAACATGCTGGACACCATCCGTGTTCCAGCGTACGGCTCCGAGATGCCGCTGAACCAGCTGTCCCAGGTGCATGCGCCGGAAGCGCAACTGCTGACTGTCCAGCCCTACGATCCCAGTATTCTGGCGGACATCGAAAAGGCCATCCGCAGCGCCGACCTGGGCCTGAACCCGCAGAATGACGGCAAGCTCATTCGCATTCCCGTCCCGCCGCTGACCGAAGAGCGCCGCAAGGACATGGTGAAACATCTCCACAAGATCCTGGAAGACCACCGCACGGCCGTGCGCAACATCCGCCGCGACGGTAATGACGCTATCAAAAAAGCCATGAAGGACAAAAAAATCAGCGAGGACGAAGAAAAAAAGGCCCTCGACGAAGTCCAGAAGCTGACCGACGACGAAATCAAGAAGATGGAAGAAATGTCCAAGGCCAAGGAAAAAGAGCTGATGACCGTCTAACTCTCTGCGCTCCTCTCTCCAAAAGCCTGGCTGCGGCCAGGCTTATCCTTTTGAAGGAAAACCTGGGTTAGAGAATATCTGCCTCGCCCTTTATGCTCGATAACAATTCGGATTATTAAGAGGATTTCCGCCCTGATCAACGCTTTGGAGTTGCCGGCACGCTCTGGGGAACAAAAAACTCTCTTCCTACCCAGCGCAGAATTCGCCAGCCGATAGCAGCAACCAGGGCGATCGTCATAAGCCAGAGGATGATCGCAGGCAGCTCGAAGACGACTGCGGTCATGGCGCCAACGTAGGTAGCCAGGCTGTCTACTCCATCGCGCGCCGCAAGCTTGATCTGGTACATAGGGCGCCAATAGAAGCCAAAGACGTGCGCATCGGCCTCCGCATGCAGTGATACGGTGATGGCCACCGTCTCGACCTGCCGGACAATGGCAACAAATTCCGCCTGCTGTTCTTCGATCTCGCCGCGCACCTCGCCCAGCTTGGAACTCACCTCCAGAGTGTCTTGAGTCGTAGACGCACGTTTCATGATGGCGAGGTACTGGGTCTCCGCGGCGCGAAGGTTTCTCAGCCGGGCTTCTCTGTCCACATAATCTTTTGTTACATCGGCGACATCGGCTTTCTCGCCTTCCACGCGAGTAGCCAGTTTCTTGATCTCGGTACGCGCCTCTTCAAAATGAGCAGCGGGCGCACGGACAGTGATGGTCGCGGCGGGGGATTGCTCGTCACCGCCAACCTCGCAGTTCACCAGGTATCCTCCCATCTGCTCGGCCAGGCTGCGAATCTGTTCCGCGCTTTGCGCCGGGTTCTTGACCTCCAGGTCGAGCGCGGCAGTGCGAACTGTCTTACGGTCCGCGGTATCGTCGGCCAGACTAATGTGAAGAACGGGGCTGCCTGTAGTTTGGCGATAGCCCATCAATCCCGTTGCCCTGACCGCGCCCATACGCCGCGAGCTCCGGGATGCCGCTATTCTTGAGTCGCCGGACGGCAGCAGGTCTCTCCATGACGCTTGCCGCAGCAGCGAAGCCGGGTCGTTCCAGTTAATCGAGTCAGGATCGATCGACCTCCGTGAGGCAACCGCGTTGCGATGTTGCAGTGGCGTGATTACAGCAATGTAGAAGACGGTCCACACAGCCAGGATAATTAATCCAATCTTCCACCAATTCTGCCGTGCCCACTTATTACTTTCCGAGATGATCGCCATTTTGCGTTGCCTCCTCGTAACAAACTTAGAGTAGGAATCCAACGATTTTGTTCCCCGACTGGAAGTTTGAAAGAGAATAGGAAAGTTCAAATTACGGGAACTAATTTGACTCGCGTGGGGTCGCCAGCCTTCACCAACCATGGACCAACGGGCAAGACCATCATTTACATCGGCGTCATCTGATGACAAAATGTGCACTCATGCCCGCCGATGGCGCAAGTCCCCGGTTAGCTTCGGAATCTTCCCTTCACCAGACAGAAACGCCGTCTGGACGTGAATCCGCGGATGACCAACCGCAGAAGCCCTGGCGCCTCGGTTTCTGGTCGCTGATCGTCACTCAGTTTCAGGGCGCGTTCAGCGTGAACATGCTCCGGTACCTTCTCGTTTTCATTGTGCTCGACACGGTCCACGACCTGGGACAGCGCAACCGGTTTGTCGCCCTGATTCCTCTGCTATTCTCCATCCCCCTGGTCTTATTCAGCATGCCGGGAGGGTTCCTTGCGGACCGCTATAGCAAGCGCCAGGTAACCATTGCCACCAAATTGATCGAACTCGGGGCCATGCTGGTAACCGTGCTGGCGCTTTCGCGTAATCTCTTGTCGCTGGAGCTGGCGGTATTGTTCCTGGTGGCAATGCAGGCTGCGCTTTTTGGTCCTTCCAAATACGGTCTCCTGCCAGAATTGCTGCCGGAAAAATGGCTTTCCTGGGGCAATGGTGTAATCGAGCTCGGAACATTTCTGGCCATCATCTCTGGAACAGTCGCGGCGGGATGGTTTTACGATAGTTTCAAAGCGCACGAAGCCTACAACGGAATCCTTCTCGCCGGCCTAGCGGTGCTCGGACTGCTCAGCAGTCTGACCATTACCCGAGTCCCGCCGGCGGCCCCTGAAAAAAGATTTCGCGCTAATCTTGTCGCCGACTTGTGGCAGCAGATCGGGTCCATGCGTAAAGACCAGCCCCTATGGCTGGCGGTGCTGGGTAACACCTACTTTTGGTTTTTGGGGACGCTGTTTTTGCAAACCGTTGTGGTCTATGGAAACGACTCTCTGCACCTGGGCAAAAAACAAATCACCATGCTCGACGTCGGCCTGGCGGGAGGCATCGGCATTGGCAGCCTTGTGGCCGGCTATCTCTCCGACAACAAAATCGAATATGGGCTGATCCCTCTCGGCTCACTGGGCATGACCGTGATGTCCGCGCTCATGGGTGGAGCGCAGCACAGTTTTGCTTCAGCCATTGTCATTCTCTCGCTTCTGGGTTTTTTTGCCGGTTTCTTTGCGGTCCCGGTGAATGCACTCATACAGCACCGTCCGGCAGCAGACGATAGAGGTGGCACCATCGCCGCCGCCAATTTGCTCTCCTTCGTCGGCGTGGCGCTGGCCTCCGGAATGTACTTTGCGCTGACCACCTGGGGCCATTTGAATCCCCGGGGCGTATTTCTGGCCAGCGCCGTTATTACTCTCGGCGGGACAATCTACGTCTTGTACCTTCTGCCACAGTGGTTTCTGCGCCTGCTGCTGTGGATGCTGACACATACGGTGTACAGCATCAAGATCATCGGCCGCGACAATATTCCCGAAAGAGGCGGAGCGTTGTTCGTCTCCAACCACATGTCGTTCGTGGACGTGTTGCTGCTGGTCTCGGCCACCGACCGGCCCATCCGCTTCATCATGTTCCAGGGCATCTATGACAACCCCGTGGTAAAGCCCTTTGCCATGATGCTGCGGGCCATTCCGATTTCGTCGGAACTGCGGCCGCGCGACATGATCCGCTCTCTACGCACGGCCAGTGACGCCATTCGCGATGGCCAGATCGTATGCATCTTCGCCGAAGGACAGATCACCCGCACCGGCCAGCTGCTTCCCTTCCGGCGCGGAATGGAACGCATCATGAAAGGCGTCGACGCGCCCATTGTGCCCGTGAACCTGCACGGCGTCTGGGGGAGCATCTTCAGCTTTGAGCGCAACCGCTTCTTGTGGAAGGCACCGCGCCGTATTCCTTATCCGGTCACTGTCAGCTTTGGGAAGCCGCTTCCGCCGGAGAGTTCGCCCATTCAGGTCCGGCGCGCGGTGCAGGAGTTGCAGAGCGTGGCGTTTGAAGCTGACCGCAAGCCGCGACGCACGCTGGACCGAGCATTCGTGTACAGCGCGCGCCGGTATCCGTGGCGCTTTGCGGCAGCCGATGGCCGCGTGCCGAAGATACGCTTCGGCGGAATGCTGGTGAAGTGCATCTTCGCGGCGCGCCGCCTGGCCTCGCTGTGGCAGGGACAGGAGATGGTCGGCATGCTATTGCCGCCTTCCGTCGGAGGCGCTCTGGCGAACTACGCCGCTACGCTCCTGGGGCGCGTTCCGGTGAATCTGAATTACACCGCCAACAACGAGGCAATTGCGTCGTGCGCCAGACAGTGCAATCTGCAGACGGTCATCACGTCGAAAGCCTTCCTCGAGCGCTTTCCCAAAATGGAAATCCCCGGAAAGACGCTGCTGCTCGAAGACGCGCTGGCAAATCCCCGGCTGTCGGAAAAACTCATTGCGCTCTTGTATGCCTGGACGCTGCCGCATCGCGCGCTGAAACGCGCCTTAGGCGCGCGGCCCAGCACGGCGGAGAGCCTGGCGACCATCATCTTCTCAAGCGGGAGCACCGGCGAACCCAAGGGCGTGATGCTCACGCACTACAACCTTCTCTCGAACATCCGGCAGGTAACGCAGGTCTTCATGCTCGACGGCCGGGACAAAGTCCTGGGCATTCTTCCGTTCTTCCACTCCTTTGGCTTCATGGCCACGCTCTGGATGCCGGCGGTGCATGGCATTGGCGTCGTCTTTCATCCCAACCCGCTCGATGCCAAGTCCATCAGCGAACTGGTCTCGAAGTACCGGGTCACTTTCCTGGTGGCGACACCAACGTTCCTGCAGGCCTACATGAAGCGCTGTTCGCCGGAACATTTCGGCAGTCTGCAATACGTGCTGGTCGGTGCCGAGAAGCTGCCGGAGCGCGTGGCGCTGGCGTTTGAGGATTTGTTCGGGATACGTCCGCTGGAAGGCTATGGCTGTACCGAGTGTTCCCCGGTGGTCGCGGTCAACGGACGCGACTTCCGCGCACCGGGCTTCCGCCAGGTCGCGGCGCGCCGCGGGACCATCGGACATCCGCTGCCGGGGATCAGCGTACGTATTGTTGATCCGGAAACGCAGCAAGCTCTTCCGCCCGGCCAACCGGGAATGCTGCTGGTGAAGGGGCCTAACGTAATGAAAGGCTATCTGGGCCGGCCGGATAAGACCGCCGAAGTTTTGCAAGACGGCTGGTACGTGACTGGCGACATCGCCAACATGGAAGAAGACGGTTTCCTGACCATCACCGACCGCCTGTCGCGTTTCAGCAAGATCGGCGGCGAAATGGTGCCGCACATCAAGATCGAAGAGAAACTCCACGAACTGGCTGGCTCGACGGAACAAGTCTTCGCCGTGGCCGCCGTGCCGGACGAAAAGAAAGGCGAGCGGATCGTCGTATTGCACACGCTGTCCGACGATAATCTCGCGCCGGTGCTCGAGAAATTCGCCCAATGCGACCTGCCGGCGCTGTGGAAGCCACGCAAAGACCAGTTCTTCCACGTGGACGCGCTGCCTTACCTGGGCACTGGGAAACTCGATTTGCGCGGCGTGAAAGGCAAAGCGGCGGAACTGGCGCTGGCCACGGATTTACGTTGATCTCGCAGACCGCGAAAATGCCCTGCGTAGAGACGCGGCATTGCCGCGTCTAACTTTCGAATCCTTAGTTATACTCGTCAGCGCAAGAAAGACCGCCATTCCCGAGAGGACCGAATGAGACGCCTCCAGATTCTGTTTTCCTCTGTTGCACTTTGCCTGAGCTCGGCACTGATCGCCCAAACCAACGCGGTGCCGCAATCTCCCACGCCGCCACCAACGCCGTTGCCCTCACCAACCGTGGATTCGCCGGAAGTGTCCAAGCTTCGTGCCGATCTGGACCGCGCGCGCAAGACCCTGGCTGACTGGCCCAACCTGGCCCGTTATCGCGACGAGAATGCCCGCCTGGCTGCTCCGGCGGCGCACGAGGGCCGTGTGGTGTTCATGGGCGATTCCATCACCGATTTCTGGGGACGGAAGGACAACACATTTTTCCCCGGGAAACCCTACGTGAACCGGGGCATCAGCGGGCAGACGACGCCGCAGATGCTGCTCCGGTTTCGTCCCGACGTGATTGCTCTCCAGCCGAAAGCCGTGGTGATCCTGGCCGGCACCAACGATCTTGCCGGCAACACCGGCCCCATGTCTCTGGAGGCAATTGAAGACAATCTCACGTCGATGGCGGAACTGGCCCGGGCCAACGGAATCCGCGCGGTGCTGGCTTCGGTGATGCCGGTGTGCGATTACATCAAGCCGCAGACGGAGCGCCGTCCGCCGGAGAAAATTATCGCGCTCAACGCCTGGATCAAGAGCTATGCCGCAAAGAACGGCTTTGTCTATCTCGACTACTACTCCGCGATGCTCGATGACGCCAGGATGTTCAAGCGCGAACTGACCTATGATGGCCTCCATCCCAATGACGCCGGTTACGACGTGATGGGCCCGCTGGCGGAAAAAGCCATTACGGCGGCGCTGGGCAAGGATCACTGACAGAAATCGGTTGAATCATAATATCGCTCGCTTTGTTTACTATAGTTAACACAACATGGTATATTCCACTTTACGACTGAAGACCGCCTGCGGCTGTTCTTCGCGGTCAATGTTCAGGAAGGACATACCGTGGTTCCGCGTTGCATGGTCCTGCGCCCTGTACTTCGCATTCTCCCCCTGATGCTGGGCGCGGGCCTTCTGGTTCCCGCGGTGGCCTTCGCGCAAGGGGAGACGACCAGCGCCATTGTTGGTGAAGTGAGGGACGTATCCGGTGCGCTCGTTCCCGGAGCAGCGGTGACGATCACCAGCAATGAGAACGGCCTGCAACGTGGTTCCCGCACCGATGCCGCAGGCCGGTTCAACTTTCCGCAGCTCAAGCCAGGCAGCTACACCGTAAAGGTGGAAACACCGGGCTTCGCTCCGCAACAAGCCGGCAATGTTCTTGCGGGCCTGGGGCAGAAGCAGAACGTCAACTTCATCCTCACACTGGCCCCATCAACCCAGACGGTGGAAGTAGGCGGGGAAGCGCCCATCATCAATCCGGGAAATGCAAACACCGTGACGACCCTGAATGCGGTCGCCCTGGAGGAACTGCCGAACCCAGGCGGCGATCTGACCTATCCCTTACAGTTTGCGCCCGGGGCCCTGATCAACACGGCGGGCAGCAGCAATGATTTCGTTGGCGGAACTAACGGCTTCGGGAACGTGGAATTTAACGGTCTGCCTGCGTTGTCCAACGGCTACATCGTCGATGGCCTGGAGACCAATGACCCGCTCACGAATCTCAACAGCGGCCTTTCGACAAATCTGGTGCTGGGACTGAATTCGATCGCGGAGGTGACTGTCAACACTCTCTCCTATTCTGTCGATCAGGGCCGATACGGAGCCTCGCAGATCAACTACGTGACGAAGTCCGGCACAAATCATTTTCATGGGAACCTGTACGAACTGTGGAGCGGCTCGGTTTTGAGCGCGGCGGATTATTTTGCGAACGCCACCCCCGGAAATCACAAGCCACGCTCGAACGTCAACCACTTTGGCGGCAGTTTCGGCGGACCGCTTGCTCACAACAAACTGTTTTTTTTCTTCGACAGCGAGTGGGTGCGGATTGCCCTGCCCGTTTTCTCGACCATCACGGTTCCGAGTACAGCATTCCAGCACTACGTCCTGCAGCAGCTTCCTTTAGGTGGGACTGACTCGGTGACGGGATCGGCCTATGCGCCCGCTCCCCGACTCGTGCCGTTCTACCAGAAAATGTTTTCGCTGTACGGCAACACCAGTGGGGCGGCTCTGGCGGTCCTCGGGTGCCCGCTCAATGCGGACGGAACTTCCGCGTCAGGCGGTCCTCCAAGCGGGGATGGTTGCGCGAACCGGCGGAGCGTGTCGCGTTCCAGTGCCGACCACGAACAGGTGCAGACAGTCCGAATCGACTACAACATCGACGAGAAAAACACGGCCTGGTTTCGTTTCCAGGCTGACACCGGCGTGCAAGCCGCCTATACTGATCCCATCAATCCGGTGTTTGACTCTGTTTCCCCGCAACCTCTTTATTCGTTTGCCGCTGGCTACGCGCATGTCTTCTCCCAGAACCTGGTGAATTATTTCAATCCGGCATTTTCATGGTATGAGAGCCTCTTCGGTCCGCGGGACTTCCAGAAGACGCTTTCGGCATTCCCTATTGTTTTGCAGGGGAGCGGAGCCAATGCACCATTTACCACCATCGGCGGACTCGATAACAATTGGATCCAGGGAAGACGGGCCTCCCGGTTCTTCATCAATGACAATCTTGCATGGACCCACGGCGCGCATGAACTTAGATTCGGCACCAACACCAGGATCTTTCGTCTTAATGACTTTGACTTTGGGCAGGGTACTGTACCGACCATAACCTACACGACGTTGCCGCAGTTCATCTACGGCGTGGCGTCCACCGCAACCCAGACGTTTCCCCTGGCGGCGAATGAACCATTCAACTTTCTCAATGCTGACCTGTATGCACAGGACACCTGGAGAGTGACCTCGAGACTGACCTGGACGTTCGGGCTGCGTGATACCTTCAATTCCAATCCGGCAAATCCGCACCAGCAGATTGCGCGCCTTCACGGCTCATTTACCGCAATTTCCCACGATGTCAATCAACCGTTGACCTCGGTGATTGCAACGAACCTGGGCCAGCTGTTCTCTTCTACGCCCATTGCCATCCTGCAACCCCGGACGGCAATCGCCTGGCAGTTCCGCAAGGATTCAATCCTGAGATCAGGCTTCGGCCTCTTCAGCGATATCCTGCCGGGGACCATCGCCGACATGGTAGGGACCAACCCGCCCTATGTGCGAACATTCCAAGGCGGTCTACTGGGTACTGCGGGCGGTGCATCCATTGCGCCGGGCGTGCCCAATAGCGCAGTTGACGCGACCATCGCTGCGAACCAGCGCTTCGGGGCGGGATTCACTCAGGGGCAGCTTTCGTGCGCATCACCGCTGGCTAATGCGTCAACCTGCCTTCCTCCAGTGAACATAACGGCGGTCCCGGATGGCAAATTGCGCGCGCCGTATTTTATGGAGTGGAGTCTTGGACTCGAACATCAATTTGGGGCCACCGCCAGCGTGAAGGCGCAGTATGTCGGCACCCGCGCCGTGGACCAGCCGTACGTAACGCAGGTAAACGGTTATCAAACGGTGTGTCAGGGCTGTTTCGTCCCGTTTCCTTACAAGCAACCGGCCGATCCCAGGTTTGCCGCGGTCACGCAGTTCTCTACGGGAGCGGGCAGCAATTACCACGGCCTGCAACTCACCGCAATGAAGCGGTTGGGACATGGATTGCAAGGCCAGATCAATTACACCTGGAGTCATTGTCTCGACGAGGTTTCCAACGGCGGATTCCTGCAGTTCTCCGCGGGGGCCATCCTCTCGCCGCTCCCGGGCGACCTGGCGCGCAATCATGGACCTTGCGACTATGACATCCGCCATAATCTCACGGCGCAATATGTATACGAGTTGCCGGTCAAAGTGCGGAGCCACGCGCTTGGATATGTATTGAACGGCTGGCAGGTGTCGGGCAGCGTGTTTTGGCACACCGGCGTGCCGTTCTCAGTCCTGAGCACGCCCTACTCGGCGGACGGAAATGGAATCGTGCAGGGCGCCGGACCGCAGTTCGCAAGCGTAGTGCCCGGTGTACCGCTTTATCAACATCATTCCATTCCCGGAGTAACGCAGCCGGGAACGATCCAGTGGTTGAATCCCGATGCCTTTGTGTCCGCGGTCGATCCAAGTACCGGCGCCTGCAACGGCGCGCCAATCCCCGATCCCCGGAGTTGCCAGTTTGGAAACCTCGGTCGCAATGCGTTGCGCGGTCCCGATTTCTTCTGGAGTGATCTTTATCTCACGAAATGGTTTCCCCTGACCGAACGTTTGAAGTTGCGGCTCGACGCTCAGTTCTTCAATATATTCAATCACCCGAATTTCGCCCTTCCCGGCATGGTGCTGGCCGGCATTCCGGGCAAGCCTTCGACCCAGACCGGATTCGGCGCCCTCACGTCTACAACCTCACCTCCAACCGGCTTGCTCGGCGTCGGTCTCGGTGGCGATAGCAGTCCTCGCATGGTCGCCCTGCAAATGCGACTTGAGTTCTAACTGTACAATTTACGCGAGCGACGAAACCGGGACGCCAACGCGACAAAACAGGCAAAGCAGATCGTGCGCTCCGCGGAATCCGCCTGAGTCCCGACGAGATTCTCGAGATCGAGACGTATCTCAAGGCGAATCCCGTGGCGGCATGAGTATTACCAGCTCGTCAAGACCAAGCCAATGAAAAAACCTCGGCGAAACGCTCGCGGGCGCATGGGAAAGCCGGACCGGGGTTCGGCCCGCGAAGATCGGCGCAAGGTTCGTTTCTCGGGGAAGCTGTCCGTGCTTTACGAAGACGATGCCGTGGTCGCGATCGACAAACCTGCCGGACTTCTGGCGGTGCCGGTCAAGGGCGCCGATACTCCATCCGCCCTGTCGTTGCTTACCGCAAGACTCAAGCTGAAGAAACAACGGGCCCTGGTCGTTCATCGTATCGATCGTTTTGTCTCCGGGGTACTGCTGTTTGCCAAGACCGACTCGGACCGGGATGCGCTCGTGCGACAGTTTCTCGACCATACTCCCGAGAGGCAGTATCTCGCGGTACTGCGCGGCCGTCTCGACGTTCCGGCAGGGACGCTGGTTCATTATTTTCGGCGCGAAGGAATGTTCCAGCAGTTGCGGACGGCGAGAGACCCCCAGGCGGCCCGCGCCGAGCTACGCTATTCCGTCGAACGGGTTTTTGCAGATGCTTCGCTCGTCCGGGTTGAACTGGTGACGGGATTACAGAATCAAATCCGGGCGCAGTTTTCGGCGATGGGCCACCCGGTGATCGGCGACAGAAAATACCACCGGGCGGAAGCCTCGGAAAAGCTCATTGCCCGCGTCGCTCTTCACGCCGCGCATCTTCAATTTGTTCATCCGCGCTCGGGAGCGAGCATCTCGGTTGACTCCGAACCGCCGCCCGATTTTCAGTATCTGGTTCGAGCCTTGTCGCAATCACGCCAGTCGCGCCGGTGAGTCTATCGGCATAGCGGATTCTTTTCGCCTCATCTATACTCACGCCATCGTCTGGTGCCTGCTCTTGGCGGTCACCAGAAAGCGAGGGTCGGCTTATGGGGCTCCTTCGTCCGCTTCGTCTCTTCCTTGCGGGAACGTTACTGGCGTTGGGCGCCATCTTAGCGGCACAAGACCGTCCTTCGTCCCCTCCACCGGCTGGCGATGCGGCAAGCCAGGAGCAGCAGTCAACAACTTCAGTCCCGGTCATTCGCAGCACCGCGAATCTTGTGGTCGTGGACGTTGTTGTCAATCATGATGGCCATCCGGTCAAAGGCCTGCAACAAGCAGCGTTCCACATTTTCGAAGATGGCCGGGAACAGACGATCAAGGCTTTTGAAGAACACGGGCCGGGCATCGACGGGCCGAAAACAGACAAGCCTTCCCCGTTGCCGCCCAACACTTATAGCAATATTCCCGAACCATCTACGGCCAGCGCAATCAACGTGCTCCTTCTTGATGCCGTGAACACCCCAATGGAGGACCAGGCCTATGCCCGGCACAAGATCATTGAATATCTGAAGACCATTCCACCAGGCACCCGGATGGCGGTGTTCACCCTGGCCTCCCGGCTCCGCCTGGTCCAGGGATTCACCACGGACTCGACTGTTTTGCTGGCCGCATTGAACAGGAGTGTGCCCATGCAATCCCTTGCGCTGTCCGGCAATAAGGGCGAGAGTGCGGAGGACCGCTTCTCTGCGCTGGGTGTGGGCCAAAGCCCTTTGGGACAAAGTCCCATGGGACAGAGCACAATGGACAGTGTGCTTGCGAGCCTCCGCCAGTTTGAAGCGGACGAGGAAGGCCACCTCATAGACCGGCGGGTCCAGATTACGCTGGATGCGCTGAAACAGCTCGCGCTCTATCTCGGGGCTGTTCCGGGCCGCAAGAACGTGATCTGGTTTTCAGCTTCATTCCCGCTCAGCCTCGCTCCGGAATCGCCCTTGGATCCTTTCAAGTCGCAGCGCGGATACGGTGCACAGTTGCAGCAGGTAAGCGACCTGCTGACGACCAGCCGGGTGGCGGTCTATCCTATAGACGCCCGCGGCCTGATCGTGCCTCCTCCGCCTCCTCGACAAACCCGGCCGGCTGGTGTCGCCCTCTCAGGCCCTGGAATGCGCACTGGGATGATCGACCAAAGTGCTTTTCCTTCAGCTCCAGAAGCAAGTGACCGGACCAATGCGGAACTTGCCACTATGCTGCAACTGGCGGAGGAGACCGGCGGGACTCCGTTCTACAACAGCAATGCGCTTAAACAGGGTCTCGCCCGGGCCATTGAGAACGGTTCGAGCTATTACACCGTGACCTATTCCCCTGAGAACAAGAAGTTCGATGGCCGGCTCCGTAAGATCCAGGTCAAGCTCACCGGCCATAACGATCATCTGGCTTACCGGCGCGGCTATTTCGCGGATGCGCCCGCGGCGCACAGTGCGAAAGTTCTGCTGGGCATGGGCTCCCCGGGGCTTCTGCCGGACGCGCCTCCATCCTCGCAGGTCTTCTTCCACGCGCGGATCTTTTCGGCTGGGGACCCGGCGGCGCAAGATCTTCAGCCCCAGGCCGGCCCGGCGGGTGATTTGGCGGCCAGACTGAAACCTCCGGTGACGCGCTACTGGATCGAGTACACGGCAGACATGAACCACGTCAGCGCCGAAGTGGATGCCAAGGGCCTCTATCGTTCGACCATCGAGTTCATCGCCATCGCGTATGACCATGACGGCAAAGTGGTCAACGCCAGCCGCCGCGTTTTCAGACTAGGCATGCCGCCCGCCAAGTACGACGAGATATTGCAAACAGGATACTCGGTACGCAATGAGATTGATCTTCCCGACGGCGAGGTCCGGCTGCGGCTCGCAGTCCATGACGTCTCCGCAGATCGCGTCGGCTCCATTGAGGTTCCGCTAAGAGTACTCGCCAGGAAGCCGGACTAGAGACTTTTCATGGTTGGACATGTCGCCCCAAGCCTCGGGGCGCTCGATCGGATTCCCTCGCGAACCATGCAATGCCTTCCCAAGCAAAGTAACTGCGTGTTTTGTCGATCTGACTGCCGGTTGTTCGACGTCAAAGTAGAGGGTCAGGTAATCTGAAACTCAAAAGGAGACGCAACCAATGCGATGCATGGTGATAGTGAAGGCCAGCAGGGACTCGGAGGCCGGTGTTATGCCGAAGCAAAAGCTGCTGACCGAAATGGGAAAGTTCAACGAAGAGCTGGTGAAAGCCGGCGTGCTGCTGGCCGGCGACGGGCTCCAGCCCAGCTCCAAAGGCAAGCGCGTCCGGTTCTCGGGAGAGAAACGTACCGTAATTGACGGGCCGTTCACTGAGACCAAGGAGCTGATCGCCGGCTTCTGGCTGTGGCAGGTGAGGTCCATGGAAGAAGCTGTCGCGTGGGTGAAACGCTGCCCCAGTCCGCACGAAGGTGAAACTGAGATTGAGATTCGCCCGGTATTTGAGGCGGAGGACTTCGGTCCCGAGCTCACTCCTGAGCTCAGGAAGCAGGAGGAACGGTTGCGAGCCAAGGCAGCGACGAAGAAACGTTAGTTTCGCCGCGTCCAAGATAGTTCGTTTTCCGTGTCGATTTTGCTGTCGCCCGTTCGTCGCGTAAATAGAGCCCAGGTTCGGCCGGTCGCCGTCCGAAAACTCGGCCCACAACACAAATTAATATGAATAAGGAGATCCAACCATGCGGTTCATGATGATAGTTAAACACAGCGAGAAGCAGGGCCCTCCGCCCAAGGCACTGATGGATGCTATTGCGAAGCTCGGCGAGGATGAGACCAAAACCGGCAAGATGCTCGGGGCCGGGGGGCTCATCTCGACCGCGCAGGGCGCCCGCGTCCGGCTTTCCGGCGGCAAGGTGACCGTGACCGACGGGCCTTTCACTGAGGCCAAGGAGGTCATCGGTGGCTATGCGCAGTTTGAACTGAAGTCGAAGAAGGAGGCGGTGGAATCGGCGGTCGCCTTCATGGAACTTCACAGGAAACACTGGCCGGAATGGGAGGGCGAGACCGAAGTTCGTCAGATGGGCGATCCGGCAGACTTCGCTACCAAGGCATAGGAGCGGTCGCCAGCAGCGGCTGGGTGAAGGGCTGCTCATGCCATGGGGGCTTGCCCCGAACACCATGGCCGGAGCGTCGCCACCCTTGCGCTGATGCATTAAAGATGGTGTGATCGGTAGCAGTGCCGTCTACCGACACCCATCGCGCGATCGACGCCGTCTGGAGGATCGAATCACCCAGGCTCATCGCAGGCCTGATGCGGATGGTGCGCGATGTCGGTCTTGCCGAGGACTTCGCACAGGACGCTCTCGTCGCCGCGCTCCAGCAATGGCCCGAGTCGGGCGTCCCGGACAACCCGGGCGCCTGGCTCATGGCCACCGCAAAACATCGTGCTATTGATCACTTTCGCCGAAGCACGCGGCTCGAGCGCAAGTACCAGGAAATCGGGCGTGAGCTTGAGGCCCAGGAGTTGCTTGTGCCGGACCTCGAAGCCGCGCTCGACGACAATGTGGGCGATGATCTGCTCCGCCTGGTGTTCATATCCTGTCACCCGGTTCTCTCTACTGAGGCCCGGGTTGCGCTGACCCTCCGCCTGCTTGGAGGCCTGACTACCGACGAGATCGCGCGCGCGTTCCTCGTCCCCGAACCGACGATCGCTCAGCGCATCGTCCGGGCCAAACGGACCCTCGCCGAGAAACACGTTCCCTTCGAAGTCCCGCGCGGCGCTGAGCTTGCCGCACGCTTGTCGTCGGTCCTCGAGGTCATCTATCTGGTCTTCAACGAGGGCTATTCGGCCACCGCCGGTGACGACTGGTTGCGGCCTTCGCTCTGCGAAGATGCGCTGCGTCTCGGACGTATCCTGGCCGGACTCGCTCCGCGGGAGGCCGAGGTGCATGGGCTTGTCGCCCTGATTGAAATCCAGGCATCGCGCGCGCACGCGCGTGTGGGCCCGTCGGGAGAACCAATCCTGCTCCTGGAGCAAAACCGCGCGCACTGGGACCAGCTACTTATTCAACGGGGACTCGCCGCGCTGGCTCTCGCAGAAAAGCTGGGCAACGGCGCAGGCCCGTACACCTTGCAGGCCGCAATTGCCGCCTGTCATGCGCGGGCGCGCACCCCGGAGGAGACCGACTGGCCGCGTATTGTCGCGCTCTACGCGGCGCTCGCCCGGCTCGCGCCGTCTCCCGTCGTGGAATTGAATCGCGCGGTCGCTGTCGGCATGGCGTTCGGTCCAGCCGCCGGGCTGGAGCTCGTTGATATCCTGACCGCGGAACGCTCCCTTGAGAACTACCACCTGTTGCCCAGTGTGCGTGGCGATCTCCTCCGGAAGCTAAGTCGTTTCGACGAAGCCCGCGCGGAGTTCGAGCGCGCGGCTTCGCTGACCCGCAACGCGCGGGAGCGCGAGCTGCTTCTCCAGCGCGCCCGAACGTGCGCGGGCGGCGCAGAATAGGACCTATGATCGTCGTGCTGATGGGGGTATCCGGTTCAGGTAAGACGGTTGTCGGAGAGGCGCTCGCCATGCGGCTGAACTGGGTGTTCGAGGATGCCGACCATTGGCATCCTGCTTCGAATATCGAGAAGATGCGCAGTGGCGCGGCCCTGACGGACGAGGACCGTAAACCCTGGCTTCGGTCCTTGAACAGCGCTGTCCGGAGCTGGATCGCGGACAAGCGTGATGTAGTCCTGGCTTGTTCCGCGCTTCGTGAATCGTACCGAAACATGCTTCGCGAAGGCGTTTCCGACAGGGAGGCTATTCGCTTCGTGTACCTTAAGGGGACCTATGAGGAGATCGACAAGCGACTGGGCCTTCGCCCAGGACACTTCATGCCGGAATCGCTTTTAGCCAGTCAGTTTGCGGCGTTGGAAGAGCCGGATTCCTCCGAAGCATTGGTGGCCGATGTCAGCCACCCGGTCGCACACGTCGTGGACTCAATAGTTACCGGCCTCCAACTCGGCCCGTCACGCGCGCCGGGATTGCAGTCGAGGCCAAAACTGCCATGACGCCAAAACGAACGCCATGTGGCTTCAGCCTGTGACGCCGGAATCGGCTACGGGAGTGCGCTCCGTCCCGCGACGGCGGTGGGGCATCGCCCTCCTGCTGGGATTCGGTGTGCTGGTGAACTACTTCGACCGGGTGAATCTCTCGGTCTCGCAGGAAGCGCTGCACAATGCGTTCGGCATCTCCACCGTGACGTTTGGATACTTGTTGAGCGCCTATAGCTGGACCTACGCGGCGTTGCAACTTCCCTCAGGCCTCATTCTGGACCGCTTCGGAGTGAAGCTGGTGGGGCGGATCGGAGCTTTCTTGTGGAGCGTGGCCTCGTTTGCGGCGGCGATTTCGACTGGACTGTGGGGCTTTCTGGGTGCCCGCCTTCTGCTCGGAGTGGGCGAGGCCCCGACGTTTCCCGGGAATGCGAAAGCGGTCGGGTACTGGTTTCCCAGGGAAGAGCGGAGCCTGGCGACGGCGATCTTTGATTCCGCGGCCAAGCTCGCATCGGCGATTGGCGTCCCCCTGCTCGGGTTGCTGTTGTTGCGTTTCGGATGGCGATGGAGTTTCGCGGCGACGGGATTTATCAGCCTGCTCTATTTTGTTGTCTTTTACCTGTTCTACCGGAATCCCAGTGAGGACAAATCGCTGTCCGCCGCGGAGCGCGATTTCATCCAGCATGGCGGAGCCCAGCCCGAGGACCGCGTCAGGGCCGCCAAGGCTGCACCAATTGGATATTTATTGCGCCAGCGGAAGGTCTGGGGGCTGGTGCTGGGGTCTGCCGCCTACAATTACACTTTCTACCTCTTGCTGACCTGGATGCCTTCCTATCTATCGTCCACCCATCACATCGATTTGCTGCACTCCGCTTTGTACACCAGCATACCCTGGCTCCTGGCAACGTTTGCGGACCTTGTCATGGGCGGCTGGCTTGTGGACAGATTGGTCCGGCGGGGCCGGGATGCATCGCTCGTCCGGCAGACAATCCTTATCGCAGGCACCGTGCTGGGCGTGGGAGTGCTGGGTGCCGCGTACGCGCAGAGCATCACGACGGCCCTGGTCTGGATCAGTCTGGCCATCGGGGGATTGTCCGCGGCCTCGCCTGTGGGTTGGTCCATACCCTCTTTGATTGCTCCGCGGGAGAGTGTGGGCACTCTGGGAGGAATATTGAATTTCGGCAACCAGCTCTCGGCGATTGCCGCGCCCATTGCTACGGGTTATATCGCGCAGACTACGCACTCGTTTTTCTGGGCGTTTGGGGCGGCTGCCGCGTTCTTGATGGTCGGCATCGCCGCGTACATGTTCCTGCTTGGCCGGATTGAGGCCATTCCTGAGCCGGTTTAGGTTGCCTTTCAAAGATTGCTTTATCCTTGACCGACAGCAGCGAGAGGTTATGCGGGCTAATGTGCCGCAGCGGCAAATGCATCGTTGAAGTTCTTGAAGAACGCGTCATAACCGCCGCTCGCCTCGGCAAGACGCAACGGCTTCACCCGTTCCACACAGATCTCGGTAGCAGCAGGCGAGGTTTTGAGAATCTTCATGGTTTCGGCAATGAATTCCTCGAGCGGCATAGCGCGGGGATCTTTTGCCATCCCCGGACCCATGAGTTCCGTCTGCACGTACGGTGGTATGAGTTCCAGGACCTGCACGGAAGTGCCGCCGAGCTGGTAGCGCAGCGATTGGGTATAGGAATGGATCGCTGCCTTCGTGGCGCAATAGGTCGGGGTCGCCGCCAGCGGCACAAACGCCAGTCCGGATGAAACGGTCATGATTGCGGCCCGTGGCTGTTTCAGAAGCAGCGGCAGCAGCGCCGCGGTCAGGCGGACCGGCCCGAGCAGGTTCGTTGTCACCATGGCCTCCGCATCCGCGGTCGCGCCATTTCGCGCGGCCTCCGGTCTCATAATGCCGGCGTTGTGAATCACGACATTCAGCGCCGGGAAGTCTTTCTTAAGTTGTCCCGCAAAGCTCTGGATCGCTCCGGCATTTTCGATGTCCAGGACCGCGGCCTTCATTCCAGGATTGGCCGCTGCCGTCTCGTCGAGCAGTTTTTTGCGGCGGCCTGCAATGACTACCTGGTTTCCCACCGCATGGAAAGCCTCCGCAAGGCCACGGCCAATACCGGAGCCCCCTCCCGTGATCAGGATGGTGTTACCGCTCATTTGCATGACGTTTTCTCCTCATTTTCCGTGTGAATCAAGGAACGGTGATCACAACTTTCCCCACCTGCGCATTCGACTCAAGATACTTGTAGGCGTCAACAGTCTGTGCAAACGGGAATGTCTTCGCGATCTTCGGCTTGAACCGGCCATCGGCCAGCCGGTCGTAGATATATTTCTTCGCCGCCGATAGCTTCTCCGGATTGCGCGTGATCTCCATCAAGGAATAGCCGCGAATGCTGAGTCCCTTTTGCAGCGCCGAAAACAGCGGGAACGGCGTCGGTTGCAGCGAAAGCCAGCCATACTCAAAGACGGTCCCGCCTGGCGCAGCAGCCTCTGCCAGCTTTTCCAGAAATGGCCCGCCAACCGGATCGAAGACCACGCGCGCACCCTTGCCCCCGGTGATCTCCTTTACCCGCGCCACCAGGTCTTCTTCCTCTGTGGCAATAACGTGGTCCGCACCCAGGGACAGCAACTCGGCTTTCTTGTTGCTCTTGCGTGTCGTGGCGATTGAAATGGCGCTCTCGGCCCTGGCAATCTCTGTCGCGGCAATACCCACACTGCTCGACGCGGCCGGGACCAGCACAAAATCGCCTTTTGCCAGATGCGCAATCGCAATCAACGCCCCATACGCCGTCACATACTGCATCCAGACCGCGGCGCCTTCCACCGGGGACAACCTGGCAGGATACTCGCCCAGCGCCGCAGCCGGAGCAATTACTTGTTCGCCCAGCATGGCGTAGTCGTTCATGGAGAAAGCTGGAATGGTCGCAACCAGCTTGCCCACCCACTTTTTGTCGACATCGGGACCAACCGCTTCCACCACGCCCGCCGCCTCATAGCCAAGACCGGCAGGCCACTTCGGCTGTTCGACGTACTGGCCGCGCATGAACATCAATTCCGCCCGATTCAAGCCGATCGCCTGCACCTTTAACCGCACCTCGCCCTTGCCTGGCTGCTTTGGCGTCTCCTCTTCAATCTTCAAAACCTCGGGTCCGCCTACTTTGTGAAAGCGAACAATCTTTGACATGTCTATGCCTCGCTGCTGCCACGGAATTAAACATCAGCCGCCATGCCGTGATCAAGACCCTGGTCCGGGAAGGTCTGGACGGGCTCTGTCGGGCAAAAGGCTCCCGCCCCCGGCGCGGGCGCGCTGGTGGAACTGCTTCGAGCCGGGCTTAAAAGCAGTAAAAAGACGAATTAAGGGACCCCAGACCGGTTCGAACCACGCCTCAAACGGAAAAAGAGCCATCGGCTTAACCCATTGAAAACACAGACAAATTAGCTCTTGCATTTCGCTATAGTTTCGCGGTACCATGCGCGCACTTTGGGAGCAATTAGCGGTTGGCAAATGGCAATTACCAGAGAAAACCAACAGCCGGCCCCGCCCAGGCGGACCAGTAGATTACGATCTTTGAAAACCTAAAGCGAGGAAACCACAGAACCTTACCACAGATGACACTGATTCTGACTGATCAGGAACATCAGCGTTATCAGTGTCATCAGTGGTATGGTTTTCCGATCGCGGCGATCACGTGCGATGACGGCGATCGCGGCGATTCTCCCCTGTTCCTCCCCTGTTACCTCCCCTGTTCCTCCCTGTTACCAATTGACTCGGTCCGGGAAAAACGTTCACGAAAGGCCCGTGGAATCGAGGTTTCGCATGTCTGGAGTATCCAAGCGCTCGCGTTCTCCCCTGTTTTTTTCCCTGTTAGCAGGGAACGCGGGGATCGAGATAGACGTGGAGGGGGTGGCTCTAAATTGGGTAAATCGGGTAATTTGGTAATCAGGTAATTTGAAACCCCTGGCCCTGAAGCGCAGGCGCGTCAAGTCAGGTAAGACTTACACGGCTTTGACGGTCCGCGTACAACCAAAGCTTCCGCCCGGGTTTCATAGCTGAAGTGGCTGAAGCTACTACACTGCCAAGTACAACGAATCGGCTGCTGCGCGGCATCTTAGATAACAAGCAGCCTGACAAGGGCAAATTGACTCAAGCCAAGATAACGATTGCATCCGGGCTGTCAGAGGCGGAGGCGATTGAGCGGGCCAAGCAGGGTGACGCCGAGTGTTTTGAAGGCCTCTACGGGCTGCATAAACGCCGGGTGTACTCGCTGTGCCTGCGTATGACCGGAAACATGGCGGAGGCGGAGGATCTGACCCAGGAAGCTTTCCTGCAGCTCCATCGCAAGATCGCGACGTTCCGGGGAGAGTCGGCTTTTTCCACCTGGCTGCACCGGTTGTCGGTGAACGTGGTGCTGATGCACCTGCGCAAGAAAGGCCTGCCGGTGGTTTCGCTGGATGAGGCGCTGGAGCCGCAGCATGAAGATGGGCCGAGAAAAGACATTGGCGCGCGAGACAACGTTCTGGCCGGGGCCATTGACCGCGTCAACCTGGAGCGGGCCATTGAAGACCTGCCGCCAGGCTACCGGATCATTTTTGTACTGCATGACGTGGAAGGGTACGAGCACAACGAGATAGCGGAAATGATGGGATGTTCCATCGGCAACAGCAAGTCACAGTTGCACAAAGCACGAATGAAGTTGCGCGATCTGTTAAAGCTCAGCAGAGCCGAAAAGGCCGCCCGCGGATAGGCAGATAAACCGAAACACGGAACATCCGCGGCTGGGCGAGTTGGGGAGAGCGATTTGGAGAGGAAGCGAAGAACATGAATTGCCAACAGTTTCAGGACGTGCTGCCGCACATCGTGGAAAGCGGCGGCAGCGGGGAGGAAGAAGCGCATCTGCGGTCCTGTACCGACTGCGCCAGCGTGGTCCAGGACCTCCGCTACATTGCCGACCAGGCCCGGCTCCTGCTGCCCCTGCACGATCCCAGCCCGCGTGTTTGGCAGAACATTCAACGGTCCTTGCGCAATGAGGGCATGATTTCGGAGGGGCGATTGTCCCGGATGGGACATTTAACGCTACCCTCCCAGAACCTGCCGGCACAAGCAGAAACCAGATTTGCACACATCCGGTTTGAACATATCCGGTTTGAACACATAAAGAGCTGGACGCCGCTCGGCGGGCTGCTCGCGCTGGCCGCGCTCGCCCTGATGGCCGTGGTCCTGGTGAATTATCGTCCCGTGACGACTTCCGGCGGCCTGGCCGCCAATCCTCCAGCATCTCCGCCATTGAACAGTTCGGACCAGGCGCTGGTGGGGCAGGTACAGAAGCAGCAGCCGGTGGTGCGGGCGGCGTACGAAGACAGCCTCAAGAATGTCAACGCTTATATTGTGGACGCCCGGAAGGCCGTGGATGACAATCCCGAAGACTCGACCGCGCAGCAACATTTGATGGATGCATACGACCAGAAAGCCATGCTGTATGAAATGGCGACCGTCCGCGCGCTGCAGTAAAGCGGACAGAAGGCACAACCAACATGACCCGACGCGATGTAACGGGCACACTAATCACGGTCCTATTGCTGGGAACCGCACTGGCGTTTGCCGGCGAAACGCACAAACAGACGCTGAGCGTTGCTCCCGGCGGAGTGGTGAGTGTGGCCAGCGGCGGCGGCTCTGTCCTGCTCCATCCGGGAAGCGCCCGCCAGGTGATTGTTAACTCCGTGACGTACTCCGACAAGGTTGAAGTGGACGCCGGCAGTACGCCGGACGGAAAGCGCGTGGACATTCGCACTCATATTCTGTCGCCACAGAAAGCCGCCAGCGACGAAACCAAAGTTGACTACACGATCACCGTTCCCACCGGCGTTTCGATCACCGTCAATACCTCCACGGCTTCCATCACCATCGAGAACCTGGACGGCGATTTCTCTCTCTCGTCGGACACCGGGTTAATCACGGCCCATAACCTCACCAATTCGTTTCTCCACGTCCACAGCCTGACGGCCCCCGTGGTGCTGAGCAACCTGACCGGCGTCCACGCGGAGATCATGTCCACGGGCGGGTCGGTCCAGTTGTCCAATGTGACGGGTCCCAAGATTAAAGTGAGCACCACCAGCGGAGATATCAGCTATCAGGGTAACTGCTCCGGCGGCGGCGCTTACAGTTTGATTACCAACAACGGGGCCATCGATGTCACGCTGCCGGAGACTGCGTCAGTGGACCTGAGCGCGCAATCGGTCTCCGGCACGGTGCAAAACGATTTTCCCCTCCGGGAAAAATCGCACACCACCTTCATCCCCAAGCCGGGACGTTCCTTCGCAGGTACCTCCCATTCCGGCTCTTCCTCGATGGAACTGCAATCGTTCAGTGGTAGAATCCGCGTAAAGAAGCAATAAATGCGCGGCCCGCACCGCGGTTGAAAACTTCTTTTCGGGATTTGTCTTTAGCGTTTATCTGAGATGACTGGCGCCGCTCCAAACCGACGCGTGTTTCTCATCGGGTTCATGGGAGCGGGCAAGACCAGCGTAGGCAAGGCCCTGGCTCGGCGACTGGGCTGGAGTTTTCGCGATCTGGACGCGCTGATCGAAGACCGCGAACAAAGAAAGATTGCTGCAATCTTTACCGCCTCCGGCGAAGCCAGGTTTCGTGAAATCGAAACTGCGGCACTCAAGGAACTGCTGGCCGCCAGCGCGCCGGGCGACTGGGTGGTCGCGCTCGGCGGCGGAACGTTTGTGCAACCTCACAACCGGATCGCCTTGCAGCAGGCAGGCGCAATCACCATCCTGCTGGAAGCGCCCCTGGCCGAGCTTATGCTCCGCTGCAAAAGCGATGGTGTTGCGCGTCCGCTGGCCAGGAAAGAGACAGCAGAAACGGAAGAGACGGCAGAGACCAGGATCCGGCAGCTCTTTGAAAGCCGCCGTGAAGCCTATTCACTGGCGCGGTTCAGGATTGCCACCAGCGGCAAGTCCGTGGAAAAAGTGGCGGAGGAGATTGAACAGCTTCTTGAGTCCGATGTTGACGCGGTACCTCATTTACAAAGGGTGAAGACGTGAAAAAAAGCATTTTCCTGATCGCTGTGCTGATGTTTACCACCGTTCTTGGCGCCTCGGACGACAAGAAACCCGCAAGGAAAGTCGCGGACGCAGGCAGCTTCGGCATTTTCGTGAATGGCAATCGCGTGGCGACCGAAACCTTTCACATCGAAGAAGGGCCGGAGGTCAGCACTGCCACTTCTGAAATCAAGGTCTCGCAAGGCGGCTCGGTGCAGGCGCTGCAGACCGCGGAAATGCAGGTCACCACCAAAGGCGATCTCCGACTGTACACCTGGCGCTCCAGCGTACCGGCGAAAGAGGAAACGACGGTCGTACCGAATGACCAGCTTCTGGTCGAGCATCTCACCACGGCTGACCTGAAGAAGCTGGATGTTCCTTACCTCCTTCCGCTTTCCACCGTGATCCTGGACGACAATTTTTTCTCGCACCGGGAAATTCTGTTATGGCGCTACCTGGCCAGCGGCTGCACGCCCAAGAGCAATGGCCTGGCGTGCAACCCCAGCCAGTTCAGTTTTCTCAACCCCCGGCAGCACGCTTCCGGAACGGCCATGATGGCGCTGGCTGGCCCGGAAAAAGTCACGGTCAACGGAGTGGCGAAGGATCTCACGAAAATCAGACTGGATGTTTATGACGGCGCGCCCACAGTCCATATGATGGACGAGTCCAGTCCGCAGGTGATGCACTGGTTTCTTTGGATAGACGCTAACTTCATGGTGATCAAGATGGCGGTGCCGGCAAACAACGTGGAAGTTGTCCGTGATTGAAAGCGCCGGCCGGAAGCGAAGGACGGCGGCATGATTACAAGCCGGACCAGAGCGTTGTTCATCGCGGCCCTGCTGTCGCTATTCTGTCTGGTGGTCAACGGCCAGGACAGGAACGAAAAGAACAAAAACAAGAATAACGACAAGACCGGGAAAGGCGTTGGCAGCCAGGTGGTGGACTCGGGCAGTTTTGGAATCTTCGTAAATGGAAAGCGAATCGGCACCGAGACCTTTCGGATTGAACAAGGCACGGATGTAAGCGTGGCTTCCTCACAGATCAAAATAGACAATGGTTCGGCCAGGTCCGAGCAAAGCTCGGAGATGCGCGTCGCGCCCAATGGCAACCTCCAGCTTTACACCTGGCGTGCAACGGTCCCGTTGAAGGAAGAATCGGTGATCGAGCCGAACGAGCAGTTCATAGTCGAACACATCACTTTTCCCGATCAGAAGAAGCAGGATGTGCCGTATGTGCTTCCGCTTTCTACGGTCGTTCTGGACGACAACTTTTTTTCCCAACGCGAGATCCTGGTGTGGCGCTACCTGGCCACCGGATGCACGCCCCAGGACGGCCAACTGCGCTGCGGACCCGCGCGCTTTGGCATTCTGGTTCCCCGCCAGCACGTTTCCAGCACCGTGGACGTGGAACTGCTGGGCCGGGAAAAGATTTCCGTTAAGGGAGTTGATAAAGAACTGAACAAAATAAGAGTGACGACCGAGAGCGTGCAGTGGCTCCTGTGGGTAGCGGACCAGGATGAGAGTTATAAAGTAATCAAGATGGCCGTCCCAGCCAGCAACGCGGAAATCATTCGAGACTAGGACAAAGTGCGACTTACGATCGAGCGCGACGCCAGGGACGCGGAAATCAGAGACTAAAATTGCAGAAAAATTACAGGTCGGACATCGCTTTCTTCTTTGCGGTCCTGCTGTGCCTTTGGATCGCATATACGGTCCGCGACGTCCTGTTGCTGATCTATGTAAGCGCGCTGTTCGCCGTGGTGGTCTCACCCGCTATCCAGATCATTCGGAAGGTCAGAATCCGGGGCCGGCGTCCCAGCCGGGGCCTTGCCATTCTGGTCCTGGTGTTACTGCTGGCTCTGGCCGGGGGACTCTTTGTGGGCTTCGCGTTGCCGCCGGTCTATCGCGATGCCAGCGCGTTTTCCGCCGACTGGCCTAAACACCTCGCCGAGCTGACCCAGGGGTTGCAGCGCTTCCCCTTCGGCAATAAGTTGGATCCCGCTGTCCTGCAGAAATACGCCACCGAGATTGTGGGCAGCGCTGGAGGAATATTTCTCAACCTTGCCGGAGGCATTTTTGGCCTCTTCACCGCCGTCATCCTGACGATTTACTTCATCGTGGACGGCGAGCGCGCCTATCACTGGGCAGTTTCCTTGTTTCCTTTGCAGCATCAGGAAAGGCTGGCGGCCACGCTGGTGCGCGCGGAACGCCGGATGAGGCACTGGCTGATCGGCCAAGCCATCTTAATGACATGCCTGGGACTGGCCAGCCTCTGCGCGTTCTACGTTCTCGGCCTCAAGTACTTCTACCTTCTGGCGTTGTATGCGGGCATTGCCAACATTGTGCCCATCGCCGGCCCGCTCAGCGCCTTGGCAGTGGCTTCCACCGTAGCGGCATTCGACTCTCCGAATAAGCTGCTGGGAGTGCTCGTTTTCTATGCAATCTATTTGTGGGTTGAGAGCGGATTCTTAGCACCCCGCATCATGAAATCTACGCTCGATCTTTCTCCGCTGGCGGTCATCATTGCCCTGGCCCTGGGTGGTTCGCTGGGAGGCGTGCTGGGTGCGCTGGTGGCTGTACCCACAGCGGCTCTGGTGGCGGTCTTCGCTGACGAGTATCTGGTGAAGCGAAAGAGCGCTGGCGCCGCAGAAAAGTGAGGACGGATCGGGTGATCGGGTCATCCGGTCATTGGGTCCTCTGGGTCCGGGTTACGATTTTCCGATGACCCGATTCTCCGATGAGCCGATGACCCGATCTTGCGCTGCTTAGGCGCATTTGATCGTCTGATAAAATTTAGAAACTTGACGAATTCATGAATACAAAAACTCCAGTTGGCATACTCGGCGCGACGGGGACCGTGGGACAACGGTTTATCCAGTTGCTGGACCAGCATCCGTGGTTTGAAGTGGCGTGGCTTGCGGCATCGGACCGCTCCGCCGGAAAGCCTTACGCTGATGCCGCCAAATGGCGATTGAATACGCCGTTGCCGGAGAAAGTTGCCAGGCTTGAGGTCTTTCCCGCGGCGCCCAACGCCAGCACACCCAAAGTTATCTTCGCCGCGATGGATCCGGCTGCGGCCAAAGAGATTGAGCCTCTATTTGCGGAAGCTGGCTGTGCTGTGGTTTCAAACTCCAGCGCCTTCCGAATGGCGGAAGATGTCCCTTTGGTGGTCCCCGAAGTGAACGGCGATCATCTGCCTCTCCTGAAAACCCAGAAGTGGTATCGGAAGAACGGCGGGTTCATGGTGACCAACCCCAACTGTTCCACTATAGGTCTGGTGCTGGCGCTGGCGCCGTTGCATCGCCGGTTCGGCATAGAAAAGATTTTTGTTGCCACCATGCAGGCCGTAAGCGGCGCCGGCTATCCAGGCGTTCCGTCCCTGGACATTCTGGGCAACGTCATTCCGTACATTTCCGGCGAGGAACCAAAGATGGAAGCGGAAACACGCAAGCTGCTGGGCTCGCTCAACGGCGCGAGCGTGCTGCCGGCGGAAATCGCGGTCAGCGCGCATTGCAACCGCGTGGCCGTGGAAGATGGACACACGGAATCGGTCTCCATCAAGCTGGCCAAGCCGGCGACTGCGGAAGAAATTATTGCTGCCTGGAATGAATTCCGCTGCCTTCCGCAAAAGCTCAAGTTGCCTACCGCGCCGGAACAACCGGTGATTTATGAAAGTGCTCCGGACCGTCCGCAGCCCCGGTTGGATGTGTACCGCGGACGCGGCATGGTGTCCGTCGCAGGACGGTTACGCCCCTGCAATATCTTCGATTGGAGATTCACCGTGCTCTCGCACAACGTGATTCGTGGCGCGGCCGGCGCCGCTGTGTTGAACGGTGAGCTTCTCTCCGCTCAGGGATACCTCCGTTGAACCAGCCTGCGGCGGTGCTTCCATGATCGTAATGAAATTTGGCGGCACGTCGGTCCAGGACGCCCCGGCCATTGATCGCGCCGCCGCGATCGTGCGTGAGCGTTTGCCGGAACATCCCGTCGTCGTGGTCAGCGCCCTGGCAAAGATCACAGACCAGCTCCTGGCTATGGCCGCCGCGGCCGGCAGCAGTGACCGGGAAACGGCCCTGGAGTTGTGCCGTACCGCGCGGGAACGGCATTACAGTACCGCCAGTGAGTTGCTGGGAACGCATGGCTTTTCAGAAATCCGGCCAACATTGGAAGCAGACTTTAACTCGCTTGAAGACCTGCTGCGCGGCATTGTCGCAGTGGGCGAGCTGACGTTGCGCACTACGGACATGATTGCGGGATACGGCGAGCGTGTTTCCAGCAAGATTGCTGCGGCGGCTTTCTCCCAGCGCGGACTCAACGCCGAGCACGTGGATTCGCGGCAATGCATTGTTACCGACGCCAACTTCGGCAAAGCCGTACCGCAATTTGAAGAGACCCACGCGCGGCTGGCGCAAATCGTAAAGCCCTTGTTGGAGCGCGAGCGCGTGCCGGTCATGGGCGGCTTCATCGGCTCCACGCGCGAGGGCATTGCCACCACCATTGGCCGCGGCGGCTCGGACTTTACCGCGGCCATCGTAGGCGGTGGCTTGAACGCGGCACGAATCGAAATCTGGACGGACGTCGACGGCATGATGACCACCGATCCCGCTCTTTGTCCCGAAGCGCACCGCATCAAGACGATCAGTTTTGAAGAAGCCGCCGAGTTGGCCTATTTCGGCGCCAAAGTCCTGCACCCGGCAACGCTGCTGCCGGCGATCCAGAAGAATATTCCCGTGCAGATTCTCAATTCGCGCAATCCGAAATGCGAAGGCACGCGCATCACGGCCACCGCGCCCCGGAGCAAGAACACGTTCAAGGCCATCGCCGCCAAAAAACGCATCACCATTGTGGACATTGTCGCCACGCGCATGCTGATGGCCCATGGTTTCCTCAAGAGCATCTTTGAAGTTTTTGCGCAACATCGCTGCCCCGTGGACATGGTCTCCACTTCGGAGGTCAGTGTTTCTGTTACCGTGGACTCGAATGAATCCATAGCCGCAATTACGACGGACCTGGCCAAACTGGCGGACGTGAACTATGCGGGCCGCAAGGCAATTGTCTGCCTGGTGGGAGAAAACATCCGCAGCACACCCGGGGTCGCGGCCCGGGTCTTCACCGCGGTGGAGGACGTGAACATTTACATGATTTCCCAGGGCGCTTCTGAGATTAATATCAGCTTTGTGATTGATGAAGCTGACGTGCCCGAAGTCGTCGCCCGCCTGCACCGGACGTTCTTTTCGCAGGTTGACCCGGAGGTGTTTGCGTGAAGGTCCTTGTTCTGGGACGGGGAAAGACCGGCGCGCTGGTGGCGGAAGTGGCCAAGGAACGCGGGCATGAAGTGCGCTCGCTGGCCAGCGAGGAGAACCAGGACGGCCGCGGACTCACCGACGAGTTGATTCGCCAGATTGATGTGGCGATTGACTTCACCACGCCCTACGCGGTGATCCCCAATATCATTCGCTGCGCCGATGCCGGTATTCCCATCGTTATCGGGACCACCGGCTGGCACCAGCACATGGACCGCGTTCGCGAACTGGTGCAGGAACGCAAGTCGGCGCTGCTTTATGCTTCGAACTTCTCCATTGGCATGAATTTCTTTTTCAAAGTCATGCAGACGATCGCTCCGGCCCTGAAGCAGGGTTACCGGGCCAGCATCGTCGAGCGGCACCATGTACACAAGAAGGACAAGCCTTCAGGATCGGCAGTGACCATCCAGAAAATTCTGGAGTCGGGTTCCGGCGAGAAAGTGGAAGTCGCTTCGGTGCGCGAAGGCGAGACCGTTGGCATGCACCTCGTTATGTTCGACTCCGCGCACGACACCATTCTCATGACCCATGACGCCAAGTCGCGCGTGGGCTTCGCCGAAGGCGCCGTGCGCGCCGCGGAATGGCTCAAGGGAAAGACAGGGGTTTTTGAGTTCCCGGAGATCGTGGACCAGCTTTAGCGCGCAGTTCGCCGTTCGACCTGTTTCGCCTCTGTGTCCTCTGCGGCAAAGACTTTGCTATGCTTTAGGCCATGTCTATGAAGCTCCAAGGTTGCGGTACAGCTCTGGTGACACCATTCAAGAAAGACCAGAGTGTTGACGAAAACGCGTTGCGGGCCCTCGTCGAGTGGCAGGTGGCATCCGGAATTCATTTCCTTGTCCCCTGCGGCAGTACCGGTGAAGCGGCAACATTGAGCAGGGCCGAGTGGCTGCGCGTGATTGATATCACTATTGAAGTCGCGGGAGGACGTGTCCCCATCGTCGCCGGCGCAACGTCCAACGCCACGGCCGACGCGGTGGACAAGGCCCGCGAAGTCGGCAAGCGCAAAGGTGTGGACGCGATCCTCAGCGCTTCGCCGTATTACAACAAGCCTACGCAGGAGGGCCAGTACCAGCATTTCAAGGCCATCGCCGAGGCAGTGGACAAGCCGCTCGTACTGTACAACGTGCCTGGCCGCACTGCAGCCAACATCGAGCCGGCAACTCTCGGACGGCTGGCGAAGATCTCAAATATCACAGCCGTCAAGGAAGCGAGCGGTAACATTTCCCAGATTGCCGAGGCCTTCAACCATGTCCCGGACAGCTTTCTGGTCTTTTCAGGCGACGACGCCATCACTCTACCGGTGATCTCACTGGGCGGAGTGGGGATCATCTCGGTCGCATCGAATGAGATTCCGAAAGAACTGTCGGAGATGACTTGCGCAGCACTGAATAACGACTGGGAGAAGGCCCGGAAGATTCATCGCAAATTCCTGCCGCTGATGCAGGCAAACTTCATCGAATCCAACCCCATGCCGGTCAAGGCCGTGCTCGCGATGATGGGCAAGGTTGAAGAAATCTACCGTCTTCCGATGCTGCCCATGAAAGCAGATACGCGCGCGCGGTTACAACAGACTGCCGTTGACGTGGGCCTGCTCAAGAGCAGCTAACGGTTTGCGCGAACGTTATCTCGGGCGGACTGTCCCGCGAAATATCTCGAGCTGTATTTCACTTTGAGATTAGCCCGGCCGGAAACGGTAGACAGTGCGAATTACCTTATTGATCTCCACGCTTGGAAGTGTCGGCGGATCCGAGCGATCCATTTCCCTGCTGGCCAACGCCTGGGCCCAGCAAGGCAGGGAAGTGACCCTTTTAACATTCGACCACGGTGACGTACCCGCTTACTCTCTTCATCCCTCAATCCGGCATCGCAGCCTGGGCCTGTACGCACACTCGCGCCACATTTTCGAGACTCTCGCACGGACCATCAGCAGAATCGCCGTATTGCGCCGCGCTATTCGAGAATCTCGGCCGGACATCGTGGTCAGCTTCATCCCTGAACCCAACATTCGGACGATTGTCGCAACCCGAGGATTGGGTATTCCCGTCGTGGTGTCCGAACGGTCCCATCCCATGCTTGACATCGGACAGACGTGGGACCGTTTACGCCGGCTTGCATATCCTTTCGCGGACGTGCTGGTCTGCCAGACGACGTCAACTCTGCTCGAGTTTCAGAAGACGATCCGAGTCAGGGGCCGCGCTATTCCGAACCTGATTGCTGTGCCTTCTGACTTTGTGCGCCGTCAGAGGAGCCCTGACGGCGGAACGGCGCCCCGTGTTCTGGTAGCAATGGGACGGCTGTGTCCCGAAAAAGGGTTCGACCTGCTGCTGAACGCATTTGCCCGCATCGCCGGGCGACATCCTGGCTGGTCGCTCAAGATCATTGGGACCGGCCCTCTTAGAGAACAACTTGCAGCTCAAAGAAAAACCCTGAATTTGTGCGGGCGAGTTCAATTCACCGGCGTCCTGACGGAGCCGTTTTCAGAACTCTCCCAAGCCGATCTATTTGTGTTTTCCTCGCGATACGAAGGGTTTGGCAATGCCCTGTGTGAAGCCATGGCTTGCGGCTTGCCGGCTGTGAGCTTCAACTGCCCCGCCGGGCCGGGCGAGATCATTCGTCACGAAGTGGATGGAATCCTGGTTCCCCCGGAGGATGTGGACGCCCTGGCTGCCGCACTGGATGATCTTATGACTGATGCCGCAAAACGCGAACGAATGGCTTTACGTGCTCCCGAGATACTCACACGCTTCAGTACCAGCAGGATCTTGTCCTTATGGGACGATTTATTTGAAGACCTTAACGTTTTGTCAGGAGCTTGACTCCATAAATCCGTGGAACAAGATATGGAGAAATTCAGAGCGAGGCTTCACCGACGAGACTTCCGCCTTAGTGGCAAAAGCTTTTCGACGAGCCGGTTCCTGCCTGTGCAATAAAGCACAGTCCAATGAATGCACCATAAGTAATATACGGCGAATGCGGATCACTTTGGTGATTTCATCTCTCTGGGGCGGCGGAGCAGAACGGTGGACGTGTCTACTGGCCAATTCCTGGGCGGAACAAGGCAAGGAAGTGACCCTCCTTACCATCAGTCATGGCGCTGAAAGGTCTTATCCCGTTCATCCGGCAGTGAAGGTCAGGAACCTTGGCCTGCTGGCAGTAGCGAATGGTTTCTTCAACGGACTTTCCAACAACGTTTGGAGAATCCGCGTCTTGCATCGCGCCATCCGCGATTCCCGGCCTGACATTGTGATCAGCATAATGGATCAGACTAATATTCTTACCCTTCTGGCGACCCGGACTTTGCGCGCGCCGGTCATAGTATGCGAAGCTACTGATCCGTCTCAACATGACATAAGTCCCGTCTGGAGAGGCCTGCGCCGGCTGACCTACGGCTTTGCCGACACACTGCTTTGCCCCACCAGCTCCGGCCTGGAGTGGTTCCGGGCGAGGATCAAGGTGAGAACATGTGCAATTCCTTGCTTGTTCGCCTTGCCGGCGGATGCCCCCAATGGCGATCGGCAGCACAGCGGGAACGCCGCCCCACGCACCCTGGTTAGCATGGGACGACTGGTCCGTCAAAAAGGCTTCGATCTGCTGTTACAGGCATTCTCTCAGGTAGCCGGTCGCCATCCGGAGTGGGCCCTCACCATCCTTGGCGAAGGCCCCCTGAAGAACAGCCTGCAAAACCAGGTGGAAGAGTGTCATTTGCTTGAACGAGTTCACTTCGCCGGGTCGCGTCGAGATCCGTTTCCGGCGCTCCGCGCTGCTGACCTTTTTGTTTTTTCTTCCCGATCGGAAGCCTTTGGTATGGCTTTGGCAGAAGCTATGGCCTGCGGGTTGCCGGTGGTGAGTTTTGACTGTCCCTTTGGTCCACGCGATATCATTCGCGATGGCGTCGATGGCATTTTGGTCCCCCCGGGGGACGTGTCTGCTCTGGCTGCAGCGCTGCATCGCCTCATGGGCGATGATCAAGAGCGAGCACGACTTGCCGCACGCGCGCCCGAGGTCGTTAAGCGTTTCAGCCGTGAACGGATCATGTCCCAGTGGCAGGAGTTGTTCGACAGACTGCTCACGCGACAAAATGTTGCTTAGTAGAGTCGTAACCCCAATGCCCACGGTCGGGGAATAAATCTGGCGGAGGGGGATAGGAACACCGGAGGGTTTTTCTGAACTTTCGAGTCAAGAATCACTCTTCAGCGGCCGATATATTGCACGAGGGAAGTGCGATGGTCAACGCGGAAAGAGCGAACTTTGGAATTATTGACTTGGGCGAGTGGCGCCGGGCGCATTTTCGTAATCCCAGTGTTGCACGGTGCCGGCGCGGACAAGGCCCCCACATTCCGGAAGGGAAACTGATCGAGATGCGGCGGGTGTCGACCGGTAGTGCCCGACCGGAGGCCATTGGCCTGTTGCGACGCATGTTTAGCAACTGGTAACTTCCTCTAAATACTTCTTAACATCTCGGCTATCATTCTTCAGCTAGGCTTATTGTTTGGCCTGCGGTGTGGCGCAATGGTGCTTGGCGCGAACGTTTTCCGTCCAGCGCAACTTATTGCTGCGGCGCGGGTTAAACCGTTATCTGCTCGTCATATTTCATATTTTGGGCCCCTGTTCCGAAACATTCATCATGAAGACTCTAGAAGAACCTGTAGCAATCATCACTGAGATCCCGAGAACGCGGACCTGGAGCATCTCAGCGGCGCGATCCTATGAAATTGCACTCTGCTTGATCGCCGCAATGATATTTTTGGGCTGCCTCGCTGCTCCGCCCGCGCTGATGGATGATGTGGACGCCGTACACGCGCAGATTTCCCGCAACATGCTCGATTCGAGCGACTGGACCATTGCCCATCTGGATGGTGTTCCGTACATCGAAAAGGCCCCACTCCTGTATTGGCTGATGGCTGTCTCCTACCGCCTTTTTGGCGTGCACGACTGGGCCGCAAGAATTCCAATTGCGCTGGCCGCCATTCTGCTTTGTTGGATTACGGCGCGCTACGGCCGGTGGGCTTTTGGCCAACGGGCCGGCTTCTATGCCGGCCTGGTTCTAGCAACTTGCGTTGGCTTGTTTCTGTTTACGCGGATCCTGATTCCGGATGTCCTGCTGACACTCTCCATGTGCTTGAGCTTCTGGTCGTTCCAGAGGGCGCTTGAGCCCGAGGAGGAAGAGCCCTATGCCCGTCGCTGGGCTGCGGTCCTGGCAGCCAGCCTGGGCATTGGCATCCTGCTCAAAGGCCTCATTGCGATCGTTATACCGGTGGGCGGCGCACTCGTCTATCTGGCGATAACACGGCAGCTCTTCTTGCGCCGCACGTGGCAGCGCTTGCACCTCCTCACGGGTGCATTGATCCTGCTGGCTATTGCCGCCCCCTGGCACGTCCTGGCAGCACTGCGTATGCCGCCGTACTTCAATTTCTCAATGCACAGCGGGCCGCGTGAATATCACGGGTTCTTCTGGTTCTATTTCATGAACGAGCACGTGTTGCGGTTCCTGGGATTGCGCTATCCACGCGACTACAACACCGTACCCCGTGCGCTGTTTTGGCTGCTCAACCTGCTGTGGCTCTTTCCCTGGAGCGTCTACTTTCCCGCAACGGCGAAGCTGGGTTACAAACCCGCGGACCGCGCTGGACGCACGCGCCTGCTGGTGCTGTGCTGGACCGGGTTTCTCCTGCTGTTCTTCACTTTCTCGACAACCCAGGAATACTATTCCATGCCGATCTATCCGGCGCTGGCCCTGCTGCTGGGGTGCGCTATGGCGGGCGACAGCAAATGGCTGAACATCGGCGCCAGAGCTTTGGCTGGAATCTGCACAGCGGCTGCCGCCGTCATCGGGGTGGTCCTTTTTCTGGTGCGCAACGTGCCCGCGCCAGGCGATATTTCGCGGGCCCTGGAGCATCATCCTGATGTATATACGCTTTCGCTGGGCCACATGGGCGACCTGACCCTTCGCTCGTTCGCCTACCTCCGAGTGCCTCTTCTGGTGGCAGGTTTGGCGCTTCTCATCGGAGCGGCAGGCGGATGGCTGCTTCCGCGGCGGCGCGCAATGCTGGCCTTTGCGGCAATGATGGTGCTGTTCTGTCATGCCAGCCGCCAGGCCATGACCGTCTTTGATCCGTATCTTTCGTCCCGCCCGCTGGCCGCGGCACTGGAACAGTCGCCGGAAGGCAGCCTGATTGTAGACGGAGAGTACTACTCCTATTCTTCGGTATTCTTCTATGGAGATCGGACGGCGCTGCTGCTCAATGGGCGGGCGCAGAACCTGGAGTATGGGTCGTATGCTCCGGGTGCACCCAATGTTTTTATTGATGATACGCAGTTTGCCCGCCTATGGAACGGCGCCGAACGGTATTACCTGCTGACCGACCAGAGACAGCTCTCGCGCCTGGGGGCTGCAGTTGGTCTGGACCGGCTGCACCAGGTTGCGGAAAGCGGCGGCAAGTTTCTTTTCACCAACAGCGCGGCGGGAACAGCTTCCAACCGCGCGAAAGTCAAGGACAACGGCAGTTTATGATCACGCTCACGGCAATATTCTCCGTCTTGCTGGCCGGGTCGCTGGCCTATTGTGTTTTGGTCATCGTCGCATCGCGCCGCTATCTTTCAGTGCTCACGCCCCCTTCCCGTCCAACTCAGCCCGTCAGCATTTTGAAACCCCTGTGCGGCCATGATGAAGGGCTGGAGGACAACCTGCGCAGCTTTTTTGAGCAGGACTATCGGGAGTTTGAAGTGCTTCTCGCCCTGCATCGCGCGGACGATCCCGCCGTCACTGTGGCCGAGAAGATCATGCATGAATACAAGGGGAAAGTTGAAACGAGGTTGATCATCACGGGAGAGTCTCCCGTCCCGAATGCCAAAGCGCACAGCCTGAAACGCCTGGTGCGGGAAGCGCGGCATGAGCTGCTGGTCATGGCCGATAGCGACGTGCGCGTGACGCCGGACTTTCTGGCGCGTCTGACCGCGGAGTTTAATGATCCCCGCGTGGGGCTGGTCTCTTGTCCTTATCGTGCCGTCCCAGGACGCAGCTTGTGGTCGCGCCTGGAGGCTGTAGGCATGAATACCGAACTCCTGGGCGGAGTGCTGGTCGCCCGCATGATTGAAGGCATGCGCTTTGCGCTGGGCTGCGCCGTTGCCGTCCGCGCGAGCGTGCTCAATTCCATGGGTGGATTCGAATACCTCCAGGAATATCTGGCTGAAGATTTCGTCATGGGACATCGCGCGGCCGAGTTGGGACATACGGTGCTGCTTTCTTCCCAGTTGATTGAGCACCGCATCGGCAGCCAGGGGATCAAACAAAACATGGGCCATCGCCTGCGCTGGGCCCGCAGCACGCGCCGTTCCCGTCCCGCGGGATACTGGGGTCAGATCTTCACTTATCCACTGACCTGGGCGCTGCTTCTTTGGTCGGTAGAGCCGGCAGCCTGGCCGGCGGTCCTGCTCACGCTGGTGCTTCGCGGTTGGGCAGCCTGGGCTTCGGCCGTTGACGTGGCCCACGATCCATTGACGCGAAAGCAGTGGTGGCTCCTGCCGGCGCAAGACGTGCTCGGCTTCCTGGTCTGGATCGGTGGATTTGTGGGTGGTACCGTTGTGTGGCGCAATCGCGCCTGCACCATCCTGCGCGACGGGCGGCTGCAAGTGAACCCATAAGCCACAAATCCGGTAATCGCCAACTCACTCAGAACAGAACGTCAAAATCCAGCCTGAAACGGCGCTTGAAGGTCCCGAAGAAGCCGCCATACTGCGGGTCCGCGGTATTGGAATGCACAGCCAGAGCGTTGAAGTGGTTCGTCAGGTTCAGCCCGCGCACCGACAGCCGGGTGGCATATTTGGGCGTTAGCTGGAAGTCTTTCGAAAAACGCGTGTCCAGCGAAAAATAATTTGGGAAGCGGGCGGTATTGGGAACACCCACATAGTTCTGCCGTACGTCCGTCACGGCGTACGGGAACCCATTGCGAAATTCAACCAGCGGAATGATTCTGGTCTTCCACGGGAGCGGCGTTTCACCCCAGAGCAACACGCGGTTCGGCACGTCGCCTGGCAGGAAGGTGAAAACATCCGGCCGCAACAACGGACCAGGCAGGTTCCCCAGGTACGCATTGCTGATGTTGAGATCGCCGCGCGACACACTGTGCGCGTACGAGAAAAACAGCTTGCGCTTGCTTTGTTCTCCAACGCGCGCGGTAAATTCCAGGTTGCTGTAGAGCGCTTCCCCGGTATCGCGGACCACAAATGCGTTCTGGCCAGTCGCGTCCGTTGCGGACGCAATCATCACTAACCCGTTGGAAGCACGATAGTTGAACTTGGCCTGAAGCCGGACCAGCCGGTTGAGGTGGTGCTCTATCTCCAGACTGGACGAGGTGCTGTATGGCGCAAATTGGAGCTTGCCTGCGCCATGGCGATGTATCAGGAGAAAATTGGATGTACTCGCCGAGGCCGTATTCGTCAGTGTGCGCGGTCCGTCAGCACTGCCCACAGGAATCATTGTGGTTACCACCTGCTGTGGGTACTGCTGAAAGGCAAATACATTCAACGGCACATGGTCGTAGAACACGCCGGCGCCGCCGCGGATTACGGTCTTTTTGTCGCCGCCGAACGGTGTCCAGGAAAACCCCAGTCTGGGCGCATAGCGCAACGTGCCGCTGATCCTTTGGTTTTCCATCCGCAAGCCGGCATCCAGGGCAAACGACTGACTCATGACCCAATGGTCCTGGCCAAAAAAGTCATACTCAAAATCCGAACAATGGAACCGGCTGCCGCCGACAAAATCAATCTGCTCCAGCACATTTCCCGAAAGGTCTTCAATCGACACGGGACGGGCCATAAAGCGGCCACGATTGTCACTGCGGTCCGCACTGCCGCCAAATGTCAGGTTGTGCACGCCCATAAATTTGAGCGGTTGCATGGCGTACGTTTCCATCAGACCGAAGCGTCTGGACTGGCGGGCCTGGCGGGCGAAGTAGTTTCCCTGATCGCCCACCGGCGTGATGATCATCTGCTCTGTTCCCTGGGGCGCCACTTTAGTCCGGAAATTCTGTGCCGTGACTGTGCTTTGCACCACGCCACTGCCCAGGTCCAGCCGGTCAATCACCGTGGCTGCGCCGCCGTTCCAATTGACGTTCGGCGTGACGGGCTGGGGGTTGAAGAAATCCAGGCCGGCAAATCGCGTGGCCTGCGTTTGGTAGTGGAGTGTTCCGGTCAGCGTGTGCTTCGCAGAAAGCACCAGGTCCAATTGGGTAAAGGAATTTCTGGAGTCCGTTTTGGTTTCATTCACCGGAAAAGGCAGGGTGCGCACCGGAGTCTTCTCCAGGTCATACTGCGCGGCCTCCGCGAAGTACAGCTTTTGCCGGAGCAGAGGTCCGCTAAAACTCACGTTGGGAGAAATAGACTGCAGTCCCTGAACATGCAAACTCCGGATACGGAACTCAGGAAAGGGATCGTTGAATTCAAAATTCCACTTGTCGCCGCCGCGCCGCGTTTCCGCAGCTACTACGCCGGCGCTGAACCCTCCATACTGCGCAAGAAAAAGATTGTCATAGATCCTGACCGACTCTGCGCTGTTCACCGGAATGCTCAGGCCGAATTGACCGGTACCGGGATCGGTGACGTTGACGGAATTTACGAGCATGGCGCTATGCTTTTCGTCGGCCCCGGCAATCACCAGCTGGCCGTCCTGGGCTTTAACAACTCCCGGAGTCAGCGGCAAGGCATCGATTATGGTTTGCGGCCGGTTCGGCATGTCCTTGATTTCACCGCGATGGAGTTCCCGTGACGACGAGGAAGTGGGACCTGCGTCGGCTTGCACACTCACGGTTTCGCGGACTTCGACTTTGGCCGCCAACTGGACGTCCAGCTCTGTTGATGGCCCTTGCACCACGATAGCCTGGTCGCTCAGTGGCTGAAATCCGTCCTTGGTCACGGTCAAAGCCACGTGCGGCCCCGGCACGTGAGGGACATTCGCTTGGCCTTTTTCGTCGGTTTTTCCGGACCAGACCGCATCTCCCGCGGATTTCACAGTCACAGTTGCCTGGGACACCGGCTTTTGTGCCTGGTCGCGGACAGTAATCTGCAGTGACCGTGTTTCCTGGCCCTGGACCGCCAGGCAGGTACACCACAGCGCTGTGAAAAGCAGTAGCCCTCTTAAAGGCGCAACCCTTCCAACCATGGGGAGACCGGCACTTTCCTTAAAACTGGACGGGCCTATTGCGAGCCATTCTAGCGAAAAAAGGGAGGATGGACACAACTTTTCGTGTTGCGTACTGCCTGGACAGGCTTGGAAGGGCGGCCGCGCCGGTTAGCTCGGCCGTCTTGGACTTCAACCCCTTCGGCCCGGCCTCAAACAAGCCCACCTGCTCTTGCCCAAAGCCGGGCCGGGGCCCTTCACTCAAGGAGAAAACTTCCCTTACTGGTGATAGATCGCGACCGCTGGAATTTCTTGCAACAAAAATTTCTGAGCTAAAGACGTAATTCCCGGGCCTTGCGCAACTGTTTGCTGCAAAAAGCTGCCGCAGGTATACTCCGCAAGCAAATGCGCAACCTGCAACCTGAGATCGAGCGACTCTATGCTGCCGGTGCCCTGAACGGCGCGGCAGCGGCCGACGCCCGGGGCGTTTTCCTGGAGTTCCGCGATCTGCTGACCGGCGGCCGCGTGCGGGCAGCGGAAAAGCTCGGCGGCCAATGGAAAGTCAATCCCTGGGTAAAGCAAGGCATCCTGCTCGGCTTCCGGCTTGGCGAACTTGCGGAGACGGGTGGCCAGGGCGCGCTCTCGTTTGTGGACAAAGATACTTTCCCCGCTCGCCAATTCAAGATCGCCGACAAAGTGCGCGTAGTTCCGGGCGGATCTTCCGTCCGCACCGGTGCTTATCTTGCGCCGGGCGTGATCTGCATGCCACCTATGTACGTGAACGCCGGTGCCTACGTGGACGAAGGAACTATGATTGACTCCCACGCACTGGTCGGCTCCTGCGCCCAGATTGGCAAACAAGTGCATTTGAGCGCCGCCGCCCAGGTCGGCGGAGTACTGGAGCCGGTCAACGCTTCCCCGGTAATTATTGAAGACAACGTCCTGGTCGGCGGCAATTGCGGAATCTATGAAGGCACGCAGGTGCGGCAAGGCGCTGTCCTGGGCGCCGGCGTGATTCTGACCCGGGCCACTCCGGTGTATGACATCGTTCGCGAGCAGGTCTATCGGGCCACTGCAACGGAGCCATTGGTAGTCCCTGAAAATGCGGTCGTGGTGCCCGGATCGAGGGCCATCAGCAAAGGTAAATCCGCTGATTGGGGCCTCTCACTCTACACGCCAGTCATCGTGAAGTATCGTGACGAGAAGACACAGACTTCCCTTGAGCTGGAGGACCTGCTGCGATGATGAAAAAGTCTGGACAGTCACAATTCCTCCCGGCATTTCTGCTTCTTGCGGGCCTGGCCGCTCTAGGATGGTCGCTGGAGCATTACGCCGGAGCAGCAATCAGTCCTTATCTCTTGCGTGGATTGCGCTGGGCAGCTCTTCTCGCTTTCTGCGGCTACGCCTTCTTCCGCCGATCACTCACTACGTGGATTGCCGTCGGCATTTTAGCGGGCGCCGAGATCGGGTATGAATGGCCGCACTTCGCCGCCAGCTTACAAGTCCTGAGCGCGATCTTTCTGCGTCTGATCCGGACCATCGTGGCGCCGCTCATATTCTCCACGCTGGTTGTCGGGATCGCCGGCCACTCCAACCTGAAACAAGTTGGACGCATGGGCATCAAGGCACTGTTGTACTTCGAGCTGGTAACCACAATTGCGCTGTTCATCGGGCTGGCCGCGATCAACTTATCGAAAGCCGGAGTCGGAATCACCCCACCAGCTAATGCGGCCGCGCCGGCCCAAGTCCAGAAGCAGACCGCATCCGACGTCATTCTGCATGTCTTTCCGGAGAACATCGCCAAATCCGTGGCCGAAAACCAGATACTGCAGGTGGTCGTGTTCAGCATCATCTTCGCCATTGCGCTGGCCCTGGTGGAAGAGAAAAAGCGCCGCCCCGTTCTCGGGTTCATGGAAGGCTTTTCCGAAACCATGTTCAAGTTCACCAACATCGTCATGCTGTTCGCTCCGCTTGCGGTATGCGGAGCAATTGCCTATACGGTGAGTACCATGGGCTTTGGCGTGCTCGTAAATCTCCTGAAGCTGGTTGCTACGTTGTACGCGGCGTTGGTGGTATTTGTCCTGGGTGTTTTTCTCCCCGTGGCGCTCATCGCCCGCCTGCCGCTAAGGCGATTTGTGAAAGCTATTGCCGAGCCAGCTTCCATTGCCTTTGCCACCGCCAGTTCTGAAGCGGCGTTGCCGCGGGCCATGGAATCCATGGAAGCGTTTGGCGTGCCGCGACAGATCGTGGCTTTTGTCTTGCCAACCGGCTACAGCTTTAATCTCGACGGCAGCACGTTGTATCTGTCTCTCGCGGCCATTTTTGTGGCACAGGCCGCCGGCATCCATCTGACTTTCGGCGAACAGCTCATTCTGGTTTTTACGCTCATGCTCACCAGCAAGGGCATAGCAGGCGTGCCGCGTGCCATGCTTGTTGTCCTGATGGCAACTGCGGATTCCTTTCACCTGCCCGCATGGCCTGTTTTCATTATTCTGGGCGTGGACCAACTCATGGACATGGCGCGCACCAGCATCAACGTGGTCGGCAACTGCCTGGCCACGGCGGTAATCGCGCGATGGGAAGGCGAATTCGACACGAACGTTCCTTCTCCGGCCATTGTGGAACCGTGAGGCTTCCTTTCGCGGCATCTTTTTAACTGATAGCATCAAAGATTGACCATGCCTTCGGGAAAACTCCACTTAGTTCCCCTGGGCGGCCTGGGCGAGTTCGGAATGAACTGCATGGCCGTCCGCTGGGGCGACGACATTATTGTGATCGACGCCGGACTGATGTTTCCGGAATCGGAACTGCTCGGCGTGGATATTGTTGTCCCCGACATCAGCTACCTGCTGGCGAACCGTGAGAAAGTCCGCGGCATTGTCCTGACACACGGGCATGAAGACCATATCGGCGGTCTGCCGTGGGTGCTCTCCGAGTTGCGTGTACCGGTCTTCGGCACCGAGTTCACGCTGGCGTTGGTGGAAAACAAACTCGACGAACATCAGCTGCTGGATGACGCCGACCTGCGTGAGATCCGCCCGGGCGCGCGCTTTGCTCTCGGGCCTTTCACCATCAATCCCATTCAAGTCACCCACAGCCTGGTGGACTGCGTTGCGCTTGCGATCCATACGCCCCTGGGCGTGGTCATCCATACCGGCGATTTCAAGGTTGATCCCACGCCCACGGACAACCGTCTCTTTGATCTGCATACTTTTGCCGAATACGGTAAAGACCAGAGCGTATTGGCTCTGTTGCAGGATTCCACCAACGCCGACCGGCGCGGTTACACTCCGAGCGAACGCGCGGTGCGCAGCAAGTTCGATGAGATTTTCGCGCGCGCCGAACAGAAGCTGTTCATCTCCTGTTTTTCGTCGTCCATCCACCGCATCAAGCTGGCTATCGAGACGGCATCGGAATACCGGCGCAAGGTGGCGCTGGTCGGGCGGTCTATTTCCGAATCCACGGACATCGCTTCTGACCTCGGCTACCTTGAGGTACCGGAAGGCACGCTCATTCATGCCGGGCAGATCAAAGACTACCGGCCGGAGCAGGTTTGCGTATTGATCAGCGGTACGCAGGGCGAGCCCATGTCCGCGCTTTCCCGCGCCGCCGTGGACAACCACAAGCATGCCAAGATCGAGCGCGGCGACACCGTCGTCCTCTCTTCCCGGATCATTCCAGGGAATGAGAAAGCCATTTACCGGATGATTGATCACCTCTTCCGGCGGGAGGCCAATGTGCTCTACGACGATGGCAGTTCGCCGCCCGTCCACGTGAGCGGACACGCCAGCCAGGAAGAATTGAAATTAATCATCAACCTGGTCAAGCCGAAGTACTTCATTCCCATTCACGGTGAGTACCGGCAGCTGCGCATCCACGCTGACCTGGCGCGCTCCATGCGCGGCTCCGTGGGCCAGGTGCTGATGATGGAAAGCGGCGACGTGCTGGAATTTGACGAACTGGGCGCCCGCAAGATTGACAAAGTGCCGGTGGGGAGAATCTGCATTGATTCCGGCTCCCGCGGCGACGTGGTGGAAGACCTGGTCATCAAAGACCGCCGCCACTTAAGTGAAGACGGGTTCGTGCTGGCCATCATTGCCATCAATAAACTTACAGGGACGGTCGAGTCCATCCCGGAAATCGTTATGCGCGGCTTTGCCGCCGGCGCCGAAGACGGGTTTGTCGCCGAGGCCCGCCGCATCATCGCCAGCACGCTGGACGCTTCCAATCCGGAAGAGAAAGGCGACTACGGCGTCATCAAAGAGAAAATCCGGGCCGACCTGAAAAGATTCATCGTAAAAACCACGTCACGGCGTCCGCTCATTATGCCCGTGATCCTGGAGATCTAGTGGCGAAACCCAAACGCAGGCGAAAAGCCTTGATTTCCCTGCTCGTGCTGGCGGCGGCCATTGTGGTGACAGGCGCGGCGCTTTGGCATCCGGCCACCACCCATCTCCGCGCCATGTCCGTCCTGCTGCGCTTTTCCAACCCGAAGGCACAAGGATTTGTAGCGAGCTTTGCCCAGCATCCCGTCAAAGAAGAAACAGGATCAGCGCAGACTCCGCAGGGACCACTTAAGTTCCGCCTGTACCTTCCCCAAGATGTTCGTCATCCGGGCGGTGTAGTGTTGTTGCATGGCATTCACAACCTGGGAATCGAAGATCCGCGGCTCATCAGTCTGGCCCGCGCCATGTCCGGGGCCGGCGTGGCGGTAATGACGCCGCAGCTTCAAGACCTTACCGAGTACAGCGTCACGCCGATTTCGATTGATGTGATCGGCAGTTCAGCGACAATTCTCAGCGTCCAGCTGGGTGAACCTAAAGTCGGAATTGTGGGAATGAGTTTTGCCGGCGGTTTGGCTTTGCTGGCGGCCGGCAAGCCGCAGTATGCGGACAAGATTGGCTTTGTGCTGGCGGTCGGCGCGGATGACGACATGGCCCGCGTCGCGCGCTTTTTTGTCGAGAACGCCATTGAAACTCCGGACGGCGGCACCGTCGGGTCCAAGGCTCACGAATACGGTGTGCTGGTCTTCGCCTACACGCACCTCGAGGGCTTCTTTTCTCCGGAAGATGTCCCGGCCGCGCGTGAAGCTCTGCGGCAGTATCTCTGGGAAAAACCTGTGGATGACAGCGCAAGGGGGAAACTGAGTCCCGCGGGACGCGCCACCTTTGACCAATTACTGCATGATCGCGAGATGTTGCACGAGGTCCTGCTGCAGCAGATCAAGCTGCACAGCCCGGAGATGGCCGCTGTCTCTCCCCACGGCAAGCTTGGGCAACTGACCGTCCAGGTCTACCTGCTGCATGGAGCGGGCGACACGCTTATTCCGCCCTCGGAAACGCAGTGGCTGGCCAGGGATGTCCCGCGGCAGGAACTAAAAGCAGTCTTGATTAGTCCTGCCCTCATTCACGTAGACATGGACAAAACAGTAACGTGGTCACAGCAATGGGCCCTGATCAGCTTCATGGCCAGCGTGCTGGACGCCACAAACGATCTGGCGGATGCAACTGCCTCGGGAAAGAACCAAAGTTGAAGCAGCGACGCTTTCTATGCTCATCTCTCTGAAAGACATTCAAGACGCCCGCACACTCCTGCGCAAGGTTGCGGTACGCACCCCGCTGGTGGCATGCCAGCTGGCGCATGGCAAGCAGATATTCGTTAAACCGGAAAACCTGCAGCCGATTGGATCATTCAAACTCCGCGGGGCTTACAACAAGATTGCTTCGCTCAACCCGGAGCAGCGAAAACGCGGCGTGGTGGCGCATTCCAGCGGCAATCACGCCCAGGGCGTGGCGTATGCGGCGAAAGCGCTGAAGGTGAAAGCCACCATCGTCATGCCAAGGACTGCGCCCCCAGTGAAACTGGAAGCCACCCGCGCTCTGGGAGCAGAGATCGTATTGGTAGGTCCGGCCAGCGAGGAACGGATCCGCAAGGCCGAAGAATTGGAGAAAGAGCTGCATCTGGTACCCGTGCCTCCGTACAACGACGAAAAAATCATCGCGGGCCAGGGCACCATTGGCCTCGAGATTCTGGAGGACATGCCTGACGTTGGAGTGGTCCTGGCGCCGATTGGCGGAGGCGGGCTGATCAGCGGCGTGGCCACGGCCCTGAAGGAATCCAGGCCTACGGTAAAGATCATTGGCGTAGAACCGGAATTTGCCGCGGACGCGCAAGCCAGTTTGAAGTCCGGCAAGATCGAGTCCGTCTCCGCGGAAAGCACTTCCAGGACGTTGTGTGACGGGCTGCGCTCCCAGAGCATTGGCCCCATCAACTTCGAACACATTCGCAAGTATGTGGATGCCATCATCACGGTGAAAGAACATGAAATCCGCCAGGCCATACGCCATCTGCTGTTTTCCGCGCGCATTCTGGCCGAGCCCAGCGGGGCCGTGACCACGGCCGCCATGATGTTTCATGCAACGGAGATTCCCTCCTCAGAGAAGACCGTCGCCATAGTCAGCGGCGGTAATATTGAACCATTACTGTTTACTGAGATCCTGATAGGGACGGTGTGAGGTACACCATGCATAAATACGCCTTCGCAATCCTGGTTTCTTGCGCGCTGAGCGCCCTGGCCGCCGACAAAGACCACGCCACGCTGGTCCGCGATGCCACGCTTTATGTTCTACCGGGAAACACGGCGGAGAAACTGGTCCACCTGGACCGTGGGCGCGATCTGGTCGTACTGGATCACACTAACGTTGACAACCAGCCCTGGCTCAAGGTGTACGCGACCATCGTGCAAAACGAAGAAAGCGTCCGTGAGCTTACCGGTTGGCTCGCGGCCAAAGGCGTGATCGCCACTTCCAGTCCCAATGGCGACCAGATCATCTATGGCGAAGCGGTTGACTCCGAGCAGCAGGCGGAGCAGCGCGGCGGCCGCAAAGGCGCCGCTCAGGACGCCATGCGTCTCTACTACCGCATGCAGGAATTCTTTCCCAATTCTCCTCTCGCTCCGGAAGCCATGTGGCGCGCGGCGGACATTCGCTGGCAGCTGGAAAAATCCGATACCATGTCCCGTCCGTCGGCGCGGGAGCTTGACCCTGATGCGCGCAACGCCATGGACGATCAGTTCATGAAGCAGATCATGAAAAAGTATCCGCACAGCAAATGGGCCGATCTGGCGGCGTATGAACTGATTGATAACAAGCTCTGCGGCGAGTGGAAAGGTCTGGCGAAGTGCCCGGAGAAAGAATCTGAGATTTACGAAAAGTACGCCCGCGAGCATCCCCAGTCTCCGAAGGCCGCTGAGGCTCTTTACAACGCCGCTTGGCGGCAGGCGACCCTGGTAGACATTTACAGGATCAACAATGAAAGCGATAAGAGCGCCAATGCCCGCAAGAAGGGCCTCGCCCTGGCCCAGGAACTGGCAAGTCTGCCCGGCGCGCAAGGCGATTGGAAGCCTCGCGCTCTGGACCTAGCGTACAAACTGGAACAGGCCGTTCCAATCTACGGATCAGCGACAGAGTGACAACTCCACCGAGGTTCGCGCGTGCTTTCTTGTTTTTTGCCGGGGTACTGGATTTTGGAAACCATAGCTGCCTGGAGACAAATTGAACGACTACTTACTTTCGCTGCTCCTCGGGATAATCGAAGGCCTCACGGAATTCCTGCCCGTCAGTTCCACAGCGCATTTGCGCATTTGCGAAGCCCTGCTGAACATCTCTCTTTCCGATCCCTACTGGAAGATGTACTCAATAGTCATCCAGCTGGGCGCAATTCTTTGCTTGCCTATTTATTTCTGGCCGCGGATCGTCAGTCTGCTGCGCTCGTTTCCTCGGGGCGAAAAGGGCGACCGCACTTTCTTGACGCATCCTCTGACGCTGGTCTGCATTGCCTTCGTCGTAACGGCCGGGCCGGCGTGGTTGCTGCGCAAAAGAATCGGCGCCAATCTGGAAAGCCTGCTGGTGATTGGATTGTCCCTGCTGATCGGCGGAATTGTGATGTGGCTGGTCGATGCCCGCTTCGGCCCGGTACCGCCGCGTGGCCATTACAAGACCGAGCACATCGAAGAGATGTCCATGGCCCAGGCCATCTGGATTGGCTTCTGCCAGATTTTCTCCGCCGTTTTCCCGGGAACTTCACGCTCCATGTCCACGATTGCCGCCGGACAGGTGAGCGGGATGTCGCGCGCGTCGGCGCTGGAGTTTTCTTTTTTCCTGTCTATGCCCACGATGATTGTCGCTACCGGATATGATCTCCTGAAAAACCTGCGCGCCCCCGCTGGTGAAACCGCATTGGGAAGAATGCCTGCTACTTCCCACGAGTGGACCGTACTGGCCATCGGGTTTGTGGTGTCATTTATCGTCGCCCTGGGAGTTGTGGCCTGGTTCATGAAGTGGGTGCGGACAAAAGGCTTTACGCCATTTGCGATTTACCGGATCATCGTCGGAATCGCGGTCCTGGTGTGGGTGTGGAAGGGCCATCCTTAGCACCATGGCCGAACGCTCAAAGCGCAACTCCCATTGGAACACCAGCTTCCACGATATCGTGGCGGCGGTGCAGCCTGGAACATCTTTCAGCACCCCGCGTTCCTGCTCAAAATAGAGCATTTCAGACCAGTTTCTGCCATAATAAGTCTGCTCTGGTGGACTCTGGCCGTTCGCGGAATTGTTGTCTCTGCGGAGGCAGAACACCTTCATGAAGTATTTTGCCCGGGTTTTTACGCCGACCAAGAACCGCCGGCTCAATGAGCTGGTGGGATTCCTGTTGTTTGTCTGCGCGATCCTCCTTTTGCTCGCGCTCGCCAGCTATTCCCCGCTTGATCCCTCGCTGAATACCGCTTCTTCGGCTTCGCATTCGGCCCACAACTGGGTCGGGATGGCCGGCGCTCTGGTAAGCGACCTGCTGTTGCAATACGCGGGGATCGGTATTTTCTTTATTCCGGTGATCATCGGAATGCTGGGGGCGCGCTGGTTCAAGTCCCGCGAAGTAATTTCTCCCGGCGTAAAAACTGTTGGGGTAACGATGTTGCTCGTGTTCTTCCCTGCTCTGCTCGCTCTGCAACCTTGGGGCTTGCACTGGAGACAGGCTGTTCCCATCGAAGGCGTGCTGGGGCGCGTTCTGGGTGATGTCCTCTTGCGCTACTTCAATCTGGCGGGCGCATATATCGTTTGCGTGGCCTTCATCGCAGTGGCCCTCTATCTGGCAACGGCATTTTCCTTTGGCGCAGTGCGGATCTGGCTGGAAACGCGCTTTGCTTTTGCTTTTGCGCTAGGGCAGCGCGTGCAGGACTGGAGAACAGCGCGCGCCAGCAGAAAAGCGGAAAGAGCACTGGCGAAGCAGCGGCCGACCAAGCCCGAGATTGCGGGCCAATTCTCGCCAACCCGGCGTGAAATGCCGCAGCCTGTCAGGAACGGTATCGAGCGAATGCGCCACGACGAAGAGACGGTCAGGTCCTCCGCGAGGTCAGCGAAGGAAGCTGACGACGATACCAATCTTGGCAGTCCCGCCATCCAGGCACGCGCTGACGGCGCCCAGAAGCCGAAGACTGTCCTGCCCAAAATCGCGGGCGGGTACAAGCTGCCGCCCAGTTCCCTGCTGCACCGGACAGAGGGCCAGCAGACCGTCAACGAAGACGAGGTCAAAGTCCTGGCGCAGGTGCTCACGGAGAAGTGCGCTGAATTTGACGTCCACGGCGCGGTGACGCATATCAATCCCGGTCCGGTGGTGACCACATACGAATTCAAACCGGAAGCCGGTGTGAAGTACAGCCGTATCACCAGCCTGTCCGACGATCTCTGTCTGGCCATGCGCGCGGAAAGTATCTTGATTGAGCGCATGCCGGGCAAGTCGACCGTAGGCATTCAGGTGCCGAACCACGAGCGCGAAACCATCTGGCTGCGTGAGGTTGTAGAATCGGCCGAATTTGTCAGCGCCAAATCGCGGCTCACTCTCGCCATGGGCAAGGATATCAATGGCCGCATTATCACAGCCGATCTCGCGACCATGCCCCACCTGCTCATCGCCGGTTCCACGGGCTCGGGCAAGAGCGTAGCTATCAATGCCATGATCATGTCCGTTTTATTCAAGTCCACGCCGGACCAGGTGCGCATGATCCTGGTTGATCCCAAGCGTCTGGAACTTGGAATCTACGAGGGTGTACCGCACCTGTACGTACCGATCATCACGGAGCCTAAGCTTGCAGCCTATGCTCTGCGTAATGCCGTGCGGGAGATGGAACGCCGGCTGAAGGTCCTGGCCGAAAAGGGCGTGCGCAACATTGAGCAGTACAACAGACTTTTCGACGATGGCGGAACGCCAAGCCTGTTCGCAAGCACCGGCGACCACGAGCACAAACCGCTGCCCCAGATTCTGATCATCATTGACGAACTGGCTGACTTGATGTTGCTGGACCAGTCGAACGTGGAAGAGTCCATCACGCGCCTGGCGCAGATGGCGCGCGCCGTCGGCATCCATCTGGTGCTGGCGACGCAACGCCCGTCGGTGGACGTAATCACCGGACTGATTAAAGCGAATTTCCCGTCACGCATTTCGTTTCGCGTCGCCACCAAGATCGATTCACGAACCATCCTCGACTGCAATGGCGCCGAGTGCCTGCTCGGTAAGGGCGACATGCTCTATCTGCCTTCCGGTTCCGCGCGCGTGCACCGCTTGCATGCTCCCTATACGACGGAGAATGAAACGCACGCGGTGGTTGAGTTCTGGCGGGCCCAGGGCCAGGCGCAGTATGAGCAGAAATTCCTCGAAGCTCCCAAGGAAGAAAAACAAACCGGCTCCGCCGGGTCTGCCGGCCAAAGCGAAGATGGCGACGCCGAACACGACGAACTCTACCAGGACGCCGTGCGCCTGGTGATCGAGTTCGGCAAAGCATCAACGTCTCTCTTGCAACGCCGTCTGCGGATCGGCTACGGCCGTGCCGCCCACCTGATTGACCTGATGGAGCAAGACGGCATCGTAGGCGCCGCCGATGGTCCCAAGCCCCGCGAGGTTCTTAAACGCCCCGACTGGCTGAATGAAGTGGAAGAAGCGCTGCGGTAAGCTGCCCTTGTCCCGAGCAAAGCGAGGGACCCCTATTAATCTTCAACAATGCTCGCCCTCAGACCGTTTACGCGCATAGGGATCCCTCGCTCCGCTCGGGATTTCAGAGAAGTAAGCTACTTCACTGGAAAACTTGGCCCTTGAGCGCCCGCCGTTTTGATCTGTTCCTGGATCTGCCGCTGGAATTCGCGGGCCTGCGCGATGCGGTGAAAAGGTTCCGGCGTTCCGCCCGCGCCGTGAATGGTCACGTTCCCAAAATCAAAGAGCCGGCCCAGGAAACTTTGCTCCACGCTCACGCTCTCCACCCGGTTCAGGAACATTTCCGTTGTCTTGTGGCTCCAGAAGCCGGTCTTGATGATCACCCGCTGGTTGGTGACCACGCAATCCACCGTCTTGCTGGAAAGAATGGGGACCACGATGGCCAGGAACAACAAGAACAGCCCGACTAAACCGCTCTCGACATAGAGCTTGTCGGCGGCGTTGGCGGCATGGAGTCGGGAGGCATACAAAGCTACCCCCAGCCCGGCTATCCCCAGGAGCGCAAGCACAGCGAAGAACGGCTTGGCGCAGACAATCCAGTGAGGACGCGTGTGAAACGCAATCGTCTCTCCCGAGAGCAGATACTTGTCAATGTAACTCATGCGGTCCCCCGAAGGGACTGTAAGTATAACTGAAGCGACGCCGCCTTCAGTTTGGCGGTTGAGCAGCTGTGGTCCGCAGCGAGCGTATCGCAATTGCGCCCAGCACGACCACCGCGGCAATAATTGCGCCCCATAGCAACCCCGGGTGCTGTTCCGACCACGGGCGGTCATCGGGCCGCGGCGTGTACGCGGCGTTGGACGCTACCGGGCCCAATTGCGCGGCGATAGCGTGGATGTCACGCTGGAAAAGTTTCGCGTAATCGTATTCCGGGCTTCCCAGTTTGTCGTCGCCATAGTAGAGCATCACCGGACCAGCAGATGATTGCGCATTGAGATCAAAATAGACTCTTCGCTCGTACTGTTGCAGATGGACACTCGTAATCTTGAGCGGCAGGTCGTCGCCGTTGTGAATGACGACCTTGAACGTGTTGGGCAATGTCCCATACAGATCAATGGCGCTCTGCTCGGAGTCAATCTTCTGGCCGTAACGGACCATGTGGATGCGGCTCAGCTCCGCTGTCTGCGTGTGCGTTTGTGTCTGGGACCCCAGCAGCCTTGTAGTCTCACCCTGGATCTCCACGGTGCGGCGGAAATTCGGCTGGGCCGGGTCAATGGAGAAGCTCAGGCGCTCGACTGGAACACCAGGCGCAAACTTGAAAGTCAAAACCGTGTCTTTGCCTTGCTGGGTCTGACCTTCCAGCTGTCCCGCATCACGCCAGACCGCCTTTTCCTCTTCACGAACGGCCGCCGATGCGGCCTGGATATCCGCAGGAGCGACGGATCCGTCTATGGTGACACGCAGGTACTTATAAGTAGTGAGCGGAAGCCGCAACGTGCTGTTGTGGCCCAGGCTGTCATTCGAGAGATCGTAAAAGATCGTGCCGCCCAGATCCGTCCAACGCGCGCCGTGCAGATCGTCATTGCCTTCAGCGCGGGCATGCCCGACAAAATTCGTTGTGGCAAGCTGGACGTAGATATGGTCGTACTCCGCCATCCCTGCCATATCGAGCACAAATTGCGTCTTGCCGCCAACTTTGCCCGGCTGCAGCACGCGCACGTTTTGCGATTCAGTGTGGAGAGAGCCCCGTTCCGTGGTGGTGGCGTACGGCAATTCCGTCGGACCGTTGAAGATGCGCAGGTCTCCCAGATCAGCGCGGGCGTGTCCCCAGATGCCGTCATCCACTACAACGTAGTGCTGGGCGGCGCCGGATACCTGCATTGGACGCTGGTACTTGAAATAGTTGGCGGAAGCGCCCGCAAAGATGGCCATGGCCACAAACGCGAGAAGACTTTTTGTGCCGATGCTCTTCATGCCGACGCCCCCGGTGTTGGTTTGCTGGCCGGCCGCACGGAAAGCTTCAGCCAGTCCCGCTGGTAGACAAACGAAATGCCCAGCAACACAACGCCCAGAGCAACAAAACTCAGGATGCGAAGGCCTTTTTCGAGTTGCGAAGTGTCGTAGATAAACACTTTGCCGATGGTAAATGCGATCAGGACCAGCGCCTGCCAGCGCACGAGGGCCGACTTCTTCCAGAACCCAACCGCCATCAAGAAGGCGCCATAGACCAGCCAGATTGCGGACCAACTGAAGTTCTGGCTGATGTCAATCTGGCGGAGCAACGGCCCATAGTCACCTTGCGTTGTCACGTGATCGCGGATACGTTGGAAGTAGTCCGCGGCCTCCAGGGTGAGTGCAATCAAAGCCAGCACATTCAGTGCGACTGCGGACATTTTAATGAGCGGCATTTCCTGCTTATACGCATAGCGCTCACCCGCCCACACGATTCCGCCCAAAATCGCAATGGCCACCAGATAGGTAAGGAACCGCACATTCAGGAGCAGGTGCTCGGTCTGATGCGTATCAATAATCACCAGCCGTATGATGGCCAAGGTAAGTGTGCATCCGGCAAAAATGCGCACCAGATCCACTTTCGTGCTCACGGCAATCCACAGCAGCGCGGCCGACTCGATCAGCCAGCCAATGGTAATCCAACGCGAGTCGAGCTTCAGGGGGATGGCAATGGTGATGAACCCGATCGCGATCGCTACATGCAGCAGATTGATGACCGTTGTTGCCGTCGTGGGGGCCGATGTACGGTATTTGAACAAGCTGGCCAGCAGCAGATAGGCAGCGGCCATGCCGAGCGCATACCAGGTAAGAGTGGCTTTCTCGTTCTCATACATTGCAAACAAACAGAGGAAGACCGTGCCAGCGTTGATGAACGGCAGCAGCGTCAGTGTGACGGAAGGCCCTTTGTACAAACGGGACTTGTCATGCGGGGTGACTACGGGAATCAGTGCAAACATTGCGCCAAAAGCCAGCGTGAACAGCACAGTCAACGTACGCTGCGAATATGTATAGTAGTTGAGGGACCAGCCGATGTAGAGGACCTGCGTGCCTGCAAAGCTGGCCCAAAATAACCGTCGCCAGGGTTTGAATGCAGCCATGGCCAGGACCGCCAAATCGAGCACTCCGACGTAAACGAAGAGCGCAAGCTCGTGGTTTTGCCCGGTGGAAAGTGAAGCGGGCGTCAGGAAACCGCCGATCAGCGCATAAAACGCCAGGAGTTCGGCGTCTTGCGTTAGCGCCAGGACGATCGTCGCGGCGGTCACCACAAGCATGGCAATAAACGCGGCGGACACCGGGATCAGCGGCGGCGAGAAAAACTGGGCTGCCGCCCACAGAGACAGATACATGATTCCGATGCCTACAGCTTTCAGCGAGTAGGAAAAAGCGGCATAGTTCTTGCGGCGAAACACGTCGCTCCAAATTACGATGCCGATTCCGGCAATCATCCCTATGGCCACACGAGCATTGGGGTGGATCCAGTCTTTGTCGAAGGCATACTTCAAGAAATACGCGGCGCCGAAAAGAATCGCCACAATGCCGATTCGATTGAGCCAGACTTTGCCGATTTTTCCTTCCAGATCGGAGCTGTCCCGTGGCGGCGCACCCGAACGAAAAGTCGGAGGAGGTATGGGCGGCATTGCGCTTGGCGGTCTGGGCGGAGGTGGTGCCGACGCAGCGGGTGCTGTTGCTCGTTGGGCAGCATCCGCGGGTGTACCCTGTACCCGGCCAGCGGAAGTGTCCGCAGCAACCCTTTGCTCCAGACTGTGAACACGCGCAGTCAGCGACTGCACCTGGATCCTGAGTAGCTCCAGCTCATCCTGTGAATTAGCCATGCGCGTAACGCTATCGCATTCTAGGCGCTAGAGCTAGCTTTTTCTGAAATCCCGAGCGGAGCGAGGGATCCCTATGACCTCAGGAACCTTGGGGAGCGAATGAACGCGAATTAACACGAATTAGGAAAGTACCGTGCGCGTTCATTCGCGTGAATTCGCGGCCCAATAGCTTTCGTGGGTATAGGGACCCCTCGCTCCGCTTCGGGGTTTTACATGTCAATTCCACTTCAACCCGCGAAGCTGGTCCAGGTTCACGTTCCCGCCGCTCAGCACGCACGCGACTTTCGCTCCCGCTGGCGCTTTCACCAGGCCATGAAGAAGCGCTGCCACCGGCGCCGCGGCCGCACCTTCCACTACGAGTTTGCAGCGGGACATGATCCAAATCATGGCGTCAAAGATGTCTTTATCCGGCAGGGTGACAATATCGTCCACAAAGCGCTGCACCACGGAGAAAGTGGTCTCTCCCACGCGCTTCACCCGCAGGCCGTCAATCACGCAGTCAATCTTATCGAGCGTCACCACATGGCCTGCTTCCACGCTCTTCTTCATTCCCGGCCCGTCGGATGATTCAACGCCGATGATCTTGATTCTTGGATTGCAGGCCTTCAGCGCCATGGAGACGCCGGAAATCAGTCCACCACCGCCAATGGGGACTACGGCAACATCAATCTGGGGGAAATCTTCATAGACTTCAAGGCCTAGCGTTCCCTGGCCGGTGATGAGCTGTATATCGTCGAAAGGATGAATGTACGTCAACCCGCGTTCCTGGGAGAGCTGTTTGGACTTCTCGTTCGCTTCGTCCCAGATCGTCCCATGTTGAACGACTTCAGCGCCATAGGCGCGGGTGGCGTCCACTTTGGATTGCGTAGCGTTACTGGCCATCACCACTACGGCCTTCATCTTGTAAACGCCCGCCGCCAGCGCAACGCCTTGCGCATGGTTCCCGGCAGAAGAGCAAATCACGCCGCGCTGGCGCTGCTCGGGAGTCAGATGGCGAAATTTGTTCAGTGGCCCGCGAAGTTTGTAAGACCCGCCCTTCTGGAACATTTCGGCCTTCAGACGTACGTCGAACCCGGTGCGCTCGCTGAGCAGCCGCGACGTGAGCAGCGGCGTGTGATAAGCGAAGGACGACACGACTTTTCTGGCTTCCTGGAAATCGGCCAGGGAGACGACTGGGGCGGTTATAACTTCTGTGGGCATAGGATATCTCTCAAGACTTTGCTGAAACTGGGAGTTTAGCAGACTGGCGTCCCAGCGAGCCTACTCGTTCTCTTGCAGATCAGATTCGTGCGAAACGCCATTCTCGTCGGTCATTAAGACCCATTTTGAACCATGTTTACGCAACCAGTCTGGTGCGGGCTCCACAGTTCCAGTTGCAATCAAGTTGTCGCGGTTGCCATGCTCATCTGTGTCTTCATCAAACGCTGTCAAAAGCATTCCCGCGCACAAGATGACCTTGTTTCCGTCTTCATCGGTAGAAGTGTCCCCATGGGATAGGCACAGCATTCGCCCGTCCTGAAACACACCGTTGAAATCAGCGTGGACACGAATCACCCTTGTACCTTCCGGGCTCATGATCTCTCACTCCCGCAAATTGTTCGCACAACCTCCAGCGTTTTCAGACAATCTGCCCGGCTGATATCCAGGTGCGTGACAAAGCGCATTTGCTGAGCGTCAATACCGCCTGCCAGAACACTCTTTTCAGCCAATTTGCGGCTGAACTCCGTTGTATTCATGCCGGTTCCGGTGACATCGAAAACTAGAATGTTGCTCGCTACTTTCTTCGCGTCAATCTTGATTCCCGGAATCTGCGCCAGGCCTTCTGCCAGCAGCCTGGCGTTGTCGTGGTCTTCTTTCAGTCGTGCCGGCATTTTCTCCAGTGCAATTAGCCCGGCCGCGGCCAGAATTCCGGATTGCCTCATCCCGCCGCCCAGAGCCTTGCGGAACACAAGGGCTTTCTCGATGAACTTCTTGCTCCCGAGAACCATAGACCCCACCGGCGCGGCCAGGCCTTTGGACAGGCAGAACATTACGGAATCAAACTTCCTGGCAATCTGGGCCACGGATGTACCCAGAGCGGTAGCAGCGTTAAAAATCCGTGCACCATCCAGATGTACCGGCAATCCGGCATCGTGCGCGCCGTCACAGATTTCGTCAGCGACCGATTGGGGATAGACCGTGCCACCAGCCAGGCTTCCTGTATTTTCCAGCGCGATCAAGCCAGTCTGTGCACGGTAGTACGCCGGCGGAGCGATCTTCTTTTTGATCTGCTCCCACCTGAGTATGCCGTCCTCCGCATAGATAGGGCGTGGCTGGCAGCCGGAAAACGCCGCCACCGTCGCCGATTCAAGATTGATGAAGTGCGCGCGTTCTTCGCAGATGATCTCCTGGCCGTGGTGCGTGTGTACGCGAATAGAGATCTGGTTGCCCATGGTCCCGGTGGGAACAAACAACGCCGCCTCTTTTTCGAAGATCTGCGCGGCGCGTTGCTCCAGGCGATTGACCGTCGGGTCCTCGCGATAAACGTCGTCGCCGACTTCGGCTTCCGCCATGGCGCGGCGCATCTCCGGCGTGGGCTGGGTGACTGTATCACTGCGGAGGTCAATGGCGCGCTTGGTGCTTGGTTTGTCAGCGCTTGCGACTTCGGGTTCGATTGCCGGTGTGGTCATCTAGGTTCCTCGTGCTGCACAGACTCTGTGTGGCACAGGCACTCTTGCCTGTGCTTCGTTGCTGTCAGAGGGATGCAGGCACAGGCAAGAGTGCCTGTGCCACAAATTCAAATCAACTCGACCCTCCATGGCCTTGGTCCACTATCAGCCACACAATACTAATCGCTCGCCCCCTGCACCGCAGGCTCTGCTGTTTCGATGAACTTTTCAAACACCTCATTCGAGAGCAATCTCCCGCGCGGCGTCAGATGGACCATGTTATCTGACAAGTTCAGCAGTCCGGACGAGATCAGATCGTCTATCACTGGAACATAGCGTTGCGCATCCTCGCCGAACTGCCTCCCAATCTGCTCCAGCGATACGCCGCGGTTGAGACGCAATCCCAGGAAAAAACTCTCTTCCATGGCCTGCTGGATTTTAACCGGCGTTGCTTTCGTGCCGGCTGAAATGAAGAACTGCTCAAAGGAGTCCGTTGTAGCGAAGCGCCAGCTCTCAATGCCCTTGGCACGCATCTCTTCCGATGCCGGCAGCATGGAGTGTGCGTCCACGCCGAATCCCAGATACGGCTTGCGGGTCCAGTATTTCATGTTGTGGCGGGAGCCAGACCCGGCGCGCGTGAAGTTAGAGATTTCGTACTGGTGGATCCATGCTTTGGCCAGCACGGAACAGGCTGTCTCATAAAACTCCGCCGTGGCGTCGTCGTCGGGGACAAAGTGGGCGTGATATTTTGTTCCGCCGGCGATCAGTTCCCGGCCCAGCCGCGAGTCTTCGTCTACTTCGAGCATGTATATGCTTACGTGCGGGACGTTCGCTGTAATGGTTTGCTCCAGCGAGTAGGCCCAACTCTCGCGCGACTGATGCGGCAGGCCGGCGATCAAGTCCACGTTGATATTGGTGATGCCATAGGCGCGCAGCCGCTCGATGTCACTCAGCGTCTTCTCCCGCGTGTGCAAGCGGGCCACCGACGCCGCTTCCTGGTCCACAAAGGATTGCACACCAAGGCTCACGCGGTTCACGCCGCAAGCCGCCAGCGTTTCGACCACCGGAACAGACAGGGTTCCCGGAGCACACTCCACGGTGATTTCGGCGTCAGGTAGAATTACAAATTCTTTTCGTAGAATAAAAAACAGCCTTTTTAGTTCTTCTGATGGAAGCAGGCTCGGCGTTCCCCCGCCCAGATAAATAGAATCAATGTGCCGCGGAATCTCGGCCCCGTGCTGGCCGGCGAGGGCCGGAAATGCGGCGATATCGGCGCCCACTCGGTCCACGTACCGCCCCATTTGGCCCGCTGAGAACACGCCCGATGCGAAGTTGCAGTAGGTGCACTTGGAGCGGCAGAACGGTATGGAAATGTAAAGTCCGGCGGACATGGGCTGTAACTAAATTGCGAATCCTGCATCAATTATAGAATCCTTGTATAGAATCCTTAAATGCTCAAACGGGCGGTCATTACGGGAATGGGCGCGGTCAGCCCCAACGGAATTGGAAATGCGGCATTTTGCCGCGCCATACTGGACGGCAAGAGCGGCGTAAAGAAGATTACCCGCTTCGACGCTTCCGACATTTCGGTGCAGATTGCCGGAGAGATCCAGGACTTCAACGAACTCGATTGGGTCGAGGCGCGTGACCGCAAGCACCTCTCCCGCGTGGTCCCCCTGTCGATTGCGGCTTCCACGGAAGCGCTGAAGGATTCCGGCATTGACCCGCAGAAACTTTCGCTGGATGAACAGCGCGAGATCGGCGTAGTGCTGGGCAGCGGCGGCGGCGCGCAGGAATTCTCCGAGCTGCAATACCACCTCTATTACACCGGCAAGGTCAAGCAAGTCAGCCTGTTCACCATTCCCAGCGGGACCATGGGCACCATGTCCAGCGAAGTGGCCATGCGCTTTGGTTTTCGCGGTCTGAGCCACGTAATCACGACCGGCTGCACCTCGTCCACGGACGGAATTGCCTACGCAATGCGCCAGATCCAGCTCGGCATACAACCCGTGATGCTGGTAGGCGGCGTGGATGCGCCGCTGGCGTACGGCATCGTGAAGGCCTTCACCCTCATGCGCATCATGACGGAAAAGTGGAACGATCAACCGGAACGCGCGTCGCGTCCATTCAGCGCGGACCGTGACGGCTTTGTCGTGGCCGAAGGCTCGTGGATGTTCATCCTGGAAGATTACGATCATGCCAAGGCGCGTGGTGCGCGCATCTACGCGGAAGTGGCAGGGTACGGTTCAACCTGCGAAGCCTTTCATCGCGTCCGCCTGCAGGAGTGCGGTGAGGAGCCGGCCCGCGCCATCCAACTGGCCATGAAAGAAGCCGGGATCTCCCCCCAGGACGTGCAATATGCCAACCTGCATGGCACCTCCACCGAACTCAACGACCGCATAGAAACCCGCGCGCTCAAGCTCGCACTCGGAGACCACGCGTACAAAGTTCCCATGTCGTCGCTGAAGTCTCAGATAGGACATCCTCAGGGCGCATGTGGCGCCGCCGGCGTGGCCGCCACTTTGGTCGCCATGCAGCACGGGACCATTCCGCCCACAATTAATCTCGAAGCACCAGACCCGCAATGTGATTTGGATTATGTTCCCCAGCCCGGGCGCAAGGTGTCGATTGAGCATGCCATCTGCAACTGCATCGCCTTCGGATCAAAAAACTCCGCACTGCTGCTGCGGCGGGTGGTTTAGGCCGGGCTTAATCTCTAAAACATCAACCCTGAAGTCGAAGCATCAATCCTTTGGACATCAATCATTGAACCTGCGCGCTGCCGTCGTGCATCTTTTATACAATGTTCCAAGGGCGGCCCATCTGAATGTCGCAAGAAGAAGAGGTAATAGGCAAAGCATATGACAGCCGGCTGATGAAGCGGCTGCTCGGCTATCTCCGTCCTTATAAGTGGCAATCCGGGACGGCGTTACTTGCCATTTTGCTCAGGGTCTTCCTCGGACCGGACGTCATTGGGCCCTATCTCGTAGCCACGACCATAGACAGATACCTGACTGCTTCCAGCGGAATGAAGCACCGTCTTCTGGACCGCTGGCTTAGCCCTCAACCGATCACCGGAATTGCCCAGATCGCCTTGATCTACATGGGCTGCCTGCTTTTCAGCTTTGCGCTGGAGTTTGTCCAGACCTACCTGATGCAGTGGACCGGACAAAAAATCATGTTTGACCTGCGCAAGCAGATTTTCCGCCACTTGCAGGAAATGCATATCGGCTTCTTTGACAAGAACCCGGTGGGGCGGCTGGTCACCCGTGTCACCACGGACGTGGACGCGCTCAACGAAATGTTCACGGCCGGTGTGGTTTCGATCTTTGAAGATGTATTCATCCTGACGGGAATCATCGTGGTCATGCTGGCCATGCGGTGGTGGCTGGCATTGATTACGTTTGCGGTGCTGCCGCTGATCTTCTGGGCAACCATGATTTTTCGCAAGTTTGTGCGCGACTCCTACCGCCGCACGCGCACGGCCATTGCTCGCATTAATTCGTACGTGCAGGAGCACGTGACCGGCATGATGGTCCTGCAGCTTTTCAATCGCGAAAAGCGCGCCTACGCGGATTTTGACCGGATAAACTCCGAGAACCGCGAGGCGTGGAAGGACGCCATCCTGGCCTACGCGCTCTACTATCCGGTGGTCGAGTTTCTTTCCGTGGTCGCCATTGCCGCGGTGGTCTGGTTCGGCGGCGCGCGTGCACTGATTGATGCGACACTCATGGGCACGTTGGTGGCATTCATTCAGTATGCCCAGCGCTTTTTTCGTCCGATTCAGGACCTGAGTGACAAGTACAACATCCTGCAGGCAGCCATGGCATCCAGCGAGCGCGTGTTCAAGCTGCTGGATACTCCGCCGGACATAATTTCCCCGGCGCATCCGGTGGAAGCGACCGGCCCCGGCAGGATCGAGTTCGATCATGTCTGGTTCGCTTACCGCAAACCGGAGCCCGCAGCAACAGCGACCGTGAATGGCAATCCCACTAACGGCGACGCGCCTGCGCCTGATTGGGTCTTGCGCGACGTTTCGTTCGCGATCGAGCCCGGCGAAACTGTGGCCATTGTGGGCCACACCGGCGCGGGCAAGACGACCATTATTTCCCTCCTTATGCGCTTCTATGACGTGCAGCAAGGCGCGGTCAAGATCGACGGCGTAGATGTCCGGGACATGGATTTGACCGGACTACGCCGCCGCTTCGGCGTGGTGCTGCAGGACCCGTTCATGTTTACCGGCACCATTGAAAACAATATCCGTCTGGGATCAAGCTGGATCACGGACGAACAGATTGAAGCCGCGGCCGAAAACGTGAACGTGGCCGACTTCATCCGCGGCCTGCCGCAAGGCTTCGCGTCTCCGGTGCAGGAGCGCGGCAGCACGTTGAGCACCGGACAAAAACAACTCATTTCGTTTGCTCGCGCCCTGGCCCATGATCCCAAAATTCTGGTGCTCGATGAAGCCACGTCCAGTGTGGACACGGAAACGGAATTTCGCGTCCGCGACGCGCTCTCCCGCATGGTCGAGGGCCGGACGTCAGTGATCATTGCCCACCGTCTCTCCACGATTCAACGTGCAGACAAGATCATCGTCATGCACAAAGGCAAAGTGCGCGAGATTGGCAGCCATCAGGAACTGCTGGCCCAGCGTGGGATTTACTGGAAGCTTTATCAGCTTCAATACAAGGACCAGGAGCTGGGGGCTTCTTTGACATCCCGAACGAAGTGAGGGATCCCTATAGTAACAATGATGTAATGGTGGACATCTCCGCAGCGAATGAATGCTTCATGCCCAATGATTTTCGCAATGATAGGGATCCCGCACTTCGTTCGGGATTTCAGAAGCAGTTCGGCATTTACAGAAATATAATCTTCCCAAATGACCTTTCTCCTTTCCGCCGGCGAAGCCTCGGGTGATGCCTACGGCGCACAACTGATTGAGTCGTTGCGCCAATTCTCGCCGAACGCCACGTTCTTCGGCATGGGCGGAGAGAAAATGCGCACTGGCGGCTGCGAATTGCTGATTGACGCTAAGGACGTTGCGGTCGTAGGCCTCGCGGAAGTAGTCACGCATCTTCCTGGAATTTATGGCCGGTTCCGCGGCTTGGTCGCGGAAACAGCAAGCCGCAAACCTGATGCTGCTGTGCTGATTGATTTCCCGGAATTCAATCTTCGTCTGGCGCGCAAGCTTCATGCTCTGAATATTCCGGTCTTTTATTTTGTCAGCCCGCAGATATGGGCGTGGCGTTCCGGCCGCGTGAAGCTTATACAAAAATACGTGCGTAAGATGATCGTGATTTTTCCTTTCGAACAGGAGTTCTACAGAGAACACGGTGTTGAAGTCTCTTACGTCGGACATCCGCTGGCCCACGATGCGCCGCCGGAGATCGCTCGCGCCGAATTTGCCGCGCGCTACCAGCTTGATGCCGCGAAAGAATGGATCGGCCTGCTTCCCGGCAGCCGACGCAAAGAAGTCCGGCTGAACCTGCCGGCCATGTTGCAAGCCGCCCGGATGCTGCAAGAGCGAGATCGATGCTTCAATTATCAATATGTTCTCCCAGTGGCTTCCACGCTCGATCCAAAATGGATGCAAGACCAGATCGCCAGTGCGGGCGCGGGTGTTCCCATCCAATTGACCGACAATTCCCGAGCTACCCTGAAACATTGCCGTGCTGCGGTTGTTGCCAGCGGCACGGCGACGGTGGAAGCCGCGCTGGCGGGCACGCCTTTCGTTGTGGTATACCGGCTCGCCGCGCTGACCTGGCTCTTAGGCCGTCGTCTGGTCAAGCTGGACACTTTTGCCATGCCCAATTTGATTGCCGGCCGGAAGATCGTCCGGGAACTGATCCAGCAGGACTTTACCGCGGAAAACATTCTGCGCGAATTGACTGATATCATTCTTGAAGGCCCCCGAAGGCGGCAAATGCTGTCCGATCTGGCCGACGTTCGGCAGCGGCTGGGCGATCCCGCGGGTGGCGAACCACCGGTTGCGCGCGCGGCGCGGGAAATTCTGGGGTCACTCAAAACCATCCTGAAACCCGCGTCGTCTGGCGCCAGATAGACCTTTATTTGGCACATATACAGCTTTTTTGAAAGGACCGACATCTAACCATGCATCCCAAGCGGATTTGGAGAAAACCATGCTAATCGCTTCACGGCCCGTGCGCCGTGCTTCGCTGCTTCTGGCCTTGACGTTCCTGCTGCTCCTTTCGGCCTCGGGCGCGGAGAAGTCCCGGATCAAGGCCCAGGACTACGCCATTGACGCGGAGATTGTCCCCAAAACCCATCAGCTCGTTGCGCGCGCGCGCGTTAAATTTCTGGCCCTGGACAACATCAGCTTTGCGACGTTTGAGCTGAACAACGCCCTTCGCCCTTCGCGCATCCTGGACGCCACCGGCCGCCCGCTGAATGCCGAGCGCATCAGCCAGGACAACGCCGTCCGAGTCGCCTTCCCCGCGGACATTCCCAAAGGCACCAGCACTACCCTGACATTTGAGTACGAAGGCAAACTGGCCACGCCGGATGATAGTCCGGTGGAAGGTCTGAAGCTGGCGTACATCGGCGAAGACGTCACGTACCTCCTTTATCCCGGACGATGGTTTCCCGTCACCAATTACGGCATTGACCGCTTCAGCGCCACTATTAACATCACTGCTCCCGCGGGGACCGTTATTCTGGGCAGCGGTTCCATTCCTGCCAGTGCCAAAGCTGCGGCGGGAAAGACGGAGGCATCATTCAGCTGGCAGAAACCCAGTTTCCCGGGAACGATTATTGCCGGTCCGTTTGTGGAAACCGTCGGCGTCGGCGGGAACGTCCGGGTTTATACCCAGCCCGGCAAGAAGCAATTTGGAGCGGCGTACGCGGACACCGCCACCAAGGAATTCGAATATTTCTCCGGCCTCTACGGTCCGGCTTCTTCCCCCAACCTGAAAGTGGTCGAGCTACCGGATGACACCGTGCCCGCTTGGTGGGCGCCGGAAATTGCCGCCCTGGCCACGCGTGACATTTCGGAAAAAGGCAACTACCGTCTGCTGGCCGATACCATTGCCCACCAATGGTGGGGCGTGACCGTAAGCGCCGCCACCAAAGACGACTGGTGGCTGGTGGATGGCGGCGCGCGCAATTCCGAAATGCGTTACGTGCAGAACGTCGCCGGCGAAAAGGCCTTTGAAGACGCCACCCGCGACATGGCCGTGGGCGCACTGGCCTACGACACCACGCCGCTTTCCAGCATCGCCAAGCTCGATACTTTCTCCCCTGATTTTCAATCCCTGGTCACCGACAAAGGCGGCATGATCTTCCACATGATGCGCTGGGTGGTTGGCGACGCCGCGTTCGACAAGTCGGTAAAAGAGTTCATGTTCGCCTTTGACATGAAGTCCGCCAACGCCAGCGATTTCCAGGCGATCGCGGAAAAGAACTACGGCGACAAGCTCACGGCTTTCTTCTCCCAATGGGTGGACGGGACCGGCGCGCCGGAATTCAAGCTCAAGTACACCACGTTCCGGATCAAGAAGGGCTTCCGCATCGTAGGACAGGTATCGCAAGACCTGGACCTGTTCAGCATGCCGCTCGAGCTTAAAGTCGACACCGACGGCCAAAGCGAGGTCAAGCGGATTGAAGTGCGCGGCACCGAAGCTGCGTTTTCCGTGGAAACATTCGGTAAGCCGCGGCGCCTGACTCTCGATCCCAACAACTGGGTGCTGAAGAATTCGCCTGACCTGCGCGTCCGCGTCGCCATCCGCCGCGGACAGGAACTGACGGCGCAAGGCAATCTGTCCGAGGCCCTGTCGGAATTCAACAAGGCCTTGGAAGTGAACAAGAACAGTTCTCTGGCCCATTACCGCGTAGCTGAGGTGTTCTATCTTCAGCGCAACTACCAGTCGGCCGCGAATGAATATCGCGAATCCCTGAACGGAGACGGCGAACCGCGGTGGACGGAAGTCTGGAGCCACATCCAACTCGGCAAGATTTTCGATGTGACCGGCCAGCGCGAGCGCGCCGCCAACGAATATCGCCAGGCAATCCAGACGGGCGACAACACGCAAGGCGCGATGGACGAAGCCCGCAAGTATCTCAGCACGCCGTACACGAGAGAGAAAAAGCAGAGCGGCAACTAGCTGCTATTCAGTTGTCAAACAGCGCTTACGGCAAACTCTTGAGGTAAGTCACGATCTGCCATCTTTGCTGCTCCGGCAGCCGCGACCATGACGGCATACCGTTCTTCAGGCTGCCGTTTTTCAGAAGCCATTCCAACTCTCCGGGAGTTGCGGCCCGAATGCGGCCGGAATGCAGATTCGGATGCTTTTCCTGTCCCAGGCCTTCGCTTCCGTGACACTGCGCGCAGTTCTGGCGGAACAATTTCGCGCCCGCGGCTTGCGCCGAGGGATCCTGCACAAACGGGTTCTTTCTGACCCGATCTTTCTCCGGGACCTTGGCTGTCCACGCGCCGTCTCCAAACAGCAGGACCGCAGTGAACAGCATGAGGGTCAGGAGGGCAATCCGCTTGCGCACAACTATTTCCTCCGCAGCTTTCTGGCGATCTGTTCAATCTCATAGGACACGCCGACTCGCAGCAGGAATCCGTGGCTGTTATCGTTCAGGCCCAGTGACGGAGAGACACGGAACGCCGGACCGTTCGGAAGCCGGAAGCTCACCGTCGGCGCCAGATAGTGCGATGTGTCCTGCAGCCCGAAGCGGTAACGATCGCCGAGTCCGCCATACATTTCCGCGCCCAGGCTGAAATTCTCCCGGCAAAGCACGCACGATTTTGCGCTGGCCACCAGCGATAGCGGACGGCTGGCGCCCACGGCATAGCCGAATTCCCAGGGTATTGAAGCATTGAGATGTTTCTCGGCAATAAAATTCTCGGAGACATTCCAGCCGTTAAAATTGCTGGAGAGAATCAGCTTTAACTCGGCCTCTCGCTGTTTCACGCTGCGGTCATTTCTGACCAGAAAATCAGACCGGACGTCATGGCCGACAACTTCCAGCAGCGCTTTGTCCGCGGCGTTGATGTTCTCAAACTCCACGTACAGCACGGGATTGATCCAATGTTCGCGCAGCAGCGGACGAAAACGGTTTTCCAGGCGAAACCCGGTAAAGACCGTGCTTTCCGCGCTGGTCGTCTGGCCGTCAAGATACAGTTCAGCAGTCCACCAGGCTTTCACGCCGTATTCCAGTTCCACGGCTTCTCCCAGAAACGAATGCTCGTTCCGGGGAAATCCCGCGACAGACTTGGTCGCAATTTCGAGATTGCCAGGCTCTTCCATCTGGTGGGAATAGGTAATGAAATAGTTTTCCTGGGCGCGGGAACGCGCAGGAAAGCCAGTCAGTAGAGCGGCAACAGCCGCAGCGGCAAGCACTCGATCCAACAACACGCACTGTTCTCCACAGGAAGACGGACGGTATTGAACATGAAATTGAATTTCATTTTCAATACCAGTAACGGCATTCTAGTACACACTACGGTCGCCGGCAATGCTCTAAATCACAAACGGGCGAGATGAAACAGCAAACGGTCTTTTTTCGACATTGAATTGTGTTTTTCCGCTGGGCTGATCGCAACGAGCCCGGCGATCGTTATTCGTACCGCAGGGCCTCAATCGGGTCGAGCCGGGAGGCTTTCATCGCCGGGAGCATGCCGCTCACGATGCCCACCACCGTCAGGATTCCGGTTGAAATCACCAGGTTCATGGGCGAAATCGCTAGACGGATATCGGCGTTCTCGGCGTTCTTGGCAATCACGCTATAGAGGGGAATCGAGCCAACGGCAAACGAAACAAGGTACGCGACAACGATACCCAGGACGCCTCCGGCAAAGGTAATGGCCAGGGCTTCGGCCAGAAACTGGAACAGAATGTCGCGCCGCCGGGCGCCCAGGGCTTTTTCCACGCCGATCTCCCGGGTGCGCTGGGTCACGGAAACAAGCATGATGTTCATCAACCCGATCCCGCCAATCCCCAGCGTCAGGGTCCCGATAAACGAGAGCAGCACTTGCAGGCAGATGGTAATGATTTCCCACTGGTTCACGTTCTTCATCGCGTTCCAGATGAACACCGCGCGCGGATCTTTGGGATTGAAGCCGTGCACGCTGGCCAGCGTGGCGCGCAGGTTGCCTTCCACTTTGTCGTATTCGGTGCCTTCATAGCCAACCCAGATGCCGTCGAGATAGTGGGTGTCCTTCAAGTCAGCTGCGGCGCTGAAAGGAATGTAGATGATGCGGTTGATGTCGTCGTCGCCTTCCTGCATTTTGGCGGTGAGCACGCCAATCACTTCATAGCTCACGCCTTTGATCCGTATGTTCTCGCCGAGAGCAAATTTTCCCGAAAAAAGTTTGTTCTTGGCTTCCGACCCGATCACCGCCACGCGGGAACGCTGGATTTCATCTTCCGGAGTAAAGAACCGTCCGGTGTCCACGTCAATGGCCCGGATGTACTGGATCTGCGAATAGAAGCCGCCGATCGGAAACTGAAACGACCGGTTCTCATACTGGACGTTGGCGTCCAGGCTGGCTTCCGGACTGATGTGGTTGACCAGGGGAACGGAATCCTGGATATGCTGCAGATCGTCCAGCGTAAACCGGGTCTGTGTCCCGGCTTTCATGCCGCCGGCCTGTAACGAACTCCGTCCGGGAAAGATTCCCATCATCTGCACGCCGAAGTTGGCGAAGATGTTGTGAATGGCCCGGCCAAAGCCTGCTCCGTACGCCAGGAGCAGCACGACGGTGGCAATACCCCACGCCATGCCGACCAAAGTGAGCGCGGTGCGCCGCCGGTTGTGGCGCATGGCTTCGTAAGCCTGTCCCACCATGTCTTTTCCGCGAAAACCAAGGGCCATAACTCTATTCCTTCCTCAGCGCTTCTACCGGCGTCAGCAGAGATGCTTTGCGCGCGGGATACAGTCCGGCCACAATCCCGGCAACACACAAGGAAAGCACGGCCAGCGCTGCCGACTTCGGCACCAGGTGCGGCGGATCAAAAAACGGCGGCAGCTCGACCAGCGTCATCAGTTTCATCAGTCCTTGTACCGCGCCAATGCCCAGACCTCCGCTCAGCGCCGTCAGGAAGGCGCCTTCCAGGAAGAACTGCATCAGGATGCTGCGGTTGGTGGCGCCCAGGGCCTTCATTAGTCCAATTTCGCGTGTGCGCTCGGTCACCGATACCAGCATGATGTTGATGATTCCAATCGCGCCCAGCGCAAGCGTAACCATTCCTACGCCGCCTAAAAAAACGTCCATCGCGGTAAAAATCCTGCCTACGGTCTCGGCGCTTTGGACGGTGTCCCAGCCTTCAAAGGCCTCTTTGTTGCTGACGTCAAAACCGTGATTGCGGGCCACGATCTTGTGTACCTGGTCCAGGGCCTCGGCGTGCTGGTCGCGGCTGACGGGCTGCAGGTTGATGACGCTGATGTCGTCGGTGGTCTGTTCGGTCTTCATGGGGAAAAACATCTTCATGGTGCTGAACGGCATGTAGAGACGCACATTGTTCATATTGTTTTCCTGCCGTCCAATGTTGCCCAGCACGCCCACCACTTCGAACCGCACGCCGTTAATCAGAATGAAACTGCCAATGGCCGGCCGTCCCGGAAACAGGTTGCGCATCATCTGGAAGCCAAGAACGCACACGGCCCGGCGGTCGGTTTCATCCTTATCATTGAGCCAGCGCCCTTGTCCCAAAGGCAGATAACGGATCGTGGCGAAATTGGGCGTGCTGCCGGTGACTGTGCTGCTCGAACTGGCCCACTCACTCACCGCGCGCAGGTCGCCGCGGTTGATGATCGGCGCGACCTCGCGCACCAGCGCCGCTTCTTTCCTGATGTCGAGAAAGTCCTTATAGGTCAGAAAATAGGGCTTCATGCCCTGGTGCTGTCCGGAGACGTTCGGAATTCGTCCGCCCCAGATGAAAATCACGTCCTGGCCGATATTGGCCATGTTCTTCATCTGCCCGGACCGGAAGCCTTCGCCCAGCCCGATCAGCAGCAACAAAGACCCCACGCCCCAGGCAATGCCAAACATGGTCAGAAACGACCGTAGCTTATGCGCCCACAGGGTGCGCATTACCTGGCCAAAGATGTCCAAGATCATTCTCATACTGTAGTCCAATACGGCCCCAGAAGGCTTCCGGTTCCTTTGTTAGACGCTCTAAAGCTCTTAGCCGTTAGCTCTTTAGGCATGTTAGCCCTTGGCATTTCGCTCTTGGCTCTTGGCTCCTGGCTCTGGGCCGGATTCGCCAGGATCACCATGCCAGTGCCGCTTCCCTGCTAACAGGGAAAAAAACAGGGGAGAACGCGAGCGCTTGGATACTCCAGACACGCAAAACCTCGATTCCACAGGCCTTTCGTGAACCTTTTTCCCGGACGGAGTCAATTCGTAACAGGGGAGGAACAGGAGAGGAACAGGGGAGGAACAGGGGGCATCGCGCGTGATCGCCGTCATCGCACGTCATCCCACCCCAACACGCGAAAACCGCGCGTGTCGGGGACCCCGGTGATCGCCGCGATCGGAAAACCATATCACTGATAAGACTGATAACGGTGATGTTCTTGATCAGTCAGAATCAGTGTCATCAGTGGTAAGGTTCTGTGGTTTTCCTCGTTTTATGTTTTCAAAGATCGTCCACTGTCCGCCTGGGCGGGCCGGCTTGTTGGTTTTCTCTGGCTAATTGCTAACTGCTAATTGCTCCCAATGCGGCGCGCATGGTACCGCGAAGCCATTACGAAAGTCAATGGGAGAATTAGCCGTATTTTCAATAGGTTACCCGATGGTCTTTTTTCTTGTCTTTGATGCCGGGTCGCGAGCAGTTGGGCGCAAAGGAATTGAAGGCTCCAGTCCCGCAAAGCGGGACGGCTGGTAGTAGCCCGCCGTTTCAACCGCGGGAAGCGAATGAACGATCCTCAGACTTGTCGCAATAGTGAAGAATGTTTAAGTTCTTGTCATTCCGACCCTGAGCTTGGCGAAGGGGAGGAATCTGCTTTGCGCTGCGAGTGGAAATTCTATGTCTACATCATGTCCAGCAAGTCACGCCGAATTTATGTCGGCTTCAATCCCACATGGGAAGACCTTGCAGAGGACTGGGGTAAGCCGCTCGATCCACCACCACCGAAAGGCTAAAGGAAGAGCAGATTCCTCACTCCGTTCGGAATGACAAGAACTTAAACATTTTCGCCGAGCTCAGGGTCGGAATGACAAGAACTTAAACATTTTTCGCCAAGCTCAGGGTCGGACAGACAAGTACATGACGGCTTTTTCTCATTTCCGAACGGAGTAAGCCCCAGGGACGCTGATCAGGCCGGCGGTTTCCCGCGGTGACGTTCATTCGGTTCCTCGCTGGCTTGCGCTCGGGGCCGCAGGCGGAACGGATGAGATTAGAATGTCGGAGGAGTTGGGGCAACCGGCCGTCTACCTTGACATCGGAACGAGAGGAGAACCCGCATGTCGGCAAACAACATAGCAGTCGAGCTGCGGTGGGCGGCGAGGGCGCTCCGGCAACTGGCGAATTCCGGGAATGGCAACCGGAGGAGTGCGGCAAGAGTGTTGGCGGTCCTGGTCATGGTCATGCCACTGGCGTCGGCGCTCAACGCGCCAGCGTCCGATCAATCGCGAGAACAGGTGATCAAGGTCGTTACCCAGATAAAACGAGCTGACTATGAGGGAGACCGCGCCGCCCTGAAGCGCCTTTATGGAGAGCTGACCCCCTTTGCCGAAAATAAGGAACTGGCATCGCGGGTGCGATACTGGCGGGGGTTTGCGCTGTGGCGCCGGGCGATCAACGGATACTATGACAACGTTGACGCGGCAGAGACGCAAGGGGACCTGAAGCAGGCGATCGACGAGTTCGATGAGGCGGCAAGGAAAGACCCGGCTTTTGCCGATGCCAGGATCGGCGCCTTGTCCTGCGCCGGCTTGTTCGCTTATTCCGAATACCAGCAAAATGCCGGGAGCGCACGGCTCCCGGAGTTAATGGCCCAAGCCGTACAACGGCGGAAAGACGCCGAAGCTGTTGCCCCGGAGAATCCCCGCCTGCTTTGGGTGCTCGGCCCCATGGTCTGGAACGCTCCCCCGGAACGTGGCGGGGGCCAGGCGAAAGCAATGGAGCTGTACACCAAGGGCCTGGAAGTGATTCGAAGCCACAAGACAACTGTGACTGATCCTTTGGAGCCAACCTGGGGAGAGCCTGAATTATTGATGAGCCTGGCCTGGTCCAACCTCAACCAGTCCAAACCGGACCTGGCCGCCGCGGAGCAGGATGCGCATGCAGCACTGGAATTGGTCCCTTATTGGCATTACGTGAAAGACATTCTTATGCCGCAAATTCAAGAAGCCAAACGCGCCCTGGCGCAGAGTCAAAAAAACAAAAGCGATTGAGATCGCCTACCGAGTATGATTGCGCTGCTGATAAAGGGAAGCTGCACACCTCGGATGAAGCTCCGCAAACTCAGTCTTTTGATTGCGGTTGCGATCGCATTGACCGGATGCAATCCGGCCGTCAGCCTGCGTCCGCTCCCTGCCGCCGATGAGAAGCCGGTCGCCGAGCCCAAGGTTGAAGGTGAATGGGTCTCTGGTACCAAAGATGAGGTCGAGCTGCGCTGGAAGGTGCGCTATAAGGACGGCCATTACCTCACCGAATTACGCAAGAGACCGGACAAGGATGGCGAAGAACCAGACGACGTAGACAACTTCAAGGTCACCCTGGTGCGCTGGGAAGACAAATTGTTCTTTGACGCCGAATTGCTGGAGAGCCAGTCTGGTGGACGCACCATTCGTCCTGACGACATAGGACTCGGCATGACGCCAGTGCATATGGTGGGCCGCGTCTGGTTGCATCCCGACTACCTACGCATCGCCATGCTTAATTCGGAATGGCTCAAGAACCATTCGCCGGAGGAGTTTCGTGCGATGGTGGGTTCGACCGCGGTGATCACCGCTTCCACTGGCGATTTGCGGCAGCTCCTGCTTCAGCATGCTGAGGACCATGACGTGCTGCCATACGCCTGGTATCTCTGCCGGCCCGGGGCAGACTGCGCGATTCTAGCCGCAGAAGACGAGCTGGCCCACGAACCGAACGAGCCTGACACTCTCCGTGACGTTGCTCGAGTCTTCAACATGCGGGGAGACTATAAGAGAGCGTTGGCACTGCTCCGCCACCGGGCCGAACTCCAGCCTGAGAACGAATCGTCGCGGGAGGATTTGGCCGTAGCTTTGCTTTTCACCGGCGATTTCGCGGCGGCGCGGGCCGAGTTTGCCGCTGCCGCCAAACTGGGCACGAATGATCAGTTAGAGCAGGTCAATATTGGCTGGACCTATTTTATGGAGGGCAACTACAAGCAAGGGGAGAAAGCCTTCGCGGGACAACTGGCTGGCAGGAAACCCTGGGTGGAGTCCATTCTGCTGGACTATTTTTCACTGATACGTCTGGGTCGGGTCAAGGAGGCCCAGGCTTTACTGTCTAAGCAGACGGCACAATTTGCCGGCAAAACTGACGATCACAAGCTGCTCCTCGAGGCGCAGGGTCGCCTCGATGAAGTATCACCGTGGCAATCCGAGGAACCCCAGACCGAAGCGCGCTTTGAGTATTTTTTTGCCTTAAAGCTGATTGCAGAGGGCAAGCCCGATTTCGGCAAAATACATCTGGAAAGCGCCCTCAAGACCGCTGCCAAAGACACCGTGCTCGCTCTGGCAGTAAAGATTGAACTGGAACGTCTGCCCGCAAACTAAGGAGATGATATGAATAAATCAACTAAAGGGACCCAGGAAGCAGAACGCAGGCGAGAGGCCCCGCTGCTCACGCCTACGGACCTGAAACCGGCGGCGACGCGGGACATCGCGGGAGCCATGAACGCCATCCTGGCGGACGTGTTCGCGCTTTATCTGAAGACCAAGAATTTCCACTGGCACATGAGCGGGCCGCACTTCCGCGATTACCACTTGCTGCTGGACGAACAGGGCGACCAGCTCTTCGCCATGACCGACCCCATCGCTGAGCGCGTCCGCAAGCTGGGTGGGACCACGGTCCGGTCCATCAGCCATATCGCCCGCCTGCAGCGGATAGCGGACAATGATGCGCCCTACGTGGAGCCGGAGGACATGCTCGCTGAGTTGCGCGAGGACAGCAAGACACTCGCCGCGCGCCTGCGCGAGGCCCATGGTGTCTGCGAAGAACACGACGACATCGCTACTGCCAGCCTGATTGAAGTTTGGATTGACGAGACCGAACGACGCACCTGGTTCCTGTTCGAGGCCGGCCGCCGAAGTGATTCCAGCGGGCATTGAAACACAACCCTCGGGTATCGAGAGGGGGCAAAGAGGAAAACGTAAACCCTCGGGTACCGGGTGGGAGACGATTCTTCCCGGGGCAGTTTGCCATGGCAAGACTCAGCTTGCATTTCGACGATGAAAGTGACTATCATCGTCGCCTTAAACGCCAGGTAGAGTGATGGTTGGCACCGAAGCCACGAAGAGAGGTAATTCCTCATGAATAAGCTTGGAATCGGGTCGCTGTGGATTTTGGTCGCTCTTTGTGTGAGCCTCGCCACGTCGTGTACCAGTAAAACTCCACCAGCGCAGCAGACTACAGTGCCGAGTCAGCCCGCGTCTCAGCCGGCGGCCCAGCCCGCGACTCCATCGAGCCAGCCTGCTCCGGCGGCGGCGGCTCCGGCCAATGTCATCGCCAGCGGCCAGTATACTGCTGACCCCGAGGTGCGGTGTGATTTGCTGGAAGTGAAACGCGTGAGCGGCGGCGGCGTACTGGTTAAGTGGCGACTCGTGAATACCGCTGCTGTCACCAAGAGCTACGACGGCCGTTGGGCTGACCTTTACTACATCGATCCTGCTGAAAACAAGAAGTACGCCTATCTCATGGATGCTGAAGGAAACTATATTTTGGAAGTCTACTTTGGCAATCTTAATGCTGGGCAGCAGCGGGGAAACTGGGCGAAGTTTCCCGCGCCTCCGCCTACCTCGAGCAAAATCGCCATACATATTCCGTCGTTTCCGCCCTTTGAGGACGTTTCCGTATCGCAGTGAGGGGTGAATCTTTGATCGGTCCAATCGCGCGAGGACTCCTTTTTCCGTTCCTTGGTCTATTGGGCGTGCTGGCAGGGCCGGGAACAATGTTGGCGCAAAAATACCAGGCGGAAGACCCCATTCCCCCAGACGCGCAGCGAAAGATCCTGGAACTCAAGAGAACGATTCTGGAAATCAAAGGGCTGTCCCTGGGAGTGGCCGGCAAGGCGCAGGACTTGAATGCCGCCCTGAAAGACCTGGGGGCCAAAACCACGGCGACTGAGATTCGCATCGAACTGTCGAGCGATGTGTTATTCGATTTTGACAAGGCCGACCTCCTCCCCAAGGCCATTCCCGAGCTGGAAAAAGTGGCCACGGTCCTCAAATCCTATCCGCAGGCGTCCTGTTCCATTGAGGGCCATACGGACAAAAAGGGGTCGAACGAATATAACCAGAAACTCTCCGGACGCCGGGCGGATTCTGTGAAGGTCTGGCTGGTCGGGCACGGCGTGTCCAGCCCGATGACGACTCGAGGGTGGGGAGCGACCAAGCCTGTTGCACCCAATACGTTACCCGATGGCCGTGACGATCCCGCGGGCCGGCAAAAAAATCGCCGAGTCGAGATCGTCGTCACGAAAAACTAAAAAGTGCCCGAGTATCGTCGAGCGGTATCCGGCGGAACGCTCGGACAGCTGGAGGTACGGCATGGGGCACTCCCCTTCGACGCACGGCCCATCCTGGGATGGCGCACCGGACTTGATCGCACGGGAAGATACTTGGGGTCAATGTCGCCAGGGAATCGCTTCCAGAACACTACGCAAGCTCTTTCTATTTACGGCAACCGTGCTGCTGCTCGCCAGCACTGCCGTTCCATATCTATATGCGGATAACCCTTATCCGAACAGCATCATCACGGCCATCGACACCAGTAGCGGCCTGGTAACCGCTCGCGAAAACAGCACCGGAAAGATTTTCTACTTCCAGGTGACAGATACTGCACAGTTGGAGCACTTAAGGATTCACCAGGGTCTTTGGATTGATAAGGGGCAGGTGTCATCGGACGGAGCCAAACCGTGTGCCTGCAAGCTTGTGAGCTCGCCGGCGGATGTGATCAGCGGACCGGGGAACAGAGAGCCGGGGGGAGAAGGAAGCGACCTCCTGCTGCTCCGCGACGGAAAAAGGCAGTCTGGGAGCACGGTAACTTGCGGAACGAATACCTGCCTGATGGGCACGACGGTTGTCCCCAGGCAAAACATTCAGTGGATCGGATTGAGCTTAAGCCCGGAGCTGCAAGCGACTCCACCCCCGCTACAAAACTCGGCAACCGACGAGCTGCATTTGGCCGACGGCTCCATCCAATCCGGAACTCTATCGGGTATCCGCGCGAATTCCGTTGAGATGGACGGTAAATCCTACGATCGTAAAAAAGTGAAGTGGGTCTATCTTGCCTTGGTAAGCGCAAAACAAACGCCTCCAGGCTTTGAGGACCAAACGCCGCCGGATTCTGGAGACGCGGGCAAGACTGTGAAACCCCCGCCCCCACCCCCACCACCGCCGGGAGGGGCCGCCCCGCCCGATGGTGGCCCGTCCAATACACGCCCGTCTCGCGCCGCGAACGATACCGTCAAGCCATGCCCTGCCGACAAGCCTCTGGGAGGGCGGATTGAGGTGGATTCTGACTGGAACAGTTCAGGCTGCCGCGGCTCACGACGGGCCGTCCTGCGGTTTCCGCTGATCCCGTCGGGCCTGAATGGAGCTCCCTGGAGTGCGCAGCTATGGGGCGGCTTTACCGCGCCTGAGGTCCACTATGAGTTGAGCACCGGAGGATGCTCCGGAATGTCGCCCTACAACCGTAGCTCCTGCAAGGCACCGAATGGACGTGATGCGGGCAACGTCACTTTGGGCAAAGCAGGGCCGCTCGGATTCATTCCCGCCCCGGACGCGGATGGCTTTTTGAATTTCTACCCATTGAAACCCGAGATCGCCGCTTCGACGCTGCTGTTCCACGAAACAGGTGGTGGGGGTCGGCGCGGGACTTTCACACCTCTCGAGTGTGTCGGCCCGAGAGAGTCCAGCAAGGGCAGCTGGCCGTTCGATTTTGGTGGTCTGACGATTAGAGCAACTAACTGTTTATCATTTGAAACAGACCCAGACTGGGAACATCACTTTTTTGCGTGCGTCCAACCGGCCGAATGCACCAACCCCGTCGGGGTAGCCGCAAAACGTGAGTGCATCCTCCATGCGGAGCGTCACGCGGTCATCCCGTTCGCGGGCGAGTCAACCTGGAAGTCGCCGGAAGCTTCCGCTGATTGGGGCCCTCACTATCACTTTTTTGACGGCGCGAAGATACACTGGGAAATCTGTTGCGGCTGCGGCGATGCTGCGGCGCCGCCCGAGGCGTCGTCCGACCCCTGTCCCAGCACGCTGGACGCGGACAGCAATCTCATGACCAACCGGATAAAAGAAGAGGAAGCGTTCAAACAGTTCGTCAAGCGAGGTGAGGCCTACGAGAAAGCGCTGGACGAAGCGAATGCGCACTACGCCGATTACAAAACGACGGTCAAGGCCTGCCTGATCCAGGACCTCGCTACCGATGCCATCATCGCGCTGCTCGCGCCGGAATTGGTGACCGAAGACACGCCGCACGATGTGGCAGCGGCCATCGAAATGGCCGAGCGGAATGGCCTGTTGCCGCCCATGGGGCTGCAACAGATCGCCAAGATTGTGGATAAAATCGTCAGCGGAGAGGACCCGACGACCGCTATTGATCGCGAAGGCAAGCAGGTCTGGGCTGAGACCTTCGACGCCATCCACAAGGTCGAGACCCTGTTTGCAGGAACCAGGACGGTCGACGGCATGGAAAAGACGATCGAGCAGTGTCAGGGCTCGTTCTTAGTGTCGGCCGAGACGAAGCTCAGTGCCGACAAATGTGTCGAAGGCTTAAAGGCCGCACTCGATCAGTCGGTCGAGATGAACAAGCTGCAAAATGACATCCGGAACCTCAACACCCAGCTTCCTGACCTGCAGTATAAGGCCTGGGCGGCATGCGTCACGCGGGCCCGCTGCGAGGGCACTCCCGAGTCGGCCTGCGACGACAAGAAGCCGGAAGGCAATTGGCCCCCGGTTCCATGAAGTCGGAAGTTCAAAACGATTTCCGAGCGGCCCGGCAAATTCAAACTGAGACGCACCCAGCCAGATGCGGGACTGGGAAAGGCGAAAATCTTGATTTATAATTCCTTGTTTCTCGCGAGGGGACAACCATCATGAAACGTTTTTCGCTTGGTTTTGTCAGCGTGCTTGCTCTGGCCATGTCCGCCGCTGCCCAGGTGGACACCTGGCAGATAGATCCTTTCCACTCCGCCGCCCAGTTTGCCGTGCGGCACAATGGAATCTCAACCGTTCGGGGCGCTTTTGCCAAGCTGAGCGGGACGGTCCAGTATGATCCGGCTGATCCCGCGAAGACGGTGATTGAAGCCACGATTGATGCAGCGTCCGTGGACACGCGGGTTGAACCGCGAGACAACGACCTGCGCAGCGCCAATTTTTTTGACGTGGTGAAGTTTCCCACCATCACGTTCAAGTCGAAACACGTCGCCGTCGCCGGAAAAGGCAGACTCAAGGTCACCGGCGATTTGACGATCCACGGTGTGAGCAAGGAAGTGGTGCTCGACGTGGATGGCCCCAACGGTCCCACGAAAGACCCGCGCGGCAACCAGCACATGGGCGCATCCGGGACCACGCAGATCAGCCGCAAAGATTTTGGCGTGAGTGGCGCTCCGGGCGGGGTGGGAGATGATGTCCAGATCACGATTGATGTTGAGGTCGTGAAGAAGGCCCCGGAACCTCCCAAATAAAAGCGGACATCGCTCGCGAGGGCTGCCTTACGGTCGGGGTATATTTGTCCGCTCTACCTGATCTCTGTTCCCTTCCGGCTTTGTTATAATCTGGCGCATGAAGACATCTTTTGCTCGTCCTTTTGCGCTATTTTTAATTTTCTTAATCGTTACTACCCAGACCTGGGCCACCTGCGGCGGCGGTGGTGGCGGCGGCATGGGTGGCATGGGTGGCGGACCTTCTGCGACTACTTATCCGGTGCCGTGGAAGATCATTGCGCCGACCGCTCCCGCGCCGAAAGAAGGTCTGGTGGTCTACTGGCTGCCGGCTTCGCAGAACGAACTTAACAAATCCAGCCTGCTCAATTCGCGCACGCTCTCCAATTACGCCACGCAGTGCGTGACTCTGGGGATCGTGGACTATCGCACCGACATCGGGAAAAAATATGTCACCGACGGCAAACTCCCGGTGCTGGTTGTGGCCACGCCCGACGGCACCCCGGTCAGCAAACTGGAGAGCAAAGACGGCAAGCTCTATGTGGACCAGGTGGAGAAGCTGCTGGACAGCGAAGTCAAGAAGCGGGAAAACGCGGTGAAAGAAAAGATGGAAAACGCCAAGGCGAAGGCCAAGGCCGGCGACAATCAGACGGCCATCGCGGAATTGCGCGCCGTCTACGACCAGAAGTGCATGTTCCCCGGCCGCGCGAAAGATGCTGCCAAGGAACTGAAAAAACTGGGCGTCACGGTGGCCGAAGTGCCGGATGGTCCCGTGTATGACCGCGTTTTGAGCGCCAAGATTGAGCGCACGATGATCGCCGGTCTCAAGGCCGAGAACGCGGGCAAATACACCGAAGCCCAGCGGCTGTACGAGCTGGCCCACCAGCTGGACCCCGCTGATCCGGTGCCGTTGCGCTATCTGGGAGAAGTTTATCGCCACCATCTGGGTGACTGGATCCGGGCGCGGCAGGTGTTCAACGCCATCCTCAGAATGCCGGCTGATCCCATGTCCCGCGCCGTTGCGATGCATGGCCTGGGCAAGATGACCATTCACGAAGGCCAGTTCAAGAAGGGCCTGGGGCTGATGGAACAATCGGTCGCGGAGTATCCGCTGGCGCTGGCGTACCGCAACCTGGCCGTGTATTGGAACTCCGAAGGCGACAACGTCAAGGCCGACCAGTACGCGCAACAGGCCCTGACACTTGATCCCGCGGACCCGTACAACATCGTGTTTTCCGCCGTGTTCCGCGCGGCCAGCGGCCACACCGATGAAGCCCTGAAGATTGCCCGCGAAAATGAAGGCCTGCTGCCCGCCTCGTATAACCTGGCCGCCATCTACGCGGAAGCCGGACAGAAAGACAAAGCCCTGGCCCTGCTGAAGCGGCACTTCTTCACCTACGAACGCAATGACGCGGTCCGCAGCAAAGAAATGATGGAAGCCCGCGTGGACACGGTCTTTGCATCGCTCAAGAACGATCCGGCTTTCCTCACGCTAACCAGCGGAGCGGACGGCATGCTCGATCCCAACCGAACCATGGGCGCCCGCTCGGGAACGCTGTAAGCGGTTTTGAGAATTGCAAAGGCCCGGTGAAATGCCGGGCCTTTTGGTTTTTTAAGGTCATCGAAGTGTGTGGCCCCGAAGAAACACGCTGCGTAGAGACGTGGCATTGCCACGTCTCACTCGTGGCCGCTGAAGACCTTCGCGGACCTGCAGATTCTTCTGGGGTTGACAGTTAGACGCGGCAGTGCCGCGTCTCTACGCCGCCATTTTCGCCTGGCCATTGCTCATAGTGGATCCGCGCTGTCTTCTATTACCACAACTTGTTTCTTCATACGCTGACCGAGTTCAACACACGCGCTCACCGTTTGCTCATCCGTCATCTCTCCGCGCACCACTTCCAGTTTGCTTTCTTCGAACCGCAAGCCCACGCACTTATGTGCGCGATAGGTGACGGATGAAATCTCGCCGATACTCAACGAACTGGCGGTGCTGGCGAGAATCGTATGCGGGCGGCAGATTTTGTCGAGCAGAATAAAGATTTCCAGCTTCGATTCCAGTTCGTCCGGGACGCACTCAATCACCAGATCGGCCTGGCGGGCGGCTTGTTCGACGCTGGACGCATACTCGACGCGGGCCAGAGCTGCCGCAGCTTCTGGACCAGCGTTGCCGGCCGCCTGGCTAAGGTCCTGGCGGATTTCGGATTCAGCCTGGCGCAGAATGGCGGGCAGGAGGTCTTCGAGGATGGTGCGATAGCCGGCGCGGGCCGTGTCGCGGGCTATGCCGCGTCCGGCAGATCCGGCGCCGATGACGGCGATGGTCAGAGCGTTCATTCCTGACAGGCGGCCATGCCTGACGGGCGGCCATGCCAGACTTGCGGCCTCAGGTTTCCAGGACTCCCATCATTTTTTCGTAGTTTGGCGTGGAATGACGCATGTAGTCGGCGAGCCGTTTGCGCTCTTCCACGGTCATGGTCTCGATGCCGACCTGGATGCGGCGCAGCGTGGCGGCAATGTCGTCCACGTAATTCATCATGCGTATCAGTTCGCCGGTGACTACCATGCTGAGGGTGCTCCTTGTCGTATAACTCCATTTTCGGCTTTTCCCGAAGGTTAGTAAAGCGGGGCCGCGCTCCTATGCCGCGAAGTCTTCGCGGACTTCCTGGCTCTGCTGCTCAGCGGAGGAAAGAGCAGGCGCTCGGTCACAGACGGTAGAGAGCGCGGCCAGTTTTTCCGCCAGGACATCGCTGAGCGAGCCGGCGGGAAAGCGCCAGCCCCAGTTGCCGTTACTCTGTGAAGGAGTATTCATGCGCGCTTCGCTGCCCAGACCCAGCACGTCCTGCAACGGCACGATCGCCATACGGGCCACGGAACCCAGAGCGGCGCGAATGAACGCCCAGTTGATCCCGTCTTTCGCCGCACCGACATAGGCCGCCGCGCTGTTCTTTTCCGCTTTAGTCGCTCCGGCCTTCCACCAGCCGGCGGTGGTGTCATTGTCATGCGTGCCGGTGTAGACCACGCAGTTCGGCTCAAACTTGTGCGGCAGATAAACATGCGCGCCGGGATTGCCAAACCCAAACTGCAGGACCTTCATGCCCGGCATCTCCAGGCGCTGGCGCAGGGCATGGACCTCGGAAGTGATGAGTCCCAGGTCTTCGGCGATAAACGGGAGTTCTCCCAGACGGGAGCGCAACACCTGGAAAAGATGGTCCTGCGGGCCACGGACCCAGCGCCCGCGGACCGCGGTAGGCTCGGATGCGGGAATTTCCCAGTAGCTCTCGAACCCGCGAAAGTGGTCGAGCCGCAGGAAATCGCAGGTCTTCAGCGCCCAGGAGAGCCGGTGCACCCACCAGTCGTAATCGCGGGCCTGCAAAACGTCCCAGCGGTAGAGCGGATTGCCCCAGCGCTGGCCGGTGGCGCTGAACGCGTCCGGAGGCACGCCGGCGACGACGGTGGGTTGAAGATTATCGTCGAGATAAAACAGCTCGGGATTGCGCCACACGTCGGCGCTGTCATAGTTCACGAAAATCGCGACGTCGCCCACAATCTTGATGCCATGGCGCGCGCAGTAACTGCGCAGCGCGCGCCATTGCTCAAAAAAAGCAAACTGGATGGCGCGCTCGATCTCCAGCTCCCGCTGGTGCGCAATGCCGAAGCGCCGGAGTCCATCTTCTTCGCGACGCGCCAGTTCCCGGGGCCAGGAAGTCCAGGTGCTTCCACCGTGGACCTGGCGCATCACTGTGAACAGGACAAAATCCTCCAGCCATCCGGCGTTTTCCTGTTTGAAGGACTCAAAGCGGCCGCGGCCGGCGCCCGTGGCCTCGAGAAGCTTCTGCGCGGACTCGCGCAACAGGGGCAGCTTGTAGGCTTTGACCTGGTCAAAGTCAATGCGATCGGCAGGCTGACTGGTCAGGCGGTCTTTGCTGAGCCATCCGCGATCGGCCAGGCGCTCCAGGCTTATGAGAAGTGGGTTTCCGGCAAATGCGGAAATGGCGGAATATGGCGAGTTACCAAGTCCGGGAGGTGAAAGCGGCAGGACCTGCCAGATTCCCTGTCTGGCCCTGGCGAGGAAGCCGGCAAACGCGTAAGCCTCCGGCCCCAGGTCCCCGATACCGGCATGCGAAGGCAGCGATGTTGGATGAAGCAGGATTCCGGCAGAGCGCTCCAGCAGCATAGTTGCCCAAAAGGCGGATTATGTCTTGTTGCGTGTCAGATTATCGTACTCGGCTTTGTTGATCTTCTTGCGGCCTTCTTTTTCCATGCGCGCTTCCAGGTTGGCCATGAACAAGGCAATTGCTTCCTGGCGTTTCCTCCCGACGATCTGTTCGCGCAGGTTGTCTTTCTCCTTGGCAAACTTTTCGTCGGTCGCGGACGCATCCTGACGCTCGGTCACAGCGACCACTACGCCGCCCGCGCCGGTGCTGATGGCGCCGCTGATCTCACCTGTCTTCAGGCTGAAAAGCGCACCAGTCTCGCGTCCGCCCATGGGGCCGATATCCGGCACGGTCGCATTGCGGTCCACCAGGTCGCTGGTCTTCACCGTGGCGCCAACTTCCTTTGCGGCTTTGCGCAAGTCATGCTCTGCGTGTGCGCGGTCCTTCAGTTGCTCGACCTTTTGCTGTAACAGCGCTCGGGCGCGTTCCGCCTTGAAGTCGTTGGTAACGGCGTCACGGACTTCGTCCAAAGAAGGCATGCGCGGCGGCTCGATTTTGGTGACTTCAAAGACCGCGTAACCCTGCGCGAAGGGTGTCAATTGCGGGCCGGATTTCTCGGCGGCGCTGAACACCGCCCGCATCAGCTCCGGCGCGGCGCCAATCCCCGGCAGCATGTCGGTGCGATTGAGCGAACTGGTTTGAATCACCGGCACGCTGAATTTGGCTGCCGCCTTGTCCAGGGTTTGTGCCTTGGCGGTGGTCTGAGCGTCATTGGCCATCTGGTCCAGCAGCTTGCCAGCGGCCTGCGCCTTCAGGCTCGCTTCCAGTCCGGCTTTGACGTCCGCGAAAGGCTTCACGCCCGCGGCATGTTTGTCTTCCGTCTGGATGATGTGAAAGCCATACGAACTCTTCACAAGATCACTGATCTGTCCTTTATTCTGCCCGAAGGCTACCTTTTCGTATTCAGGATCAAGCGGCGGACCCTTCCTAAACCAGGGGAGATCTCCGCCGTGCTTGACGCCCTTCGGATTCTCATTGCCTGGATCCTCGCTGTACTTGTCAGCCAGTGCGGCGAAGTCACCACCCGCCCGGACTTGATTGAGCACATCCTGCGCTTTGGCGCGGGCCGCATCAAGTGCTTTCTGGTCCACCTTGCCGTCAGGCCCGGGGGATGGCGCACTGATCAGAATATGCCGGGTCTTGACCTCCTCGGGCGTGCGGTATTGGTCCTGGTGCGTGCTGTAGTACTGCTGCGCTTCCACGTCGGTGACGCTCACTTTGCTCTGCGCATCTTTCTGCGGAATCACGAAGTAGCGTATCTGGCGCTTTTCCTGGATCCTGCCTTGGTAGCCGGCTTTGTGGGCTTCAAAAAACGCTTTGAGTTCCGTTTCCGTGGGCTTGATGTTCTTTTGCAGGTCCTGGAGGTTCAGGACGGCATAATCAAACTTGATCCTGGTGTTCTGCTCTTTGTACAGCTTCTCGATCTCCGCCGGGCTGGCGTCCACCGCGGCCGTGATTGCGGCAAAGAGTTTGCGCTCCAGCAAGGTCATTCTTTCGCGCTGCTCAAAAGCGTCCACCGTGGTTCCAACGCGCGTCAGGAGTTTTTCGTACTCGTCCTGGCCAATCCATTTTCCTCCGGGAAACAGAAAGGGAGCATCGGGGCCGGTGCGCAGTTCGTCCCGCAGTTCCTCGTCGGACACGGTCAGTCCCAGGCGGTTGGCCTCATAGCGGATTTCGGCCTCCTGAAAGGCCTGCTGGGCCGCGCGTTGCATGAAGATGGGAACATAAAAATCCGGAATAGGCCGCCCCTGCCCCTGCTGGCGCATGAGTTCCTGCCCGATGCGCCGGACGTCTTCCGTGCGGACTTCCTCGCCGCCCACCTTGGCCATAACGCCGCCGCCGATGAGATCGCTGCCGGTGAGTCCGGGGATGAGATACACCACCATGGAAACGCACACCACCAGGAGGAATGCGCCGATAAAATACTTGACGGCCCGATTGCCGCTCTGTAAGAACCTGATCATTTTGCGGGAAACTCCAGAGAAGATCTGATTTGCTCGAAGTTTCCATTATATAGAAGGCATGGCTGCTTCACACGCCGCATAGCGCAGCCGCCGGAGTCCCGGCCAAGTCCGATTCTCAGCTGGTCTGGAGTAGAGGTGCTTCCGCGCGGGACGCGGAAGGCAGTGAATCCGCAACGAACTTCCGGCCGGCAGCTATTGCGCCTGGACCCGGAAGGTCCGCCGTTCCTGAGGCAAAGGTGAAGCGGAAGGACGTGCCATGATCTCCCGACATTTCGAATTCCGCCCCAAGCTGCTCGGCCAGTGCGGAAATCAAATGCATTCCCAGGGAACCGCTTTGGCCAGTCTCAAGACCCGGGGCCATGCCCACACCGTTGTCTTCGACCGAGAGCCGCAGTTGGTCCTGTCCTGCTCTACGCAGTTCAACCCGGACAATGCCGCGCCGGTCGTTGGGAAAGCCATGCTTCAACGCATTGGTGATCAGTTCATTGAGGATCAGACCGCACGGAATAGCTTTATCTACGGGCAACATCACTTCGTCAATGGCCAGGTCGAGCGAGATACGGCCCGGGTCGGTCCCCACTGCATTGAAAATGTTGTCGGCGAGTTCGCGGGCATACAGCGAAAACGGAACGTTGGCATAGTCCCTGGATTGGTACAACATTGCGTGAATCAGAGAGATCGACTGTACGCGAGCCTGGCATGTCTGGAGCGCCTCCCGGCTGACCGGGTCCTTGATGGGCCGCAGTTGGAGGCTGATCAGGCTGGAGATGACCTGCAGGTTGTTCTTGACCCGATGGTGGACTTCCTGCAGCAGGATCTCCTTTTCCCGGAGCGATGCCCTGAGCTCTTCCGCGGAAATGAGCAACTGGTTCCGCGCCTGCTTGCGCTCCGTGATGTCCTGGGTGATGACGGCGAAGCCCTGGAGTCCGGGTTCAACATCGTAAACCGGCGTGACCGAAACGGTAGTGCAGAAAGGAGCACCATGGTTGCGGACCAGCCACAATTCCTCTTCCGCGTGGCCGCGGCTTTGCGCAGTCTGGAGCAGCCGCTCAAAGGCGTTGTCCTGGCCGCTCTCCTGGCAGAAGAGAGACCGCATCGAAGTCCCCAGCGCTTCATCTTCGGAATGGCCGAAAATCCGTTTGGCCCCCGAGTTCCAGCTGATGATAGTGCCCGCGGCATCGACCAGATAAATGGCATACTCCCGGATGCTGTCGATGAACAGGTGAAAGCGTTGTTCCGTGCTTTTGAGTTTCTCCGCCACCTGCTGAAAGCGGCGTTTTTCTTCCGTTTCCGCGAGCGCCCGTGCTACAACCGGGACCAGCCGTTCGATCCTCTCTTTGATCACGTAGTCGGTCGCTCCGCGCTTCAGGGTTTCCACAGCAAATTCCTCGCCCATGGTTCCGGTCAGGAATATAAACGGAGTCTGCGGTACCAGTTCCTTCGCAATGTCCAGGGCCGAACAGCCGTCAAAGTCAGGCAACGACTGATCGGCAAGGATGAGGTCCCAGGGTTTTCCCGAGAGCAAGTCCACAAACTCGGCGCGCGCCTCGGCATAGCCAAAGTCGCATGCCAGGCCCCCCTCGGCCAGCAATGCCCGTACCAGCTTCCGGTCGATTTGATTGTCTTCAAGATGGAGGATCTGGATTTTTCTGTCCACGACTGGCCTCACTGTTTCATCGCTACTTGCGCCGGCTCGGCCACGGGCTCCGCCTTGGGTGGATGGTTCACCACGGCCCAGAACCTGCCTACGTCCTTGATTGCCCGGAAGAACTCGTCGAACGCGACCGGCTTGACCACGTAGGCGTTGACCCCCAGCCGGTAACACTCATCAATATCCGGGCCTTCCCGCGAGGAGGTGAGCATCACTACGGGTAATTGCTTGAGCCGGTCGTCAGCTTTGAGGGCGCGAAGCACTTCCATTCCGTTCATCTTGGGCATCTTGATGTCCAGGAGCACAACGATGGGGATGGAAGCAGGGTCCGCAGTTTGCAGATAGGCCAGGGCCTGGACTCCGTCCTGCAACACAGTCACCGGGTTAGCGATGTGGCCCTCATGGAGCGCCGCCACTATGAGTTCCACATCATTCTTACTGTCCTCAACGAGCAATATGTGCTTCAAGCGGTTCATGTTCTTCTCCCATCTGTATGGTTGCCGGAGGCAGGGACACATAGAAGGTTGCCCCCTGCCCGAGTGTGCTTTGGGCCCAGACGTGTCCTTCCTGCCGCTCCACCATCTTGCTTACGTTGGCCAGGCCGATGCCCGTACCTTCAAACTCATCTTCTCCATGCAGCCTTTGAAAAACCTGAAACAGTTTGCTGTAGTACTCCATATCGAAACCCACGCCGTTATCGGCAACCGAGATCACCACGTTGCCCGCCTCGTCCCTGGCTCCGGCGATGTTGATTTCGGCCTCCTCGCGCGTCCTGGTGAATTTGAGCGCATTGTCCATAAGGTTCTGCAATACCTGGCGGAGCATCCCGCGGTCCGCGGTCACGGCGGGCAATGCACCCACATTCCAGCGCACCTTGCGGCCGTCCGTTTCCGTCTGAAGTTCTTTTCGCAATTCATCCACGAGTTCGTTCGGGTTGATCTGAGTTTTTCTGATTGCCGCCCGCCCCAGGCGCGAGAATTGCAGAAGGTCGTCAATCAGCGTGCCCAGTCGCTGGGAGGAGGAAAGTACGGCATCAATGTAATGGCGACCGCTTTCATCCAGCCCCTCATAACATCTTTTCCGCAGCAGCGTCA
>DATMPO010000133.1:0-72278 GCA_035567035.1 Verrucomicrobiia bacterium | reverse complement strand
GGAAGTGGGCCAGAACTTCCAGGTCACAAGGGAGCGAATCCGCCAGATTGAAGCCAAGGCATTGCGCAAGCTGCGTCACTCATCGCGTTCCCATAAGCTCAAAGCATTTGTGGAAGCGTAGGACCAACCGTTGTAACGACGTTGGACGCGTTGAACCCCTTTCGCGCGCATCTGGTGCCCGACACGCTCGACCCCGGTGACCCTGACAGCGTGTAATGAAGAAAAATCTGCGGGCTTGCCTGGTGAACGGTAAATCGTGCAGCGATACTGCCCACACAATGAATCCCGCTGAATGCCCCGAGTATCCCGCGGGTCCGGAACACGCCGCAGCCCTGCGCCGGAAATACGCGACGTAATGCATGACGCAAGGTGCCGCCAGTTGCGCTAGACTTCCTCTGAAACCCGACCGGATCAGATCCGTGGGCGCGCTCGCTTGTCATGCGACCGGTAAAGGAGATGGTGATGATACCAGCGGGCAACAACGGGATCATTAGTCAACCCAGCAATCATTCGGTGGACCGCACGGTGGAGAAACTCAAGGCCCTCCTCCAAGCGAAGGGCGTCACGTTGTTTGCGCTGATTGACCACAGTGGGGAAGCGGAAAAGGCGGGAATGAAAATGCGTCCCACCAAATTGCTGATTCTCGGCAGTCCCAAAGCTGGTACGCCACTGATGCTGGCAGCACCCAGCATAGCCATCGATCTGCCGCTGAAGATGCTGGTGTGGGAAGATGCGCAGGGCAAAACCTGGGTCTCTTTCAACAGCCCGGCATATTTGCAGGAGCGTCACGGTGTGCCCCAGGACTTGCTGCCGAACATTGCAATCGTAGAAACGCTGGCTGCAAAGGCTGCAGAGTAGACGAACGGGGGTTTAGTTAAGACTTGAAATCCCGTGGCGTTCGAGTCGCACGCAAGATGGACCTTGCCTATTCGTGTCAAGCAAAACTCCACCGAACAGGCCCGAACATTGGCGAGCCCCGACGCGCTGTCACTCGATCCTCGCAATCAGTTCCACTCGAATTTCCAAATTGTGCGCGACCGCGCTGGCCTTCGAGCTGTGGAAATCTCAATATTAAAGACAATCTTTCTCGCAACTCTCTCTAGGGCGATAGCTCCCTTTATTGGTGAAATCTAAGTATTCTTCGTGTCTCCCCCTTATTTTCGAAAGCGCCAAGATCCCCTCATAACCACTCTATAGTGTTGTTTTTAAACGGCTTACTTGGATATCGTCTCTTCCCGCACTGGTACTACAACTTCCGGTTACGACGGTGTGTCTTCAGTACCACAGTAATGTTGGTCATTACAGCTTCCTAATGTTGAATGGCTATGTACCCCAACCGCAACTTGTAACTGAACGACATTCCCGCAGTTCGTTTACTGCCTTCGGGTGTCTTGCGCGCGGGTCTGCAAAGAAGCAGCACTCAAGGAGAAAACAATCATGCACACGACAAAGGTCCTCAGGTCGGCATTGATCGCAATGGCAGCACTAGCGTTGTACTCGGCTGCCCAGGCCGAAGTAACGGTTCTTTTGGTGGCCAGCAAGATCGTTGTAATAGACGGCGGTGAGCACAAGCAGGCTGCCGACCAGGCGAAACCAGGAGACGTAATTGAGTACGCGGCAGAATACAAGAACACGGACAAGACCACGGTCCGCGACGTAATGGCGAACCTTCCCATCCCGTCCGGAACGGAGTATCTCCCTCAGACCGCCTCTCCGGAGCAGGTAATGGCTAGCACGGACGGAGCGAACTTTGCGCCAGTGCCTTTGAAGAAAAGTGTGCATGGAGCGGACGGCAAGATCACCCAGGTACTGGTCCCATATTCGGAATATCGCGCGCTGCGCTGGAATCTCGGAGAGATCGGCGGCGGAGCGAGCAAGACGGTCAAAGCACGCGTGAAGGTCAAAGCGGGACAGTAGGTGAAGAAGGGTTTCAGGTTCGACAGCATTCGGGTTTGTGAGCTAAGTGAAGAAGTTATCCCCCAGGTAACTTTGCGGATTCAGAAGAAGGAGATCAGGAAATGAAAAACGAGAAATCCACACAGAGGGGGACGGCTATCTTCAGCAGGTGGCCTATCTTCTTATTGCTGGTGCTGACCATTGCTGTTCTGTTGGTCCCTACAGGGGCCACAGCGCAGACCGCGGCAGGCACCTCCATTGGTAACCAGGCGTCGGCGACGTATACAGACAGCTCTTCGGTGTCGCGCACAGCGACATCGAACGTTGTCACCACGATCGTACAGCAGGTTGCCAGTTTGACCTTAACAGCCAACGGCGCAAAAACAGCGTCCCCGGGTTCGCCGGTGTTCTATCCACATACTCTGACCAATACCGGCAACGGTTCGGACAGCTTCACTCTTTCGCTGGCGCCAGCGCAGTCCGGTGCGTTCACTCTGACCGGAACACACATCTATCTTGACGCCAATGGTGACGGTATTCCAGACAACTTCACTGATTTGAATGGAACCACTGTGACTGTAACTCCGGGCGCGGCCAACGCGTTCAAGTTCGTCATTACCGGCACAGTTCCGCCGAGCGCCACCGCTGGGCAGACCAACAACTTCCCGGTAACGGCCACGTCGGTTTTTGATAACACCAAAGCAGCCACTGATACGGACGTGACCACGGCCACTTCCAATGCCGTGATCAATCTCAATAAGACGATGAGCGCCAACTCGGGCGCATCGCCCAGCGGGCCTTACACCGTCACGTTGACTTACACCAACAGCGGCAACAACACAGCGCTCGCGGTCAACATGAGCGATGCATTGCCTGCGGGGATGACCTACGTTGCGGGCAGCGGTCGCTGGAGCGTTACCGGCGCCACGGCGCTGACGGACGCTACGGGCGACGTTCAGCCCGCGGCGGGCACTCCGCACATTGACTACAGTGTGACGGGCAGCACCATCACGGCAATTGTTGACCAGGTCGCCGCAGGCGTCTCCGGACAATTGACATTCAATGTGAATATTGCCGCCGGCGTGGCTCCGAGCGTGCTGAGTAACACCGCGCTCCTGTCGTTCAATGACGGCTCCGGTACCACTGTCAATGGCAGCAGCAACACCTATAACTTCACAGTGCGCCAGAGCGCGGCTGTGACCATCAGCGACACCGGTGTCGCCGCAAACGACAATGACGCGACCATCAACGGCATTGACACGATCAATTCCGCTGCGCAGGGAAGCACTGTTACCTTCACGGATGTCGTAACCAACGCCGGCAACGGGACGGATTCGTTCAACATCACGATTCCATCCAATACGTTCCCGGCCGGCACAGTCTTCACTCTCTACAAGAGTGACGGCGTAACACCGCTGATTGACACCAACGGCGATAGTATTCCTGACACCGGTCCGTTAGCTGCAGGCGCGTCCTACACGGTCATCGTGAAGGCTGCTCTGCCTGCCGGCGCAACGGGTGGTCCTTTCAACGCGACTGCGACCGCGGCATCCACGGTCAGCGGAGCGTTGAATGCTGGCGCCAATGCCAGCATGACCGACCGTTTGGTCGCCATCACCACAAACACGGTTGACTTGACCAACAATGCAGCTGTTGGCCAACCTGGCGTTCTAGGTACGGGTCCGGGTCCGGAAGTTGCGGTGGTCGTGAACAATGCGACCAATCCGGGAACCAGCACAACCTTCGTGCTGTACGCGAACAACACAAGTGCGGCTGGCGTTGCGGATTCGTACGATCTGCTGGCTTCTACGTCCACCACATTCGGCAGCAGCAGCACGCTTCCGGCTGGCTGGTCCGTAGTATTTCGTTCCAGCAACGGTACCGATTGCACTGCGGCCAACCTGGGCGCGGTAATCAGCAACACTGGTGTGGTGAACGGTGGCACGGCGAAGCTTGTTTGCGCCGTCATCAGCGTTCCTGCGGGCTACGCAGCAGGTGCACAGGCCGTGTACTTCCAGTCCAAGTCACCCACGTCGGGCGCCCTGGACCAGATTCACGACCAGGTGACCATCAACACTATCCACAACGTAACCCTTACGCCGAACGGATCCAACCAGATCTTCCCCGGCGGGTCGGTTGTGTATACGCACTCTCTTACCAATAACGGTAACGTGAGCGAAGCTATCACCTTCACCAACCCAATCACGTCTGACAGCCAGGCAGGTTGGTCGTCCGTCTTTTACCAGGACACCAACGGCAACGGCGTACTGGACGCGGCCGATCAGGCAGTATCCACCTCAACCACGTTTACCCTGACTGCGGGACAAAGCGTGACCCTGTTCGTCAAGGTCATCGCCCCTGCTGGAGCGGCCGTGGGCACCGTAGACACAACAACACCGCGCGCGGGTTATAACGCTACCTTCGCAACGGTCCAGGACCAGACCACCGTCATTGCCGGTGAACTGCGCCTGGTCAAACAACAATCCCTCGACGCCGGGTGTACCGGTGTTGCTGGTGCGTTCTCTCAAGCGAACATCACGGCCGGGGCAGTCCCCGGTGCCTGTGTCATCTATCAAATCACTGCGACCAATGCCGGCACCTCGAACATCACCGGCGTGGTTGTCAGTGACGCGACACCAGCCTTCACGCTCTATCGGAACAGCCCTGCGGCAAGCACAACGGTGGGAACCATCACCGCGCCTGCCAACGGGACTGCTGGAACGATTCAAGCGACGGTGGGCACGCTGACTCCTGGACAGTCAGCCGTGATCATCTTCGCGGTGAAGATCCAGTAGCAGGAGACCCAGGAGGGGAGGCGCCAACCAGCGCCTCCCTTTCTATTCACACGACCACGCAACCAGGGGAAAGACCCTGGTGCGTGACGTGTGAAGGTGCAGTCTCGAGGGTTCCGATGAGGAAGACCTATTCAATTCTCGTGTGCTTGTTGCTTGGCCATGTGGCCGCAGCGATCGGCAGCAGCACGCCTCCGGGCACCTCGATTGATAACCAGGCCAGTGCCACGTTTTCACCCGCCGCAGGAAGCAATCTCACGGCAACTTCCAACGTTGTACACGTCATTACGCAGAACCCTGTTGGTCCGGGTGCTGCACTCTCTGTCAACAAGAGCGTTTCCAAGACCACCGCTGCTCCCGGTGACCAGCTTACGTTCACGCTGAATCTATCCAATACAGGCAGCGGCGATGCTGCTGCCATCGCGGTTACCATTGACGGCTCTGCGGCGAACAGAATTCTCCTGCGGGACGTGGTCCCCAACAACACCCGGTTCACGGCGTTCCTGACCGCCGGCGTCTCGACCCCGCTCTACCACATATCCGGCGCTCCCCTGCAGACTTACGTCAGCGCAGCGCCCGCGGACCTGTCCACAGTGGACGCAATCGCGTTCGCCCTGGACACCTTTACTGCGGGAGCAGCCGCCAGCTTTAGCTTCCAGGCGTCGGTCAACAATTCCGCCAGCGGCATGGTCCGCAACACAGGCACCGTGTTTTACAACAATGGCAGCGACACTTCGGCGGTTTCGAACGAAGTTGATGTTACCGTTAACGGGCCGTCACCGACGATTGCCTATTTCTTTGACGGTACATTCAGCAAAACGATTCAGGCCACGCCGATCAGTTCGCAGCTTTGGATACAGATCAGTGCGGCGGCCTGCAATCTTGATCCGACCGCCATCGAGAGCAAGCCGATTACTCTAAAATCCACCTTGACCGGCGATACGGAAACCTTCACCGCGACCGAAACCGGTCCCAATACGGGAGTGTTCCGGATATTGCCTGCGGTGCCTATGCGTGACGCCAGCGTGAACCCCGTGGTTTCCGGCAACAAGATCATGGAAGTGCTCAGGAACGACCAGATCGTTGCCTCGTTGTCCGGCTGCGGAGCGGCGACGGTAACGGCCACCGTCCTGATTGATCCTGCCGGAGTGGTTTTTGACAGTCACAGCAATGCGCCCGTCGCGGGAGCGAATGTCACGCTGATTGACGTGACCGGCAATGGCAACGGCGGTCATCCGAACTCTCCGGCCAATGTGTTCCAGTTTGACGGCGTCACTCCCGCGCCCAGCAGCGTCGTTACCGGCAGCAATGGGCAATTTCAATTTCCCCAGGTCCTGCCCAGCACCTACCGGTTCGCGATGATTCCGCCAGGTAACTACAAGTACCCATCCTCCGTGCCCGCGGCACAACTTCCTCCAGGGCGGCACATCGATCCGTCCGCTTCTTACAACGGTTCATTCGTGGTTGCCAGCGCTACGGCCAACTTCGATCTGCCGTTAGATGCCTCTGCTAACTCCACGCTCTTTGTGCAAAAGACTGTGGACCGCGGCGCGGTGGAGCAAGGCGAGTTTGTAAATTACACGCTGCAGATCAAGAACTTACTCTCCATCACCCTGCCTAACGTGCAGGTGACTGACACACTGCCACCGGGGTTTGCCTACCAGGCGAAGACGGCGCGTCTGAATGGCGTTCCAATGAGCGATCCGGCGGGCGGCAAAGGGCCAACTCTTACCTTTAATATAGGCAACCTGGACTCCAACGCCGACGTAAAGCTTACGTACCGCGTTTTTGTCGGTCCAGGTAGCGGTGTGGGCAATGCTGTGAACCGGGCCTACGCCCGGAGCGGGTCGTCGCAATCGAACACCGCGACGGCCCAAGTGGTGGTGCAGAGTGGCCTATTCATCAACACCGGGTTTATTGTCGGCAAGGTGTTTCAGGACTGCAACGGCAACCACATTCAAGACCGCGGCGAATTGGGTGTGCCGGGCGTGCGGGTCTATCTTGACGACGGGACCTTCGCCATCACGGACGATCAGGGCAAATACAGCATGTACGGCGTTTCCGGACGCACGCACATGCTCAAGGTCGATATGTATAGTCTGCCCGAGGGCGTAAAGATGGAAGCGATCTCCAGCCGTAATGCGGGCGATGGCAACAGCCGCTTTATTGACTTGAAGTTCGGCGATATGCAAAAGGCGGACTTTGCCATTGCCAACTGCTCTTCCGCCATGGTGGACGAAATCAAACAGCGCGCTCAAAAGAAGGACGCCAAAGCGGACGAACTGGCGCGTGGGATAAACGCCCAGTTCAATGCACAGACTGTGGAGAAGAGCGCCGCGGAAGTTAAAGGACTTGCCGCGAGCGGGTTCGTTGCCGGAAACGCGGCTGCTCCCGGCTCAGGAACAGCGGTATCGCAGCCGGTTTCCAAGGTTGCCCCGGCATCGTCGGCGTCGGATGCCGGCAAGATCGCTGACGCCTCGGCGGAATTTGCGAAGCTGGACAACGATCTCGGTTTCGTGGACCTTCACGACCAGGACATACTTCCGTTTGCCCAGACCCGCATCCGCATCAAGGGAATGCAGGGTAACAACTTCAAGGTCCTGGTGAATGGGACCGAGCTTTCGCCGAGGCAGGTTGGAACTAAAACCATGGTCGCGAACAGGCAACTGGAAATCTGGGAATTTGTTGGTGTCAATCTGCTCCCTGGCAAGAACAAGATAGAGGTCAGCCAGACTGACCCGTGGGGAAACAATCGCGGCACCCAATCGATCGAAGTCGTTGCTCCCAGCAAGCTGGGCAAACTGAGAATCGAGACCTCCAAAAACACGTATCCGGCTGACGGCAGGACGCCGGTGAAGGTAACGGTCCGGCTTACGGACACCAATGATGTGCCGGTGACCGTACGCACCCCGATTACCCTTGAAGCCACGAACGGCGTGTGGTTGGTCAAGGACCTTGATCCCAAGGAGCCAGGCACGCAGGTCTTCATCGAGGGAGCTCACGCTGAATTTGAGCTCATGCCGCCGATGGAGCCGGGTAGCAGTATGCTCCGGGTCAGCAGCGGCGGAGTCAGTTCCGAAGCCAGGATTGAGTTTGTCCCGGAGCTGCGCCCCATGACTGCGGCGGGCATCGTGCAATACCAAGTCAACTTTGGCGGGATGGCCCACAATGCGATTCAGCCCTCCCTCAATGATGGATTTGCCAATCAGTTGCAAACGTTTTCCGTGCAAAATGCCGATGGGTCTGTTGGTTCCGGGGGGCACGCGGCCCTCTTCCTGAAGGGAAAGATCAAGGGTGACACACTGATCACGCTGGCGTATGACTCGGACAAGACCTCGGGTCAAAGGCTTTTCCGCGATATTCAGCCTGACCAGTACTACCCGGTATACGGAGACTCTTCCATCCGTGGATATGACGCGCAGTCTACGAGCAAAGCGTATGTCCGCGTAGACCACGGTCAAACCTACGTGCTCTATGGCGACTATCTCACTGCGGAACCCGGCGTTGGCAACAGTCTCGGCAATTACAGCCGCAGCATGACGGGCGTGAAAGAGCACTTTGAGAACGACCGGGTCAACCTCACGGGTTTTGCCAGCTATGACACCTTGCGGCAGGTCGTTGAGGAACTGCCGGCGAACGGCACTTCGGGGCCGTTCACGCTTTCCAATCCGAACGGCGTCGAAAACAGCGAAAAGGTGGAAGTCCTTACGCGCGACCGCAATCAACCCGCAGTGATCATCGACATCAAGCAACTCAGCCGGTTCACCGACTACGAGTTCGAGCCGTTCACCGGACAGTTGCTTCTGAAGGCGCCTGTCCCGACCCTTGATTTCAACTTGAACCCGATGTCCCTGCGCGTTACCTATGAAGTGAATCAGGGCGGACAGAGGTTCTGGGTTGGCGGCGGCGCGGCGCAGGTCAAGCTCGCCAATCGCGTCCAGGTCGGTGGCACTTTTGTGGACGACTCCAACCCCGCCGATCCGAACAAACTGTTCGCTGTGAATACCGGAATCAAACTGCTGGAGAAGACGTTCTTCAGGGCCGAGTTTGCCGGCACGCAGCATGACAGCGAAGGGACCGGGATGGGCTACCGGTTTGAACTGCAGCACGATGGCGACAAACTGAAGACGAAGGCTTATTTCGCCCGCACCGACGTTGCTTTCGACAATCCGACTTCCATCATGAATAAGGGACGGGGCGAAGCCGGCGTGAAGGCGAACTATGCCCTCAATAGCACCCTGCGCTTGAACGGCGAGTTCATCCGCACCGAAGATGCCCTCAGCGGCGGCACGTTGCAAGGCGGCGAGGTTGACCTGCAAAAGAGCCTTCGTGGCAATATCCAAACCAGCTTTGGGTTCCGTCATGCCGAGCAGGGTTCTACTCCGGCCAACAGCAGCAGCATCGGTATCACGCCGAACGCCATCAACAGCGTGCTGACCAAGTTCAGCATGCAGATTCCGCATTACAGCCGGCTGACGGCCAGCGGTGAATATGAGCAGGACATCAGCAACCTCAGCAAGCGCGTGCTGGCGGTGGGTGGGACCTATCAATTCTGGACGAAAGGAAAGGTCTACTTCCGCCAGGAATTGATTTCGTCTCTGGGCGATGTTTATTCGCTGAACAGCTTTCAGCACCGCAATACCACGCAGATTGGGATTGACACTAACTATTACAAGAACGCGCACGTGTTCAGTGAATATCGCATCCACGATCTCGCCAGCGGCCGCGAAGCTGAGGCGGCCATTGGGCTGCGCAACCAATGGACGCTGGCCAAGGGATTCACGGCCAACACCAGTGTAGAGAGCATACGTACTTTGAACGGCGTTAGCACCAATGCTCTCGCGCTGACCGGCGCAGTGGAATACACTGCGCATGATAACTGGAAGGGTTCGGCGCGTATGGAATGGCGCGGAAGTTCCACCACCAGCGGCCTCCTGAGCACTCTAGGTTTTGCCGCGCGCCTTACGGACAGTTGGACATTCCTGGGCCGCAACGTTTTTTCCACCACTACGACTAAAGGATCCACTGGCGGCACGCACCTGCAGGACCGAATGCAGTTCGGCTTCGCCCTGCGCGATGCCCAAATGAATCGCTGGAACGCCCTGAGCTTGTTTGAGGTCAAGGCGGACAACGACAATGCGACGCCCGCGTCGCCCACCAAGAGCACGATCGGGATTTTCTCAACCACCGCCAACTACCAGGTAAGCGCGCCCCTGACGTTCTCCGCGCGCTATGCGGCGAAATGGAGCCTCGCGAACGGCGACGCGATTGCCAGTTCCGCGGTCACGCAGCTGGTCGGAGGGCGCGCCATGTGGGATGTAACCAGAAAATGGGATTTTGGAGTCGCTTCCAGCACCACCTACAGTAGCGGATTCGCGTCGCGGCAATACGCGATGGGCTTTGAGACGGGCTACCAGGTCGTGGGGAATTTGTGGGTCTCAAGCGGCTACAACCTAGTGGGATTCAGCAATGCTGATCTGACCGGAGAAGACGTCACGCGCAAAGGCCCCTTTATTCGTTTGCGTTTTAAGTTTGACGAACGCATATTCTCGCCGCGAGAGAAGGCGCACCTGTGACCTGGCACACCAACACGTTCGTGCGAAGTTGGCGCCTCATCTTCTTGATGATAGGGCTGCTCATCGCAGGCACCCAGGTGTGTAGCGCCATCTCGATCACATCCACATCGGGGACGGTGATTAATGTCGATTCGGCGGGCAACGTAAACCCCAACCTTCTCGGCAACTACGTGAGCTACAACATTACGAACGATACTGGCGCTCCGATCGCCGACGCCTGGGCGACCATCGGCAATTTCGCGGGCGGATTTTTATCGTTGGGCATCAACGAAAACGGACTGTATCATATTGGTCCGATGGCGGTGGGAGCTACCAGGACTGTCTTTTTCTACCTGGATGTCAACTGCTCGTCGTTCCAGGCCGGCAAATGCACCATCGCCACCGCGCAGACCTTCGTCGTGAGCTTATACTCAGGACCGCCGGCATCGAATCTGCTCGGCTCGCAGGCGTTCTCAGTCACCGTGCTGGATACGACGGCCGCGTCGGCCAACAAGGTCACCTCAGTCGTAACCACTTCCAATAATCCCGTGCTTGGCGCAATTGTGACGGTGACCACCACCGGCAACACCGGCACCATCAGCAGCTCGAACATCTTTTATTACAGTCCAGCCACATATTTCGACTGGCCGGCGAGCAGCTTTCGTCTGTACAGCACGAGCATATCGTTTGCCAGCGGCGGAAGCGCTGCCAACCAGCTTCTGGTGCCGACCTCGGCGCTGCCCCCGTCGGCTTCGGATTACACAATGGTGGCCACTTATCTGGTGCAGGGACCCACTTCGACGCCGACTGCCGTGAGCCCCGTCGCATTCATTGGCAGCGGGACGCAGGTCAAGCACACGGACACCAGTAAGTTCGCTTCATCGTTTCCGCCCATCGGCGCCACCAGCAATGCCCTGACGTTGTCCAAGCTGACGAGCGCAGCAATGCTTCCTGGCGGCGGTACTACTACATACACATTGCGGGCCACTAATACGAGTTCATCGAGCGTGAGCCTGGATAACTTCGTCGACACGCTTCCTACTGCGCCAGCCGCAGTAACCTATGTCGCCGGAACGTCGAAATTCGCTGGCAGTTCGATTCCGGAACCGAGTATCTCGGGTGGTACATTGACCTGGACGGGAATTTTTACGGTCCCGGCAAATGGCACAGCCGATCTGACTTTCAACGCCACCGTGCCTAATACCGCCGGGACCTATACAAACTCCGCGGTCGGACACATCGGCTCGACGCAAATCGATACGACGCTGGTTACTACGGACAACTCACCCGCAACGGTCAGCTTGATCGTTGGTACAGACATTTCCGGGAAGATCTACGGCGACACAAACCATAATGGCAGCGCAGACAGCGGCGAAGACTGGACGGGTGGCGTTTCTGTATTTCTCAATCTGGTGCAATCTGGGGTCGTGGTCCAATCAATCACGGTTCCCGCGGGAGCGGGGACGTTCGACTTTGGCGGTGTGAGTGGCGGCGCCTACTCTATCATCGTCACCAATTCCGCAACCGCAGTCACTGCGGGAGCGCCAGCCGGCTATGCATTCGTCAGCCCAACTGCTGGAACCTTACAGGTCAACGTTTCCAACGTCGCCGTCGCCAATCAGAATTTCGGATTGTTTCACGGCAGTCTGGTGTCAGGCAAAGTTTTCGCAGACACCGGGGCCAGCGGGGGAACGGCAAATAACGGAATAATGGACAGCGCCGAGCCAGGCATTGGCGGAGTCACCGTCAAAGCGACCAATGGCGGAGCAACCACGTACGACATCGAACAGAGTGCCAGTGACGGCACGTATACTCTCTTCATCGCGCCCGGAGCCACGGCGGTCGCGATTGTTGAAACGAATCCTGCAAGCTACATTTCGACGGGTGCATCTGTTGGCACAACCGGGGGCACATACAACCGCACCACCGATACGCTCAGCTTTACCAAGGCCGGCGAGGCTATCTACACAGGAGTAAACTTTGGCGACGTGCCGCAGAATACTTTTCAAAGCAACGGGGCACAGCAAGGCCTGCCGAATTCCGTGTTGTTCTATCCGCATGTGCTTGATCCGGGGACAGCTGGTTCGATTACGTTTTCGCTGACGTCCGCTACTTCGCCTAGCAATGTTGGATTTACCCGCATCCTCTATCAGGACACTAACTGCAACGGCCTGCTTGACTCTGGCGAGCCTGTGATTACCGGCGCAGTGACCACGGTGGCAGGGACCAAACTCTGCATCATCATGAAAGTCTCGATACCCAACGGCGCTCCGTTCAACGCAACAGATGCCACGGTCATTTCCGCGACCTTCGCGTACACCAACGCCAACCCGGCGCTTTCTGCCGCTTACACCGTGACCGATTCAACCACTGTGGGTACGGGCACGAACGCCGGACTGCGGCTGGAAAAAGTGGTGGACAAGGCGTCGGCATTGCCGGGCGCGAACCTTACTTACACTGTTACCTTTATCAATGACAGCACCTCGCCTCTCTCCAATTTGAAAGTAAATGACGATACGCCCGCCTACACCACGTTCGTCAGCGCAGCTTGCGGCAGCCCTCTGCCCGGTAACCTTACCGGTTGCATGATTGCAGCGCCGTCGGTTGGCGCAACCGGCGCCATTCAATGGACCTTCACCGGCACGCTCGCGCCCAGCCAGGCAGGTACCGTTACATTCGTGGTGAAGATCCAGTAGTCCAGTTGACCTCACTGGTAAACTATCTCAGGAACTAATCTGGCGACCCACATGTCATCCAGCCCGCGGACCAGAGTACACCCCACCGTTCCGGCGCAATTGTTACGGGCAACGCTGTTCCACACGCCGTACAATCCATTTCTAACCGAAGGCGCGTTACAGACATTCAGCGACGGCGGTCTGGTGATCGCTGAAGGGCGCGTGCTGGCATGCGGCAATTATGTGGCGTTGCAGGCGCAATATCCGCAGGCAGTTGTGCGTGATCTCCGGGGAGGATTTCTCCTGCCGGGGCTGGTAGATACGCACATTCATTATCCTCAGGTGCGTATCCTGGGCAGTCTAGGACTCTCGTTACTCGATTGGCTGCAGCAGTGCGCCCTGCCAGAGGAAACACGCCTCGGCAACGAGGAATACGCCCACACGGTTGCGAAGGAATTTGTCCTCGCGCTCGCTGCGCACGGCACAACGACCTCGCTTGTCTTTGGCGCGCATTTTCCGGCCGCTACCTCGGCCCTGTTTGACGCCGCGGGTCGGATTGGCCTACGCATGGTGAGTGGGCTCGTCGTTGCGGACCGTCTTCTGCGGCCCGATCTTCACCAAACGCCGGAAGCTGCCTACGATGCGTCCAAAGAACTCATCCGTAAATTTCATGGTAAAGGGCTGCTGCTCTACGCTGTCACGCCTCGTTTTGCCCTTTCAGCTTCCGAGGCCATGCTGGAGGTCTGCCAGACATTGATGCGTGAGCATACTGACGTCCGTTTCCAGACGCATTTGAATGAGCACCCCCAGGAAGTCGCTGAAGTGCTCAAGCTATTTCCGTGGGCGAAAGATTACCTTGCAGTTTACGAACGGTTCGGTTTGATCGAAGAGCGCTCGGTACTGGCGCACAATCTGCATCCGACCGACGGGGAGTTGCAGCGGTTGTCGGAAAGCAAAGCAACAGTCTCGCATTGCCCGTGCAGCAACGCCGCACTGGGCAGCGGATGGTTTCCATTGCGCCGTCACATTGAGGCTGGAGTGCGCTGTGCGATGGGTACTGACGTTGGGGCTGGGACCGGTTTTGGCTTGCTGAAAGAGGGTTTACAGGCCTACATGATGCAGCGGCTTGCTCCCGAGGGATTTCCGCTCGGTCCAGCGCACTTGCTCTATCTGGCGACGCGCGCTGGGGCTGAAGCTTTGGGACTTGAAACTAAGATCGGTGACTTTCAACCGGGTAAAGCTGCGGACTTTGTGTACCTCAGACCTCCCAGGCACAGTCCGCTGGCAGTCGTGTCTGCCCATGCCAACAGTCCAGAACATCTCCTGGCTGCGCTTTTTACGCTTGCCGGCGCAGAAAGCGTGTGCGAAGTATGTGTGGAAGGCGTACCAGTCTATTCACGCGACCATGACAATTAACGAACACCCTCCATGCCTGGCGGAGCGTGTGTAGCTGCAGCGGTCGTTATAATGATGCGTTGTCTTTCTTGACGTCACGGACGGTTGGAGCCGTCGCAACCATTTTGTTTTAGAAAACGACCCAATACGATGGAAGAAAGAAGAATGTGTTCATGGCCTATCCGCACCTCGATCTGACGAACAAAACGGCCGTCGTGATTGGCGGGACTTCGGGCATAGGCCTGGCTCTCGCAAAGGGACTTGCCCAGGCCGGCGCCAACGTACTCCCCACGGGACGGCGGGATGAGCTGGTGAACTCCGCCGCCAAGGACATCCGCGCTGCCGGAGGACGGGCGCTGGCCATGACATGCGACGTGACCAATTCCGCCAGCCTGGAAGCCTTGCTTGCCCGCGCCTGCGCGGAATTCGGGAGTGTGGAAATTCTGGTTAACTGCGCCGGACGGACGAAACGGACACCTACTCTGGACCTTCCGGAGACGGAATGGAATGAAATCCTGGAAACCAACCTCACGGGCACACTGCGCGCTTGCCAGGTTTTTGGACGTCACATGATCGGTCGTAAATACGGACGCATCATCAACATCGCGTCCCTGTCTTCGTTTGTCGCGCTTTATGAAGTTGCCGCATATTCCGCCAGCAAGTCTGCCGTGGCGTCTCTGACCAAATCTCTTGCCATCGAATGGGCGCGTCACGGTGTCTGTGTCAATGCGATTGCTCCCGGCCTTTTTCGCACCGACCTCAATGCGCAGCTACTGGACGGAACGCCACGGGGAAAGGAATTCCTTATGCGCACGCCCATGCAGCGTTTTGGAAAAGTCGAAGAGCTTGTTGGCGCTGCGATTTTCCTGGCGTCAGAGAGCGCAAGCTTTGTCACCGGCCATTTGCTGGTGGTGGACGGCGGCTTCCTTTCCAGCGGAGTGAATCAGTAAAGACTGAAGCCCAAAGTTCTAAGATGTTATAAAAGGTGGCAGAGACGGCTTGTTCCGGGCCTGCGATTACGGGTTGGAAACAGCCGGATTCTGACTAGCCTTTTGGGGGGGCGGTGATTAAGGACCAGGTTCGGCAACGAATCCTTGAGATCGGCATCGTGCCTGTCGTACGGGCGGCGTCGCCGCAACACGCAATCGCGGCAACTCGTGCTGTTTCCGCCGGCGGGATTACCGTCGTAGAAATAACTATGACGGTTCCCGGAGCGCTTGACGTCATCAAGGAACTTGTCAGCTCCAACAGCCAGAATTTGCTTGTAGGCGCCGGCACGGTGATGAATGCTAAAGCCGCGCAGCAATGTTTGGACGCCGGGGCCGAGTTTCTGGTAAGTCCGGGATTTGATCCAGCGACGGTGAAACTGGCGAACGCCGCCGGCAAGCTCATCATGGCGGGCGCGCTTACGCCTACGGAAGTTATGACGGCGTGGGACGCGGGAGCGGACTTTATAAAGATTTTTCCTTGCAGTGCGGTGGGTGGAGCAAGTTACATCAAAGCGCTGAAGGGCCCCATGCCGAAGATACCGTTTATCCCGACCGGAGGCGTGAATCTCAAGACCGCAGCGGATTTCATTCGTGCGGGTGCTGCCGCCCTCGGTGTCGGCGGGGAGCTGGTGATGCCGTCCGCTCTGGCCAGCGGAGATACAAAGGCCATCACCGACCTGGCCAAACAGTTTGTCGCTCTCGTGCGGGAAGTGCGCGAGTCCGAGCAGGCGTTAGCGGAAGCAAAAACCTGAAGACGCAACTTGACCGGGAAGAGTCGCTTGACGATCATCGTCAACGCTGAGAGCGCAGGCAGCGGCGGATTTGGAAATCAGCTTGTGTACAATAACACCGGCTGTTTGGAGTTGATCACCGCCGTACCACATGGTGACACAGTGCCTGATGCCGGCCGGCTACGTCTGAATGTATCCGTAACCATTCACGCGGGATGGCAACAACCTGAATCTATATGCCGAGGGGCATAGAGACCGTGAAGATCAAATCTGCTGAAAACTGCCGCTGGGACCTGGTTTCTCTTGGGGAAGTCATGCTCCGCCTGGATCCCGGAGACGGGCGCATCGCTACTACACGGACCTTCCAGGCCTGGGAAGGCGGCGGCGAATACAACGTGGCCCGTGGGTTGAAGCGTTGCTTCGGGCTGCGTGCGTCCGTCGTCACCGCGTTGGCGGACAATCCCGTCGGGCGACTGGTTGAGGATCTGATGTACCAGGGCGGCGTGGACCAAAGCCATGTCCGCTGGGTGAAATATGACGGAGTCGGGCGGGAAGTTCGCAACGGTCTGAACTTTACCGAACGCGGCTTCGGAGTGCGTGCTGCCGTTGGCTGTTCCGATCGCGGTCACACCGCTGTTTCTCAGCTCAAGGCAGGCGAGATCAACTGGAAGCGGATCTTCGAGGAAGAGGGCTCGCGATGGTTTCACACCGGGGGTATTTTCTGCGCGCTTTCGGCAACAACCCCAGAGGTCGCGCTAGAAGCAGTGAAAGCAGCGAAGACCAGTGGTGCCATTGTTTCCTATGACTTGAACTATCGCGAATCGCTGTGGAAGAGTATCGGGGGCAAAAAGCTGGCGCAGGCAACCAACCGCAAGCTGGCCCCGTATGTGGACGTAATGCTCGGCAACGAAGAAGATTTCAGTGCTGCCCTGGGATTTGATATTCCCGGGTTGGACGCCAACCATTCCAACCTGGATCCAGCCGGCTTCAAAGGCATGATTCAGCGGGTGGTGCGCGAGTTCCCGAACATTTCCGTCGTGGGAACGACTTTACGTAACGCCAAGACTGCGACGATAAATGACTGGGGAGCGATCTGCTATTGTGACGGCGACTTCTTCCAGGCGCCAACCCGCGAGGACCTCGAAATCTACGACCGAGTTGGTGGCGGCGACTCGTTTGCCTCGGGACTGATCTACGGGTTTCTCACCGACCGCGGCCCGCAATGGAGCGTGGAATGCGGCGCCGCTCACGGCGCTCTGGCCATGACCACGCCCGGCGACACAACCATGGCCACCTTAAGCGAAGTCCTGCAAGTCATGAAGGGCGCGAGTGCCCGCATTGCACGCTGATGTACTGCGAGATCAGAAAATTATGGATGCAGGGGCAAAGGAAATATGAGCAGACAGTCGCCAGCTGTTCCCGCTGTTCAGTCGCCAGCGGGCGACGGATCCTTGCAACCGCGTCCTCAGACGTCCTATCGCTGGACCATCTGTGCTTTGCTTTTCTTTGCCACCACATTCAACTACATGGACCGTCAGGTGTTGGGATTGCTGGCTCCAACCCTGCAGCATCTCATTGGCTGGAATGAGATCCAGTACGGCAATATTGTTCTGGCTTTTCAAGCCGCTTACGCCGTGGGCCTGTTGTTGGTGGGAAGTCTGATTGATCGCATCGGAACGCGGATTGGTTATGCAATGGCCGTTGCTGTTTGGAGTCTGGCCGCGATGGGCCATGCCCTGGCACATTCAGTATTGGGATTTGGAATTGCGCGCTTCATGCTGGGTCTTGGAGAATCAGGTAACTTCCCGGCGGGCATTAAGACCGTCGCCGAATGGTTCCCGCGCAAAGAGCGCGCCCTGGCCACGGGGATATTTAACTCCGGTTCCAATGTCGGCGCGGTGATCGCCCCCTTAGCCGTACCGTGGATCGTAATTCATCTTGGCTGGCGCTGGGCATTCCTGTTCACCAGTATGTTTAGCGCGGTATGGATTGCAGTGTGGCTGGTTTTCTACCGCCGCCCGCAAGAGCACTCCGGGATTTCGCCCAGCGAACTGGCCTATATTCGGAGCGACGCAGCTGAGCCAACGGTGAAAATTCCATGGTCGCGTCTTCTCCAGCACCGCCAGACCTGGGCGTTTGTTGCGGGTAAGTTCATGACCGACCCGGTGTGGTGGTTTTATCTGTACTGGCTCCCGAAGTTCTTTGATAAACAAGGAGTCATCCTTACGAAACTGGGACCGCCGCTGGTTACGATCTATGTAATGGCCGATGTGGGCAGCATTGGCGGCGGGTGGCTGTCATCGCGTCTTATCAAGCGCGGCTGGACTGTCAACCGGGCCCGCAAGACCACCATGCTCCTGTGCGCGCTGGCGGTTGTTCCTATCATGTTCGTCTCCAGCGTCAGCAACCTCTGGGTCATCGTAGGGATTATTGGGCTGGCTGCAGCCGCGCACCAAGGCTGGTCCGCCAATATGTTCACCCTGGCCTCCGATACTTTCCCCCGGCGGGCCATCGGATCGGTAGTCGGCATTGGCGGATTTGGCGGCGCGGTGGGAGGAATGTGCATTGCCAGCTTCACCGGCCACTTGCTGCAATGGACCGGCAGCTACATGGCCGTATTTGTGCTGGCCGGTTCAACGTATCTCGCAGCCCTGCTCGTCATTCATTGGCTGAGTCCGGACCTGAAACCTGCTCAGATTGACGCATGATAACAACCTTGGAGGCCCATCCGTGGACGCTGTTAAGCACGTTTTTCCTGATCTGGTAGTTGTTACTACCGACAAAGCCAAACAAAGTTCTCCTGAAAAAGGTCTGACACGCGCCGTCGGCGCTTACAACGACAAGCTGTTTCTTGCCGAGCACCGCATGGAAAAAGGGTGGGTCGGCGCCAGGCACAGCCATCCTCATGAACAGATTGTTTACGTCATTTCCGGCCACCTTAAGGTCGTTTGCGGTGACGAATCATTCGAAGTCCGCGCGGGCGACAGTTTTGTGGTCCGCGGCGGGATGGAACACCAGGCCGAAGCAGTCGAGGCATCACACGTAATTGATGTTTTCACTCCGTGCCGGCAGGACTATCTATAGCTGTCCCGTGTCCAGAGGCTATGGCCGGACAAGAGCGGCTCTTTCACTGCGCTGCTGAATGACATGCAGAATTCTGTTCTGCAGGTCGGCCATGACCGCCTCAGTCCAAAGGTGTGCATACCAGTTAAAGTCCGTTGAGACGCGGTGCTGACTGGAAAGGTGAAGACGCACTGTTCCATTGGGCAATGGTTCAAGCTGGTACTCACCTCGCAGCACATCGAAAAATGGACCTCCCACGCGTACGTGTTCATCCAGGGCCGTTGATGGAACCTGGTCTGCCCGAATGGAAAAGGCCAGGCGGCTCGGCGGTTCCCATACATCCACAGTCTCAAGGAACAGGATTCCTGCCGAGAAGGACGCATTTCTCACACCGCCAACTCCCTCGTGGGACAAAGTCGCTTCCACGGGATCGGGAAACCCGATACGCTGGCTCCACGAAGGCGTCAGTTCCTCTGGACGAATCGCCGGGACTCGTGCGATGTTCTGCCAGACCACTGCGGCAGGCGCGTGAATGTCAACGGCAGTTTCTACCCTTCGAAAATCCTCCTGATAGAGGACCTGCTTTTCCCATGGCATGACAAGACATGGCAGAACCATGAGACAAGCCAGACTCATCCCCCGCAGACGACGTGACCGGAGAAATCGCGCGGTCAGTCCACCCACCAAGCCACCGATGGTCGAAAGCCACAAGGCGATGGGAGCAAACATTACGACACAAATCAGGCCTTCCAAGAACGCAGCCAGGGTAGCCGCCAGCGCGGCAAGTACCGACACCCAAGGAAGGAGTAGCCACGCCCGGATTCGCTGTGGCTGTTTGGTCTCGGTGAAAAAAGCAGTAAGAAATCCCATGGCAAACGGCAGGAAAACAAGAAATCCCATCGTCATGACCGGCGATTGAGGAAAGGCGGGAACGAACCGAAGGGCCAATCGCACGCCGAACCCATATAGAAGGCCTATAGCTGTTCCCAGGATCATGAGCCTTAGGTTTGTGCCACCTCGGTGGGTGACTTTGCCGGTATCCATGATGCCTCCGCTTGAACGCGTTCAATTATCAGAGCTATTCGAAGGCGTATCAAGTGTTTCCTGTGAGCGCGTTCAGTAGACAAATAGATCAAGGGCAGAGAGCAAGGGCCGCGGCATCGAGTGAGAAGCCGCCATTTTCCTGGAGAACTGCTGACTGGTCCAAAATGGGCCCCTAATAAGAATCATTTCGTTGACATGCTGCCGTCAAAAGCTATATTGTTCGCACGTTTGGGCGGCTATTGCCCTTCGGTTTTGAATCCTTTGATCGACCAGAGTCCTATACCGGGACCAAGAAGGAGCCTCATGACCCGGAAGTCGGTTCTATTTGCGGTTCTTGCACTTACCATTCTGTTCTCAAGCGCATTCGCATTTTCACAAGCCACCGGCCTGGCACAATTGAACGGCACTGTGAGAGATCAGAATGGCGCCGTCCTGGTAAAGACCGTAGTCACCTTGCGTTCCGTGGATACGAACCAGGTCTACAGCAGTTCATCCGACCAGCAGGGATACTACCTGCTCCCGAACATTCCACCGGGCAATTACGAACTGAGCGTGACGGTCACGGGCTTTGCCAAGTACACGCAACCTTTGACGTTGCGCGTGGCGCAAGTGGCTACGGTCGACGTCGGCCTCAAGGTCGCGGGGGCCTCAGCGATTGTCGTCGTCAACACGGAGGCGCCGGTTATCGAGCCTACGCGCACCGAAGTAAGCAGCGTAGTGGCCACGGAGCAGATTCAGTCGCTGCCTATCAGCGGCCGCCTGTTCACGGACTTTGCGTTATTGAGTCCGGGCGTTACCACCGGCAGGATCGGCTTGCAGTCCACGTTCACTGATCCCACGGTCACCCGCATTTCTTTTGGCGGCCAGCGCGACTTGAACAACAGCGTGACTGTGGACGGCGCGGACAACATCAACACCGCAACCGGGTCGCAGCGCGCCACGCCTTCGCAGGAAGCGGTGAGTGAATTCCGCGTAGTGAACAACAGTTTTGGCGCGGAGTACGGCAGGGCGCTGGGCGGCATTGTGAACATTGTGACCAAGTCGGGGACCAATGATCTTCACGGCTCTGTTTACGAATATTTGATGAACAACGCAGTCAACGCCAAGTCCATCCTGACTCTGCCCGGCTTTGACAAGTTTCAGCAGAACCAGTTCGGAGCCGCGCTCGGCGGCCCGCTGCAAAAGGATAAAGCATTCTTCTTCCTGAACTATGAAGGTCAGCGTCGGGGACAGTCGCCCACTTATCCTGCTCTGCTGGCGTCAAACCTGACGGCCATCAATGCGGTGAAGGCCAGCTATGGCCTGGCGCCGGAGAACCTGAACGTGCTGAAGACCGCCGACGTGGACAATGGTTTTGCCAAGTTCGATTACCAGTGGAACGCGAAAAACCACATTTCCGCCCGCTATTCCATTCAGAAGAGCACCGACCTCAATATGCTCGTGGGTGAAACGCTGGATGGCGGCGGCATCGGTGCTCCCAGCAGCGGGCGCAACGGCATTCTCCGTGATCAGACCGTGGCTGGGACCTGGACCTCGCAACTCAACTCAACCAACATCAATGACGTCTTGTTGCAGTGGGCGCAGCGCAACTACGGCTTCCCCGGCACAACCGGCCAGCCCAACCTGGATGTCCCGAACCTTTTGCTTTTTGGCCATAACTTTGGCGCCTTTGACCGTTACGATGAGAAACGCACGCAGTTCGCGGACACATTTTCCACGATCCACGGCAAGCATTACACCAAGTTTGGGTTCGACAGCAACTATATCCAGAACTTTGTGATCAATCCCGGATTCACGCCCGCGCGCATTATCTTCCCGAGCCTGGGAGACTTCCTGGCCTCGGGCAAGGCGGGCTGGGGTTCCGCGCCGTGTCCGCCGCCGCTGGTGGGATTGGTCGCGCCCTGCCTCGCCGCATTCTTCTGGGGCTCGCCCATTGGCCCCGGCCCGTTCAACCCGAATGCGGCGGCACCCTCGCTCCCCACGACGTGGGCGAACCCATTCCAGCCCTCGCTGGTTGGTGATTTCTCCTTCCATCTCAGTCACAACTACTTCGGTCTCTTCGTCCAGGACCAATGGAAGATCACTCGCAAGCTGACCTTGAACTACGGGCTGCGCTATGACTGGGAGACCGGTCTGGGTTTCTTTATCAATCCCTACCGCAAAGAGTTCCAGCCGCGCGTGGGTCTGGCCTGGGCGCCTGATTCCAAGACCGTTGTGCGCGCCGGTTATGGAATCTTCAACGACAAATACAACCTCACGTTCTTCTTCGTGCCGTCACAACAACGCCCGCCGGTCATTCCTGGCCTGCCGACCAACAATAACCAGACAACCGGCCAGTGGATCCTTAACAGCATGTTCCTGCCGACGCCCTGCGTGTTGCCCGGCTGTCCGCCTCCGGGCGCGGCCCTGCCCCCGGGGACGGTGCCGCCTCCGCTGCTTACCTCCGCGTTTGAGAACCTGATCAACAGCGGCTCTTTCCCCAATAACTCCCTGTTTGTTCAGGGTGGAACCATGGTAGATCGCAGGCTGAAGCCGCCGTATTCCGAGCAGGCCAGCCTGGAGATTGATCGCGAACTCCTGACAGGGTTGACTGTCGGCGCAGGGTACTTGTTTGTCGCCGGGCATCATCTGGTTCGGCCCATCGATTTGAATGTCGGCCCGCCCGTGGGAGTGGAAACCGGGACCAATAAACTCATCTACAACTTTGCCATCAACACTCCCTCCATTCCCGCGCCTCCTGGCGGATCGCCGGGAACCAACGGAATCTTCTACTTCACCGATTCCACCGGCAACTCCGTGTACCACGGCGTAACTCTCCAGGTGCAGGAAAGGGCTGGGAAATATTTCACGCTGAACGCCAACTACACGCTTTCCCATACGCTGGATGACGGCACGTTCGTCACGTTCGTCAGTACGCCGCAATCCAACGCACAACGGAACCTGGAGCGCGCCAACTCCAACCAGGACGCACGCCACAGGTTTGTGGCGAATTTTGTCGCAGACACCCCGCAGCAGTGGGGCTGGCTGCGCGACTTCGAACTCAGTAGCATCATTACACTGCAATCGGGCCGGCCGTTCACGTTGTTCGTTGGCTTTGACGCCAACAACGACGGTAATCCGGTCACCGATCGCGTCGGGAGCTCCTCGCGCAACACGTATCGCGGCGACAGCCTGCAAACGATTGATGCGCGTCTTTCACGCGCGTTCCATATTCGTGAGCGCGTCAAGCTGAATCTGTCACTGGACGCGTTCAATCTTTTCAACCGCGCGAACGTGGACGAAGTGTTTTCCGTTTACGGCGCGCCCGACTTTGTTGGGCCTGTACCGCGGCACTTTGGAGACGGCATCACCGGGGCTAGCGGGCAGGTCGGCACGCCAAGAACCACCTTCAACCCAAGACAGCTCCAGGGCGCCCTCAAGCTATCGTTCTAAAAAAGGACACAGTCGGCGCGCGACGTACGCCATCAGTAAAATGGATCGACTGATCGTTGAGTTCCGCTACGCGGCCGACTCTCCGTAGTAGCCTTCTTCGCCGTGCTGCGAAAGGTCCAGACCCTGGATTTCATGTGCCTCTGAAACCCGAAGGCCGATCACCGCATCCACCAGCTTCAGGATCAGAAGAGTTCCGCCCGCGGCCAGGGCCCAGGCAATGACTACTCCAATGGACTGGTACAGAAGCTGCCGCAGGTTTCCTTCAAGAGCGCCAGAAGCCAGAATGTTGCCTTGGGCATCGTGAAAGATCGGATTGATGGCCCGCAACGCAAACACTCCGGTGAGCAGGGCGCCGATGGTGCCGCCGACACCGTGTACGCCGAAAGCGTCGAGCGAATCGTCATAACCGAGGCGGATTTTGACGTGGGCCACCATCAGGTAGCAGAACACGCCGGCTATCAATCCGATGATCAGGGCCGCGCTCGGGCTGACGAACCCGGAAGCCGGCGTGATGGCCACCAGTCCGGCAACCGCTCCGGAGATTGCGCCCAGCGCGCTCGGCTTTCCATTGCGGAACCATTCCGCTCCGCCCCAACCCACAACGGCGGCTGCCGCGGCAAAGTGCGTAGCTACGAAAGCGCTTGTCGCCAGACCGCCGGCCCCCAGCGCGCTGCCGGCGTTAAATCCGAACCATCCCACCCAGAGCAGACAGGCCCCAATGCAACTCAGCACCATGCTGTGCGGCGCCATGGGCTCTTTGGGATAGCCCATCCGCTTTCCCAGATACAACGCGCATACCAGCGCGGAAACGCCGGAAGTAATATGCACCACGGTCCCGCCGGCAAAGTCGAGCGTCGGGAACCTGCCGCCCAGGGACGCGTTCAGCAATCCGCCCTTGCCCCAGACCATGTGGGCCATCGGCGCGTAGATCAGCAGCGACCAGAGAGCCATGAACAGCACCATGGCGCTGAACTTCATGCGCTCGGCAAACGCTCCGGTAATCAGCGCGGGAGTGATGATGGCAAACATCAACTGAAAAATCATGAACGTCTGCTGCGGGATGGTCCCGGAGTAGGCAGGATCAGGGGTTGTGCCGACACCGTGCAACAGGAAGTGCTGGAGTCCGCCTATAAAAGAAGTGCCTGAGCCAAAAGATAGGCTGTACCCTATGATTGCCCACAAGACGGTCACTACGGCCATCATGGTGAAGCTCTGCATCATGGTGGCGAGCACGTTCTTTCGGCGTACCAGTCCGCCATAGAACAGGGCCAGCCCGGGCCCGGTCATCAGCAGCACCAGCGCGGAGCTGGTGAGCATCCAGGAATTGTCGGCGGAGCCCTTAGCGTCCGCCACCGCCGCCTCCAGTTTGGCGATACGGTCGGCGTCGGCGTTAATCGGCGCTGCAGCCTGCGTCTGCGCCAGGGTCGCATGCGCGACCAAGCATAAAAATAGAAGCGCCGCCAGCAATTTGACAGATCGTTTGCCTGTAGACATTTTTGTACCTGCTCCCACAGACTTACTTTAGCGACAGCAGAGACAATGAGGGAAATTCAAATTTCTTTTCGCGGTCATCAGGAATAGTTATAGCCAGTGTCGGCGTCGTCGGGCGGCAACATGCTGGAACGCGGCCTTACTGGTCGGCGTAGTATCCCTGCCGGGTTTGCACTTTGAGGTCCTTGTTGTTCGTGGTGAGGCTGATCTTGTGATATCCCGCCGCAGGCTGGCGGTCCGGCGTATAGGCCAGGCTGTACTGGTTGCGCAGTTCCTCTTCAATGCTGCTGTAGATCTTCTCGAGCGTCTCCTTCTTCGACACTTCAAAGAGCCGACCGCCGGTCTCCCGGGAAATGCGTTCCAGGATTTTCTTGCCGTCGGGACGTGCTTCTTCCGGTTCTCTGCGGCGAGGCGGGCCGCCGCCTCCGTGCCGGCCGCCGCCGCCCATACCAGGACCGCCAAACCTGCCCCAATCCCGGTGTTCGTCTTCATCTTTAAACAGGATGGCATAGACCACGGTGTCGGCGCGCTGGGCAGATTCAATGGCGCTTTCCAGCATAAACTTGCTGCCGCGGTCCACGCCGTCCGAGAGGATGATGAGCGCTTTGCGTCCTTGTTGCTTCTTCATGATTTCGTCTGATGCCAGATAGATGGCATCATAGAGCAACGTTCCTCCGACACTGTATCCTCCTCCGCCACCGCGCGAACCGCCGCCGCGCCTTGAACCTGGATAGCCGCCTCCATTGCTTCCACCGCCGCCACTCTGGTCGTTACCGGTGCGCTGTTGCGTCTCCAGCAGGTCCAGCGCGGCTTCCAGCTTTTGGCGCGACTGTGTCAAGTCCTGAAGCAACTCCACTTCACGATCAAAGTGGATAACAAACGCCGTGTCCTTGCCTTCGCGGAGCATTTGGCTGATAAAAGTCTTGCTGGCGCTGCGCTCTGCTTCGATTACGCGGCGCTGGCTCAGGCTGGTGTCCACCAGCAGCCCCAGAGTGAGGGGAAGGTCAGTCTCCTGGGAAAAATAACGTATGCTTTGCGGACGGCCGTCTTCCGTAATGGCGAAATCTTTTTGCGCCAGGCCGCGGACAAATTGGCCATGCTTGTCGCGCACGGTGGCCAGTGCGGTCACCAACTGGACCTTGACGGACAAATCCGGCGTCTGCTGGGTTGCTGCTTGAGGTGGTGCCGAGCCGGCCGGCTTGTCCTGGCCCAGTAATGACTGGGCCGCCAGAATGGCCACGAAGACCAGAGAATAGAACCCTGAACTGGATCGACTACACTGTGTGTCTGCCACGCGCTTTATTCCTCCGGGAAAAAAGCATCCTTACAAATGGCCTACACTCCAGGTCCCTTAAGTATAACGAAATTACCGGTTCCTGATAGACGCACAAGCGCTTGGCACAAGAACTGTGGAAGAGCTGAGGAAAACGCGTCCCGAATTTCGGGAAATATGCGTTGACGCGACTTGGTACAATCGCCGACAATTCACACACACCATGCTGTTCTATCTCGCGGGTTCTATCGAGTACTCTCCCGACCTGGGCAAGGGTTGGCGTGCGGAGATTACGCCGTTGCTTAAAGCCCTGGGACATACCATCTATGATCCGGCGGAGGACGAAACCAAGAACCTTACGGAGATCGAGGTGCGGGAGTTCCGTTCCTGGAAAGCCACCGACCTGCCGCGTTTCCAGCGGACTATCCGCAAGATCATTGCGTACGACCTGGACTTGATTGAACAGCAATGCGACGCCATCATCTGTTATTGGGACAGTCATGCGGATCGCGGCGCGGGAACGCAGGGCGAACTGACTTTCGCTCACCGGCTGGGGATTCCTGTGTATCTCATTTGCGGCATGCCGGTGGCGGAAATCAGCGGCTGGTTATTGGGATGCGCCGCTGAAGTATTTACAGATTTCGCCGACTTTCGGGAGTTTGCCGGTGCCCGGCTCGCCGGAGAGATAGCGGCTGCCGCCAGTCAGGAGACCAGTAAATGAATGCCATGCGGGGAAACCTCGGGTGGATCGAAGTAGTCTGCGGCCCCATGTTCAGCGGCAAGAGCGAAGAACTGATTCGCCGCCTGCGTCGCGCGGAGATTGCGCGGCAGCGCGTACAGATCTTCAAGCCCAACATTGATCTGAGGTATTCGGGCGACCATATCGTCTCCCATGACGACACAAGGATCCGCTCGGAAGCCGTCAGCAGCGCGGCCGAAGTGGAAGCCAAGCTTGATTTGCGCACCGAAGTGATCGGCATTGACGAAGCCCAGTTCCTGGGCGAGGCCATGATGCCGCTGGTAGTGCGGCTGGCCGACATGGGCAAACGCATTATCATCGCCGGGCTGGACACGGACTATCTGGGACGGCCCTTTCATCCCATGCCCGAACTGCTGGCCGTGGCCGACGAAATCACCAAAGCCCTGGCCATCTGCATGCAGTGCGGCAATCCGGCCAAACACACGCAGCGTTTGATCGCCAGTGAAGACTTGATCGTAGTGGGGGCCGCGGGAATGTATGAAGCACGGTGCCGCCGTTGCTTTGAACCCAGTCTGGCTGCGGATGAAATCGAAGAGAAGAAGAAGACCGAGCAGGTAACGGCGATCAGCCGCTGATTTGCGCAGATAAACGCAGATCGGAAAGAGCTTTAGCCGCGAATTTACGCGAATTGCGCGAATGTAAATCTTGGCGACCGTTCATCTTCGACCGAAGATTTTCGTTGCGCTAAGAGTGAGACGTGGCAGCGCCACGTCTCTACGTTGGGATTTTCATATCCGCGTGCATCCGCGCTGATCCGCGGTAAGACTTTTGTTTCCTTTGCGTCCTTTGCGTTAAATCTGTCTTACGCTTTTGCCTTCCCTGCCAACAGTTGCCGCAGCACGTATTGCAGGATCCCGCCATGCTCGTAGTACAGAATCTCCTGCGGAGTATCAATGCGCACCAGAGCGTCAAATTCTGTCGCCGTGCCTTTAGGTGAAACCGCACGGACTCTCAACTGGCGGCCGCCGCTGAACTTGGTCTCCAGCATCTTCGGCAGGCCGACGATCTCGTACACTTCATCGCCACTCAGGCCGAGAGTGTCGGGATCTTCTTCCGGCAGGAATTGCAGCGGCAAAATTCCCATACCGACAAGGTTGGAACGATGTATACGCTCGTAGCTCTCAGCGATTACGGCGCGGACGCCCAGCAGATTCGGGCCTTTGGCCGCCCAGTCGCGTGACGACCCGGACCCATATTCTTTGCCGGCGATGACCATGAGCGGTACGCCTTCAGCCTGATACTTCACCGAGGCATCAAAGATCGTCATGATCTCGCCGCTGGGGAAATGCCTGGTGATGCCGCCTTCGGTCTCCGGCGCCAGCTTGTTGCGCAGGCGGACGTTGGCGAATGTTCCGCGGACCATTACCTCGTGATTCCCGCGGCGCGAACCGTACGAGTTAAAGTCGGCGGGCTTTACGCCGTGCTCTTGCAGGTATTGGCCCGCGGGGCCGTTGGCTTTGATGGAGCCGGCGGGCGAGATATGGTCCGTGGTGACGCTGTGGCCGAGCTTGGCCAGCACTCGTGCGCCTTTGATATCTCGCAGCGGCGCAGGCTGGGCGGGCATGTCGTCAAAATACGGAGCGCGCTTGATGTATGTGGAATCGGCCGCCCACTGATAGGTCTCGCCCTTGGGGACACTCAGGCGCTTCCACTCGTCGTCGCCGTCGAAAATCGTTTCGTAGTTGCGTGTGAACATAGTGGAGTCGATCGCGCCGGCAACGGCGTCCTGCACTTCTTTTTGCGTGGGCCAGATGTCGCGCAGGTAAACCGGCTTGCCGTTTTTGTCTTTACCCAGTGGATCGTTGACCAGATCGCCGTCAATGCGGCCGGCGAGCGAGTACGCCACCACCAGCGGCGGCGACATCAGATAATTCGCCCGTACCTCGGAGTTAATGCGGCCTTCAAAGTTGCGGTTCCCGGAGAGCACCGACGCAACCACCAGCTGCTTTTCACTGATGGCATAGGAAACGTCGGGCGGGAGCGGCCCAGAGTTGCCAATGCACGTCGTACAGCCGTAGCCCACCGTGTGGAATCCCAGCTGTTCCAGATAAGGAGTCAGTCCCGCTTTGCGGTAATACTCGGTGACCACGCGCGATCCTGGAGCGAGCGAGGTCTTGACCCACGGCTTTCGTGTCAGGCCTTTTTCAACAGCCTTCTTCGCCAGAAGTCCTGCGGCCATCATGACCGAAGGGTTCGACGTGTTGGTGCAACTGGTGATCGCGGCGATCACTACGAAGCCGTCTTCAAGGTGCTCGAAAATATCGTCTTTGACTTCGGCAGTGAGCGGCTCGGCCACGGCAACGGCGCTACCGCCTTCGCCCTCGAAGCGTTCCACTTGTCTGGGCGCTATCCTTCTGGCGTTGTTTGCGGGGCGCGGACCAATCAGCGTCGGCAAAGCCTGCTCAAATGACTCCTTGACCTTCGAAAGCGATACGCGGTCCTGCGGACGCCGTGGACCGGCCACGCTGGGCTCTACCGTGCTCAGGTCGAGTTCGACGGTTTGTGAGTATTCGGCGTCTTTGCTCTGTGCCGTGTGGAACAGTCCTTGTTCTTTGCAGTACGCTTCCACCAGAGAGATGTCATCTTCTTTGCGGCCGGTCGTCCGCAAATAGCGCAGCGTGGTGTCATCCACCGGGAAGATGCCGCACGTTGCGCCGTATTCCGGGGCCATGTTAGCGATGGTGGCGCGGTCAGCGAGCGGCAGCGCAGCCAGACCGGGACCAAAGAATTCTACAAACTTTCCGACAACGCCGGTTTTGCGCAGGATTTCCGTCACCGTCAACACCAGGTCGGTTGCAGTGGCCCCTTCGCGCAGCTGGCCGGCAAGCTTGAAGCCCACCACCTGCGGCAACAGCATGGAAACTGGCTGGCCTAGCATGGCTGCCTCGGCTTCAATCCCACCTACGCCCCAGCCCAATACGCCCAGACCGTTGATCATCGTAGTATGGGAATCGGTGCCGACCAAAGTGTCCGGATAGGCCTGCGTTACGCCGTCTGTCTGCCCGGTAAAGACCACGCGCGCCAGGTATTCAAGATTGACCTGATGCACAATGCCCATGTCCGGCGGCACAACCTTGAAATTGCGAAACGCCGACTGGCCCCAGCGAAGAAACGCGTATCGCTCCCGGTTGCGCTGAAATTCCAAAACGGCGTTGGCGTGCAAGGCGTTCGAGGTTGCGAACTCGTCCACCTGCACCGAGTGGTCAATAACCAGTTCAGCCGGCTGCAGAGGATTGATCAGTTTCGGATCGCCGCCCATCGTGTGCATGGCATCGCGCATGGCGGCCAGGTCCACCACGGCGGGCACACCGGTAAAGTCCTGCATCAACACGCGGGCCGGAGTGAAGGCAATCTCCTTGTCGGGAATGGCCAGCGGCTTCCATTCAACCAGGAAGCGGATGTCGTCCGCGGTGACGCTACGCCCGTTCTCCGTGCGGAGAAGATTCTCCAGCAGCACGCGCAGAGAATAAGGAAGGCGGTGGGTTGGGCAAATATGCTTATCGACGACATCCAGCCGGAAGATCTCATATTTCCGGCCGCCCACCTGCAACTGGGAGCGGGTGCCAAATGTATTCATGATTTCACCTGCTTATTGGATTCGCACGCGCCAGTCGAAGTTTCGGGAGGTCCGGCACAAAAGGGAGCGCGCTAAGCACAACCTGAAATAGTATCAAAATCCCAGATGCCTCAGGTTGCACCCGCTAGCGCATGCTCTGCATTACCTGATAGACCACTACGGCGATCATGAACAGCACGTAGATCCGCAAGGACCACAAGACCAGAAGCTCAATGCCGCGCAAATGTCTACGGGGCACGGGCCGTTTCTTGCCCTGGCTCAGTTGGTCATGTTCAAGGACCCGGGTGACAAAATCCTCCTGCGCGGTTGCCGTGCCTTCTTCCAGATTCATGTCTTAGCCTCCACCGAAATGAAGATGCGTCAGGATGTTGGGCGCAATCACGCTCACGCCAAAAAGCACGCCTGCAGCCGTGAGCAGGATGACGACGGCCGTAGCCAGCACGTTGGCCCATCGCGGGCTGACCAGATCACCCATGATTTCACGGTCGTTGACCAGCATGTAAAGAAATACCAGCGCGGGAGGCATGGCCAGCACGGCAATCACGTTGACAATCAGAATCACGGAAACCAGAGGCAGCCCGGGAACCAGCACCAGCGCCCCGGCAGCGGCGGCGCAAAGAAGCAGCACGGTGTAAAAAGACTTGCCCTGCTTCATCGGGAGATTGAGACTGTGGGGCCGCTGCGCGACCTCTCCGAACGCGTATGCCGAAGATATGGAAATAGTGATGGACGCCACTATCCCAGCTTCCGCGATGCCCAGCGCAAACAGCGCAGCTCCGAACCTTCCAATGATGGGCTGCAAAGCCTGCGCGAACTCCGCTCCCTGGAAATTCTCCGCGCTCATCTGATGGGAAAACAGCGGCGCCGTGCAAAGCATCATGGCGAGGGCGGCAAGCGTAGCCAATGCCGCGCCCAGGACCGTGTCCAGGCGTCCAAAGCCGATATCTTTCCTGGTAAGTCCCTTGTCTACCGTGGCGCTCTGCTGGAAGAAAAGCATCCATGGAGTGACGGTAGCGCCGATATCAGACAAAATGACGACCACGGTATCTTTCGTCAAGCCGCCTTTCGGGAACGGGTGCCAGGTGACAAACGCTTTGCCAAACGCGTGCCAATCAGGATGGGTAAAGAGCGCAACCGGGATGAACACCAGATTGAAGAGGGCGGCGGCCAGCGTGATCCGCTCCCAGGTCCAGTAACGGTGAGTGATCAGCGCCAGAATGAGAATCAGCATGGCGATCATTACCGCCAGCCACGGCGGCACGCCGAAAAACCCCAGACCGGCCCGTACCGCGATGAACTCTGCGATTAAAGTCAAAAAATTACCCAACACCAGGTCCAGCATGGCGAACCATCCCCAGAAGGGTCCGAAGCGGGCAAAAATCAACTCTGCATGTCCGCGATGGGTGGCGGCCCCAAGCCGGACTGTCATTTCCTGAACCACGATGGCCATCACAAACGTGAGGACAAAGAAAGGCGCAAAGAAGCCGACTCCAAATCGCGCGCCCGTGGCCGCATAGGAGACCATGCTGGGGCCGTCATTCTCTCCGAGCATGACCAGAATCCCGGGGCCGATGAGAAGCCAGAGCAGGCGGGTCCTGGAAAACAGACCGCGACCGGCGCGGGCGAGCAACACGCGCTGCCGGTCGTGAGCGCGGTCGATGTCTTCGTGCGTGATTTGCGGGCCGGACGCCGCTGATGGCTTCTGGCGGATTGTGTCCGGCACAAGATCGCTCATGAGTTTTACGATCTACACATCAAATTCTGTCCCAAGCCTGGGAATAAATCATCATATACTATAATTAATTAACCATAGTTAACAACAATCGTAGCGCGTTCATGTGCGGGAGAGCCAGATCTTCTCCGCTGCTGGTCCACCAAGGCGGCTGGTCTTCTTGTTGCTCACAGTGAGAGACACTGTGCCATCGTAGTTCCGCGCCTGCACAGTGAGACGCGTACCGGGACGAATGCCTTCCTTTTCGAAAAACTCCAGCAATTTGCGGTCTCTTTCGTAGACGCTGAAAACGGCATATTTCACTCCTTCTTTGGCGTCGCTGAGGAGGATCAGCCCTTGCTTCCGGCGTTCCGCCGGGCTCCGCAAAGCAAGCCCATTGCCATGCGGACAGCGGTCTTTACGGCCAAGCTTCTCCACGAGTTTCTTCTCGAAAGCGGACGAAACCGCATGTTCCAGCCGCTCAGCCTCCTCGTGTACTTCGTACCACTCCATGCCAAAGATCTCAGACAGCATGCGTTCGATGAGGTGATGCCGGACGATTGTCCGTTCGGCAATCTGGCGTCCTTGAGGAGTGAGTTGAATGTGGCCATCGCCCTTGAAGCTCACCAGTCCGTCCCTGGTGAGACGCCGCAGCGCAGTTGTGACAGCCGGCCGCGTCACGGACAACCAATGCGCCAGCGTAGCTGCTATCACGCTTTCGCCCTCGGCCTCGGCTTCCGCGATGGCCTTGAGATAATCTTCTTTGGAGATAGTAATCATGGTTAACGTATACGCGGATACAGCAGTGCGCGTTGAACGAGAGTGTAACAGGTTACAAGATAGAGCCGGAACCGTCAGAGACTGCCGCATCCGCGATTCCCGGATTCCTGCGGCGGTTACGAGTTGTGAAACACATGTGTTGGCTTTTCCGCCAATCCTGCCTTGACCCGCGGTCTGACTGAAACTAGAATCCCGCATGGACAACGATCCTGCGCCCTAATTCTTATGATCCAGGCCCCAGTTGTTCCCCGGAGGTCATTCATGCGTGTAACGCGGCTTTCTTCGATTCCTCTATTTATATTAATTACTCCGTTACTCACAACGACTACGACCGCGCAAGCGCCGCCTGGCAACGCGCCGGCAGGTCCGCCGAAGACTGAAGTCCGTGTGGTGGTTGACACCGTCCAGGGCGTCAAGATCTCGGACGCTTACCGCTGGCTTGAAGACCAGAACAGCTCGGAGACGCGGGCCTGGATTGATTCGGAGAACGCGTACACCGACTCGCTGCTGGCCAAGGTCCCCGGCCGCGACGCGCTCCGGCAGAAAATCAGTGGCTTCCTCAAGATCGACACCATGGGTATTCCGGCGGTACGCAACGGGCGTTACTTCTTCAGCAAGCGCCGCGCCGACCAGGACCAGTCCGTGCTCTACCTGCGCAAAGGCCTTGCCGGACAAGATGAAGTCCTGGTTGATCCTCTGCCCTTAAGTCCCGAACATACCATCACGGTGAATCTATTTGCGATTTCCAGGGACGGAACACTTATCGGCTACGCTCTGCGCCAGGGGGGCGAGGATGAAGTCACCCTGCACCTCTTTGATGTGGACGCAAAAAAGGAGCTGCCGGATAAATTTCCCCGCGCGCGCTACTCCGGCTTTGCCATTCTGCCGGACAAAAGCGGCGCCTATTTCACAAAGGTGACACCGGAAGGTCCACGCGTTTTCTTTCACAAGATCGGCACTGATGCAGCCGCCGACGCCGAAGTTTTCGGCAAGGGCTTTGGGCCGGAAAAGATCATCGGCAGCGGGCTGAGCGAAGATGGCCACTATCTGGAAATCGTCGTTTACTACGGTTCGGCCGCGGCCAAGACGGAAATCTACGTTCAAGACCTGGTCAGGAAAGGTCCTGTAATTCCCATTGTCAATGACGTTGAGGCAGCTTTCTATCCGAGGATTGCCGGCGGCAAAATGGTCCTGCAGACCAACTGGAAGGCCCCCAGATGGCGGGTCCTGGAAGTTGATTTGAATGACCCGGTGCGTGACCACTGGCGTGAAGTTGTGCCGGAAGGCAACGCTGTGGTTGACGGCGTGTCCCTGGTAGGCGGCAAAATGGCGCTCCTGACCACGGAAAATGTTATCTCCCGGCTCAAGCTCTACGATCTCGACGGCAAATTCATACGGGAGATTTCTCCCCCGGCCATCGGCGCGCTTTCTGACCTGGTGGGGTATTGGGACAGCGGAGAGGCGTTTTTCGGCTTCAATGCATTCCATATCCCGACAACCCTCTATCGCTATGACATAGCCACCGGCAAGCAGACGGTGTGGTTCCAATCCAAAGTCCCGATGCAAACCGACCAGTATGAGGTAAAGCAAGTCTGGTATCCCTCGAAGGACGGCACGAAGATTCCCATGTTCCTGGCCTATGCCAAAGGCTTGAAAATGGATGGCAACAATCCCACGTTGCTCACCGGCTACGGCGGATTTAATTCCAGCTCCGAACCCAGCTTCAACACGCTGGCTGCTGCCTGGATGGCGAACGGCGGCGTGTATGCCCTGGCCAACCTGCGCGGCGGAGGAGAGTTTGGAGAAGCGTGGCATCACGCCGGCATGCTGGAAAAGAAGCAAAACGTGTTTGATGACTTTATTGCCGCCGCCGAATGGCTCATCCAAAACAAGTACACGCGTCCGGACCGGCTGGCCATTCGTGGAGGCAGCAACGGCGGTCTGTTGGTGGGCGCTGCGATGACTCAACGTCCGGAACTGTTCGGCGCGGTGGTGTGCAATTACCCGCTGTTGGACATGATTCGCTATCACCAGTTCTTAGTCGCCAAGTACTGGGTGCCGGAGTACGGGTCCTCAGAGGATCCCGACCAGTTCAAATACATTTACGCCTATTCGCCGTATCAGCATGTAAATGCCGGCACCAAGTACCCTCCGGTGCTGTTCGTCACTGGTGACTCGGATACGCGTGTAGCGCCGTTGCATGCCAGAAAAATGGCGGCGCTGATGCAGGCCTCCACCGGCTCGGACAAGCCCATCCTGCTGCACTATGACACCAAGGCTGGACATTCCGGAGGAACACCCATCGCCAAGCAGATTGACAACTTCGTCGACGAACTGAGCTTCCTGATGTGGCAGTTGAAGATGACCGGTCCACCGGTGCAACCCGCCAGCGCGCGTTGAGCACACCAAGAATTGGCCGCGAACTTTACGCAAACCGACACGACTCGCGCTTCAGATGCGTGATATCGCGTTGTTCGCGCTCATTCGCGGCCAATAATCCTTGCTGTTTCAACTCGCAAATAACTTATGGGACCAATTCCTGCACCAGCGTAGCGCCGCCCATCTCCGCTAGCACGGCGGTGATCTTCACCGGCTTGCGCGAGTCTTTGGCGACCCACAGGGTCTGATGGTCCGTGCCTCCGTCGGCCGAAGTGATCTCGACTTTGTAAGCGTCAAACGTACCCGCGGGTACGGTCACGCTTTCACTGCCTACCACTCTCAGTTGCAGCAGTTTTTCTTTTTGTTTCCGGATGTCAAAATTCCGGAACGTTGTAGTGTAGCCCTCGGCCAGCGGCAAGGCGGCAATGGACATTTGTGACGCTGCCGCATCGCCGAAGATGGGGCCGCCGAGTTCGGCGGAAATCGGCCGGTCCTCTCCACTCATGTTCATGTTGCCTGTGGCCTTGTTCCCTGCGAATTCTATGTTGATGACTCCGGGGCCTTGTTTAATGGTCTGGCTCAGCACCACCAGGGTCCCTTTCTCCACTGTGGAAACGTCACTGGCCTCGCCCATGGGAGACTGCATGGTCCCCGTAGCGAGCCATTTGCCATTCTCTTCCTTGATGGTTGTGGAAATGTCCACGGCAATCTCCTGTCCGCCCGCGGAGATTTTTGCCTTGTATTTCCATGTTCCGGGCTGGAGATCAACCGCGGGTTTGGGAAGGCCTACGGCATTCGCGTCAACTTTCTTGGCCAGCACCACAGTTTTGGGATCAACCGTGATCTCGGCCAGGCGGACCGTAACTTCCGGCGTACCGCCTTCCTGGTAGCGTCCGCCCAGATGTTTGTTCAGGAATTTCTCCGCCGACATGTACAACGCCATGTTGTTCACGGGACGGGCAAAGCCATGGCCTTCATCTGGCGCCACGAGATACTCCACGGGGAACCCGCGATCGCGCAGCGCGATCACAATCTGGTCGGCTTCGCGTTTGTTCACACGCGGATCGTTGGCGCCCTGCACCACCAAGAGAGGCGTCTTGATCTTGTCGGCGGAATGCAGCGGCGACCGCTCAATGAGTAGCGCTTTGCCCTCGGGAGTGGTGGGATCGCCCATGCGCTCATAAAACAATTTGCGGATCGACTCCCAATACGGCGGAATGGAATCCATCAGCGTAATCAGGTTGGACGGACCAACAATGTCCACGGCGCCAGCGTAAAGGTCCGGGGTGAAGGCGACTCCGGCCAGCGTGGCGTAGCCGCCGTACGAGCCGCCCAGAATGCCCACGCGTTTGGGATCGGCAATGCCTTCGGCGACCAGATACTTTACGCCCCAGGTCACGTCGTCCTGCATCTTGCGGCCCCACTCGTGGTTGCCGGCGTCAATGAACTTTTTTCCATAGCCGGTGGACCCGCGAAAATTGGGCATGAGAACGGCGTAGCCGCGGTTGGCGAAGAATTGCGCCAGCCCGTTATAGCCCCAGCCATCGCGGGCCCAGGGACCGCCGTGGGGGATCAACAGCGCCGGCAGGTTTTTGGCCGGCACGCCCTTGGGCAGTGTCAGATAGGCGGGAATCTCCATGCCGTCAGAAGACTTGTACCGGACGGGCCTCATCTCCGCCAGCGCCTCGCGCGGAAGTTTTTCCCGGACCTTGAATTGCAGCGTGAGCTTGTGGGTCTTGCGGTCGAAGATGTAGGTTTCACCCGGCTCGGTGTCACTGAAGGCGTTCACCAGCCACACTTGATCATCGCTGGTGACCGAACCCCGTGTAACTTCTTTCCCCGGTAATTTGTCCTTAAGCCACCTGAAATCGGTTTCAAAGCTCTTGTCTTTGAAATAGCGGCGCAGCCGATCGTCCTGATACAAGGTGAGGGCCAACTCGTCGTTGGCTTCGGAGAAAACGGCCCCGCCTAAATCCACTCTCTTGAGCGGATCGGATTCCACAAACTCTGTCTTGCCGGTCTCCGGGTCCATCAGCATCAGAGAAGTCAAGTCAACGCCCGCGCCTTTGTTGGTCTCCATGTAGACGCGTTTTCCGTCCTTCTGGAAACGGACGGTGCCGCAGGATTCAAAAACGTTGCACGAATATACCTGGGTAAATTTATCGGGATCAACGCGCAGGACTTCCGTGTCTCCGTTCTCCGCGGAGCGTGAAGCCAGGCGCAGCTTGCCCTGAAGATCAAAGTCCCAACCGGTGATGCGGTCTGTGTTCTTGCGCAGCAGCGTCTTTTCGCCGGTGGAGAGCTTCAACTTGTAAAGATCATGCCAGGCTTTGTCGCGGTCATTCAGGCCGATGTACACCACGTCAGGATCGGTCTTGGGGAGATCGTAAAGCTGCACCACAACGCCCTTGAGTCCAGTGAGGTCGCGCGAAGCGGGCGCATCGGCACCGGGCGCGGGCCTGGCCGCCGGATCAACGGCGTAGATGTTGAAATTCTCGTCGCCGGCGTTGTCTTTGACATAAAGGATGTACTTGCTGTCCCGCGTCCAGAAATAGCCGGCAACAGGCCGCTTGGTTTCCGTGGTGAGCAGCCGCGCCGCGCTGAAGGGTTCGTCCACACCCTTGACGTAAACGTTGCGCGTGTCTTTCCACGGTTTCACAAAGGCGATGTACTGTCCGTTAGGCGAAATCTGCGCCCCGGCAATCTCCGGATTGCCGAAGAAAATCTCACGGTCAATCAGCGGAGGCAGGCCCGCGGCGGCAGGCGCTTTCGTGCCCTGGCCCTGCGCGCCAAACGCGGAAGCCAGCAGCACCAGGCACAAGAATGTCTTGAAGAGCTTATTCATGGGGAAGTTCCTTTCACTCAGAAGAGCGGTACACAATGAGTCATTGGGAATTGTGAACTCGCCGGGCCATTACTGTCCAGTTATAAAAAGCCGCATATTCGCGGTACAAAATGGCTTTTCCTGTTGTGCATAGTTCGCCCAGCCACGTGGTTTTGATTTATCCTCTCTGTTGGTTTTCCCATGAAAATCCTGGTGATCGGCGGGGGAGGACGGGAGCACGCGCTGGTGTGGAAGCTGCGCCAGTCGCCTCGGGTTTCCCAGGTTTTCTGTCTGCCGGGGAACGGCGGCATTTGCGAGGACGCAAGTTGCGTGGCCGGCGATCCTAAAAGCATTGACACCCTGGTCGCTGCCGCGCATCAGGTGGAAGCCGATATCACCGTGGTGGGGCCCGAGCTGCCGCTTTCGCTGGGCGTGGTGGACGAATTCGCGCGGCGTGGCTTGCGCGTGTTTGGTCCTACCCAGGCAGCGGCACAATTGGAATCGAGCAAGAGTTTTGCCAAGGAATTCATGCAGCGCCACCAGATTCCGACGGCGCACTACGCGGTCTGCCATTCCGAAGAAGAGTTGCGCAAGTCTCTGGGACTGTTTTCCGCGCCCGTAGTCGTGAAGGCGGACGGCCTGGCGGCGGGCAAAGGCGTGGTGATTGCCGCCACAAAAGAAGAAGCGGCGGCCGCGGGCGCTGAAATGCTCAACGGCAATCTGCTGGGCTTGCCATCGTCGCAAGTGGTTCTGGAAGAGTTTCTCACCGGGGAAGAGATTTCCTTTATGGTGCTGAGCGATGGTGAACGCGTGGCGCCGCTGGTCGCCGCGCAGGACCACAAGCGCGTGGGCGACGGCGACACCGGAGCCAACACCGGCGGCATGGGCGCATATTCGAGCGATGCGCTGATAGATTCCGCCATGACCGAATGGCTGCTGCATCACATTGCGCGTCCCGTGATCGCGGGAATGAAATCGGAAGGCGCCGAATATCGCGGCATCCTCTATTGTGGCCTCATGATGACGGCGCGTGGGCCCATGGTCCTGGAATTTAACTGCCGCTTTGGCGATCCGGAAACGCAGGCCGTCCTGATGCGGCTGGACAGCGATCTGCTCGAAGCCATCGAAGCTTCCATCGAAGGCCGGGTGAGCGACGGCGTGTTTCAATGGTCGCAAGACGCTTCGTGCTGCGTGGTCCTGGCTTCCGGCGGATATCCCGGGAGCTTTGCTTCCGGCAAAAAGATTTCCGGTCTGGACAGCGCGGCCCTGCTTGCGGACGTCAGAGTCTTTCACGCCGGGACCAGCAAACGCGATGGAGGTACCTATACCAATGGCGGACGCGTGCTGGGAGTCGCCGCCCGGGCCGTGGAACTGGAGGACGCTATTGCGAAAGCATATTCCGCGGCCGGTTTGATCAATTTTGAAGACATGCACTACCGCAGGGACATTGGCGCGCGCGCTCTCAAATCCCGGCCTTAGAGAGGTTAAGATAAGATCCATGCCTGAAAGCCCCCTAGTTTCCATCGTGATGGGATCGGACTCCGATCTGGAGATCATGAACGAGGCCGCCAAGAGTCTTGAGGACTTTGGCATTTCCTTCGAGATCGACGTGCTTTCCGCTCACCGCTCTCCGGCACGGACCGCGGAGTTCGCGCGCAAGGCAGCCAGCCGCGGCGTGAAAGTCATCATTGCCGGCGCCGGCGGAGCGGCTCATCTGGCCGGAGTGATCGCGGCGGAGACGACTCTGCCGGTGATTGGCGTGCCGATTCCTTCCACCTCTCTTCAGGGCATGGACTCGTTGCTGTCCATTGTCCAGATGCCCGCCGGAATTCCCGTGGCCACGGTGGCCATTGGGAAAGCCGGCGCCACGAATGCCGCTATTCTCGCGGCGCAGATTATTGCCTTGAACAATAACGCGGTCGCGGGAAAACTGAACCAACTGAAGGCAAAGCTGGCCAGGAGCGTGGAAGAAAAATCGCAGAAGCTCCAGCAGATGCGCCAGAAGCTGCCCTGACGCGTACTCACTATGGGCGATTCCATCGTTGCCGTTGCCATCATTCCGGCGCGCCTTGGCTCCACGCGGCTGTCGCGCAAAGTGCTGCGCCCGATTGCCGGTAAACCGATGCTGGCCCATGTGTACGATGCGGCCAGGAAGTCTCCGCTGCTGCGCGACGTGATCATCGCCACCGATTCCGACGAGGTCCTCCAGGTTGCACGCGCCAACGGCTGGAGGGCCGAGATGACTTCCGCGCAACACCGCAGCGGCACCGACCGCGTACATGAGGTCGCGCAGCGAGTCGCCGCGGACGTCTATGTGAACATTCAGGGTGATGAACCGCTGGCGCGTCCCGAACATCTGAAGTCCCTGCTGGAACCCATGCGCGACAGCTCGGTAATGGTGTCCACCATCAAAACGCTTTGTCCGCCGCAGGATGTCAACAATCCCAATGCGGTGAAAGTGGTCACAGACCACCGTGGCCGCGCGCTCTACTTTTCCCGCTCGGCCATTCCCTTCGACCGCGATCGCGCCGGCAACATTCAATACTTCAAGCATCTTGGGTTTTACGCCTACCGTAAAGCGGCGCTTGACCGCTTCTGCACTCTTCCCGAATCGAAGCTTGAGGCCGCGGAGCGCCTGGAACAGCTGCGCTTCCTGGAAAACGATATTGACATCTTTGTGGCCGAAACGCCGTTCAACACCGTGGGCGTTGATACAGAAGAAGACTTGCTCGGAGTCGAGCGTATCCTCATGGCCGGATCCTGATCTCAGAGTGAACACTATGGCGCCGATTGTCAGAATTCTTGTCTCTCTTTTCTCTCTCAGCTCGCTCCTTCTCTCCCAGGAACCTCCGCATGTGATTGTTGTTCTAAGTAAACCCGGAGCTAAATTGCTGCTGATTGATCCTGACCGGCGCAAGGTGATTGGCGAAGTGCCCACAGGAGCAGCGCCGCACGAAGTTGCTGTCTCGTCCGACGGTAAGCTGGCATTCGTGGCCAACTACGGCGACCAAACGCCGGGAGAAAGCCTGTCGGTCATCGATCTTTCCTCGCGCAAAGAAATCCGGCGGCGAAGTCTGGGCGCTCTGCGCCGGCCGCATGGCCTGGCCGAGAGCCACGGCAAAATCTACTTTACTGCCGAGATCAACAAACTTGTTGCCCGCTATGATCCGGCAACCGACAGTGTTGATTGGCTGCAAGGTACCGGACAGAACGTGACTCACATGCTCGTCGTCACCCGCGATGAGCGCAAGATATTCACCGCCAACATCGGCTCCGATTCAGTCAGTGTGATTGCGGCCACGGGTAGCGCGCCAAGCTGGCGCGTCACCCAGATTGCGGTCGGCAAACGTCCGGAGGGAATTGACATTTCGCCCGACCAGAAAGAAGTCTGGGTTGCGCACTCCCGGGATGGCGGCGTCAGCGTCATTGACGTGGAAACGGAAACCGTCAAAAACACGCTTCCGTCGTTCACCAGGCACTCCAATCGTCTCAAGTTCACTCCGGACGGCAAACTGGTGTTGATTACCGATCCGGAATCCAACGAAGTGCTGGTCATCGCCAGCGCCACGCGCAAGCTCCTGAAACGGATTCCCGTGTGTGCGCTTCCGGAAGGCCTGCTGATGAATCCGGACAACAAGGTGGCCTTCGTTGCCTGCGCGCAAGCCGGGCAGATTGGCATCATTGATTTGGCCTCATTCACACAAACCGGAACGATGGACGTTGGCCCCGGCCCCGATGGCATGGCTTGGGTGAAATAAAAGTTGTCAAACTGCAGTTGTTGTTTGTTAAGCCAGACTGGGCTGGTTCTTCCTGGCCCACGACTGCGCCGCGGCAATACGTTTTGCAACGGGAGGATGGGAATGGAACAGCACTTCCACCAACCGCGAGGGCTGGCTTTCACTCAGGTTCTGCTTGTTAAGCTTTTCCATGGCGCTGATGTAAGGCTCCACACTGGGTACAGACTTCCAGCAATATAAGTCCGCCTGGCGCTCGTTGAATCTGGAGTAGGCGTTCAGCGCCGGCATCAGTAGCATGGAGAGCAGCGTTGAGACCAGCACCAGCAGCGGCAGATTGGCGAAGTCGGTCAAGTGCAGGAACATGTGCCGCTGGTAAATGGCATATTGCAACACGCGGTTTGCGGCCCAGAATCCCGCTAACGTCACGGCCGCTTCCACCACGATGGTTTTAAGAATGTGGCCGTGGGCATGATGTCCGAGCTCATGCGCCAGCACCGCTTCGATTTCGTCGTTGGTGTAGTTCTCCAGCAGCGTGTCCGCCAGGATGATGCGGCGCGTGTGGCCTAAACCGGTAAGGGCCGCATTGGCTTTCTTGCTTTTTTCCGAGAGCTTCCATTCATACACGCCGCGGACACGCGTTCCTGCGCGCTCGCCCAGGCGCACCAGGCGCGCCTTCAGGTCGTCATTCTGCAGGGGCACGAATTTGTAGAACAGGGGCAACAACACCACCGGCGCTATCTGCGCAAAAAGAACAAACAGTCCGAGGCAGATGATCCAGGCATAGATCCACCAGCGCGCCGAATCGGCCCGCATCAAGCCGTAGATGATCTCCGCCAGCCCGGCGGCAATGATCAGGCCCAGGGCCCATCCCTTGAACTCGTCGAACAACCAGGCGCCAAATCTCTGGTTGGAAAGATTGAAGCGATGCTCCAGCCGGAACCCGTAAAAATCCAGCGCTGCGTTCAGCAACTTGCTGATCACGCTCAGCAGGAAGACGTAAAACAAAAGCGCCAACGAGTAGTGTTCCGATACGCGAAAAGAAATATCATGCAGCTTGCTGGTCCAACCGGTAGCCAGCAGGACAACCAGAAAACCAAGACCCAGGCCCAGGTCGCCGAGTTCCAGCCAGCGCTTGACGCGGTTGTACTCGCGCGCTCCCGGCGTGTCGGGTTGAGTGTTTGGGGCGGGCAAGCTCATGGGTGTTCGTGCAATCCCTTACAGCATATCTTTAAACTGCAAACTAACAAATCTCGCGGGCATGGAGCCGGCATTGGTAATGGAATGGACCACTGGATCGACCCAGCGAACATCTCCCACCACACGGCGGACCTCGACCCGGTCTCGGCCATGGACCACTTGCGTCAGGTCCAGATCAGAGACGGCAACCACCAGATGCGCGGCAGGCGCGTGCTCGGAATAGGTCGCGCCCGGCGGCATCAGCACGGAAATCGCCGACCACTGGTCGGACTGTAGCACTATCCGCGCGCTGGCACATTTTTCTTGAGCGTCCGCCGGACAGGGAATCGGGACTTCGCACGCGCTGGCGCATGGACGGGCATTCGTTGAAGGCTTAAGCAATTCGATCGTGATGTTATGAAACGGACGTTCGCTACTATTCGTCACGGCGTGGGCGAACCCGCCCTGGGTGAACCTTACTTCGCCATCGTTCAAGACCACCGGAAAGGACTTCTCTCCGACTCTGGCGTTTACGATCGCCGCATCGCCCAGAGTCACGTACAGGTAATCGTAGTTGTGGCGATGCACCAGGGTTGACGCCTTCGCCGGCGCCAGCACGTTGAACACGCGGACCCAATCGTTTTTGAACACCAGGTGATGGCTGGGTTCGGACGTAATCTCAACCGTGTCCTGCGCCGGGGCCAGCACGGCAAACGCCGCCAGGAAAAGCGCAGTTCTTGTGGCGGTGGTCATTTTCAGGCTCTCGTGCATCGGCAAAGCATGGCGGTCACTAGAACAACGCATTTAGAACGACTTCAACTAGAACGACTTCATTCAGAACGGCTTCACTCAGAAAACAATGAAGTGTTTCTTCTTTTTGTGTTTTGCTGCTTCCACTGCCGGGTCATTGACCGCAACCACCATCGGTTTGGACTGGTTGGGGCTTGCTCCGGTGTCGGTAAATCCCGGCTTGATCTCAACATAGGCTTCTTCGCGACACTTCTGCAGGTAAGTACGCGCCGCGGGCTCCAGTCTTTGCACGTAGATGGCCTGCCGGATTTGCTCTTCGACGGTCTTCAACGGCGGGACCCCGGGCTGGTGATGCGCGACCACTTTCAGAATCAGGAAGCCCTGCTTGGTCCGCAGAACGTCGGTGAGCTCGCCCTGTTTCAGCGAAAAGGTCTTGTCTTCCAGTTCCTTGGCCAGTTCTCCACGCTTAAAGGCGCCGATATCGCCGCCCTGGGCCGCTGTTGGACCGTCAGAACTGGTCTTGGCGGTGTCTTCAAACTTGGCCCCTTTGCGCAACGCTTCCAGCAGCGTGCGCGCTTTGGCTTCCGCCTGGGCCACTTGCGCGGGATCGTCCGGAAGCGCCGGCTTATCTTTCTCCGGCGCAGGTTTGACGGTTTGGATGGAGATCAGAATCTCCGACAACTGCACTTCTTCCGGCGCTTCCATGTCTTTCTGGTGCTCGTTGTAGAAAGCCTGTACTTCCTCATTCGTGATATGAATTCGCGATCCTACCTCGCGGCCAATGACCTGTTCGCGGATAATCCGGTTGCGGGTCTCGTCTTTGAAGTCCTCAAACGATACGCCTTGTTCCTTGGCCGCTTTTTCCAGGTCATCGATGCTGGCCAGGTTCATCTTTTTGCGGATCTCGTCCAGCTGCTTGATCAGCTCGGTGTCCGCGGTGATGCCCAGTTCTTTTCCTTTTTCCAGAAGACATTTGGTGTCTATCAGGTCGCGCAGGACGTCCGGTTCGGCGGTGTTCCACTTTGCTTGCCAGTCGCCGGGAAAGCGCTGTTTGATTTCCTCCAGGGTCGCCTGGCTGGCCCTTTGCAGGTCGGCCCGGGTGATGATCTGGTCGTTAACCCGGGCGATGATTTCGTCCACAATGTTGTCGGCGTACAGCGCGACGGCAAACAGGGTAACCACAACGGCTATAAAAGATGATTTTTTTAACATGGCGACTGCTTTCAGAATATGGGGGTCACGGACTCCGCTTATTCTAGCAGTCACGGACGCTCTCAGCTACCGGCAGCGCGCTCGGGTAACGGCCGTTATTTGGGCTTTTTCTTGCCAAACAGGCCGCCCAGGGAGTCCCCGACCCCTTGCGCAGGACCCGGCAAGTTGTTACTCAACACGGTGTTCTTGAGCGCGGAGCCCACGTCCGGAAGGAATATCGGACTCGCCGTACTTCCGGTAATCGTGAACGGAATGCCTCCTCCCTTGCTCTGGCTCTGGCCAGTGAGACTGGAAAGCCCGCCGATCGCGTTGCTGGCGACGCCGCCAGCCAGCTTCATGGACATCTTGAAGTTCAGCGAATTATTGCTGCCCACAACTCCGTTGCCCGTGAGTTGTCCCATGGACGGCGCGTCCAGGAAAATGTTGTCGGCGCGCAGTCCGTCCGGGGCCATGTGCAGCGCGCTGTTGAACGTCTGGATCAACGTATCGTTGCTGGACTTAATGCCGCTCAGAGCGCCCATGGCCCCGAGCTTCGAAGCCAGATCGAAGCCTTTCAGGTGCGTGCCAGCTACGTTGACCGGACCGGTGATCACCAGACGGTCCAGCGGACCGTCCGCCGTCAGGTCCATGTTGATGGTCCCGCCCTGCAAGGACGCTCCTGAAGGCAGCGTCACGCCAAAGGCCGGCAACAATCCTTCAACGTCATTCACCGCCATGCTCTTTCCCGCAATCTTCATATGGGTCACGATGCTCTCGCCGTGGGCGTTCAGCGTGCCGTTCGCCGTGGCCGTGCTGCCGCCGGTGTGCACGTCCGCCTTGACCGTGCCGCTCTCCGAGTCCAGGTTGAAGTCGGAGTTGTAATCCATCGCAATCGCTCCCCGCGCCGGCGCTCCCGCTTTTACCAGCTTCAGGCCGTTCGCCGTGCCCTTGCCTTCGGAATGTACGGTGCGTCCGTCGGACTTGACCTCTCCGGTGAAATCAACCACTCCCGCCAGACCGGAACTCGGATCGAACAATCCGCTGGCGGCCAGATCGGAATGTTCCAGCTTGACCTTGGCTTGCAACGGCGTCTTGGAGGTATCGTTCGCGTCGAGCGGACCCGCCTGGCCTTCCACATCCAGCGTTCCGCCTCCGGGCGTGCTGGCGGTGAGCGTAAACGGCATGGCCGTGGTGGCCGATATGTCCCGCACCACCAGGTGGACTTTTTCGTACACGCGCTCGTGGCCGGCCGCATGTCCGGTGCTCTGTGCGATCCGCACCTTGCCGTTCACAATTTCCACCTTCCCGACTTCCAGGTCGGTCGGCGACGAATCAGCCGGCGTGCTGCCTTTGGCCGCCGCGGTCCCAAAGGTCGAGTAGTTCCACTTTCCGGCGCCATTCTTCAGCAGCACAATGTCCGGACTGTCCACGGTCAGGGAAGTGACTTTAATCTGCTTGGAAAAGATCAGGGGCAGCATCTGCAGCCCGACTTTTACGGAAGCAGCCTGCAGAAACGGGTCTTTGCCGAACTTCGGATCATCGCTGATCGAAATATCGCTGGCCGTCGCTCCGCCGCTGAAAATCGAGGCCTCCAGCTTGCCCACATGCACCGTGCGGCCAAGCGCCGCCGAAAGTTTGGTCTCAATCTGCGGACGAAAACTGTCCACGTTGATGAACAAAGGCACGATCAACAGGGCAAGAACAATCACCCCGACGATAGATCCAGCAATGATAAATAAGCGTTTCATAACAAAAATGCTAGCAGAAAGGGAAACCTAAAAAAGGCCAAGAATGCACACTTTGCGGCGATTATTTGTGGTTCAGTCTGGGGTTTACGATCACGGCGATCTTCCTGCCGCTTCCCTGCTAACAGGGAAAAAAACAGGGGAGAACGCGAGCGCTTGGATACTCCAGACATGCAAAACCTCGATTCCACGGGCCTTTCGTGAACCTTTTTCCCGGACGGAGTCAATTCGTAACAGGGAGCGAACAGGGGAAGAACAGGGGAGGAACAGGGGGAAATCGCGCGTGATCGCCGCGATCGCACGTCATCCCACCCCAACACGCGAAAACCGCGCGTGTCGGGGACCCCGGTGATCGCCGCGATCGGAAAACCATACCACTGATAACACTGATGTTGGCTGATTGCTGACTGCTGAGTGCTGATTGCTTCCTCGCTTTAGGTTTTCAAAGATCGTTCTCTACGGTCCGCCTGGGCGGGCCTGGGGTTTTTTCCGGCTAACAACTAAATACTAAGTACTAACTACTGCCCTTGCGCGGCGCGCATGGTACCGCGAAACCCTAGCGAAATGCAATAGCTAATTTGTCTGTATTTTCAATGAGTTACCAGATGGTCTTTTTGCCCGTCTTAAACGTGTTTTTTCGGATTCGTTTGGCTAACTGGCAATTGCTTGCTACTGATTGCTTATTTTCACCCTGCCCGCCTCTGTGTTCTTCTCTGTGTCCTTTGTGGTTGAGGTTTTGGTTCGGCTTGTGGCTGACTGCCAATTGCCAACTGCCAATTGCTTAGTTCTTAGAATCGTTCTAACTTGACGCTGAAGCGCCAGGCTCGTAGTCAGCCAACCATCACGGTCGTAGTCTCTTCTGCGGCTATTACGCAGTGCCCTTGGTTGTAAGAAGGAAGAAGGACAAATCAGCCGGCATCGAGCGTTCCATTTTGGGATTGAGTGCAGTTGTATGGGGCTGACGAACGGGCAACTGCAATTCCGTTTTCACCCTCTAAGACTCAGTCTAGAACGGCTCGGCTGCTGAGTTGAATTTTGATTTTTTGAGAAAACTTTGAGAGTTCTTTGAGGACTTTGGTGCGCGGATTCTGCTAGCGTCCAACCCGTCAAGCAGCAGGAGGGTCTGGTTCGCAGCGATGTGGTGTCGATTATCTCAGCGGCACGGCGACGAGTACCGTTCCTAATTGTTTGCGCAGAGGAGACGTGATGAGAAGAATCGGATTTGTGGGAGTAGCGTTCGTGAACGGCGTGCTAGCGCACAGGATGAGTCGCGCAGCGATCTGCCAATTGCTGCAAGTTGTTTCATTTGTGCTGATTCTGGCGATGCCAGGCAGGGCGCAAATCACGGAAGTCAAGAACACGACTTCGACACCTGTCCCTGGGTCCGGTCACAGTTACCTTGGCTTCCTCAACGAGACCACAAATCCGGCCAACGGTTCGGTGAGTCTCCGCATTCAGCTCCCGGTTCCCAGCGGCCGCGGCATCAGCCTGCCATTCTCGATTGCATACGATTCCAACGGTGCCCACATCATCACGCGGGACAACCAGGGCTGGAACGTCAACGATGGGGTCATGGACCGAGGCAGCCGGGCAGGTGGTGGGTGGTCCTATTCTTTGCCGCGAATTTCCTATGTGAGCACCGTCGCCACGCCGGGCTGCACTTATGACTACTACTCGAACTATGTTTTCTACGATCCAAGTGGCGGCCGTCACAACCTTTACCTAGCCGATCAAATCAGGCTCGATCCAAGCAACATCGGATGCAATGACGGCGGATTGCCACCAGTTTTGGCCGGTGGGGACGAGTTTTACCTAGCCGACTGGAGCAACGGCCAGTTCGTAAGAAGTCTTGATGGTTCGACATACGAGTTTGGGTCCGCCACGGGGACCCCTTGGGGATTTGGTGCCCTCGCCAATGGAATCACGGATCGAAATGGCAATCAGATCACGATCCAAAATACAGGAGGCGGGACAGGAGGCTTCGCTGTGCAAGACACATTGCAACGGACGGCAGTTTCCGCCTCTGGTTTCGGCAACAATGGGGACACGATCAGCGTCGCTGGTCTCTCCCAGCCCTACACGCTCTCTTGGGGAAGTGCTCCGTCGAACTTCAGTGTCTCAGGAAATCAACTGTACATGTCTCCCGGCGGCAGTTGCGCCCCCGCCCTTCCTGTAAGCTACAGCTCTGTTCTCCCCGTCGTTACGACCGTTACGCTGCCAGACGGCAATCGATATCAGTTCTTCTATGACGCTACTTACGGAGTATTGCAGCAGATTATTTATCCTACCGGCGCTTGGATTAAGTATACCTGGAAGATCAATTTACTCACTGATCTCATCCATTATTCAGACCCTGGAGTAGTTAACCCACCTAATCCTCCCGGCCCTCCCACTGCTTGTTGGTATTCGCATGACTGGTACGCGGTTGCCACTCGCGAAGTCAGCGTCGACGGGGCCAATGTCGCTTTGCATCAAGACTTCAATTACTCCACGACATGGAACCCATCTAATTTTCAGAGCTGGACCGGAAAACAGACGACCGTGACCACACACGACCTGGTTACCGGGCAAATCTCCGTAGCGACATATACTTACTCCGCCGGCGGCATCATGGAAGATGATCCTATTACCGGTGCAAACAGCTTTTCTCCGATGCCGCTGGAGAATACTGTCACCTACCAGCCTTCTGGCGGACCAGTACTCAAGACCGTAACCCAGCAGTGGGCCACGTCCAGCCTCCTTGCGAGCACGCAAGTCACCCTCGACAATGGCTTAACCTCGAAAACCAACTACAGTTACGCGACTAACCCGAGCAGTGAGGCAACAGGAACCTTCGTCAGCCTGGAGACAGAGGTGGACGAGTACGGCTTTGGCACAAATGCGCCCGGTGCTTTGCTGCGCCAGACCAAGACCACTTACGTGAGTTTCCCCGGAGGCACCATTCTTGATCGGCCAGCGAGCCTAACAGTCTACGACGGAAGCGGCAATACCATGGCAGCGACGGTCAACTGCTACGACCAGAGCACGCCCGCTGGTACCAGCGGCGTGGTCCAGCACGGTGGTGCGGGACTCGGCAATCTGACGCAGCAGCTACATTGGCTCAACCCTCCGGGAGGCAGTAATCCTCTGCCCACCTGCCAGACGGGCGCGTCTTCCAGTGCTCTTTCCACGACCTTCACATACGACGACACTGGCCAAGTGCTCTCCTCGACGGACCCAAACGGCAACCCGACGCAGTATTCATATACTGACAGTTTCACCGAGGGAACTGCTCCGGGGACTACCAACGCTTATGTCACGATGATCACCCGTCCGAAGACCGGGAATGTGAATCACATCGAGAAGTTCTCATATGCCTACTCGGACGGTCAGCTCACTAAGCACACCGATGAGAACGGCCAATCCACCAGCTATCTCCGCAGTGATGTCTTGCGGCGGTTGACCGAGGTGGACCTTCCTGATACGGGAAAGACAACATACAACTATCACAACGATTCCTTGCCGCTCACCGTGACCAGGACCGTCTTAGCGACACCTGACCCCAGCATCATCACCTCGACCGTTTACGATGGCCTTGGCCGTGTTGCTACGACCAGCGTCGACAGTGATCCTGAGGGAGTGAGTCAGGTTGATTTCACCTATGACGGTCTTGGACATAAACTCACGGAGAGCAACCCACACCGAGTTGCCACTGCGACAGACAGTACGACAGACGGCACAACGATCTACACGTACGACGCCCTGGGCCGCTTGACACAAGCCACGAAGCAGGACGGCAGCGTGAGTACGGTCTCTTACACTGGCAACTGCACTACTGCGACCGACGAAGCAGGCAAGCAGCGCAAGAGTTGCATTGACGGGTTGGGAAGCCTGATTGAAGTAGATGAACCGAACCCTGGCGCAACGGCCACCCACGCGACCGGTTGGCTCACCATTCTCGGGAGCGAACAGACTACTAACGGGACACTGACAATCACGGTCCCTGGCTCTGGTTTCGAGACGCCGTCCGTGGGCTCCGGTGGATCAGCCTACCAATATGATCCCACCGGCAGCTCTTGGACTTTTACCGGCGGCGCGGGATTGACCGGAAACAACAGCGGCTTCACTTCGAACCAGGTGGCCCCCGAAGGCCAGCAGGTGGCGTTTCTGCAGGCAGCAGGAGGGAGTATCTCCCAGTCGCTCTCCGGTTTTCAGGCCGGAGCAAGCTATACGGTCAGCTTCCAGGCGGCCCAACGCGGGAATGTCTCAAACGGAGGACAGGATTTTGATGTCTATCTGGACTCGACGTTGCTGGCGACCTTCAAACCAGCGGGCACTAACTATGCCGTCCTGTCAACTCCGGCCTTCACTACCGCTGCGGGCGCGCACACGCTTAAATTTGTGGGCCGCAACTCTGCCGGCGGAGACAACACCGCCTTTATTGACGCCGTGCAGGTGACCGGGACTACCGTGGCGGCGGATACGGGCACGGTCAGTATCGGCGGGACATACACCGTGAACTACGGTGCGGGGGACACACCATCCAGCATCGCCACCCGCTTGGCGGCTGCCATCACCGCCGGAGGCTATGCCAACGCCGTAGCTTCGGGCGCTACCATCAACATCACTAGCACTATTGCGGGACCGGCCGGGGATTACCCGCTTTCGGCCTCATATACCTGGAATAGCAGCCAGTTCACAAATCCGTCATTTACTACTTCAGTCTCCGGCCCCAACATGACCGGGGGCTACAACGCCAGCGACCTGAACAACAATCCGCTGATTACCCTCTACACGTATGACACGCTGGGCAATCTGCTCTGCGTAGAGCAGCATGGCGACGGCAGCGGAACCGGGTGCAGCGCGTCGCCCACAAGTGACGCGAGCAGCGCATGGAGGGTGCGGCGGTTTGCGTATGATTCTCTCTCGCGGCTGCTGACGGCCCACAACCCGGAATCGGGTACGATAACATATTCGTATGACGCAGACGGGAACGTCCTGCAGAAGACTTCGCCCGCGCCCAATCAAACCGGCACGGCCACGCAGACCATCAGCTACTGCTATGACGCGCTGAACCGCGTCACGGGCAAAGCCTACAGTGCGCAGACGTGCACCAACGGGCAGCTCCCGGCGGGTACGGCCGTGGTCAGCTATGTGTATGACCAGGGCGCGAACGCCATCGGCAAACTCAGTAGCTTTGCCGACCAGGCCGGCTCCGGCAGCTATGTCTATGACGTGCTGGGCCGCATCGCGAGCGAGCAGCGAACGATTGCCGGTGTCACCAAGAACCTGAGCTACACCTACAACCTGGACAGCTCGGTGGCCACGGTGAAGTATCCGAGCGGCGCTGTGATCACCTACACGCCGGATTCGGCGGGTAGAATGCTTTCCGCCGCGGACCTCGGCAACAACATCAATTACGCTACCGGGGCAACGTATGGACCTGACGGCGCGCTGACGGGCTTTTTGAGCGGACACACCGGCAGCTTCAACGGCATCACCAACAGCTTCAGCTTCAACAAGCGCCTGCAGCCGATTAACATGTCCGCTGTCTCTCCTACGGCGACGGTTTTCAGCATCAATTACGACTTCCACGTAGGAAACGGCACGAGCGGCACCGACAACGGGAATGTCTGGGGTATCACCAACAACAGAGACAACACGCGCAACCAAACCTTCACGTACGACGCGCTCAACAGGCTCACGTCAGCGCAGAACGCCGGGACCGATTGCAGCATAAAAGTGCTCAATCCAGCGACCGCAACCAAGTTCTGGGGCAACAGCTATTCTTATGACGCCTGGGGCAATCTGCTGGGCAAGAGTCAGACCAAGTGTTCAGCGGAACACCTGAGCATAACCGCCGACACCAACAATCACATCCACAGCCTTTCTGGACCGGATTACACCTACGACGCCGCCGGGAACATGACGTACGACGTGACCGACGGAGTCACCGCCACTTACGACGCAGAGAACCGGATCAGCGCGGCCACCAAGAACAGCGCGACCGCGACGTACACGTACGACGATGATGGCAACCGCGTCGTAAAGACCAACGGCAGCACCGGCACGCTCTACTGGTACATGACGCCAGGGATTGTCGGGGAGAGCGATCTGGCGGGCAATCTCAAAACCGAATACGTGTTCTTCGACGGCGAGCGCGTGGCGCGCAGAGACTTCCCGTCCGGGAACGTGTCGTATTACTTCTCCGACCACCTGAAGACCGCCTCGGTGGTCACCGACGCCTCGGGCACGATTCTCGACGAATCGGACTATTACCCCTGGGGCGGCGAACTCCAGTTCGTCAACAACCTGGACAACCACTACAAATTCACCGGCAAAGAACGCGACTCCGAAACCGGCCTGGATTACTTCGGCGCGCGGTATTACTCCAACGGCTTGGGCAGGTTCATCAGCGCTGATTGGTCCGCAACGCCGATTCCGGTGCCATACGCGGACTTTGGTGACCCTCAGTCGCTCAACCAGTACAGCTATGTGAGAAACATTCCGACGGTTAAAGTGGATGCCGATGGGCATGGGGTCTGTCCGCCGGACTGCGACGTAGAGCCAGAGGTTGACATGGAGAAGGTCAAGGAGACGCTACGGCAACTTGAGTCAGAGGCGCCAGAGGCTCCAGCGGGTGCCAGCCTTCTCCCGGCTGTGGGAGTGGGCATCGCTCTTGGTGCCGAAGCTTATACTGGCATCAAAATCTGGGCTATGAATACCCAGTCTGATGCAACAAATCAACTGGTCCATGAGAGCAATCTCAATCAGCAGCAAATTGCCAAGAACAAGCAACAGCTAGGCCAAGCCAGAGGTGCTGATGAGGACAAAAGCCAGAGCGATGATGCTAAAGATAAGGCGCGAACGAACGGCGGGCTGGTCAAGGATCAACCGGCTACAGGGCCAGGGACTGTCCCCCCAGATCAGCGCGATCCGAAGCGCCTGTGGACCAAGGCTGAGAGACAAGCGAAACTCGATCAACAGGGTGGAAAATGCGCCCGCTGCGGAAAGAAGAAAACAGTGGACGAGACGCAGAGCCACCACAAGAAGAGGCATGCCAATGGCGGGAAAACTGACGATGCGAATCACGCTGCAGTGTGCAAAAATGATTGCCACAAGGAATTACACCGAGATTAAAGGGCAAGAGCTAAAGCCATGACGAATGAAGTCCAAAAAAGGCAGATGCTTGAGCGCATTCGGGAGAACATCGCTCGAAGTGGGCAGCATGTTTACGTAGTCTCGGGAGGAGAAACACCACGCTTTGCATACACCATCGGGGTAAGCGAGTCGGTCGGCGTTGAGCTTATCTTGGCCGGCGCTATTTTCTACATGAAGGATGAAGTGGTGAAAATCATCAACGATATCGCTACGCAACTGAAAGCACAGCGCGATCGGGAGCTCTTTGAAGTTACCGGGCGGGGTTCGTTCACCCTGCGCAAAGTGCATAGCAGTTGGGCAGCGGAGTTCATGTTGGGGGCGTTCGACTATTACCAAAAGCGTGATATTCCAGCGCTTCAGATTGTTCCCGATGAGGCTCATTGGACCATTGACGTGCCAGACATGAGTGCGCCCTGGAGCACAACCAAAGAACCTGTATGGCAATGGTTGCACGAGCCATGGACCTACCCTGTGCCCAAAGACGCGACTGCCGCAACCAATCTCTCGGCCCTTCGCGGAGATCGAATCACCGAGGTTATGCGCTGGGAGGAGGACGAGTGGGAGATGTTCGCCGGGGCGGGACCCGATGTTCCGAAAGACGAGATGCGCGTGGTTTCTCTCGGGACTCTCGTTGCAGCGGACATATCCCTTGCTCCGGTTATGAATCTGGCGATAGAGGAAGGACTCTGGCGCGGTCCTGACCCGGACTCGGAGTGGCATCCATGGCGCAAGCGTCAACAGGGGATTGTGCAGTAGGGGGTGCCCCGGCGATCTGCCGCCAACTGGCTTTGCCCTTGAAACCCCCCGGGTTTTCCCACCCTTTGTAGAGGCCAATGGATTTCATGCCTGTGGACTTAAAAAAGCATGCATTATCGCTCTTGAGGCTATCTCAAAAGTTTCTTGTCGAAGATGGTGATCTCGATCCCACCGCGTTCATCATCACCGGCGATGATCAACTGCTTCGACCAATCGACCTGCACGACGAGCCAGCCAAGAGAGAGTCTTGCGCCAAGGTCGTCAACGAGGCGCGGCAGAAAAACGCCATGGCCATTATCACAATCTTCTTGGCGCGGTCTAAAGACTTCGACCGGGAAGACTTTGCCAAAGAGGCCTACTCTTGGGGCGACATTCAGGAGGGAAACTCGGAACGATGCATCCTGGTAACGCTCTCTGGTCCGGGCACCAAAAACTGGGCGGCTGCCTTGCCCTTTGAACTCAAGAACGGGAAAACGGTTTTTGAAAAACGTGTGGAATTTGCTAAGGGTGTAGACCTAGGACTCTTCCCGGGTTGGTCAGAGCAGATTACAAGTCCGAGAGTTACTTAGGGCGCGGACGAGTGGCCCACCCTTTCTTCCTGGTTTTTCTAAGCCTCTCGACAAACGAGGGTGCCCTACCTTTCGCGGTTTTGTTTTTTGCGAAAGGTGGGATTCGAGGATGTCAGCCTTACCTGTCGGAAGCCACGAAATGGTTCTCTTGGGTTAAAATGTCGAACCCATGCCCAAATGCTTGCGACGGATCCATGGTGGCGGCGATTGGCATTTCATCACGTGTTCCTGTTATAGACGACAGCAGTTTTTGAGTTCCGTGCGCCGTAAGAATTTGTTCCTGCAGATTCTGGAAGAAGTTCGCGTCAAGCACAACCTTATCGTCGCTGGCTACGTTGTTATGCCGGAACACTTTCATCTCCTGATCAGTGAGCCAACGAAGGGAACTCTTTCTCTGACGATGCAGGTGTTGAAACAGAGAGTGTCGCGCGCGTGCCGGAAGAAGTCAGCGCAGCGGAAACAGATGGACTTGTGGACCACGGAACTTCCAGCGGCTTTCTGGCAGCGGCGGTATTACGACTTCAATATTTACTTGGAACGTAAATATACTGAGAAACTAAGGTACATCCACCGGAATCCGGTGAAGCGCGGTTTGGTGGAGTCGCCCGAGTTGTGGCAGCGGAGCAGTTATCGTTATTACTGTTTCGGAGAAGAAGGACCGGTGAAGGTCGGCAGCTATCGTGGGACCCACCCTTTCGCAAAAAGCAAACCCGCGAAAGGGTAGGGCACCCTCGTTTGTCGAGAGGGGCAGAAAAACCGGGGAAGGCTGGGCCACCCGTCCAAAATATGCCAAACGGAGCGATATGCTCATTGCGGCCGTCCGCCTGGCGAGAGAAGAGATCAAGCAGACGCCATGTAGACGCCATGCAGACGTCGAGGCCTGACCATCTGTCCACCAGCTCACGTTTCCGGCGGAAAGAAAGGCACCTATCTCACACCTAACGCTGAAGAAAACCAATCTTGCCGTCTATGCGATTGCCGCTGCGCTTCTCGTTATCCAGGCAGCGCAGGTCACGTTCACCATTCACCGCGAATCGCTGACGTGGGACGAAAGCAACCACATGTTTGCCGGTTACATGATGTGGAAGACCGGCGACTACGGATTAAATCCTGAGCATCCTCCGCTGGCAAAACTTCTGGCGACGTTGCCCCTCGTTCGCGAGCCGCTCTGGATTCCTCCGATGCAAGATCGAGATTTCAAAATAGAGGCTTTCCTCGACGGGCATGACTGGCTAGCGCGCAATGACGGAGCAGCGCAGCGATTGGTCTTCCGCATGCGATTGGCTACACTTCCTCTGGCCCTCGGACTGTCATGGCTCGTCTTCCTCGCAGCCTGGGAATGGTTTGGTCCGACCGCGGCTCTGATTGCGCTTACGCTCGCAGTATTCGACCCCAATATCGTTGCTCATTCCGGTCTGGTCACCACCGACGCCGGAGTGACCTGTTTTTTCCTTGCCAGCATTTACGCGTTTTATCGATACATCGATAAGCCACGCCTCGACCGGCTTCTTCTCGCCGGGCTTGCGGTCGGCCTCCTGCTTGCAACCAAGCATAGTGGGATCCTGATCGGCCCAATGCTGGTGCTTCTTGCTGCGTATGAAGTCTGGCGCACACCACGCGACTCGCGAAAGAGCCAGGCAGTGCGCATGGTTGGAGCGTTGGCAGGCATTGTCGTATTGAGCGTTGCGGTGCTCTGGGCTTTCTATGGATTTCGTTATGCTGCGCGTCCTGCGCCGCTACAGTTGAGCACGTCATTAGTGGATTACACCGCCCCACTGGGTGGGTTCAGTCGCGGCGTCGTCCTCTGGTTTGCGCATTGGCATCTCTTGCCTGAGTCGTATCTGATGGGACTGGTCGATGTAAAGCGGATGGCGGACTTCTATCCCACTTTCATCCTCGGCCAGGTCCACGCAAAAGGTGTGTGGTGGTATTTCCCGATCGTGCTCCTTATCAAGACCACGCTGGGTATGCTCGCACTCGCAGCGCTGGCCAGTCTCGCGATCTGGCGTCGAGAGATAAAGAATTTGCGAGCAGTCGTATACATCGCAATCCCATTCGCCGTGTACTTGTTCGTAGCCATGGCGTCGGGGATGAACATCGGCGCGCGCCACATTCTCCCTCTCTACGCCATGCTTGCCATCTTAATCGGCGGTGGAGTCTGCGCACTGGTTGGTGTCGCTACGAGCGAGCAAGTTGGCGCTCAGGCGATTCACGTAAACAAGAAATGGGCTTGGGTATGCGGCGTGCTGGTCGTCGCGCATATTGTGTCTGCGCTAATGGTGTTTCCGTACGGGATCGCTTACGCAAATGAAGCTTGGGGAGGCCCAACCAAGGTCCACAACCTGCTGAGCGACGCGAACGTGGATTGGGCGCAGCAGTTGATCCAGGTCAAGCAGTGGCAGGACCGCCATCCGAATGAGGAATGCTGGTTCGCTTACTTCGCCTATCCTGAGATCGATCCAGGTATGTACGGCATACGCTGCCATCATCTTCCTACACTGGTCACGATATGGCTTGGCGGAGCGGAGCCGATCCCGCCGGTGGTGAATGGAACTGTGCTGATCAGCGCCGGCGAACTCAGCGGCTGCGAATGGCCGTCCGGCAAGCTCAATCCCTACCGGAATTTTCAATCGCGCAAGCCGGACGAGACGATCGATTATGGCGTGTTCGTCTATCACGGCAGTTTCGCAGTGCCGGAGATCGCCTCAGCAAGCCTTGCGCAAGTAGCGATGAAGTTGGACGCCGAGGGCAAGATGCAAGAGGCATTGGAAGCCGCTCAGTCGGCCGTGCGTCTCGATCCCGGCAGCGTCATCGCACAGACCGAGTTAGGAGACACAGCGACAAAAGTCGGCAACCCGGCCCTTGCTCGAACTGCGTACACCGCCGCATTGGCCGCCGCACATGAACTCGCTCCGGATGCGCAGGTGAGCTACGTTCCAGGACTGGAGGCGAAGCTGAAGTGAACTAGAGAAGGATTTTGGTGGAAAACCCGGGGACAGACGGGACGTTGTCTGAATATTCTGCGTCAGTGTCGCTAGAATGACTCTGTGCCGAAGGACCAAACTCACTCCAAGCTTCTTGCAGATGCAGCCCGGGAAACCCTGGCGCCATTGGGGGTGTTCCAAAACGGCCGCTCCCGCCTGTGGATTGATGATCGCGGCTGGTGGATTACTCTCGTTCAGTTCCAACCCTCCTCGTGGTCCAAGGGCAGCTATTTGAACGTTGGGGCCATGTGGCTTTGGTACGAGAAGAATTTTTTCAGCTTTGACTACGGCCATCGTGTTGCCGCACATGTGCAATACCTCAACCGTGAGCAATTCAGGCCGGAAGCGCTAAGACTCGCCGCGTCCGCGCGCGATGAGGTCATCAAGTTGCGCAACCGTTTCTCATCGGTGCGCGATGCCGCTCATTGTTTGTTGCAAAAGGCGGACTCGACACCAAGCCTCTGGGACAGGTTTCATGCTGGCGCAGCGTTGGGTTATGTCGAAGACATCCAGCAGGCGCGACGGTGCTTCGAAGAAATCATCAAGCGCAAGGCGACCGATGAGTGGGAAACGACACTGCAAGAAACGGCGCGATGCCTGTCCAATGCCCTTGGCGACCCGCCGGCGTTCAAGAGGCGACTGCGGCAAACCATCCTCCGAACCCGCATGCTGCACAAACTGCCGGAGAGAAAAGAAGTTGGACTTTGAACCGCTGCGAACTGACCAAAAACTCGGGGACTGAATGATAGTGAACTCTCACCAATCTACTTCCCGAAACATCGCATGGGGGGCCTGGGCCGTGGTTGCGGCCGGGGGCCTGTTGTTTCTGGTGGGGGCCGGGCGCTTTGTGCACCGGCAGCACTTTGGTTTCAGCGACGCGCTGTATTGTTGTCTGGCGATCGTCCCGGCGGGGTTGTTGCTGCTGGTCTTTGACTACGTGGTGCATCATGCAAAGCTGGTATCGGTAATTCCTCTTGTTGCGGCCGGAGTGGCGGTCTTCTCGTTTCCCGTTTTTGATGTTGCGCTTGGATTGGCCCTGGTGGGAATCATCGCGGGCCCTGCTTTGAGGGACTGGAAGGACGAACGGCATCCGCGGAAAACCTGATGCTGGAGTTCGCGTGTTTCGCGTACGTTCGCGGCAATATCCGCTGGCCGTCCGATACAAGCCTTCTATTGGCTGGAGTTGCAGGTGCTCGCTATCTGCTTGATGGAGGCAACCGTAAGAGTGGACTGGGAGCCTGACTGGCCGGAGCTTGATGGGGTGATGGTGCCGGTGATCTCCACTCTGTGGCCGATGTGCTCGGTGAATTTGGTTTCATCTCCCGCTAATTGGTAGTTCGTGCCGGAGCCGTCCGTCAATTTGAAAGAGCCATTCCCGGCACTGACGCAGCCCATCACAATCGCCGGTTTGTCGGCTTTCCCGGTCTGCGGTGGTTGATTTCGTTCGTTATGCGAATCGGCCAGCGCGGCCCCACCGATGAAGCAGCACAGCAATGCGGTAATTACAACAGGGTTTCTCATGTGGTTTCGCTCCTGATTCAGCTCCCCTCGTGCCTGATTAGAGTTAGAAGGCTCGCCTTGCGTTGGGTCATTTCCCTACGGTCCTTTGTGCGCGGCCGATCCATCCTTGAACTTTGCCGGAGGTCTTTTCGGCCCTCCCGGAAGCCACCAGACGGCGGTTGTTCGTCGCTTTACCGACCGCCACTTTCACTTTGCCTTTCATTTCGTGGAGCCGGCCTTTGGTCTTGTTTTTCGTGCTGCGTTTCATCATTCTGTTCACGCCTTTCGTGATAAAGCGTTCAACTTCCTGCCGTTGTCCATGACCAGTATCAAACTTTGGGTTTTGCAAAACTGTTCCGAATTGACCGTTTCTGTAAACCGGCCGGCCGGAAAACGATCAGCCGCGAATGGACGCGAATTAACACGAATGTCATTTGGCAATCAAGCGAGGACCGCGTTGGCGCGCACTGGGAAATGCCCTGTTCGGCGAAGTGTTGATTCTTGAATTCGCGTATTTCGCGTGTATTCGCGGCAATAGCTGCTCTCGCGGCTCCCCTGCTCTTCCCAAAACCTCTTTCCAGGCGGATAATATGCGTTTTAACGAACTGTTAACACCGTCTGTACTGGAGCCAGGGCCCTCTCAACCGCAGCAGCAATCAGAAAAATCCGGCATGTAAAATTCGCCCGCGAGATGAGGCCGCGGCTCTCCGCGTGAAGGAGGCAGCTTGAAGGTTTACGAAGGCAAGGACATACGCAACCTGGTCGTGATGGGCCATTCCCACTCCGGCAAGACCACCATGGTTTCCGCCATGCTGTACACCGGCGGGGCCACGCCCCAGCTGGGCCGGGTGGATGACGGCACCACCATTACCGACTACGACGAAGAGGAAATCGCGCGCAAGATGACCATTTCCACCAGCATTGCCTCGGCTGAGTGGCGCAACACGAAGATCAACCTGCTGGATACGCCCGGTTTCACCATGTTTGCCCATGAAGCCAAGGTCGCCATGCTGGCCGCCGAAGCGGCCGCCGTGGTGGTAGACGGCGTTTCCGGAGTGGAAGTGGTCACGGAGAAGGTCTGGCAATACGCGGAAGAAATCGAGCTGCCGCGGGTGATCGTGGTCAGCCGTATGGACCGCGAACGCGCCAACTATGAGACGGCGCTGGAAAGTCTGCGCGTCGCTTTCGGCCGTCAGGTGACGCCGGTGCAGATTCCCATTGGCAGCGAAAAACACCTCAAAGGCGTGGTGGACCTGGTCACCATGAAGGCCTACACCTACGACCTGGGCGGCACCGGCAGAGGCAAAGAAGGGCCGATTCCCGCGGACATCGAAGCCGTCTGCAAAGAAGCGCATGAACGGCTGGTGGAAATCATTGCCGAGGGCAAAGACGAACTGATGCAGGAGTTCTTCGACCAGGGCACGATCGCGGAAGAGCATTTGATCCCCGCGCTGCATGAAGCCATTCGCGACGACAAGATTTTCCCCGTGGTCTTCACTTCCGGGCTGGGCAACATCGGCACCGACCATCTGCTGGATTTTGTGGTGGACTACTGTCCCACGGCGGCGGAGCACCGCTCCGTCAAGGCGGCCCCGGACCCCTCGGGAAACGGCCACTCGGTGGAACGCCATGTTACGGATTCCGAACCGGTTTCACTCTACGTGTTCAAGACCGCCAACGACCCGTTTTCCGGACGCATCAGCTACTTCAAAGTGTTTTCCGGCCTGGTGAAAAACGACGCCACGCTGCAGAACTTCACGCGCAGCACCACGGAAAAGCTTTCCCATCTTTCGGTCCCGCAAGGCAAGAACCTGGTCCCGGTGCCGGAATTGCACGCCGGCGACATTGGCGCAATCGCTAAATTAAGAGAGACCTTGACCGGCGACACGCTGGGTGACAAGGCCAATCCCATCGTGTATCCCGCGGTCAACCTGCCGGAACCGGCGATTACGTTTGCCATCGAACCCAAGAGCCGCAACGATGAAGACAAACTGTCGAACGGTCTGCACAAGCTGATGGAAGAAGATCCCATGGTCCGCTTTTTCCGCGATGCGCAGACCAAGGAATTTCTCATTGCCGGCACGGGCCAGCAGCATATCGAAGTGATGGTGTCCAAACTGAAGAAGCGCTATCACACGGAAGTGGTGCTGAAGGCCCCGAAGGTCCCGTATCGCGAAACCATCCGCGGCCGGGCGGACGTGCAGGGCCGGCACAAGAAGCAGAGTGGCGGCCACGGCCAGTACGGCGACTGCAAGATCAAGGTGGAACCGCTGGAACGCGGCAAGCAATTTGAATTTGTGAATGACATCTTCGGCGGCTCCATTCCCAAGAACTTTATCCCGGCGGTGGAAAAGGGCATCGTGGAGGCCGCGGCGCGCGGATACCTGGCCGGCTTCCCCATGGTGGATTTCCGCGTGACCCTGTATGACGGCAGCTATCACGACGTGGATTCGAACGAACTGTCGTTCAAGATGGCGGGCCGTATCGCGTTCCGGAAAGCCATGGAGCAGGCCAAACCGTCCTTGCTGGAACCGATCATGCACGTGGAGATCACCATCCCAGACGAGTTCGCCGGCAGCATCATGGGCGACCTCAACTCCCGCCGCGGACGCATTCAAGGCATGGACAACAAAGCAGGCAAGACAGTTGTCAAAGCCGAGGTGCCCATGGCGGAAATGCTGACCTACGGCGCCGATCTCACGTCCATGACGCAAGGCCGCGGCAGCTTCAACATGGAAATGGCGCACTACGACTTCGTGCCGGCGGCCCAACAGGAAAAGATCGTCACCCAGGCCAAAGCCGCACGCGGAGAAGTGGTGGAGGAAGAGGAATAGCGAAGAGCTTTAGCCGCGAATTGACGCGAAAGAACGCGAATCAAAACGGAAAAGCCGGATTCGCGTTCCTTCGCGTAAATTCGCGGCCAGGTTTGCGTTGGATCAGCGGTAAACTTGATGTCGAAATGAAACGGCCTAACATCTATTCTTTCTGCGTAGGCGTTCTGGCGTTGCTGACGGCGCTCAACCTTCACGCCGACACCATTTACCTGAAAAGCGGACGCATCATCAAGACGGACAAAGCCTGGGAAGAAGACGGCAGGATCAAATATCAGATGGGCGATGCTGTCATCAGCATGCCCAAGTCTGCGGTTGAGCGCATTGAGTCCGATAGTCCTCCGCCGACTGTGGCGCCTGTCGGCACGCCTTCCACGACGCCCCCGCCGCAGGAAGCCACCGGCCCCCGGGGCTCACGCAAGGTTTACTTTGTTCCGCTGGCCCAGTTCCCGGCGAGTGATCTGGAACCGCTCGTCGCCTATTGCCAGGACCGTTTCCATATCAAGGTCAATGTTCTTCCCGCAGTGCCAATTCCCACAGCCGCCCTGGACCGGGACCGCAGGCAACTCATCGCCGAAGAACTTACTGCCGCGATGCAGCGCGCACTGCCCGACCTGGCCCCCGATCCCGATGCAGTCCTGATCGGATTCACCAGCGCGGACATGTATTCTCAAAGCCAGGGCTTGCCGTTCGCATTCGGATGGCGCTCGGACTCCGCCGTAGTCTCGACCGCGCGGCTGAATCTGCACTATCCCGGAGAACCGGCGAGAGGGGCGCGGCCTGAAGTCCGGTTGCGAAAGATCGTGGTCAAAGATATCGGAATGCTGTATTACGGGCTTCCCCAGAGCGACAACCCGGCCAGCGTCCTGTACAGCGGAATTGCGGGTATCGAGGAACTGGACAAGCTGACGGAGAGTTTCTAGCCGGCCATTCCTCAGACTCCTTGCCTGAAGCCTCGTAAAAGCAATAGTCTTAGCAGTTCCGTTGGGAGGCCTATTTATGCTTTCAGCCACGAGGTTCTTTTTTCTGTTTGCCGCCGCTGCGCTGCCGTTCCTGCTGGCCGTCTCGGTTGCAGCCGCACAGACGGATGCTTCGTCAAAACCGAAAGACAAGCCAACTCTGGCCGAGGCCGAGGCCTTCATCAAGGACGCGGAAGAAAAACTCAACGACCTGGGCGTGAAAGCGGCCCGCGCCCAGTGGGTGCAGGAAAATTTCATTACCGACGATACGGAGGTCATCGCCGCGCAGGCCAACGAGCAGGCTACCGCGGTGGGAACGCAACTGGCGCTCGATGCCCGCCGCTTTGACGGCCTCAAGATGCCGGCGGAACTGGCGCGGAAATTCCTGCTGCTCAAGCTCTCGCTCACCGCTCCCGCTCCGAACAACGCCGCGGAGCGCAAAGAGCTGACCGAGATTGCCACGTCCATGGATTCCGACTACGGCAAAGGCAAGTACTGCAAACCGCAGGCGGACGGCAAGCAGAAATGCCTGTCCCTGGGCGACCTTTCGCGGATACTGGCCACCAGTACAAATCCCGACGAACTACTGGACGCCTGGGTAGGCTGGCACAAAATCGCTCCGCCGCTGCGCAAGCGTTATGCGCGGTTTGTTGACCTGTCCAACAAAGGCGCAAAGGAAATTGGATTCAAAGATACCGGCGCGCTGTGGCGGTCGAATTACGACATGTCTCCGGAAGAATTCAGCGCGGAGATCGAACGGTTGTGGCGGCAAGTCGAGCCGCTGTATATCTCGCTGCATACCTACGTGCGCCGGCAACTCATCAAGAAATACGGCAAAGCGGCGGAGCGTCCGGACGGAATGATTCCCGTCCAGATGACCGGCAACATGTGGGGACAGGAGTGGGGCAACATCTATCCTCTGGTGGCGCCGGCGAACGCCGACCAGGGCTATGACCTGACCCAGCTTCTGAAAGACCACAAAGTGGACGAACTAGGCATGGTCCACTACGGGATTGGTTTCTTCACTTCGCTGGGCTTTACGCCTCCGGCGCAGACTTTCTGGGACCGCTCGCTGTTCGTGAAGCCGCGCGACCGCGACGTTGTCTGCCACGCCAGCGCCTGGGACATTGACAATGAAGAAGATGTCCGCCTGAAGATGTGCATTGAGGTCCGCGATGATGACTTTGTGACCGTACACCACGAACTGGGCCACAACTTCTACCAGCGCGCTTACAAGAAGCAGCCATTCCTGTTCCGCGACAGCGCCAATGACGGTTTTCATGAAGCCGTGGGCGACACCATCGCGCTGTCGGTGACGCCCGAGTATCTTAAAGAAGTTGGTTTGCTGGACACCGTCCCGCCGGAGAGCTCGGATATCGGCTACCTGCTGAAGATGGCGCTGGATAAAGTTGCGTTCCTGCCCTTTGGCCTGACCATCGACAAGTGGCGCTGGAAAGTGTTTTCCGGCGAAATCACGCCCGCACAATACAACCAGGCGTGGTGGGACCTGAAAGAAAAGTATCAGGGGGTGGCGCCGCCGGTGGACCGCAGCGAAGCGGATTTTGATCCCGCGGCCAAGTACCACGTCGCCGCCAACGTCCCGTATATGCGGTATTTCCTGGCGCGCATTCTGCAATTCCAGTTTCACCGCGCGCTCTGCCAGGCCGCGGGGTTTCAAGGACCGTTGCACCGTTGCTCCATCTACAAAAACAAGACGGCCGGCGACCGCCTGAACAAGATGCTCAGCATGGGCAAGAGCCAGCCCTAGCCGGACGAACTGGAAGCCATCAGCGGCATGCGCCAGATGGACGCCACCGCCATCACGGATTATTTTGCCCCGCTCAAGAAATGGCTCGACGAGCAAAACAAAGGCGAGAAACCCGGCTGGCGAGGTATGGATACATCTCCTCAGACCCGCTAGAGGCGCAAAAGATCGAATGCAACGTCACCGGCATCTAAAGCCCTGTTCAGGGCAACGCTGAAGCGCCTGACGCAAGGAGAAGAACATGGCTATACGTTGGGACAAATTGACCGTCAAGTCGCAGGAAGCGATCCAGCAGGCGAATGATATCGCCTCGCAGCATGGCAATCCGGAGATGCTGCCGGTCCATCTTTTAGCGGCGCTGGTACAGGACCGCGAAGGGATTGTTGTGCCTGTCCTGACCAAACTGGGAGCGAATCCGGCGAATGTTGAAGCCCAGGCCCTGGAGCGCATCGGCCGTCTGCCCAAGGTGTCGGGCGGAGCGGCGCAGGCCAATCTTTCGAACTCCATGCAGAAACTGCTGGACCAGGGCTTCAAAGAAGCGGACAAATTCAAGGACGAATATGTGTCCACCGAACATCTGCTGCTGGCGATGGCCCTGGATAACGACAAAGACAAGGGCAACGAAGCCCGGCAGATACTGAGCGAAGCCGGCGTTCAGCATGACGCCATCCTGAAAGCGCTGACCGCCGTCCGCGGGTCGCAGCGCGTGACAGACCAGAATCCTGAAGGCAAATTCCAGGCGCTGGAGCGTTATGCCAAAGACCTGAACGAGCTAGCACGGAAGGGCAAACTGGACCCGGTGATTGGCCGTGATGAAGAAATCCGTCGCGTGGTGCAGGTGCTTTCGCGCCGGACCAAGAACAATCCCGTGCTCATCGGTGAACCGGGCGTGGGCAAGACGGCGATTGTCGAAGGTCTGGCACAGCGCATCATCTCCGGGGACGTGCCGGAAATCCTGAAGAACAAGCGCGTGGTGTCCCTGGACCTTGGCGCCATGCTGGCCGGAGCAAAATATCGTGGCGAGTTTGAGGACCGGCTCAAAGCCGTGCTCAAAGAGATTGAAGATTCCAACGGAAAGGTGATTCTGTTTATTGACGAGTTGCACACTCTCGTCGGAGCAGGCGCCGCTGAAGGGGCGATTGACGCCAGCAACATGCTCAAGCCTGCCCTGGCACGCGGTGAATTGCGGGCCATCGGAGCAACCACGCTCAACGAATACCGCAAGTACATCGAGAAGGACGCCGCCCTGGAACGCCGCTTCCAGATCGTCTTCGTGGGCGAGCCGAACGTGGAAGATACGATTTCGATTCTCCGAGGGCTCAAAGAGCGCTATGAGGTGCATCATGGCGTCCGTATCAAGGATTCCGCGATTGTGGCCGCGGCCACGCTTTCGCATCGTTATATCTCCGACCGCTTTTTACCCGACAAGGCCATTGACCTCATTGATGAAGCCGCGGCCTCTCTGCGCATACAGATTGATTCCATGCCCACGGAGATTGACCAACTGGAGCGCAAAGCAACGCAACTTGAGATCGAGAAGCAGGCGCTTAAGAAAGAAGATGATCCCAACTCGCGCGAGCGTCTTGCCGCGGTGGAGCGCGAACTGGCGCAACTGCGCGAAAAATCCAGCGCGCTGAAAGTCCGCTGGAAAGAAGAAAAAGAAGCCATCACCAGGATCCGGCAGCTCAAGGAGCGGATCGAGCAGCTCAAACTCGAGGAACAACAGGCGGAACGCGCCGGCAATCTGGAGCGTGTGGCCGCCATCCGCTACGGCGAGCTCCGCCAGGCGGAAGACACGCTGGCCAAGCTCAGCGCGGCAGCGGCGGGAGACCGCAAACAATCCCGAATGTTGAAAGAAGAAGTAGACGAAGAGGACGTGGCGAAGATCGTTTCCAAGTGGACGGGCATACCTGTTTCCAAAATGCTGGAAGGCGAGGTCAAGAAGCTGGTCACCATGGAAGACCGTCTGCGGCAGCGCGTGGTGGGCCAGGACGTTCCATTGGCGCGTGTGGCGAATGCGATCCGCCGTTCACGCGCCGGACTGAGCGATCCACGCAAGCCCATCGGTTCGTTCATTTTTCTTGGTCCCACCGGCGTCGGCAAGACCGAACTGGCGCGCGTGCTGGCGGAGTTCCTGTTTGACGACGAGCACGCCATGGTGCGCATTGACATGTCCGAGTACATGGAAAAGCACGCGGTTGCGCGGCTGATCGGCGCGCCTCCGGGATACGTTGGCTATGACGAGGGCGGCCAGCTTACGGAAGCCGTGCGCCGCCGGCCCTATTGCGTGATCCTGTTCGACGAAATCGAAAAAGCCCACCCCGACGTGTTTAACATCCTGCTGCAGATCCTTGACGACGGACGCCTGACCGACTCCAAAGGCCGCACCGTGGATTTCAAGAACGCAGTCATCATCATGACGTCGAACATCGGCGCCAGCTACCTGCAGGCCGAAGGCGTGAGTTCACCGGAAGCTTTCGCGGAAGCCACCGAGCATGTGATGGAAGCGCTGCGGCAGCACTTCCGTCCTGAGTTCCTCAATCGCGTGGATGACATCATCGTGTTCAGCCCGCTGGGTGAAGAGCAGCTCACGCATATTATTGAACTGCGCCTGGACGACCTGCGCAAACTGCTGGCCGACCGCAAGATCACCATCGAGCTGACTCCACCCGCCAAGGAACTGTTGTTCCTGGAAGGCTACGACCGGGCTTACGGCGCGCGTCCGTTAAAGCGCGCGATCCAGAAGCTGGTCCAGGACCCGCTGGCACTCAAAATCCTGGAAGGCGAGATCAAGCACGGCGACCACGTAATCATTGACGCCGACGTGCCCAAGCGTCAGATGCGGTTTACTGTAAGCGGCCGGCCGGCGGAAGCATCCGCGAAATCAGCGGGAAAGCCGGCGGGAAAAGCTGAATCGCGCCGCTGAGCTGTTCTGGTGAAAACGCGTAACCATTAACGGCAGTGTCATTCTGAGGCGGCAGCCGAAGAATCTGCTCCGCTTCACTCATGGGCTGTACTGATCGTATTCGCCACGCTGGCATTGCGGGCATACTCGCCGCCCAGTAGAGAAATCTCGGCTTCATTTTCCTTTTTTGGGTTTTGATTCTGTCTTTGATTCTGTCTTGGACTCGGTCTTAGGGGCAGGTTTGGACTCACCGGACGATTCCGTCTTTTTGGCGTCCGTTTTTTCCGTGGCTTTTGAAGCTGAACTGTCATCTGCAGATCCAGACTCGGAACTCCCGCCGCCGCTCTGGCGAACGTAGTCTGTCTGGTAGAACCCGCTGCCTTTGAACCGCACCGAAGGCGCAGACAGCAACTGCTCCAGTGGTCCGCCGCATTCCGGACACTTCCTCAGCGGCTGGGCCGCAAACTTCTGGATCCTTTCGAACCGGTGTTTGCACTTCTTGCATTTGTATTCGCGAAGCGGCACAGGGACGCCTTTCCAGATAATGAGTCGTCGCTTCGATTGTAGGGGCATCGCGGAAAATGCGTCAACGAAAAGCGCGGCGGGAACGCCCCGGCTGATACACTTTCGCCCAGATGGCTAAGGAAAATCTCCAGGGCGTGCTCTACGTTGTCGCCACTCCCATCGGCAACCTGGAAGACATGACGTATCGCGCCGTCCGTGTCCTGAAAGAAGCCGACCTGATCGCCTGCGAAGACACCCGCCAGACACAAAAACTGCTCGACCACTACGGAATCAAGAAGCCCACCGTCAGCTACCACGAACACAATGAGCAACAGCGCGCGCAGGAGCTGATTACAAAGTTACAGGAGGGCCGCACCGTTGCCCTGGTGTCCGATGCCGGCATGCCTGGCATCTCCGATCCTGGCTACCGTGTGGTCACGCTGGCCATTGGGCACGGCGTCCGAGTCGTGCCGATTCCCGGCGCGTCGGCGCTGATTGCCGCGGTGGCCGCAAGCGGCTTACCCACGGACGCATTTGAATTCCAGGGATTCCTGCCGGCCAAATCGGGCCAGCGGCGGACTATGTTGGAGTCTCTGCGCGGTCTTCAGCACTCCGTTGTGGTTTACGAAGCCCCGCACAGAATCCGCGAGACATTGCAGGACATTGCGGAGATTCTGGGCCCACGTACTCCGGTAGTCATTGCCCGTGAGCTGACTAAGATTCATGAAGAGTTTCTGCGCGGACGCGCCAGTGAAGTCCTTGCAGCCATTGAAAGCCGGGAATTGAAAGGGGAAATCACTTTGCTGATCGGCCAGGCCGAAACCGCCCAGCATAGTCCCGCAGAAAACCTTGAAGCGCGGCTCCAGGCCATCATGAAAGACCAGCAGCTTGACGAAAAGGCGGCCCTCAAGGCGCTGGCCAAAGAGCAAGGCCGCTCCAAGAGTGAAATCTATCGTGAACTGCAGCGGGTTCAGGGGCGCAGCAGCGCAAAACGCAAGTAGAAAAATCCTCCAACAGTCGCTTGAGTAGGGGAAACACAGTGTTTCTCCAGCCGCGAGTTAGACGCGGCAGTGCCGCGTCTCTACTTCAACATCCTCTCCCAGCCCGCCTCTTTGTCAGTCAAGACGTTGACGGCCTAGCCTACCAGACTTCGCAACGCTCCCCCGGCGGACGCACCATCGCTGAGGCTGGCTTGCAGCTGAAGGCCTGCTGAAATTCCTTGAGGTTGGAGAGCGGGCCGATCACGCGAAACTTCGCGACCGGATGCGGATCACCCTGGATCATGGTCCGTTGTGCCTCGGGACGCGTCTCATCGCCGCGCCACTGTCCCCAGGCAATAAAGAACTGCTGGTCGGGAGTGAAGCCGTCGAGCGCTGGCGAGGGCGGCTTGCCCTGTTGTGACTTTTTGAATGCCAGATACGCTATCTTGGCCCCGGCCAGATCGCCAATGCTTTCTCCCGTCACCAGTTTGCCGTTGTGATGGATGGTTGGTTCGATGAAATAGCCGTCAAACTGCTTGGCCACGCACGCGGTCCGGGCCTGGAAATTCTTCAGATCGTCCGCTGTCCACCAGTTGTGGAGCGCGCCCAGGGAGTCGTATTGCGCGCCCTGGTCGTCAAAGCCGTGGCTGATCTCGTGGCCAATGACTACGCCAATGGAGCCGTAGTTCACGGCGTCGGTGGCGTCCATGCTGAAGGCCGGCGGCTGCAGGATTCCCGCGGGGAAAACAATTTCATTGAGCAACGGGTTGTAGTAGGCGTCAGAAGTTGGCGGCGTCATGCCCCAACGGCCGCGGTCCACCGGCTTGCCGATGCGGTTGCGATCGTCGCGCACGGCAAATTCGCGCAGCGTGACAACATTCGCCCAATAGGCGTCCGGACGGACTTTCTCTTTGCTGTAATCCAGCCATTTGTCCGGATAACCGATCTTGGGGTTGAACGTGGAGAGCTTCTCGAGCGCTTTCTTTTTGGTTTCCGGACTCATCCACTCCAGACCATCAATGGTGTCATGCATAGCTGAGAGAATGTTCTTTACCATCTCCTGCGCGCGTGCCTTGGCTTCCGGCGGGAAGTACTTTTGCACATACTTCTGACCGAGGGCTTCGCCCAGCAAACCGTCGGTAGATTCAACGCACCGTTTCCAGCGCGGCTTTATTTCTTTCGCTCCGTTTAGAAAGCGGCCGTGAAAATTGAACGATGCTTCTACAAAAGGCGCGGACAGAGACCCTGCCGCGGAATCCAGCAACTGCCATTTCAGGTACGTTTTCCAATCCGCCAGTGACGTTTCCCGGAGTTGCCGGTCCACTTCCTGCAGGAATTTGGGTTCCTCCACGTTCAAGTCGTCGTGCGGCAGCCCAGCTGCCTGGAAGTAGGCATTCCAATCCAAGGCGGGAGTGAGCTTTTGCAGATCGCTGAAACTTGTTTTGTGGTCCGTAGCCTGCGGGTCACGCAGAGTTACGTTGTCCAGCGACGCGCCCGCCAGGCTGGTCTCCATCTGGAACACGGTGGCAGCGGCGGCTTTGGCCCTGGCTTCGTCATAGCCCGCGAGCTGAAACATGCTGGTGACATACGCGCGGTATTTCTCCCGCGCTTCCTGGAACCGTGGCTCCGTCTTGAAGTAGTAATCGCGGTCCGGAAGCCCGAGCCCGCTGGCGCCGATATCAGCAATCACCTGCCCGGGACGATGGTTATCTGAGCTGGAACCGAACCCAAAGGGCACAGAAACGGCCACGCGATGAAGCTGGCCGATCATCCGCTGCACGCCGGCTGCATCCTTGATCTTGTCAATGTCCGCCAACAACGGCTGAATGGGCGCGATCCCCAGCTTGTTGACGCGCGCTTCGTCCATGCAGGAACCATAGTAGTCGCCAATGAGTTGCTCCACGCTGCCGGCCGGCCAGTCATGGCGGCGCGAGACGTCCTGCAGAATGTCTTTGAGCTGGTCTTTGGACAGCTCCCCTGCCTGCCAGCGGCGGCTCCAGCGCGACATCGAGGCGGGAATGGGATTCTGTGCCCTCCATGTGCCGTTGGCATACTGGAAAAAGTCCGTGCAAGGATCGGCGGCGCGATCAAGGTCGCCGGGTTGAATGCCGTGTTGCGCGGGAGCCTGACAAAAGACGATTGCGGAACAAGCGGCCAAAACCATCAGTAGTTTAACAAGACGCATGGATACCCTTCTTGAGGTGAAAACACCGGTAGATTTATAGACGGGATGGAAATCTAAAAGCAATCCGAGGTAGTGGTGAATATTTCGCGACCATCTTTATCCCGCCGAAGTATGGTCATGCACGATTCGCCAGCCGTCCTGCTGTCGTTTGAAAACCAGCGTGAACAGTCCGCCAAGCTGTTTGCCGTCAGACATAGTGAGCTGCCATTTCCCGGTGACAACGGCGGTCGTCGG